>JADCJC010000001.1 GCA_020247395.1 Rhodocyclaceae bacterium
ACCGATGGTCGCAGTGACAGATTGCGCCAAGGCCGCAACGGGGGTAAGGCTCAGCCAGATGAGGCAGAGCAAGCCAGTAAATGCTTGAGAGATGTTCGCCGGGGCGACCGAATGAGCCCGGCTCGTCGTCTGGCCTGACCGCTGCCGCCTTGATTGTCGGGAATCCGCGTAGACGCTACGCGTTTGGTTGAACGGTTGCCGCAGCACCGGGGGCGCATAAGCAGTCACATCATCTCGCGTTGGGCTCATCGTCATGGCTTCTTATTGACTCTCATTGTTTTTTTCTGATTGGACTCTCACTGCACCCCATTGGTGCGAACATCAACCACTGCAGCTGGGTGGCGCTTCACGTCTCGCGTGCCGCCAGAAACCGGGGCTTTTTGGTTCACGATGCTTGCATCCGATGCTGCCTGACAGGTTGTAGGGATTCTTCCTACGTAGCGACTACCACCAAATAGACGTAGTTTGCAGCGATAAGTTTGTGATTTTCATATGGTTTCAGTGTGAATTTATGTAAATTATCTGAATGTAATCAAACTGTTAGCAATCTTGGTTGTGGTAGTTAATGGATGCACCATCTAGCCTGCCGTGATCGCTCACCGGAACGTATACGATGCGCCTAGCCAGAACTAGAAGCTGCGATATTGACGGTAGGTCACACACGGGGGCGCGAAGCAACCGCCCCTCTACACGTTGAATTCGGTCTCTCATCCAGGTTGGCATTTGGCAAAGATGGGCGTGAATGGTCGAGGTATCGACCTGTCACCAACGATCCGGGGCGAGACGTAAATTGGGATAAGCCCCACCCACAGCCCCTGCCCTGCCGAATCGGCAAATGCAGGCGGCAACAGAGCTGCAACTTTCTATTCGGCTTCAGCCTGCAAGGGCCACCGGACACGCCAACGGGCGCTGCGCTGGACGGTGCGTTGGCGGATCATGCGCGTACTCGCTGGGTTCGGTCAAACACCCGAATTGGCGGTGCAACCGTGTCTTGCAGCGTGCACTTGGCCTCTGGTATCGCCACATCCGCGCGGTTGTCCGCCCACGCGCCTTTGAGTTCGCCGGTTTCCAAGGTGGTGACCAGTTCACGATGCTTGCTGTAATTCGCAAGTACATCGAACAACAGCAGACGCCGCATTAGACTCGAAATTAAAGACAAGGAAGGCATCGCCCTCCGCGCTTACACCGCGCCATAAATGGCGAGGTTTTGCGCGCACATCGGAAAAAAACTCGTTTATCCACGGATGTTTTCAGCACTTTTTACCGCGAAACGCCCGTGGATAAACGACTCTCAATTTCAGTCGATTTGCGGTCGGGCAATCATCCCGACGGGGCAGAGGTTCCCGTCGGGATGTTTCGATTACACACATCTGCCGACCTGCACACCACGCCACCAAGCGCGGCGACTACTACAGTGGCAAACGCTACATCTAACACCCGGACTTGGGGGGCAGAAATTGTCGCGAGCAGCTCTCGAACTAGGCGCACCGCATCGAGTGACCGCAATGGACATGACGTCCATGAGGATCCCGAACGAGGAGCGACAACGTGCGTGAGTTGTGCAGCAAATCTACATCCCTAGTCAGTCGGCTTGCTTGCGCAGGAACGCCGGAATATCGTAAGTATCCATGCCGGATGATGCCAGCGCCGACACGGTGACGTCACGACGCCGACGTGTTACCGCAGGTGTATCAAGCTCCGTATAGTTGATCGCACCGGCAGGTGTCGATTGTGGTGCACCAATGGCGTCATCTGTGCCCGTTTTTGCGTAACTGTGCTGCATAACCGGTGCCGAATAGACCATCTGGGGTTGGGGCTTGGCGATACGACCACCCAAACCGGTCGCCACAATCGTCACACGTAACGCGTCACCCAAGGCCTCATCAAACACCTGACCAAAGATTACCGTGGCATCTTCCGCAGTGAAGCTGCGGATGGTGTTCATCACTTCATGCACTTCCTTCAATTTCAAGGATTTGGATGCCGTGATGTTGACCAACACGCCACGTGCGCCGGTGAGGTTCACGTCTTCGAGCAGAGGTGAAGCGGCAGCACGTTCAGCCGCCACTTGTGCGCGGTCCGCACCGGTTGCCGTCGCCGAGCCCATCATCGCTACCCCGTTTTCCGACATTACCGTGCGTACGTCGGCAAAATCAACGTTGACCAAGCCGGGGCAGTTGATGATTTCTGCGATACCGGCCACCGCGCCATGCAACACATCGTTCGCTGCACGGAAGCCGTCTTCAAAGGTCGCGTCTTCACCCAACACTTCCATCAGCCGATCATTTGGGATGATGATGAGGGAATCGACGTTCTGCTTGAGCGCTTCAATACCAAGTTGCGCGGCCTTCATGCGTTTACCTTCAAACGCAAATGGCTTGGTCACGACTGCGACCGTCAGTACGCCCAATTCACGCGCCACTTCTGCGACGATCGGTGCGGCACCGGTGCCTGTGCCGCCGCCCATGCCGGCGGTAATAAAGAGCATGTCGGCCCCCTGGATCAGCTCCGCGATGCGTTCCCGGTCTTCAATGGCTGCTGCGCGACCGATTTCAGGGTTTGCACCCGCCCCCAGACCACGCGTGACGGCGCCGCCCAACTGCAAAACGGTACGTGACTGGTTGCGCTTCAACGCTTGCGCGTCGGTGTTGGCACAAATGAATTCAACGCCCGCAACACCATTTGAGATCATGTGATCAACCGCATTACCGCCGCAGCCTCCCACACCGATCACTTTGATGACCGCTTCTGGCTCAGTGTTATCCAATATTTCTATCATGGTGGTGCTCTCCTCTGCTTGGTGGAACAACTCAAAAAATACAACGCTAAAAATTGCCTTTGAACCAACTTGCCATACGTTCAAGAACGGATTTGAAATTGCTGCTGTGTAAGCGCACGTGATCATCACGTTTGCGCTGCTCAACGCCGGTCAGCAACAAACCGACGGCGGTGGAAAATCTGGGGGTGCGCACCACTTCGGCGAGCCCGCCTGAATAAACCGGTACACCCAGTCGTACGGGCATGTGAAACACCTCTTCGCCGAGCTCGACCATGCCTGCCATGCTGGCGCTGCCGCCGGTCAACACGATGCCGCTGGACAACAACTCTTCAAAGCCGCTGCTGCGCAGCTCACGTTGAATCAGCGCGTAGAGCTCCTCGACCCGCGGCTCGATGACTTCGGCGAGCGTCTGGCGAGACATCTGGCGCGGACTGCGATCCCCCACGCCCGGCACTTCGATGACGTCATTGACGCTTGCAATCTGGCGCAGCGCACAGCCATAGGCCATCTTGATATCTTCCGCATCCTTGGTCGGTGTACGCAGAGCCATGGCGATGTCATTGGTGATCTGATCACCGGCAATCGGGATAACCGCGGTGTGACGAATCGCCCCGCCGGTGAACACCGCAATATCGGTGGTGCCGCCACCGATGTCGACCAAACAGACTCCGAGATCTTTTTCATCGGCCGATAACACGGCGATGGAAGACGCCAGCGGCTGCAACACGAGATCACGCGGCTCAAGTCCGCAACGCCGCACACACTTCATGATGTTCTGCGCCGCACTGACGGCACCCGTGACGATGTGCACTTTCACTTCTAGTCGCACACCACTCATACCGACCGGTTCACGCACATCTTCCTGACCGTCGATGATGAATTCCTGAGTAAGAATATGCAGAATCTGCTGGTCCATTGGGATGTTCACCGCTCGCGCGGTCTCCACCACACGATCAACATCGAACTGTGAAACTTCGCGGTCTTTAATGGCCACCATACCGTGCGAGTTGAAGCTCTTGATGTGGGAGCCGGCGATACCGGTAATCACATCCCTTATCTTTACGTCGGCCATCAGCTCGGCTTCTTCCAACGCGCGCTGAATGCCCGATACCGTGTCTTCGATGTTTACCACCACGCCTTTTTTCAATCCACGCGATGGATGCTGACCAATACCCAGCACGTCAAACGTGCCCTCAGCGGTCAACTCGGCGACAATCGCGACGATCTTCGATGTGCCGATATCGAGCGCCACAATCAGATTCTTGGTTTCGCGGTTCATGGCTTTTCCCATCTTTCGAATTCAGCAAATTCAGTACAGTGGTAACTCATGCTGCTGGTTTCCTGGCTGGTGCAGGCTTTGTCAATTTGCCGCCCGCTGCGAGCGCGTTGACGTGGCGAATCGTAAGGCCGGATTGATAACGCAAATCAACGACGGCGTCGGCAACTTGCAGCGCCGCCAAACCAGGGTAACTGTGAATAAACCGGGCCATGCGTTCATCAACATCAGCACGACCCAATTCGAGCACGACGCCGTTATCGAGTTTCACTTGCCAAGCGCGGCGCGGCGTCATCACGATCGACCTCGGCGAGCGGCCAATTGTTGCCAGCGGTGCCTGCAGCGCGGCGTACCGGGTTAGTACTTCAAAGGACGATCCCTCCGGCCCGGCGAGTTTTGGCAACTGGTCGCGCCTCTCATCGGCGATGGTTGCGGTAAAGACATCACCAAAACTATTCACTAGTGTTGACGTCTCGATAGTTTGTGAATCATCGGTTGCATCGGCAACCCAGCGCGCAACGGGTTTGTGCTCCTCAATTACCACCACAATGGTAGAAGGAAATTGTCGGCGGACGGTTGCCTTGCGCACCCATTGCACCTGCTTCACAATTGATGCCAACCCAACCAAATCTAGTTGCAGCATCGATGCTCCACTTGTGGTGAGCGCGTTTGCCACACGCTTCAATGCTTCGTCATCGACCTCCGTTAGCGTGGTATTGGTTGCACTGACGAACACCACCCGTTCAATCGGCAGGCTGTTGCCAACCTCCGGTAGTGCTCCAAGTGCGAACCACATCAGCGCTGCAGCCACGATCATGGCCACGATTGCAGCGCCAAGCACCACCACACGCCGATTACGGAAAGGCACATCGGCCGACTGTTCCGGGCGAAGGCCCACACGACCCGCCACACGTGCCCCACCCGTACCGCGACGTAGAGCGGCAAGCGGCGATATGCGACCGGATGTGTGATCGCCGGCCATCATTGGTTGCACCTTGCGAGCGAGAGGAGACGAACACACAGGTCTGGGTAACTCAGCCCAACTGCCCGTGCAGCCATCGGCACCAGCGAGTGCCCCGTCATCCCCGGCGAGGTATTCATCTCCAAAAATGCGTAGCTGCCATCTGGCCGGAGAATCAAGTCGGCACGCCCCCAGCCGGAGCAGCCCAGTACACGGAAGGCGCGCAGCGCCATCAAACGAATTTCATCCTCCAACGCCGCACGCACACCCGCTGGACAGTGATAACGCACGTCCTCTGTGAAGTATTTGTTGGCGTAGTCATACTTGCCCTCCGGTGCCTCGATGCGAACCAACGGCAGTGCGTCATCGCCGACAATGGCTGCGGTCAACTCCTGGCCAGCGATGAATTGCTCGGCGATGACCAGCGGGTCCAGTCGTTGCGCCAAGCTGAAGGCTGCCGGAAATTCGCCGGCAATATTCACCTTCGACACACCAATGGAAGAGCCTTCTCGTGCCGGTTTGACAATCAATGGCAGGCCAAGATCGTCAAGCACACGACTCGGGTCGCTGTCTGCACCCAGCACGTGATAACGCGGCGTTGGAATGCCTGCGGCTTGCCAGACCAGTTTGGTCCGCCACTTGTCCATCGCCAGTGCGCTCGCCATAACCCCAGAACCGGTGTAAGGAATCTTCAGCGTTTCCAAAACGCCCTGTACGGTTCCGTCTTCGCCGAAGCGGCCGTGCAAGGCGACAAAGACGCGATCAAATTTTTCTCGCGGCAAATCAAAAATGCAATGAATGGCAGGGTCGAAGGCGTGCGCATCAACACCCTTCTCCTTTAACGCCGCGAGGACGCCGCTGCCCGACAGCAACGAAATCTCGCGCTCGCTGCTGGGGCCGCCCATCAACACGGCAACCTTGCCCAAAGATTGCACGTCAACAGTCACGCTGATTTCCCACAAAGTTAGTTGCCATCCCGAGCAGCGCTTCATCAGTGAGGGATCTCATCCCGTCGAACGCGCGGCACGCCATTGGTGAGCGCCTTGCTTGTATTGATCCGGCAACTAAATATGAATAATTAAGAAAACCCCGCTCCCGCGAAGGCGGGAGCCGAATATAGGAATCTGCCGCGATAAATAAAATTGGGTTCCCGCCTATGCGGGAACGGGGATGGCTGATGTGGTTTTCCATATTTAGTTGCCGCATAAGTTGCACCGGATGAAATTCCGAATTAACACTTAGGTCATGTCTAACATTGGCCGTTGTTTTCCGGCAAAAATGCCTGAAGAAGTCCGCCAACAATAGTGTTTCGTTTCTTATCAATGAAGCGCTCACGCCATCTCTCCAACAATCCGGACTTCCTGAATGAGTTCTACGCCTGTTTTTTCACGCACCGTGTCACGCATGTGATCGATCAAGCTTTCAATGTCCTTGGCGCTTGCGCCACCGAGATTGACGATGAAGTTCGCGTGTTTCAGCGATACCTGCGCGCCACCAATGGTGTGTCCCTTTAGTCCGCAGGACTCGATCAGGCGCGCGGCATGGTCTCCCGGGGGATTGCGAAAGGTTGAGCCAGCATTGGGTTTGTCGAGCGGTTGTGATGCCATACGTTTGGCCAGCAACTGTTTGATGCGCGTCTGCGCTGTTTCTGCATTCCCCGCTTGAAAACGGAACCGCGCCGCAACAAACAGCTCCTCACGATCTGCCACAAGTGTCTCAACGTGCCGATAGCCAATATCAAAGTCGGCAGCAGTCCGGGTATGAATGACGCCGCGTCGATCAAGTGTCTGGCAATCGACCACTTGCTGCCATGTTTCGGTGCCATAACATCCCGCATTCATGGCAAGCGCACCACCGATGGTGCCCGGCACGCCAGCCAACCACTCGGCACCCGCGAGGTGATTCCTCGCTGCAAACTTGGCTACATGTGGGGACGCCGCACCTGCACCTGCCACGACGATATGTTTATCACTTGCGTCCAACGCTATGCCGCCGAGCGTTGGCGTGGTGAGGATGACCGTTCCGTGGTAACCGCCATCGCGCACCAGCAAGTTACTCCCCAGCCCGAGCATGAGAATTTTTTCGCTCGGCGCAATGGTTGGCAAAAATGCGCGCAGGTCTTCGAGATCGGCTGGCTTGAAGAATGTTTTGGCAGTGCCGCCGGCGCGCCACGATACATGTTTTGCCATGGATTCGTTATGGCGAACTTCGCCCCTGATCGCAACCCTCACACCGGGCATCCGTGTTGCTGTTGCCATCATTCGCCGCCCCCGATTCCAGCGAGAGCGGGTGCGACACCGCTAACGGAGCCCGCGCCCATGGTAATCACCACGTCACCCGCCTTTACTCGGGCACGAATGGCGTCAGGAATCTCGGCAGGTGTTGCAACAAAGTGTGGCTCGACCTTCCCCGCCACCCGCATGGCGCGCATCAGCGCCCGTCCGTCGGCCGCCACAATCGGTGCCTCACCTGCGGCATACACGTCTGCGAGCACCACTTCGTCGGCGGTCGACATCACCTTGACGAAGTCCTCAAACAAGTCACGGGTGCGTGTATAACGATGCGGTTGAAATGCGAGAAGCAACCGGCGACCGGGAAATGCACCGCGCGCTGCCGCGAGCACCGCCGCCATTTCCGCCGGATGGTGCCCATAGTCATCGATTAAGGTAAACGTGCCAGTGTTGTTTTCACCACCACAGGCAATTTCGCCGTATCGCTGGAATCGTCTGCCGACACCGCCAAAACCTGCGAGCGCACGGGCGATGATGGCATCTTCGACGCCAATCTCGCGCGCAATCGCAATCGCCGCGAGCGCGTTCAATACATTGTGTGTCCCGGCGAGATTCAGCTCACAGTCGAGCACTTTTTTGTCGCCGCTTCTACCGGACGCGGAGGTGGCGGTGAAATGCATACGGCCATTCGCCGCACGGACGTTGACCGCACGAAGATCCGCGCCTTCGTTGAAGCCATAAGTACGCACCGGTTTCGTCAAACGCGGCACAATTGCTCGAACATTCGGATCATCTGCGCAGACCACCGCAAGTCCATAAAACGGCAGGTGTTCCAGAAACTCAACAAACGCCGACTTCAATTTCGCGAAGTCGTGATGGTAAGTATCCATGTGATCCTGATCGATGTTGGTCACCACCGCCATGATGGGTTGCAGATACAAAAAAGACGCGTCGGATTCATCTGCCTCAGCGACCAAGTATTCGCCGCTACCAAGCTTGGCATTTGTGCCTATCGAATTCAGACGGCCACCGATCACGACTGTTGGATCAAGGCCAGCTTCGGCCAACACATGCGAGATGAGTGACGTAGTTGTCGTTTTGCCGTGGGTGCCGGCAACGCCAATACCCTGTTTGAATCGCATCAACTCAGCCAACATCATGGCGCGCGGTATCACCGGAACCTGCGCAGCCTTTGCCGCGACGGCTTCAGGGTTGTCGGCCTTCACCGCGCTAGATATCACAACAACATCGGCGCCGACAATATTGCTGGCTGCATGCCCTATCAGCACTTTCGCCCCCAATGACTTGAGACGCTTAACGGTCGCGCTGTCGGACAAATCGGAGCCACTCACGGAGTAGCCCAAATTGAGCAGCACCTCGGCGATACCTGACATGCCGGTGCCGCCAATGCCGATGAAATGGAGATGTTTGACTTTATGTTTCATGCCAAACCTTAACTGCTGCGGCATTGGTGGCGGCGCGCAGCATGCGCGCAGAGCCGCCCCAAGCAATCGGCTTGCGATTGCGGCGTAAACCTGCGATGAAATGGAGATGTTTGACTTTATGTTTCATGCCAAACCTTACCTGCTGCGGCATTGGTGGCGGCGCGCAGCATGCGCGCAGAGCCGCCGAATACTCAACCCCGGCAATCGTCTCGCGATTGCGATCCACACATGTGATGAAGTGGAGATGTTTGACTTTATGTTTCATGCCAACGCTCCACACACATCAGCACACGCACGCGTTGCCTCGGGTTTGCCGAGCGAGCGTGCGACGTTAGCCATCAGAACGGCTTTGCCTCTTGTAAACGAAACTATTTTTTTCGCAAGCCCGTCAGCAGATTCGGTCTTCTGATCTACCAACACACCCGCTCCAGCGTTGGCCAAAAACTGGGCGTTTGCGAGTTGCTCCTCTGCAACAAACCAAGGCAGCGGAATGAGAATGCTGGCAACCCCGGCAGCGGCAAGCTCGGCAACCGTGATAGCGCCTGCCCGACAAACGATGACGTCACACCAAGCGTACATCGCCGCCATATCCTCGATAAACGGCTTCACCTCCGCTTGTACGTTCACGCGTCGATAGGCTTCCACCAACTCCGCATAATTTTTCTCGCCCGATTGATGGACAATCTGCGGCCGTTGGCCCGCAGGGATGATCGCAATGGCAGCGACGATCAAGTCATTCATCGTTTTCGCGCCGAGACTGCCGCCGACGACCAGCAGACGCAGCGGACCGCCGCGTCCGGCGGAGCGTTCGCTCGGCGGGGGTAACTTCGTAATGTCTTCCCGCACCGGCGTGCCAAGCCATTCCACACGATTCGGCTTGGGCAACAGCCTCGCGATGCGGTTGTGCGGAACTTGGTCAAAGGCGTCGGGAAATCCTACCAACACACGGTCCGCAACTAGCGCAAGTGCACGATTGGCGAGCCCGGCGTGCGCACCTGGCTCATGCACCACCAATGGTTTACCGAACAGTACCGCCATCATGCCGCCGGGAAAGGCGATATACCCTCCCATCGAAATCACGACATCCGGCTTCACGCGGCGCAATACCGAGAGCGATTGCCAGAATGCACGTAACAACACAAGCGGCAATGTCAGCCATGCTGCTTTTCCCTTGCCGCGCACACCCGACATCGCCACGACCTCTATCGGGTAGCCAACCTTGCCCACAAGTTTGTGTTCCATGCCGTTCGGGGTTGCGAGCCACACGATACGAAAGCCGCGCGTTTCGAGTACTTGTGCAATAGCGATTCCCGGATAGATGTGTCCGCCGGTGCCCGCAGCCATGATGAGCGCTGTCTTCATCCCCTCAGCACCCCCTTGCGCGCAGAGACCGAAGTGGCACGATTCTCAAAATCAATTCTGAGCAGCACGGCAACCGCGACACAATTCATCAATACACCGGTGCCGCCGAATGACAGAAACGGCAGCGTTAATCCCTTTGTCGGCAACAAGCCCATGTTCACACCCATGTTGATAAAGGCCTGAACCGAGAGCCAAACGCCGATGCCTTGTGCGACCAAGGCCGCAAAGTAGCGTTCGCGCATCATTGCCTCGCGACCGACCATAAACGTGCGATAAACAAACGTGACAAACAATGCCATTACGACCGCGATGCCGACAAAGCCTAACTCTTCACCGATCACTGCCAACAAGAAATCCGTGTGTGCCTCAGGTAGGTAGAATAGTTTTTCGACAGACGCACCCAGCCCGACGCCAAGCCACTCGCCTCGGCCGAAGGCGATTAATGAATGTGAGAGTTGGTAACCCTTGCCAAACGGATCAGCCCAAGGATCCATAAATCCGAGGATGCGCTGCAGGCGATACGGTGATGACACAATGAGCACCACACACGCGCCCGCCAGCAACACTAATAATGTGGCGAACACTCGCCAGTTGAGCCCGCCCAAGAATAGGATCGACATGGCAATCGAAGTGATGACTACCAACGCGCCAAAATCGGGTTGCCGCAACAAAAGAGCCGCCATAAAGACCATCACCGAGAACATCGGCAGGAAGCCTTTTTTGAAGTCATCCATAAATGCGGCTTTGCGGACCGTGTAGTCAGCGGCATAAATCACGGTAAGTAGCTTCATCAACTCTGAAGGCTGCATGGTCACGAAACCCAAGTTGATCCAGCGACGCGAACCGTTCACCATATTGCCAATACCCGGGATGAGAACGAGCACCAGCAACAGACCGCCTGCCATAAACAAAAAAGGAGCCGCGCGCTGCCATAACGCCATGGGAATTTGAAAAACCACGATTGCGGCCATCACGCCGACGATCAAGTAGGCACCGTGGCGCAGCAGAAAGTAGGTTCCGCGATAACCGGTTGCTTTCATGGTTTCGGCCGTCATGATTGACGCTGAATAAACCATCACAAAGCCGATTGACAACAGCAACACGACGCTCCAAAACAAGACGAGGTCGACTGGCGCGCGCGAGGTCGCTTTTCCCGGCCTGGCATCACGTTGAAACATCCCTGTCTTGATGGCGCTAAGCATTGCGATGCTCCTCGCTCATTACCACCGACTGCGCCAATGACGAAACCGAAGCGGCAAACACGTCACCGCGATGTTTGTAGTTGTTGAACATGTCGAAACTCGCACACGCCGGGGACAACAACACCGTATCACCCGCGACTGCCTGGGCATAAGCCATACGCACGGCCGCATCCATGTCACCGGCTTGCAAACAAGGCACTTGGGAGGCGGCAATTGCCGAGCGAACTTGCTGCGCAGACCTGCCGATCAACACCACGGCCTTTGCCGACCGCCTAATCGGCTCCACCAGCGGGGTGAAGTCCTGTTGTTTACCTTCGCCACCGGCAATCAGAATGGTGGGAGTCGTCATGCCATTCAACGCAGCCACGGTGGAGCCAACGTTGGTGCCTTTGGAATCATTCAGAAACGTGACGCCATGAATCACCGCGACCAGTGCGCTGCGATGTGGCAGCCCGGCGAAGGACTTCAGTCCTCGCGATGCCTTCCTCAAATCGACACCGATCGCATCGCAAAGTGCAAATGCCGCCAGCGCATTGGCGGCGTTGTGTAAACCAGCGACGGGCAACTCTGCTAACGGCATCAACCGCGCTGAACCACGAGCCAGCCAGCCATCGACCAATCCAAAATTTTTCTCTTTGGTTGGTCGATCCAAGCCGAAACTCGCACACTCACAGCGTGATTCTTTCATCGACATGGAAACTGCATCGTCACGATTGACGATTTGGCGTGTCGCATGCAAAAAAATCCGCTGCTTGGCAGCGGCATAAGCTTGCATGGAATCATAACGATCCAAATGATCCTGCGAAAGATTCAGCATGGTAGCAGCATCAAGATGCAATGAAGATGTCGTTTCCAGTTGAAAGGACGACAGCTCGATCACGTACACATCCGGCTGCCCGGAGGCCTCGGCTATCGCGAGCGCATCCAACACTGGCAGACCGATATTGCCGGCCACGACCGTCTGCAGGTCGGCGGCGGCGCACATCGCACCCGTCATTGCGGTCACTGTCGATTTCCCATTTGAGCCAGTAATGCCAATCACTTTCGGTTTCGTTCCTGTTATTTCATTTTGTTTCCACGCAAAAAGCTCGATGTCCCCAACGAACTTTTTCCCCGCCGCAATGGCCCTCTTGATGGCCGGGTCACACGCGGGCCCCGTAACGGCCACGCCCGGGCTTGCAACAACGAGTTCGGCGTCGCCAAAGAGGCTGTCGGTCCAGCCTCCGGTGACAAGCTCACAACCAAGCGCTCTGATTGCATCGGCTCCGGGAGGTCGGTCTCTGCTATCGGCGATTCGCACACGAGCACCCATTCTTCGGAGGTGGCCGACGACGGAGAGGCCGGTGTCACCCGCGCCAAGAACAAGTACGCTTTTTTCATGCCAGCTCACTCCCCTGACCTCTTTGCATCGTTAATCCGCCAGACCCGCCTATTGACGGGCAGTTCGAGGCACTTTCACTCGAAACCTTCCGCCAATCGGACACTTTCAAATTTCGTTACCGCAACTTCAATGTCGACAACCCAAACAACACCAGCATCATCGTGATGATCCAAAAGCGCACGACGTGCGCGTTCTGGTCTCCGCCGCCCTCCGGACTTAACATCGCTTCGCGAGTTAGCGTCGCCCAAACCTTCACGTCATGCGCCCATATTTCTTTCATCTGAGTTTCAGCGTCGACAATCCAAACAACACCAGCATCATCGTGATGATCCAAAAGCGCACGACGACCTGGTTTTCTTTCCAACCTTTTAGTTCGTAGTGATGATGCAGCGGAGCCATGCGGAATACGCGTTTGCCCGTCAGCTTGAATGACGCCACCTGAATCATCACGGAAAGTGTTTCCATCACAAACACCCCGCCCATGATGATCAGCACAATTTCCTGTCGGCAGATCACCGCCACCAACCCAAGTGCACCGCCGAGTGCCAGCGCACCGACATCGCCCATGAACACTTCGGCGGGGTATGCGTTAAACCACAGAAAGGCAAGCCCTGCGCCGGCAATCGCGCCGCAAAAAATCGCGAGTTCGCCGGCCCCGGCGATATGTGGCACACCAAGGTAAGTCGCAAAGACTTTGTTACCGGCGACGTAGGCAAAGATGGCGAGCGCCGATGCAACCATCACAGTGGGCATGATGGCCAGGCCATCAAGGCCATCGGTTAGATTCACGGCGTTAGAAAAGCCCACTACCATGAACCAACCCAGGACGATGAAGCCGATGGCACCGAGTGGAATCGCCACCGTCTTGAAAAACGGTACGATCAAATCGGTCTGCTGCGGCAGGTTGGCGCGGAACGCTAGGTAGGACAGAGCCGCAGCCGCAATTACCGTCTGCCAGAAGAACTTTGATTTAGCGGAAAGTCCTTTGGAATTCTTGTGTACCACCTTGCGGTAATCGTCAATCCAGCCGATCGCACCAAACCCGACGGTGGTGACCAGACAAGCCCACACGTAACGATTGCTCAGATCTCCCCATAGCAGCGTAGTCACAGTAACCGCAGTCAGAATGAGCGCGCCACCCATGGTGGGAGTACCGGCCTTCACTAGATGCGTTTGGGGGCCATCGCTACGCACCGACTGGCCAATCTTCATCACCGTTAATTGACGAATCATCCACGGCCCGATGACAAATGAGATCACCAGCGCGGTCATCGATGCCAGCACGGTGCGCAGCGTAATGTAGCTGAACACGTTGAATGCCCGCACGTCTCTACCCAACCACTCGAAGAGTTCGAGCAACATTAGTGAACTCCTTTCGCCGGCTTGATTTGTGCAGAATCCACTAGCGCATAAACGACACGCTCCATTCGCATAGAGCGCGAACCCTTGATCAGTACCGTTGTGTTGGCGTCGAGCGTCGGCTTCAAGGTGGCAACCAGTTCGTCAAAGCTCGCCATGTGTACCGCACCCGCGCCAAAGCCTGAGCAGTACTCACGCGCAAGCTCGCCAAGCGCAAACAGCCCATCAACTCGCGCCATCTTTGCCTCCTTTCCGATTTCTGCATGCATCACAGCCGCGTCTTCTCCTAGCTCCGCCATATCGCCCAGCACCAGCAATCGCTTGCCCGGCAGCTTCGCCAGCACATTGATGGCAGCACGCATCGAA
Organism: Rhodocyclaceae bacterium; assembly: GCA_020247395.1. Lineage (GTDB taxonomy): Bacteria > Pseudomonadota > Gammaproteobacteria > Burkholderiales > Usitatibacteraceae > UKL13-2. Next base: position 14,363 of record JADCJC010000001.1, read on the forward strand.
TCCGGATTGGCGTTATAAGTGTCATCGATGATGGTGGCAAAATTGTGGTTGACGTAGCGCCGCAATCGGCCATCGACCCCTGAAAACTCTGCGAGCCCGGCGGCAATCGTCGGCAGCGAAACACCTAGCGCAAAGGCGCCGGCGGCAGCCGCGATGGCATTGCGTTGATTGTGCTCACCCATCACCTGCAAGCCGACTTCCGCAGTCCCGACTGCCGTATGCAGCGTCAATCCGGCTTGTGTGAGTTCGCCACGCACTTCGGCTGAGGGTGCCGTGCCGAAGGTTACGATGCGTCTGTTGTTCCCGACGAGACACCGCCAGTAGTCGGCGTATTGGTCGTCGATGTTGATGCAGGCAACGCCGTCGTCGCGCAGTCCAGCGTAGATTTCGCCCTTTGCCTGCGCAATTGCCTGCCGCGATCCGAGCTCACCAATGTGCGCAGTTCCCGCCATGATGACCAGCGCCACATCGGGCACGGCCAAGCGCGTGAGATAGTCAATTTCGAAGAGGTGGTTCATACCCATCTCAAGCACTGCGGCGCGATGACGACAATCCAAGCGCAACAACATGTGCGGCAATCCGATGTTGTTGTTCAGATTGCCATCAGTCGCCAGCACCCCGTCGGCACCGCCCACGTGTTTCGCCATAACCGACCGCAGCATCTCTTTAACAGTTGTCTTGCCGTTGCTGCCGGTCAGGGCAATGATGGGCAGCGTAAAACGGCTGCGCCAGTACTGCGCGAGAGCGCCGTAGGCCAATATGGTGTCGCCGACGATAATTTGTGCGAGATCGGTTGGCATCAGGCGCGAGACCAACGCCGCCGCCGCACCACGTTGTCGAACTTGTTCGAGAAACTCATGGCCGTCAAAGGTCGGCCCCTTAAGTGCAACAAACAACTCGTCGGCTGCAATCGAACGGCTGTCCGTGGACACACCGGCGAATGTGGTTCCGATATTCTTGGCATGCAACGCTGCACCCAACACGCGCGCACAATTTGCGAGTGTCATCGTCGCGCCGCTCATTTCGTGCGCCCCTTCCACACCCCCAGCGCTTCGAGAGAAACCTCAACGTCACTGAAGTGTTGTTTGGTCTCACCAATAACTTGGTAGCTCTCGTGCCCCTTGCCTGCGACAAGCACCACGTCATTTGCCGCGGCCAGTTCAAGCGCCTCAAAAATTGCCTGGCGCCGATCAACGACCTTGTGATGCGGTGCCGCACCGATGCCGGCCCCAATATCGGCAAGTATCTTGGCCGGATCTTCCGTGCGCGGATTATCCGAGGTCAGTAGTGTGAAATCGGCGTAGCGTCCGGAGATGGCACCCATCAGCGGGCGTTTGCCGGTATCGCGGTCACCGCCGCAACCAAACACGCAAATCAAGCGGCCTTTGTCTGGCATGATCGCGGAGACGGTGGAAAGCACTTTTTCCAGCGCATCCGGCGTATGAGCGTAATCGACGACCACCAGCGGTTTGTTTGCCGCGTTGATCGCTGCGCGGACTTTTTGCATACGGCCAGTCACCGGCGCTAAGCGGCCAGCAATCGACGCCGCAGTGGCGATGGCAACACCACTAGCCTTCAGACAGCCAATCACCGCCAGCAGGTTGCTTGCGTTAAATGCGCCAAGGATATCTGTTTCAACCTGCGCCTCATCCGTCGTCAGGCCGTTTGCATCTAGACTCTGCACCTTGAAACTGAGCCCTGCGGAGGTGACAGCAATATCGTGTGCAATCAAGTTTGCGAACTTGATGCCGGTCTTGGTTGCATACCGAATCACATCGACACCACGCCGTTCCGCACGACCTGCGAGCTCGCGCCCAAATGGGTCATCCACGTTTACCACTGCGGTCTTTAGCCCGCGCAGCGCGAATAGTTTTGCCTTGGCTTCGCCGTAGGCTTCCATCGTGCCGTGGTAGTCGAGATGATCACGCGTCAGGTTGGTAAACACCGCCACATCGTATTTAACATCCGACACACGACCCTGATCGAGTCCATGACTGGAAACTTCCATCGCGCACGTTGCCGCACCGGCAGTCACGAAGTCACGCAGGTAGCGCTGTAGCAAAACAGCGTCCGGTGTTGTGTTGTCCGCAGTGGTGAGTGCGCCCAACAGACCGTTGCCGATGGTACCAAACACCGCGCTGCGCCGACCGGCCATTTCCAGCGACTGCGCAATCCATTGTGAAACAGAAGTTTTGCCGTTGGTGCCGGTCACACCCACCATCCACAACTCATTTGACGGATGGCGGTAGACGTGGGCACCAATGGCACTGGCAAATTGTTTGAGATTTGTCACTGCGACATGAGGAACTCGCCAGGCATCGTTCCAGTGAAACTCGCCGGTAGCTTCATACATAACGGCTGACGCGCCGCGTGTTATGGCGTCGTCAATAAACACTCGCCCATCATGCACCGCGCCAGGATAGGCTAGGAAAATACTGCCGAAGCGCGCGTCTCGCGACGCGGCAGTGGCGTGTTCTACTCTTGCAGGCAGTTGATCGATCGCCTGAATGACAGCGCGCAAATTGGTGAGGGGGATTGGCTGGATACCAGTGGCCTTCATCCGCGATCCTTCGGGGCCACAGCCACTTGCGTTGTCGAAAAAGGCGTCACCAGCGGCGTTAGCGGCTGTTGCGGCGAAACCACCACGCTAGCCGATGAGGCAGGGTTGACGGGCGTACGCCCCGCATCAACCAACGCCGGTGCATCCGGCTGTACGCCCGCCATTCGTAGCGCCTGCGCCATCACATTTGAGAACACGGGTGCCGACACTTCACCACCATAAATCTTGCCAGCGGCAGGCTCGTCGATGGTGACGGCCATGATGAATCTTGGATTGGACGCCGGCCCATAACCGACAAATGAGGATAAATACAATGACTGCGAATAGTGTCCGTTCACCAACTTGCGCGCAGTGCCAGTCTTGCCGGCAACGCGGTAGCCGGGTACCTGCCCCTTGGACGCAGTGCCACCTTGCTGGGTCACCGTCTCAAGCATCGCCGCCATCGTTTTGGCCGTCGCCGCTGACAGCACCTGTTTGCCGATGACGTCAGTCTCGCGCTTGCTGAAAGTCACTGGTAACAACACGCCATCGTTAGTAAACAGTGTGTAGGCCCGCGCTATTTGTAACGCAGATACAGACAGGCCATAACCATAAGACATGGTCGCCTGTTCTATCGGCTTCCAGGTCTTAGCTGCGCGCAATTTGCCGCTGACCTCGCCGGGGAACCCAGTGCGTGGGCTGCTACCAAACCCTAGGTCGCTGTAGAGGCTCCATAGAGTCTCGGAGGGCAACTGCAACGCCATCTTGGCTGTGCCAATGTTTGACGACTTCTGGATGATTTCCGCCACCGTCATCTGCGCTTGTGGATGAGTATCGGTAATCACATGACCCCCGACCGATAACCCGCTGCCGGTGATAATCACTGTCGAGGGTTTAACGATGCCCGCCTCCAACGCCGCTGCGACGGCAAATGGTTTGAAGGTGGAGCCCGGTTCGAAGCTATCGGCCACACTGCGATTACGCATTTGCGCGGGCTTGTAGGCGGCGCGATTGTTCGGGTTGAAGTCGGGCATATTGACCAACGCCAGCACTTCTCCCGTCTTCGCGTCGAGCATCACCAGTGCGCCGCCCTTGGCGCGGTTGCTTTCCACCGCGGCCTTTAACTCGCGGTGCGCAAGAAACTGGAATCGTTCGTCGATCGAAAGTTTTAGTGGTTTGCCCTCCCGCGGTACCTTCAGGCTTTCCAAATCCTCAACAATGCGCCCCTTACGATCCTTGATGACGCGCCGCTGGCCTGGCACCCCCGCCAGTACGTCCTGTTGCGCAAGCTCAATTCCCTCCTGTCCCTGATCCTCCATGCCGGTGAAACCAATCACGTGCGCAGTCACGTCTCCGGCGGGGTAAAAGCGGCGGTACTCTCGTTGCTGGAAGACGCCTGGCGTCTTTAGCGCCATCACCCGTGCAGCTTGTTCCGGTGAAAGCTGACGTTTTAGCCAGACAAAATTTTTGTCTTTATCGGCAAGGCGGTCTGTAACCAATTTCTTGTCGAGATTGAGTGCTGCGGCGAGTTTAGTGATCGCCTTCTCGTCCAAATCCACGTCCGCCGGGCTCGCCCAAATCGACTCGACTGGTGTTGAGATGGCGAGGGGCTTGCCATTGCGATCAAGCACTGCGCCGCGTGACGCCGGCATGTCGACTACTCGAACGAAGCGGGATTCACCCTTTGCCTGCAAGAAATCATTATTCAGGCCTTGCAGATAAAACGCGCGGCCAAATAGAAGGGCAAAAAGCGCGAGGCAACCCAGCAGTGCCAGGCGAGATCGCCAGCCTTCAAGCTTTAAGCGCAGCTCCGGCGCTTGAATTTTTTTGCTGGTGTAGTTCATTTCGCTGCCCCGGCTGGCGCAGACGCGGGTGGTGCGGCCCAAGACGTGGACGATTTCGCCGACCGGTCGAGAGTTACCATGACAGTTCGCTTCGGATCCGGCAAGGTCATGGACAATTCACGCGACGCCCTTTGCTCGATCCGTTTGTGTGTTCCGAGTGTCTGACTCTCGATTTGTAGCTCGCGCCATTCCTGATCGAGTTTTGCCTCACGGTCTTTTTCCGATTGCAAGTCAATGAATGCCTTACGCGCCTGATGCTGTGAGGTCACAACCGACAGCGCACAACATACCAACACCACGAGCAACAGGAGGTTTAGGCGCATCACTGCGAGACTCCCGTGCGCTCGGCCACGCGCATGACGGCGGACCGCGCACGCGGATTCGCGGCGACTTCCGCGTCACTCGCTTTAACGGCGCGACCTACTAGGGCGAGCGTGGCTTGGTTGATTTCATTCGCGCGGATTGGGAAATCGGAGGGGAGCGAATCCTTGCGTGATGCAGACTGCATGAAGCGCTTGACGATCCGGTCTTCCAAAGAATGAAAACTGATTACCACCAACCTACCTCCGACCGCCAGACGCGACACCGCCTGCGGCAACATCGTTTCTACTTCTTCAAGCTCTTGATTGATGAAAATCCGAAGAGCTTGAAACGTGCGGGTCGCTGGATTGAAGCCCGGCTCGCGTGTGCGGACGGTTTCACCCACGAGTTTGGCAAGCTCGCGCGTCGTCCGTAGACGTCCGGGGCCCCTTGCCGCAACAATCTTTCTTGCAATGGCCTTAGCAAACCGTTCTTCACCATAGCGCCAGATGACCTCCCCTATTTCTTGTTCGTCTGCTCTCGCCAACCAATCCGCCACCGTCACGCCTTGTGTCTGATCCATCCGCATATCAAGCGGCGCATCAAACCGAAACGAAAACCCCCTTTGCCCATCATCGAGCTGCGGCGAGGACACGCCTAAGTCCGCCAACACACCATCAACTTTTTCAACGCCTGAATCGTCGAGCACCCGCTTGAATTCACTCATCGACGCGTGGTGCAACGTAAACCTTGGATCACTGATGTCACACGCGTCAATCGCGGCGACATCGCGATCAATTGCAATCAGCCTGCCTTGTCCTCCCAACGTGTTGAGGATAAGACGTGAATGTCCGCCCCTGCCAAATGTGCAATCGACATACGTGCCGTTTTCACGAATACGGAGGGCCGACACCGCTTCATGGAGGAGAACGGTGGTGTGGAGGCTTTCATTCACCCGACCCTCTAGAGAGAGAAGTTCTCTGTGCCTGGCGGCAACCCGGCGGCGCCCGAGGTGAGGGCGGCAATTTGCTCGTTCCAAGCGGTCAACGACCACACTTCAAAGTGGGTTCCTTGGCCGACGAACATGATTTGCTTCTCAATTCCCGCGAAGCTGCGGAGCTCTGGCGACAACAAAATACGGCCAGCGTTATCGAGCGTGGTGTTCTCCGCAAAACCGATCAGCATGCGCTTCCAAACCGACGCGGTTGCATCGAGCGACGGGAAGGTCATCACGCGGCTACGAATCGGCTCCCAATTCGCTTCAGGATAGAGCAACACACACTTGTGCGGATGCGCGGTCATGACCAGCTTGCCCGCAGACGGTGCCGCCAAGGCCTCGCGGTGTTTCACCGGCACGGCGAGACGGCCCTTCGCGTCGAGATTAATCTGTGAAGCACCCTGAAACACGTCTGCAAATCCTCAAAAAAACGTTGTCATGCCGCAAAGCCAGAGGGGGTCGATTCTGGCTACCGATGATTCGCCAGACCCTGGCCAGACCCCGGTCGCACACCAAACGGCCGAAAAAAGCAGGAAAAATACCTTTATTCCCACTTTTCACCACTTGTGGACACTATAGGCAAACAAAAACCTGCGGTCAAGCAGGTTTTTAAGATTTTTTCTTTATGGTTCAGGGACTTAGCGTGTTTTGTTGATGCGAAATAACCTGTGGAAAACTCCTTTGATAATTAATGAGATAGCCTTAATACCTAAAGTAACTTCGTAGGAATTTTGCTGAAAAATCAGGCAATTACTGTAATTTTATACATAAATCTGGCCTGCTTGGCTTTTGGGCCTACAGGCACAGTCGCTCCGCGCACGAGATCGCCATTTACCTCGGCGTCGCCGGATAATGCTTTTCCGTCCTTACGCATCCAACTTGCCGCTACACAGATCCGTGGATTTTGACTTCTCCCGCGCCGCCGGCATTTCACTCGCCTCGTGGTCCTTCGCCGCACTACTAGCCCTCGCATTTTTTGCCGGACTCGTTGACTCCGTCATCGGTGGCGGCGGGCTCATTCAAGTGCCGGCGCTGCTGGTGTTTCTCCCCGGTGCGCCCGTGGCAACCATATTCGGCACAAACAAAATCGTTTCGTTCGCGGGTACATCGGTGGCGTTGGCAAAAATTTCGCGGGCCGTTGCGATCCCATGGAAGACGGTGTTGCCCGCCGCATTGATCGCGGCAATATTTGCATTCATCGGCGCGCGTGCCGTGACGATGATTGATCCGAAGCTGTTAAAGCCGATCATCCTGTTACTGTTGATTGGCGTTGCGATTTACACCTTTATGCGCAAAGACTTCGGTGCCCTGCATCAGCCAAAGTTTGCACAGTCGCACGAACGATTGGTTGCCGTTCTCGTCGGCGTGGTGCTGGGTTTTTACGAAGGTTTTTTCGGCCCCGGAACGGGCAGCTTCTTGATCTTCGCTTTTGTTGGTCTGTTGGGCTTTAACTTTTTGACTGCATCAGCCTCAGCGAAGGTGGTCAACATCACCACCAACATCGCGGCAACGGCGTGGTTTGCGTGGAGCGGTAACATCCTTTACAAACTTGCCATCCCGATGGCGGCTGCCAATATCGCTGGTGCCTGGGTCGGCGCACATCTTGCGGTTAACCGCGGCAGCGGTTTTTTACGCGTATTTTTCTTGTGTGTGATCACCGCGTTGATGTGCCGTTTTGGATGGGACATCTACACGTCACGCTAAGCTGGAAAGTGGAAGCCCACCGATAGGCCGGATTCTGTTACGCCCCTTGGCTCGCGCCTTGGGGTATGACAGTCATTCATCTCGAACGTACGTTACCGTACGCCTCTAGCTACCTACCCGCAGGCTCCGCGAGCAACATCAACGCCTGCCTATTTGGTATTGCTCCGAGTAGAGATTGCCCGTTTCACCTGGAGTTAACCAGCTCGTCTCTGTTGCTCTAATCCTCACCTCGCGGTGGATGGGCGTTACCCACTACTCTGCTCTGTGGAGTCCGGACCTTCCTCTATGCAACGAGTACACAGCGACTGTCTGGTGAGCTTCCGCGCAAATTATCCCATGCGCAAGTTACAAGCTGGCAGCGTTGTCGAAATCGAACCGAAAAGGAAATTCGTGCTTACCTAGGCGCTGCTTCACGCAGCGCTCGCATACCATCGCTGTAGTTGATGTCAATTAAGGGGATAAATCCTTCGTACGCTGCGAGTTTTCCGGCACGCTCCATTATCCACATCGCTAAGTCGAGAACGTGTCCATTCTTTTCTTTGATCGCGGACTTCGATACATAGATATACAGAACCCTTGCGAGTTTTGAGTATGACTCGTTTAGCACGGCCTCACGGGTCGGCGAGATTGCACCACGCCCAAAATTTACCGGCACTTTCCACACCGCGATGCGGCTGTCCGATAACGCACCGAGCGAAACGAATCCGATCGCGCTTGGATCGTTGGCAACCATCTTGGCCACTTCTAGGTGATCTTTGTCGGTTTTTGCATCCGGGCGGACAAACCCTCTCATGCCGTGAACAACATTGCCAAAAAAAGCGTTTGTCCCCGATTTTGGATCTAGCGAGATCACGGTCAGCGGGGCATCCGGCAAGGTCGCGCGAACTTGCGACCACCGCGTCACTTTGCCCACGCTTTCTGGGGAAAATATCAATCTCAGTTCAGCTAGGGAGAGTTCGCTTATGAGCACTCGTGAGGGATGTGCAATGACCGCGATGGCATCAAATGCAATCGGCAACTCAACATATGCGACACCTGCTTTCTGGCAGCGTGCAACGGTTTCACTATCCATGATCGTTGAAGCTAGCGCCATTGCAACCCGCCCTTCACAGAGATCCTTAAAGCCTTGTGAAGTCCCACGAAAATCGGTCGTCACCGCGACGCCCTTGCCAGGCCCACGTGCGTATTGCGACAGGGCGTTTTGTGCGAGGGATTCCATCGTATCGGAACCAGAAATCTTGATTTGGGCTGCTAGCGCTTGCCCGAAACTAAAAAGGAGTGCGATTACGCACACTCCACGTATCATCAAATACATTTTGTCTTCCTCCTGTTGATGCGCGACGAATGCCGCATGCGCACTCGTGATCCGCGTTAAACGAGCGGCAGTCGGAGCGTAATAATAAACTTTACTGCTCGGAGGGGGCTCCGCCAAACTTGTCCTAAATCAACAATCGCGCGGCAAACAGGTGAAACATTGTGAACTCTCAACATAAGCCGGCAAGCGAACAGCCGAACCCATCAGCGCCGATAACCTGCGCAAAAGTAGGAAGCATTTTCGTAGAAGGCCGGCATCTCGTTGCGCACATCCCACCCAGGGATCCCGAGCAACGGCAACGGGGCAAGATTACGCGAGGACGCGAGGTTTACCGAGCTCGCGAGCCAGTTTGCCGCAGCGGCATCGAGGTCGGAATCAATTGGCTGCGCGAGCAACATCGCTTTGGCGGTAAGCCCGATGAACGGGGCGACCGATTTCTCTAGAAGACCATGGCCGACTAACAGAAATCTCATGTTGTTAACTACATCGCAACGACGAGAAACAAATAGTTCACGCCAGCGAAAATCGCGAATCATTCTAAGTAGTGCGGTGTCCTCACTGACGACGATCACGCCGCTCTCATCAAACATCGTCAATACGTCACGCGGCGTCGAGCGCGCCTTTGCTCCGTGCGTTAGATCGCGCTGCATGAGGAACACGTGTCCCGCATTGATAGCGCTCTTCAGCTTAGGACATGACAACCACTGCAAGGCGTTAAACAGGTCGTGTCGGTTGTCGCGCGTTGGGATCGTACCGCGCTCGGCAATCAGCGTTTCGTAGTGCATCGCGCCGCCATTGACAATCGGTGGCGCGAACACAATCGGTCGACCGTACGAGTTGCACAGACCGCGCCGCTCGGCCATGGAATTTAGCGCGTCTAGAGACGGCCACTCATCGACGGGTAACTCATTGGCGGCAGCGCGAATCGCAGCAAAGAGGGGGGCGTCTAACTGCCTCCGAATCTCGTGCCAGCTATCCCGGCTCAGGCCATCCGCCACGTCAGCTCTTCACCTGCGCGCAGCGGTACAAGCCCCGACTCCATGAACGGCACTTCGTCCGGGATGCGCCACTTGGTTTTGTGTAGCGTGACTGTGCCGGTGTTGCGGGGTAGCCGATAGAAGTCAGGGCCGTAAAAACTTGCAAAGGCTTCCAGTTTATCGAGCGCGCCAGCCGTTTCAAACGCCTCGGCGTACAACTCCAAGGCGTGTAATGCCGAGTAGCAGCCGGCACTGCCGCAGCAGGCTTCTTTTGCGTTCTTGGTATGCGGCGCACTATCGGTGCCGAGAAAAAACATTGGATTACCGGATGTCGCTGCTTGCACCAGCGCCAGCCGATGTTCTTCACGTTTCAAAATTGGCAGACAGTAAAAATGCGGGCGAATCCCGCCTTTAAAAATTGCGTTGCGACTGAACAGCAAATGCTGCGGCGTGATGGTGGCAGCCACATTGTCACTCGCTGCCAACACAAACTTCACCGAGTCTGCCGTTGTAATGTGTTCGAGCACGATGCGTAGTTTTGGGAAGCGCTGCACCAACGGCATCAGATGTTTTTCTAGAAACACTTTTTCGCGGTCAAACACGTCAATATCGTCCCCGGTCACTTCGCCATGCAGCAGCAGTGGCAGATCAACCTGCTGCATTGCTTCAAACACCGCGTCACATTTTCGAATGTCGGTGACGCCGGAATCAGAATTGGTCGTGGCACCCGCCGGATAATATTTGACCGCTTTAACAAAAGCCGATGCCTTCGCTGCAAAGATGTCTCCCGCTGAGGTGTTGTCAGTCAAATACAATGTCATCAGCGGTTCAAAGTTCATGTCCGACGGAACTGCCGCCAAGATACGGTCGCGATATGCGGCAGCGTCCGCAACTGTGCGAACCGGCGGCTTTAAGTTCGGCATGATGATCGCCCGCGCGAATTGCCTCGCCGTATGCGGCAACACTGCGGCCAAGGCGGCTCCGTCACGAACATGCAGGTGCCAATCGTCGGGTCGGGTGATGGTAAGTGATTGCATATGAATTTGCACATCCATATTATAGAAGTGTGCGCTAACCTTCCGCTGATTCATCACGAATTTGCAGCGCTAAGTCGTAAACCGTGTTCTTCTTTTCACCCGTCAGTTGTACCGCCATCGCCACGGATTGTTTGACTGGTAACTCGGCAAGCAGGATTCGCAAGGTGCGCTCCAGTGTTGCCGCTCCAAGCTCTTTTGCCTCATTCGCCGCGTCCTGATTGGGCTTTGTTAGCACGAGAACAAACTCCCCGCGCTGCTGATTGCTGTCGCTTTCGAGCCAGCCAACCGCGTCCGCGAGAGGCAGCCGTTTGATGATTTCAAACTTCTTTGTGATCTCTCTGCAGATGACAATCTGGCGGCTAGCGCCGAACACCGCCGCAATATCGGTCATCGACTCAACAATCCGATGCGGCGACTCGTAGAGCACGACTGGATAACGAAGCGCATAAAGCGCCGCCAACGCGCGCTTTCGTTCACCGGCCTTGGCCGGCAAGAAACCGTGAAACAGGAAGCCGGCCTCGCCCTCCCCGCTAGCCGATACTGCCGCGACCACCGCCGAGGCACCTGGTATCGGTACCACCTTCAAATTCGCGGCATGGACGGCTGCGACCACCCGTGCGCCTGGATCGCTGATCGCAGGGGTGCCGGCATCGGTCACAAGCGCCACACTCTTGCCCTCTGTGATGAGCTTGACGACACCACCTGCCGCTTGCTGCTCATTGTGGTCGTGTACCGCGATCAGCCGGGCTTTGATAGCGTAGTGACCCAATAGCGACTGTGCATTCCGCGTGTCCTCGGCGGCGATTACATCCGCGTGCCCGAGCACATTGAGCGCGCGATCAGAGATGTCGCGGAGATTACCGATGGGAGTGGCCACCACATATAATGCGGCTTCGAGCTTTACCTCTTGTTCTTGGGACTCGATTCCTTCGTTTTGCATGGGTGGCATCAATCAATGGCTCTGGTTCTGAATTCGAGTAACGGCACCGAATCTACCGCCTCGCCCAGACCGACTCCGGCGGGGCGCGTCATTGAGTGTGCGCCATTGATGCTTTCGGTGCTACTGGCGACAATGCCAATATCCGCAGTATCGCAAGAAAAGCCGGTAGCGCCGCATAAGACGAGTGACGCACCCGCGCCACTTATTGTCGCTCCATCGGCGGCCGCGAATACCATGATACCCGCCCCTACCGCATCCGGCTCGAAGGAGAGTGGGTCGACCAAGCTCGCGGCAGAGGCACCCCCGGCCGAGAAACTAAAAGTGATCGCGCTCATTCTGCCACTTTCGTCAAAAGTACTTGGCAAAGCGGCTGAAGCGGCCAAAGCTGGTTTTCTCACCGCCGCCGAGTTAAGCGGTAAAACGCAGTTCGAGGCGCGTGTGTATCTGGCCGAAGACGAAGCAAATTCGATGGCGTTGCTTTATCGTAAGGCTGTAACAGAAGGCACCGTGGCAGTTGTGGCCGGTTTGACGCGTGACGGCGCGACCATTGTTGCGCGGGAATCCGGATTTTTGCCCACGCTGGCGCTGAACACGCCGGCAGATCTGAGTCGTGCAGACGCCAATAACTTCTTCTACATAACGCTTTCACTCGACTGGGATGCAAGACTCGCCGCGCGCGCAGCGGCCGCCGACGGGTTTCGCAATGTCGCGATTGTGGTGAGTAACGCATCTCTGGCAAAACGCACACAAGAGGCGTTTGAAAAGGAATGGCTCAAGCTTGGCGGCACTGTTGCCACACGCATCCTCTTTTCCGGTGACTTGGACGACGCGCCGAAAGTAAGGACAGCGATGGAGAAATCCGACGCCGCCAAGGCAGATGTCGTTTTCCTCGCTGCCGACATGTCAGTTGCGCGTTTTGCGCGCCCCTACCTGCCGCAGGGCCTGCCAGTTTTTGCCACAGCGCAGACATTTGACCCGCGCGCCGGTGCGGTAGAAAACCTCGATCTTGATAGCGTTAAGTATCCGGAGATACCGTGGTTCGCTGAGCGCGATCGCGCTGCCGTAATTGCGTATGCGAGACCGCAAGACGGGATGCCGACCGAGTATGAACGGCTCTACGCATTGGGTATCGACGCTTGGCGGATCGTTTATGCGTTGGTCGACACGGCCGCCAACGCCCAGACCAATAAAGCAGCCGGTGTCACGGTTGTTTCTACGGTGCCGGTGCGAAGCAACGCCAAGCAGCCGTTTATGCCGATTGATGGGGTTACCGGTCGCATCACACTTGAGGGCAACCAGTTCTTGCGAGCACTACCGCTTGTCGAAATGCGCGACGGCCGACCGCAGGTCGTCAAGCTGGCAGACTAGTTGCGGCTACGCGACCGACATTACGGGAATTAAGATATTGACGACCAAGACGTCAGGTGACGCCGCCGAGCGGTTCGCCGAACAATTTCTTCTCGCGCGGAACTTGAAGACAGTGGTACGCAACTACCGCTGCCGATTTGGCGAGATCGATCTCATCATGCAAGACAGCGGAACGCTTGTATTTGTCGAAGTGCGAATGCGCGCCTCTAGCCACTTCGGCGGAGCAGTCGGCAGCATTCATGCCAACAAACAACGACGCCTGATTGCGACAGCGCAGCACTATCTCGCAGGCCTACGCCACAATCCACCTTGTCGCTTTGATGCCATACTAATGAACGAGTTGGACAATGCCAGCGTCGAATGGATCAAGGATGCCTTCGGCGCTTGAGAGGCAAAGGCGCGGTGGATGGCCTTGCTTGAGACACTTATCCCTACTTGCAGGAGAGAAAATGAAACGATTGTTGATGTTGGCCGGGTTGGTGGCGTCGGTGGTAATGCTGCAAGGTTGTTTTCCCATCGTGGCGGTCGGTGTCGGTACAACCGCGCTTGTGGTCGACGACCGTCGTTCAACCGGCTTTTATGTCGAAGATGAGAACATCGAGTGGAAGGCGCGGTCGATCATCATTGACCGCTTTAAGGATGCCCATGTCAACGTGACCAGCTTCAATCTCAGTGTATTGCTCACCGGTGAAGTATCCGATGAAAAAATGAAAGCTGACATTGGCGAAGCGATCCGCAAGATTGGTAGCGTAAAGAACGTGACCAATGAGTTGACGGTCGGGGGAAAATCCTCACTCGCCGCAAGATCAAACGATACCCTGATCACCACCAATGTCAAAACGCGTTTCCTCGGCGCGAAGGGTTTCTCGTCGAACCACGTCAAGATTGTGACCGAGGCGAGTGTGGTCTATTTGATGGGCATTGTCACCAAAGAAGAGGCGGATGCGGCAACTGAAGTTGCGCGTACCACCTCCGGCGTTTCACGCGTGATCAGGGTATTTGAGTATGTCGACAAAGCGCCGACACGCTAACCTAAACCTTGTATCAACCTAGTGCGCGGGCGATCTTGTCGGTCGCGGTGCCCACACGTACAATGGAGACGTGTCCGCCCCTCTTCGCCAAGTCCGCCCACTCGCGACGGTTTTTGCATTCATTCGATAGTGCAGCTGGGGTTCGACGGGCGTTTCCAGCCATTTTTGCCTGAAGATGCCCGACACTTGGTGCGCTTGTCTTCATGCAGCCTCTACGCCATCCGCTGTTTGAGCGCGCGCATTATGCTACCAATCAACGGCAGTTGTTCATAAAGCTCACCTGCTGCGTCCCAATAATCGCGATGTGACAAGGCGCGACCGTCGACCGCAAAACGAATCAGCGAAGTGCCGTGAATGGTGCGTTTCAGCGACGGTTTGAGCGCCTTGATACGAAAACTAAAGTCCCACACCAGCAGCGCGCGGTTATCCTGCTCGATGGTTTCGGTGATAACAAACTTGGGGTCGAGTAGTCGCACAAACATGTCGTCAAAAATGTGTTTGATCGCCGCCTGCCCTTGCACCTTGTTGAAAGGGTCTTGGAATATCGCATTTTCGGTGTAAAACTCTCCCAGCCGCGCCACATCGGCGGCGGTAAGATTGTTCCAGTACGAGACAAATCGCTTCAGTGGCGTGGGCACGGGGCAACTTAGAGTTTGGTCGATTTCTTGATTGTCGGAAAATACAACGAATACGGCAGATGACGCAAGGTTTTGAGCATGTTGGTGAAGCGTTTCGGGAAATGTATTTCAAATTCGCCTTTGGCGAACCCCTTTTCAATTTCCAGCGCGGCTGCCTCAGGGGTGATGATAGAGGGCATTTCAAAGTCGTTCTTGTCCGTCATCGGTGTTTTCACAAAACCCGGATTGATTACGTAGATATCAAGCCCCTTGTCTTTCAAGTCAAGGTACAACGTTTCCGCCAGATTAATCAGCGCCGCTTTGGTTGGCCCGTAAACAAGCGACTTTGGCAGACCACGGTACCCCGCAACTGAAGATACCAGCGCGATACCCCCAGCCTTGCGTTTCATGAGGGTCGGAATCACCACTGACAGGCCATTCATAAAGCCGCCCCAGTTGATATCGATCATCTGCTGGGCAACTTTCAGATCAAGCTCCCAGGCACGCATCGCGGTGTAGTCGCCCGCCATAAAAACCACCAAATCGTAACCGTCCCACTTGGCAATCAATTCGGCCTCAGCTGCCTTGATAGTGTCTACCTTGGTGATGTCAAGCGGCAGCGCAAGCGCACTATTCTTCCCGAAGCGCGTCACCATTGCGGCCAACTTGTCGGCGCTACGCGCAGAGACAGCGACCTTGGCACCCCGTGAGTGCAATCGTTCAGCCAGAGCTGCGCCGATGCCTGTGGAGGCACCGATGATCCAGACGCGTTTGGATGACCAGTCGGTGATCTTGTTATTCAGACTCATAAAGGCTTTCTACCGCTTGCGGAAAAAAATGTTGATCTCGGCGAACTTGATGCCGAACTTGGTCATCACAGTCTGGTTGGCGAGTGTTTTGTCATCAACAAGCCACATCCAGTCATCCATATTGACTTCGTAGCTTCCCTGCTCGGGCGGCAAGCGCAGCACGTAATTCCATTGCAGCGCGTTACCGCTCGCCGCACCGCTGGCTACGCCGACTACGTCGCCTGCTGTACCAATATACCGATCGCCATCCTTGCGAAGTTTCCAGATACGCTTTTCTGTCTTGCCATCCGACCACTTGAACGATTCATCAAGTGTGCCGTCGTCGCCGCTCCATGTACAAATGATTTCAACATACATACGCCTGACCACTTTGCCCGAGCGGTCCTTCACATAACCCCAGCCATCCACCGTGCCGCTGAAGTATTGGCGTAAATCCAGCGTGGGTTTCTCCTGCGCATAGTCGGCAGGTTTGGGGGCCGATGCACAGCCTGACATCAACGTCACCAGCGCGACTGCGAACCACATTTGCCAATTTGAGAAATACTTCAACGTCGCATTCTTGGAGTTCATGGATTTACTCGCTGCGCGAAGGGAACAGCGCCACCAGTTTTGGCGACACTTCTAACAAACGGTGAGTGCAGCAACGCCGCAGCCGCAATGGCTTTCAACACACACGGCAGCAACGCATAGATCGCCGCAAGGTAGGTGAGGGATTGGCCGGAATTGTTCGCTTGCGGCACATATCCCAGCAACGCCAGTGAAGGTAACGCGATACCAGCCGCCAACGCCAGATTCATCTTCGTCACCAAGTTCCAAAGGCCGAAATAGGAACCCTCGTTTCTGCCATGGCCCGCGCGCTCATCGTCATCAATCACATCCGCCAATATCGACGGCGGTAGCGCCAAGTCTGCGCCTAATCCAAGACCGGACAACACACAGATAATGCCAAAAGCCACGACATCACCAGCGCCCAACATGAATGCCCAGACGAAGGCGACTATCGACACGAGCATACCGACCAGCCACGCGCGACCTTTGCCGATACGCGCCGACAGCCAAACCCACAGGGGCATGCCAGCCGCGCCGGCCGCGAAGTAGGCAATTAGGAATACGGCAGCCTGCGCCGGTGCCTTGATCACGTCCTCGATAAAGAACAGCACCAATGTCGCGGGGATTGATGCCGCGATGCCGTTAAACACAAACACCAGCAAGAGGCTTTTGAAGCGCGTGTTCTTTAGCGGCAACAACATATTCGAAAACGCGCCTTTGCTCACTGTCGAAACCCGTGTATGCGGTGGCGGCGACAACCACACGGTTAACGCCGCCATCACCAACACAAACGGAATGAAGATCATGGCAAAGATCGCATAGCCCTCGCGTGGTCCGTATTGGTTCGACAACAGCTGCGGCAAGGCTGCAGCAAGGAACACCCCGATGAGCCCGAAGCCCTCACGAAACGAGACCACACGCGTTCGTTCCACTGGATCGTCAGAAATTTCCGCGCCGTAAGCCTGATAACTGATTTGCAGCATCGAGAATGCCGTGTAGACCAACAGCAGCATGATGACCAGCCACCACATCATCATGTTGGTGGGCAAAATGGGTGGGTTGAATAAACCAAGCATCGACGCGGCGAGCAACGGCGCGCCTGCAATCACCCAGACAAAACGACCCCATTTTGAATGGCGGGTGCGATCGCTCCAGTAGCCAAGCAGCGGGTCTTGTACGGCATCAAATACTCTTGCCGCGAGCAGCAACCCGCCGATGGCTGTCAGGCTCACGCCAATCACGTCGGCGTAAAACTTTGGCACGTTGACGTAAATTGGTAACGCCGCCATCGCCAGCGGAATCGAGGCGAGTGAGTATGCGATTAACCGCCAGGTGCTTGTCCTGGCTTGGACGATTGGGGAAGATGACATGTCAGGCGCGTCTATTTTCCGCCCAACAGCCGCTCACGCAGACGTGGTTCGCTGGTTTTTTCCGACAGCCAGATGCCAAAAAATGCCTTGGCAAACTCGGGGTCGGGCACCGCCGCGATAAACTTCTCGCGCGAGTAGAAACGCGCCTCCTTGCCCGGCACCGATACACCGACCAGCGTGTCACCTTGTTTTACATCGGGAAACACTTTGGTCATTATTTCGGTCCATCGCTTGAGTTTTGCCTCATCGGTGTAACCAATCTTGCGCATCTCTTCCGCGCTGCGTCTGGCGATGTCCGCCCCCTTCAAGCCCAGATCGTAGACAAGCTCCAATGCAAAAAATTCATCGTCACGATGTGGCCGGTCTGACGTCCATAGGCGAATGTCATAAACCTTCAAACCAAAAAATCGCATCACTGCCTCGCCACGACGCGTGAGGGTTTTGTTGCCCAGCACGTCAGCACTGATCGGCGCGGGAAGACCGGCGGATTGTGCCTCAACCAGTGTTGTCAATAGCCCGAGGATTGCGACCACCCCGGCGGTGACTTTCCAAAAATTCAGTGAACTCATAAAACCCCCAATCGTTCATGTTTGACTCGCGTGAGCATGATCTGCATCACGTCAGTTCGACCGGATTCAAACCCCGCCTCGCAGTAACAAAGGTAGAAGCGCCATATCTGCAGAAACTTCTCATCAAACCCAAGCGGCTTGATTTGTTCCGCTTGGGCATTGACACCTTGCAGCCAGCGACGCAGCGTCTCGGCGTAGTCTTTGCCAAACAGATACGGTTCGCCAGCTTCGAGCCCGGCATCGTTTGCGTCGGAAACAAAACGTTTTACGGGTGCCAGCATGCCGCCCGGGAAAATGTACTCACGAATAAAGTCACTAGTGGCCCGGTAGCGCGCAAATGCGGCTTCATCGATGGTGATGGTCTGCACCACCGCTCTGCCGCCCGGTTTCAGACGGTCATGCACGGCCTTGAAATAGGTTGGCCAGAAGCGTTCACCAACGGCCTCAAACATCTCGATGGATACAACGTGATCGTAATGCGCGGTCACATCGCGATAATCGATGAACTCGAAGCTTGCCTTGTCGGCGATACCCGCCGCCGCAATACGTGTTTTTGCAAACGCGAGTTGCTCGCGTGAAAGCGTGATCCCGTGGACCTTGACCCCGCGGGTTTTAGCCGCGTGTTCTGCAAACCCGCCCCACCCGCAGCCGACTTCTAGGATCGTCTCGCCCAGCTTAGGATCAAGCAGTTGCAAAATTCGTTCGTACTTGGCCGTCTGAGCGATGTCCAACGGCAGCGTGTAGTCGCCGGAGAATATCGCGGCCGAGTAGGTCATGGTAGGATCAAGCCACAGCTTGTAGAAGTCGTTCGACAGATCGTAATGCGCAGAAACGTTTCTCTTCGATCCGCTGCGTGTGTTGCCGCGTAGCAGGTGTTTGAGCCGGAAGAACCATGCGACCAAAGGCTTGCCGTAAAATACTTTTTCCAATGCCCGCTGGTTGAGCGCGCAGAGTGTCAAGAAAGCGGTGAGATTGGAGGTAAACAGTCGGTGATCCCTGTAACACTCAGCCAGACCGATCTCGGCAGACTTCAGCACCTCCTTGGCGACATCCCAGTCAGCAAAACGAAGATCGGCATGCGGACCATCATGAACCCCTTTGAAGGTTGTAGTGTTTCCCTCCGGCGAGGTGAAGGTGAGTACACCCGTATCGATGTTGGTTAACACCCGATAAAGCAGCTTGGCTGATGCGGGCAAGTGCCCGGGGAGTGTTTCGTTAGCGGCGGGGTATTCTTGGATTGACATACGCGCTTGAATGCGATTCGGATAGTGGGACAATCGGGACGGGTGTAGTTTCGGTTACGGGTAGCTACGAGTAGTCGGCAAACTTGGCGGCTCGGGTTTTGCAAAAAACGGCACACTCTTCCTCCACAGCTTCCACGCCTGCCAGTGTATGCGGGCGACTACACCAAGGGTCATGAGCGGAAACGTTAAGAAAGTGGCGATCGCGCTGACGGCGGTGAGCGGCTGTGGCGTGCCGTTAATGGTGGTGACAATCAATTTGTCTTCATCCCCATTGCCATCGTAGTGATCAATCTGTGCGAATGCGCGTCCGGCGTCTTGCTCAAACCGAAAGCGATAGTAGCCGCGAATTTCACAAAACGGCGACACGTGGAATACCTTGCGCGCAACGAGCCAATCGGATGTCAGGATCGGCTCACCATTTCCGTGGGCAATAAGATAGTTGTGGCGCTCGCCGAAGGTATTACTCACCTCGCAAATAGCCGCGCGCATGACGCTCATCTTATCGTAGCAGAAGTAAATCGAAATCGGATTAAAAACATACCCAAGCAGACGTGGAAAGGTCTGCAACACAATTTCACCGTCGGCAGCCGTTAATCCGTTCGTTTCCAGTAGCGCCCGCGCCCATTGCTCAACACTCGTCCCATCGCGTGCGCCATAGTCGTTGGTGTGGAGCGAAAGAAGGTTAAAGCGATCCACAGAGAACCAGCGGTTGCCTGCGGCCTTCCACTGCGATAGCGGCAGTCGTAGAAAAAAAACACCGTAAGAAAACTGGTGCGTTGCTGGGCGTAAGCGCCGATGCATCACTCTGCCCAGGCAAATTTCGGCCAGAAAGCGCATCTTGTCTACAAACCCGCGAGTGAGAGTGAATCATCGACGCCGGGATAGGGCGATGATAGGTCGTTTGCAGCAGGAGTATTTGTCTCCCATGGGGTTTTAGCACCCAGTGCGCGAGCAACCGCAATGCCCGACATCAAACCATCCTCATGAAAACCGTAACGCGTCCACGCGCCTGCGAACCAAGTGTTGTTAGTGCCTTGAAGTTTGCGCAGGTCACGTTTTGCGCCGACACTTTCCGGTAGGAATAGCGGATGATCGTAACTGATGGTCTTGATCACTTTTGCCGGGTCTATTGTTTGCAAAGGATTCATGGTGACCATAATCGGCGAGGTGAACGGCAGTGTTTGCAGCTTGTTAAGCAAGTACGTCAAGGACACCGGCGAATCATTTTGGCTCGATGGATGTTTGAAGGCCGCGTGGTAATTCCATGATGCCCACGCGCGTTTTCGGTCGGGTAACAGTGCCCGGTCTGTATGCAACACGGCGGTGTTGGGGAGGTAACGAATCGCACGCAACACGCGACACTCATCCGCGCTGGGATCGGCCAGCAATGCCAGCGACTCATCGGAGTGACCTGCCATCACGACGTGATCAAACATTTCCTCGCCTGATGCCGTGATGATACCGACACCATTGGATTTTCGCCGGATGGCGCTAATCTTGGCGTTTAGTCGGATATCGTTGAGTTGCGCACGTAGTCTCTCCACGTAGTGACGCGCACCGCCTTTGACAGTCCGCCACTTCGGCCTGTTGTTAACTGAGATCAGTCCGTGATTTGCGCAGAAGGTGATGAACGTGGCGAGCGGAAAATTTGCAATTTGTTTAGTTGGTGTCGACCAGATACAGGCGGCCATCGGCACCAAGTACCAGTCACGAAATGCCCTACCGAATCGGTGTGTATCGAGATACTCTCCGAGCGTTCCAGACAATTTGGCCTTGTGTGCCGACATCTCCATCGCGGCCTTATTGAATCGAAGCAGATCCCACAGCATACCGAGAAACGCGGGCTTGAACAGATTGCTCGGCTGCGCAAACACGGTGAAAATGTCATCTGAACCGCACCACTCGAGACGACTTCGCCCACTCGAGTCGGTCAGCTTGATTCCGAATGACATGTCTGATTGCGCCGTCTGGACACCGAGGTGCTGCAGCATCTGAATAAAGTTCGGATAGGTCCACTCGTTGAACACCAGAAAGCCGGTATCAACCGGGAAACTTTTACCGTCGACGTGGACATCAATGGTATTGGTATGACCACCAAGGTAGTCGTTTTTTTCAAAAAGCGTCACCTGCGGTGCGGATGCCAATGACGAGTGCTTGGACAAAAGCCATGCACACGACAACCCCGAAATTCCTGCTCCAACCACAGCAATCTTCATTGACTGTTCCTACCTTGCGGATGAAATCAAAACTTGACGATTTGGCAGTTTGCGCAACACGTGGCACAATCTGCTTTACCACTATAGTCATTTTGTGACCAGTTAGTCATTACTTGAACTTAAAAGTTCTTTTCCGGTCGATTAAACATGTTGGCGCTGAAGACTCCCTTTAAAAAACAACAGTTTGAAGCGCGCGAGGAAGCCATCCTCGATGCCGTAAACCGACTGCTGTCCGAAAAGGGCTTCGACCTGATGACCATGGACGATGTCGCCGATGCAGTTGGCGTGGCAAAAGGCAGTTTATACAAACATTTCTCATCCAAAGAGCGCTTGGCCGCAGCGGCCATGTCGCGACTGCTCTCTCAGACGCTCGATGTACTCGATGGGTTTCCCGAACAGTGGACGGCAGGGCGGCGGCTGGAGGAGATCTTGCGCTGGACACTTCAGCACCGATTGCGCGGCGGGGTTCCGCATCTACCCTCGACGCGCGGCGCATTTCAGCGCGCGCTGATGATGAACATCGAGTATCTGGCGTTGGCGTTAAAGGTGAACAAACGTTTTTACGCATTGGCCGCAGAAGCGAGAAGGAGCGGCGAGATTAGCGCGCTTTTTGGCGATGATGTTGTGGTCTACACGTTGTACGCGAGATCTTGTGATCCAACGCTAGAGTTTCTGCAAAAGGCGGGCGCGCTGAAGGACGATCAAATTGTGGAAGCCATGGTGCAGACCACTTTCGGCGGCTTGCGTGCGAGACTAGACCAGCCAAGTTCATCAAATTGACATGGCCACATGCTCAAATCAACCAATAGACTCCTGTCATCAATATCCACTATCCCGACACTAACGCAATAGCGACTACCCAAAGACCAATCACTATGCTTTATCCCGACCTCTTCTCTGATTTAGAAAAATCCCGGTGGAACATGGCCAGCGACATTCCGTGGAGCACATTCGACGGCACCAAGCTGACCGACGAACAGGCGATCACGATCAAGATGAACGCCATCACGGAATGGTCGGCGCTACCGGCAACTGAAATGTTTTTGCGCGACAATCAACACGACAGTGACTTCTCCGCGTTTATGTCCATTTGGTTCTATGAGGAACAAAAACACTCGCTGGTGTTGATGGAGTATCTCAAGCGTTTTCGTCCCGACATGGCTCCGACCGAGGAAGAGTTACACGCTGTGCGTTTTCCGTTTGACCCGGCACCCGCACTAGAAACGTTGATGCTGCACTTCTGCGGTGAAATCCGTTTGACACAATGGTACCGTCGCGCCTCGGAATGGCACACCGAGCCAGTCATCAAAAAAATATACGAAACGATTTCCAAAGACGAAGCCCGCCACGCCGGCGCGTATATGCGCTACATGCGACGTGCGATGGAAAAAGTCGGCAGCGAAGCGAAACTTGCATACGCAAAAATCGGCCTCCTAATGGCGAGTGCCGGGAAAGCGGGTAAGCCACTTCACCCCACCAATCTGCACGTCAATCAATCGATGTTTCCAAACGACACGGTGCAGTCCAAGCTGCCTGATCCTACCTGGCTTGAGCGTTGGCTCGACACTCAGATTCAGTTCGACAAAGTGTGGGAGGCACGAGTTATCAACGGCATTCTCAAACAGCTATCCACTTTGTTTGACCGTACCTTTGAATCCACCGCAGACCTCAATCGCTTCCGCAAGGAGCTGATTGCAGGCATGAAGACGCCCCCGGTTGCGCCTGCCGCTGCCTAGGCCACGCGTTCTTTGCACAGCCGTATGGCGCGCATAGTGGCAAAATGACATGATGCGCCCTGAATTTGAACGCAAGATTTGCCCGCCGGACGAGATAACCACCCGTGTGGCCAGCCTCGCGAGCCCGGTGGTGTTTACCAACGGCGTATTCGATGTGCTGCATCGCGGCCATGTCACCTATCTCGCGCAGGCGCGGGCATTGGGCGCCTCACTGGTGGTCGCACTCAACAGCGACGCGTCAGTCAAACGTTTGGGTAAAGGAAGTGACAGGCCGATTAATCTCCTTGAAGACCGCATGGCAGTCATCGCCGCGCTGGAGAGTGTTTCCCTGGTCACTTGGTTTGAAGAGGACACACCGATTGCCCGGATACTTGCATCGCGCCCGCAAGTCTTGGTCAAAGGCGGCGATTGGACCGTCGACAAAATTATAGGTGCGCCCGAAGTCGCCAGCTGGGGGGGCAAGGTCTACTCAATTGCGTTCCAGCACGAACGTTCCACGACAGCGATGCTCGCAAAGATTCGTGGCGACTTGAAATGAACGCGCCAGACAATGCCGTCGATCTGATCGAACAACTTCGCTCTGTGGTTGGTGCCAACGCCATACTCACCGAGCCCGCTGATATGGCGGGCTATCTTACCGACTGGCGCGGCAACTTTACTGGCCGGGCGCTGGCCGTTGTGCGCCCTGCCAACACCGCAGAAGTCGCCGCATTGGTAAAGATCTGCGCGTCTGCCGCAACCCCCATCGTGCCACAGGGAGGCAATACCGGGCAAGTCGGTGGCAGTGTGCCTGATGCCAATGGTCGGGCAATCGTCATGTCACTGAACCGAATGAACCGCATTCGCGCCATCGACACGGATAGCGATACACTAACCGCCGAGGCGGGTGTAATACTGCAAACCGTGCAAGCTGCCGCCGATGACGCCGACCGTTTGTTTCCGTTATCCCTCGGCGCAGAAGGTAGCTGCACCATTGGCGGGAACTTGGCAACCAACGCGGGCGGCACCAATGTCCTGCGTTATGGCAACGCGCGCGATTTGGTGTTGGGGCTTGAGGTTGTGACACCCAAGGGCGACATCTGGGACGGCCTGTCGGTACTGCGTAAAGACAACACCGGTTACGATATAAAGAATTGGTTTATCGGCTCGGAGGGCACACTCGGCATTATTACCGCCGCCTCGCTCAAGCTATACCCCAAACCACAAACCCGGGCAGTCGCGTTAGTGGCAGTTGAGAATCCTGCGAATGCGGTGCAATTGCTCAATCGTATCAAGCGTGCATTCGCGGATCGTCTGGTCGGGTTTGAAATCATTTCGCGCGTTTGTCTGGATTTGGTCTTGCGCCACATCCCGAACACCCGTGAGCCATTCGCCACCCCACAAGCCTGGCAGGTACTAATTGAGATCAACGACTCACGCGCTGACGCGCCAATCGGCGAGTGGATGGAAGCGGAATTGGCGGCCTCGTTTGAAGCAGGCGAGGCGATTGACGCAGTCATTGCGATTTCAGAGACGCAAATCATTGAGTTATGGCGGCTGCGCGAGCAAATCTCTGAGGCGCAGCGCCTCGAAGGCAAGAATGTTAAACACGATATCTCGATTCCAATCTCCAAGATCCCGGCTTTTCTGCATGCGTGTGACGCAGCGTTGGTGAAGGCGTTCCCCGAAATTTCGTTGGTGTGCTTCGGTCATTTAGGAGACGGCAATTTGCACTACAACTGCGGAATACCCACGCAGGGCCTTACGAACGCAGCCGAAATCAACAAGATTGTTTACGCCCATGTGGATCAGTTTGGCGGCTCTATCTCGGCAGAACATGGCATTGGCCAACTCAAACGTGCCGAATTACCGATGCACAAATCACCAGTTGCCCTCGATCTCATGCGCGCAATGAAAGCTACCCTCGACCCGCATAACTTGATGAACCCGGGCAAAGTACTTTAGTCCGAGGAACTGCCAAAAAAACACGTCGCCCTAGCGTAGGTCGGGTCTCGCCCACCGTAATCCATTTTCATGGCCAAGGACTGGATTCCAGCCAAGCGACCAAAACAGCACCGAATGACAGCAAGTTTGCGGTTTTGGAGAATTTCGCCTTGGAAAAACCCTAGCATCTATGGGCATCTTCACATCAAAATGCCCCAAGATGGCCGTTGATACTAGCGTTTGGTTTTTGCCGAATCAGTCGGTGCAGCAGATGGCGGCGCAGTCTGGGTTGTCCCCGCGGACGTTGCCGTTGGCTCCGGGCAATCTGCCCCCTTCAACACACTCGCTTCGAAGTCGCGTTGCATCAACGCCACCTTGCCGATAACTCCGGCGTCTGGCGCGCGAATCGTGAACACCGTCTCTTTGGTCTGCGGATTTTTTGGCATGATGGAGATACCCGCGACCAGATTCGCCGCTTTTGTTGCCATCTCCGCAACAACCCGCTTCGCAGCATCCTCGGTCGAAAACAAACCAAGAGACACACTGTTATCCGCCATAACAAGTACGTCCTTGATATTCTCCTTCCTTAGAGTAGCAACCAGCTTATCGGCGGACTTGCGGTCACGCTGTACAGGCAGTACGACTGCAAAGCGGGTGAACTCTTCAATGTTCTTAAGATCAAGACGGTCAGCCAGCGCCATCGCACCAAGTAACATTTGCGCGCGCTGTGCGTCGGCTGGCTTCACTGATAGCTGCAAACAAGAGGTCGAGTTCAAGGACTCAACAAGTTTCTTGGCAAGAAGCGCTTCACCCTGCGCCTTTGCCGGATCGGTAATGGACAACACTTTGAGTGCATCACGATTTACCTCCACGCCCAAACCTTCGCGCGGCTGAGTCGACGTCAGGTAGATATGCCCTGCGAGCGCCAGATTTGCCACGAGCAACAGAAAAAAAATAAAACGCGCCATGATTTCGTCTTTGATTATGTTTTTGCCGCGCCCGCGCATTGACTAGGCAGTGCTCGTTATCGTCATATGCCAGCATCGCAATTGTAAATCCGAAGTCGTCCTAACCGATACCGCACCTCAGCTGTGACGTATCGAAATCTCTGCCGCCGTCAGCCGGAGACGAGCGCCGTCGCGTTCCACAACCAGCGCTCCGTCCTCACTGACATCAAGCACCTTCGCAACAAACGACTCTGTCGCACCGTTCACGTCGACCCAGCAACCCTGATGCGCATGCAGCGCCCGCCACTGGTCGCTGAGTGAACCAAAGCCACCGCGCTGAAACTGATCCAACACCGCAACGAGCTGGACAAGGATGGCTGGCAGTAAGACATTACGATTCAGCGCGGGCGACGCAACCGCCGTATCCGCACTCTCCGTTGCCAAGTCTGTGACTGGCTGATCGATCGCAAGCTTAATCGACTCAGGTAGCCGAACATTCAAGCCCACGCCGATGACCGCAATCATCGGACCAAGCATATCGCCTTGCGTTTCAATGAGGATGCCGCCGAGTTTTTTGTCATCCACAACGATATCGTTGGGCCACTTCAGTTCGGCATCTATCCCCAAGGCGCGTAATGCATTGGCGACAGCCAGCCCCACCGCCAGTGACAGCCCGCCTAGTGACGCCGCGCCGATCTCAAAACGCCACAAAAGTGAAAACGTGAGTGAAGCACCGAGCGCCGATTTCCAGACACGCCCGCGGCGGCCACGTCCGGCGGTTTGCAGCTCGGCTGCAAGACAGGTTCCCGATACGGCACCGGATGCTGCTTGATTCAATAACTCGGTGTTGGTGGAATCGATCACATCCGCCAGCCGTAGATCAAGGCGATGCGCGCTCGACCCCATGCGTTGACGAATCACATCAATGTCGAACAGTTGCAGCGGCTCGGCAAGCCGATAGCCACGTCGGGTCAACGAGAAAACTTGTACGCCAAGGTTATTCACCTCTTTCAGCGCATCCGAGATTGCGCTGCGCGATACACCATGTTTCTCCGCCAATTCCGCACCCGAAATGAAACGCTCGGCAGATAACTCACGCAGCAACGTGAAAGTCAGCGGGCGAACATGCAACTCAGCCATGTTCGGCTTCAGGATTGTTCAGATTTACACGCGGCGACTTCCTCCGCGTACGCAATGCCTGCAATCACCGAATCGAGCAGCAGCCGTACCCGCGCAGCCAGCTTACTCGTCGCGCGATAATCCGCCGGCGCAATGAAGTCGACTCGGCCCGCATCAAGCAGCCCCATACAGATTTGTTTTGTCTTTGGCATCTTCGGGTTGTAGACCGCCACCGCATGTCCGCCACTCTTTTTCGCCAATGCCATCGACGGCACATCGGTCATGCCATCGCCGAGATAAATCATGTTTGAAAATGGAATAGGACGCCGCTCTTCAGGCATGTGCTCGTTGATGGACTCGGACAACAGTTCCCTGCCTTTGTTGATACGAAACAAAAACTGCGTCTTTGACGTATCCGTGATTAGCAGCTTGGGGAAAGTCGCAATGCCGTATTGATTGAAATGGTATTCAGACGCGTAGATTTGTTTGAAGTGTTTGCGAATTGACACGCCTTCCAGAATCTCTTTTTGCCCCGCCGAGATGATGTAATGCTGCACGCGAACGCGCCCACCGCTGCGTTCATTGATATACGCATCAATCTGCGGGAACCAGGTTTCCACACCGGGAAAGTACTTGATGCGTTTTGCCATCAACGCGAAGTCATCGCGCGTGACCTTGACGTCGTCATGTTTGTACAGCTTTTCCATCATCAGCCGCATATACGTTAGCATCGGGTCAGATCCGGTCTCGCGCGCTTCTTTGTGCACCTGCGCCCAGAACTCCTCAGGCTCGACACCGATCTTCGGCAACACGGTGTATTCCTGCATGGGCTGCGGTGACAACGTACCATCGAAGTCGTAGACGATGGCGATGGTGTTTTGGAAAAAGGGCTTTTTGCTCATTAGGCGAGTTTAACGCGATGCGATGCCATACCCAATATCGGCAGCAGGGAACGATCACGGTGCGACGACAGGAAGGCAAACTACTGACCCAAAGCGGCGGTACCGATTTCCCGAAAAGCGGACGTGCTTTAGTGGTGATGAGCATTATCCGAAGTGTGGCACTTAGCTCGTCTTGTTTCTTTGCGGGCTGAGTTCGTTCATCAAGGCGCCACCCTTGTGGTTGTTCGCCGGGTAGACACTTGTTTATCAACCGTCTCCGCCCTGATCAACCGCCGCTTGGCCGTTATGCCTACTTGCCGACGACTGCCAACAACGCTTTCGGATTAGTTCGCGCTATCGTCAAAAGGGTACGCGCCGCGCCACTGGGCTGCTTGCGACCTTGCTCCCATCCCTGAAGCGTGCGCACTGACACACCTAGC
>JADCJC010000010.1 GCA_020247395.1 Rhodocyclaceae bacterium
AAGGTATGCGATTCAACAAGGTGCATATCGCTTGGTACGGCAACAAATCCGCCATGGAAGCCGTTGACCGCGCCAACGCCGAAGTATTCGCCCAAATGGTGAATGCCGACGGGACGCAAGGTTATTACTCTCACCTGATCGTACATAAAGACAGCCCGATTAAGACGCTTGACGACGTGCTCAAAAACGGCAAGAGCTACTCGTTTTCGAACGGCGACCCAAACTCGACGTCCGGATTTTTGGTCCCAGGTTACTACGTGTTTGCTCTCAACAAGATTGACGCTAAAACCCATTTCAAAATTACCCGTAGCGCGAATCATGAAACCAACGCCTTAGCGGTTGCCAATAAACAAGTCGATATCGCAACAAACAACAGTGAGAACTTGGAAAAGATTCAGTTGCGTTTCCCCGACAAGTTTAAGGACATTCGTGTGGTGTGGAGCTCACCGCTGATCCCGCTGGATCCACTCGCAATGCGGAAAGATCTACCGGAAGCAACAAAGACAAAGATTCGGGATTTCTTCTATACCTATGGAAAAAACGAGCAGGAAAAGGCGGCATTAATGAATTTGTCGAAGTTGTCTGGCTTTCGTCAGTCGTCAAATGCACAACTGATTCCGATTCGTCAGCTTGAATTGTTCCGTGACAAAACCCGCATCGCCGCCGATGACAAGGTGTCTGAGGGCGAAAAGAAAACCAAGATTGCTGAGATCGACAAGAAACTGGCGGATTTGAATACCCTCGCCGCAGCCAAGTAGCGATCCAACCATGTCCACCAACGCCAGCACACCAGTTCTCCCGCCTCTGCCGCCGAGGGTAAATCTTTCGACGCTGTTGATCTGGGGGGTGTTGTTGGCGTTGCTGGCGGGGTCGTGGCAGGGCGCAGACATGCGCCCACTCGATTTATGGCGGGACTCCGCCAACATGGCCAAGTACGCGGCGGATTTTTTTCCGCCGAACTTTTCCAACTGGCGTTTCTACCTGTCGGAAATGGTGATTACCCTGCAAATCGCCGTTTGGGGTACCGCCTTAGCGCTGCTGTGTTCGATCCCGCTGGGACTACTCGCCTCCGCCAACTTAACGCCGTGGTGGATTCATCAACCCGTGCGGCGCGTGCTCGACTCGTTTCGCGCGATCAACGAAATGGTGTTTGCGATGTTGTTTGTCGTCGCGGTCGGCTTGGGCCCATTCGCTGGCGTGTTGGCGCTGTGGGTGCATACCACCGGGACCCTATCGAAGCTGTTTTCAGAAGCGGTCGAATCGATCGACCCGCAGCCGGTGGAGGGCATTCGCGCGACGGGGGCGAACAAATTTGAGGAGATCGCCTTCGGCGTCATTCCGCAGGTGATGCCGTTGTGGATGTCCTATACCTTGTATCGCTTGGAGGCGAACGTACGATCAGCGTCGGTGGTTGGTATGGTCGGTGCCGGCGGTATCGGTGTCGTGTTGTGGGAAGTGATCCGCGGCTTCTACTACGCCGAGACCTGTGCGCTCTTGATCATCATCATCCTGACGGTGACGGCGATTGATTTTGTGTCGGCGAGGATGCGCAAAATTTTTGTCTAGCAAGTGGGTTGAAGTTGTTGGCACGAGCGCTTTCATGCCAATCAATCCCCAAAGCGCTAGCAGCTTTCTATAGATCAAAGTCCTTTATTGGCGGGCATCTTCAAGCATTTGTGCTTGAAAACGCCCGCCAATCGGACACTTTATGAACTATGCGTAGGTCATGGCGCCGGCTGCGGATACGGTAATGGTTCTTCCCACTACGGTGGTGTAAGCAGTTGCTTTCACCGTACTCACGTAAACGTATTCCGCACGAACCGAGGCTGCGGTGACGGTCATCACAAGGTAGCCGCGACGGATCGTGTCTGCATAATTGAGATCGTCGATGAGTCCCAAGCCTGCACCGATTGCGGCGTTACCCAACTGTGGTACCAACGCGCTGCCGTCGAGTGAACTGCCGAGGGCACCCAAGCCAGCACTTTCGAAACCGGTCGAAGTGACTGAAGCGCCGGCAAATTCGACACCGATGCGCTCCCCGGCAAGTGTTGTTAGGTTGGTACACCAGCCATTGTGCGAGTCGCCACTGAGTACGACCAGGCGTTTGCCCTGCGCTTTCACGTTTTGCAGAATGGCTTCGCGCTGCGTCGGATAGCCGTCCCACGCATCGAGGTTGTACGGCAGGCGAGGATTGGTCGCCGGGTTGAGCAGAGCTGCTTGTGCAGGGGTGAGGGCCGCTGCACCGCCAGCTGCGCGGGTGGCCTTGGCCGTGAGGTAGGTTTGAATGGCAGCGCCGCCAAGCGTTGGGTTCGCGTTCGGGCCACTAAAGAATTGTGCAACCGAAAATGGAATCCACATCCGCGCCATGATGTCTTGGTTGCCGAGAATCTGCCAGGTCGCTGTTGAGGCGGCCATTTGGCTGGCGAGCCACTGCTGCTGTGTTGTGCTGATCATGCGGCGGGTTGAATCTAGCGTCACACCACTGGCGTTTGGCGTAATGGCCGAAATGTAGCGTGTCACGCCGCCATCGGCATCACCAAAGTCATCGTACTGACGATCACGGCCTTCGATGCGGGTATCGAGCATATGCAGCGAAAACAGCGAGCCAAAGTTAAACGAACGATAGATCTTTAACAAGTTGGCGGGGTCCGGCGTACGGATAGGCAGCCACTCGTGATAGGCCTTGGAAGCGTTTGCTTTACGCACGTTCCAATCCCCCTGTGTTGCTGGGTTGTGGTTCTGTGCGGCTTGGACGTAGGCATTGTTGGTGAACTCGTGATCGTCCCAAACGGTGATAAACGGCATTTTGGCGTGGACCGCCTGCAGGTTCGGGTCTGAACGGTACTGTGCATAACGTGTGCGATAGTCTGCCAGCGAAACGATGTCTGTCGCCGGTACGGGAACCCGATTGAGCCTAACAGCGTCCACATTGCCGTACTGTGTTGGGCCCGCGCCGTATTCATAGATATAGTCGCCGAGGTGGAGTGCGAACTGTGCGTCCGACTTGGATGCAGCATCGTAGGCGTTGAAGAACCCTTCTGCATAGTGGGAGCAAGAAAAGACCGCGAACTTGACCGTCGTCGCGGCTGCGCTTGGCAGCGTGCGGGTCACGCCGACCGGCGAGAAGGTGTTCTGGTCACCAATAAAACGGTAGAAGTAATCGGTACCAACAGTGAGGCCGGTTGCGTCGACTTTGGCGGTGAAGCCGTTTGCCTCAGTCGCATCAACACGTCCCGTTGAAACGATGTTGTTAAACCCCGCGTCAGTGGCAACCTGCCAGGTGAGCGGAATCGTGGCATTGCTGCCATCAGCTTTGGCGTACGTCCACAAAATGACGCGGTCGGCGAGAGGATCGCCGCTGGCGACGCCATAGGTAAATTTTGGTGCCGGTGCGCTGTTGCCAGAGCCGCTATCGGAGCATCCGGCGAACGAGCCGGTAGCCACGACGGCGGCGGCTCCTGTGGAAACAATGAACTTGCGGCGGCCGCTGTTGACTTCTTGTGACATGTGAAACTCCCGTTGGTCGATGTGGACAAAGACCAAGTACACCGCATCCGCGTGACAATTTCGTTGCGATTGGCCCAGGCATCAAAACGAATTGGTTTGTCATGTCACCGTCATCACGGCCTGCAATGATAATAAGTTTGTTTCTTAGCTTTATATGAGCAGATCGTGTTTTACAATCCTTTTCGTGTTTGCTTTTGCCGTCGGCGCTGCTCGCGCCTCGGCGGCGGGAGACTCACTTCAGGGGCGTGTACGCTTCCTAGATTTATGTTCGGGCTGCCATGGCATACCGCCGGACCATCGGGCGATGCAGGCGGCCAACAATCCCGATACCCTGTCCTCGGCGCTGAATTCGGCGAGTGCGATGGGTTTTCTGAATCCGTTGGTCAGTCGTGAGGACATCGGCAATATCGCTGCGTATTTGGCCGATACGCGCCTCAATCAAACCGTGACTGGTGTCCGCATTCAGGGAAGCGGAGTCGGCAATGTGGCTTCGTCCCCAGACGGCATAAACTGCGGTGCGATCTGTGTTTGGAATTTCTTGCCGAACACATCAGTCGTATTGCGTGCAACCCCTAGATTGGGATCGACGTTTATCGGCTGGTCGGATGGTTGCACTGGTACTTCAGAGTGTCGGCTCACGTCATCACAGGCGCAAACGGTCACGGCACGATTCGAACGTAACGGGCCATTGCGTGACTACAGCGGGATGTGGTGGGTGGGGCCGTCCGAGAACGGTTGGGGGATTGCGATTAACCAGCGTGCCGAATCCGGGCAGCAGTTCAACAAGCTGTATGTCTACGACGACCAAGGGCAACCGACATGGTACCTGATGCAGGGTGGTGAGTGGAGCGACGGATTTAGCGTCTATCGCGGACCGCTCTACCGGCCGCGTAGCGCGTCACTTGATCGGTACGACGCCACACAACTCCAGCTCGGTGCGGCCGTCGGTGAAATGACGCTGCGATACGTCGATGCTAACCGGGCGGAACTGAGTTACCGGATCAGCGGCATCAGCGCGACCAAGACACTCATTCGACAGCTCGCCGGTAGCAGCAGT
The DNA here is from genome assembly GCA_020247395.1 of Rhodocyclaceae bacterium. Lineage (GTDB taxonomy): Bacteria > Pseudomonadota > Gammaproteobacteria > Burkholderiales > Usitatibacteraceae > UKL13-2. The sequence goes on from JADCJC010000010.1 coordinate 4,565, forward strand.
GCCGATGCACCGTTCGGGTTGGAAGTGCGCTGGCGCTCCCCATGCCAATACTGTCGGGACAATCGCGCCGCAGCACCCGCGCAAGTGGGCGGGCTTTGGTGGGGAGAGCGAGCGGAAGATGGCTGGTCGGTTTCAATTGCACCACAGCGCGCAAGTTTTTTTGGTATCTGGTTTACGTTTGCGCTCGATGGCAATCCGACTTGGTACGTGATGCCGAGCGGCGGCTGGCTGGATAACCGGTATTCGGCAACGATGTTCCGCGCGCAGTCTAGCCCGTGGCTCGGCGTTACTTATGACGCGGCGAAACTGATCGTCGCGCCGATCGGCAGTGTTTGGTTTGATTTAGAAGCCGACAGTGCGCTTCGATTTACTTACCGCTTTGATACCGGTGTCTTCACCAACCTTGCTCAGTCAAAGAGCCTCTCCAGACGTCGCTTCTGAACGCCCGCGAATACCGGGCGGTGCCGCTGCAACGTGACGTCACTAGCCATGACGCCTGAAAAAAAGAGCCGCACCCGCAAGGGCACGGCCCTTTCACTTGTTTCCGGCTAATGGTGATAGAGCTCTGTTTGTAACTAAACGCCGATGACACCGCCGTCGGTACGCGTAATCACGATGGTTGCGCTAAGTGGCCGTGACGTTCCGCCGTTCGGCCAATTGCTGTTAAACGTGCGAGCTGCAAAGGCCGCCGCCGAGGTTTCTTCGCCAGGGTGCTGAATGTTGACAAACAGCGCTTTGCCGTCGGCAGATTCGGCCAAACCGGTGATCTCACAATCCTTCGGTCCCACCAGGAAACGACGCAAGCGGGTTTCGCCAAGTTGCGCGCCGACGTAGGTGGTTACGTTCTTAGTGTTCGTACCATCCACGTTGGCCACCGTGACCGTCGCACCATCGCGCACGCCGCCGGGAATGGCAGCCAGCAACATGCAGTTGGTCACATCGGTGTAGGCACCATCGTCGGTTTGAATCCACAGAATGCCGTTACGACCGAACCACAATCCGTCTGGGCTGGAGAAGTCGTTTGCTGCGGTGAGCCCAGACAGATTTACGGTGCGGGTGTCTTGCGTCGCGCGTGCGCCAAACAAGAAAATATCCCAGCCGAACTGGAGTGCAGCCGAGTTACTCGCCACTTCGATCCAACGGATGATATGGCCGTTGGGATTGCCGCGCTGTGCGGTACCGTTTGTGCGCGGGTCATTGTAGAAGCGTGGATTGGCGGCATCGGTCGAAGCCAAGGTGCGCAGCGTGCTGTTGTTATTGGTCAGGGTCATGTAGACGCTTGAGGTAAACGGGTCAACTGCACCCCACTCTGGGCGATCCATCTTGGTGGCACCCAGCGCATCGGCCGCGTGACGTGCGTTGATCAACACGTCAGCTTGGTTGGCGAATGCGTACGGTGCATATGTCGAAACGACCGGGCCGTTGCCAAAGCGGAGCTCAAGCCAGTCGCCTGTACCATCAGCGTTGAAGCGAGCTACGTAAAGCTTCCCGGCATCCAGATATTTGTCACCTGCGGCGAGGCCACGTGTGGCATCGGCCGGATCCCAGTTGGCATCGGAAACATACTTATAAATGTATTCGCCCCGCGAGTCATCGCCCATGTACCAGACCAAGGGCTGTCCCGCGACGGCCTTCGCCGGCCATGCACCCTCGTGGGCAAAACGTCCCATCGCGGTACGCTTGCGCGGAGCGGAGGTCGTGTTAAACGGATCAATTTCGACAATCCAGCCGAAGGTATTTGCGACGTTACGGAAGTCATCGCTGCCATCGGTAGAATTACCCAGCTTCTCGGCGTTCCAACGTGAGAATGTTGTGTCATTTGGATCGGTCGCAATCGCGGTCGCCCAGCCTTCGCGGCCGGTGCCGGCGACACCGTTACGGTTGAAGTTCGCCAACTCCTTCGGCGTGCGGTTAACGTTGTCGGTCGCGGTGATCCGACGGAAGTAACCAGCGTAGTTTTCTTCACAGGTGAGGTACGTGCCCCACGGTGTATAGCCGTTTGCACAGTTATTCACAGTCCCGCGCGTCCGGGTCCCGTTGGCGGAATAACGCGTAACCATGAACGGTGTTCCCGCAGCCGGACCACTCAAAATCATGTCGGTATTGGTGGTGATGCGGCGGTTGTAGACGGAGTTTCTGACGTATGACCAAGAGTTACCACTGCGAGCAACTTCAACAATGCTAACGCCATGAACGTTGAGCTCTTTCAACACTTCTTCATTCACGGTACGCACACCGGCGACACTGGTGACGCCATTTGGGTGCAGGAAGTTTGGCGTGATGGCTTCGTGGTTGATGCAGAGAATGCCCCGATCTGACGCGTTCGGGTCATAGGCACCGGTTGTAGTCATACCGAAGAAGTGCATGCCATCGTGGTGATCGCCAGCGCGGAACGCTGCCGATGCTGCGCTATCGGTGCCATCGTTCAGAAATGCTGGCGTCGCCGCGTTGATGGGATCACCGCCACGAATCAACACGGATGCTTGATAGCCGGGCGGCACGGTCACCGTGTCGGCAAGTGATTTTGCAATCGCAGGGAAGCCCAAGGCAGTCGCCTTAACCGGGCCAGCGGGTGGTGCGACGGGTGCGGGGGCCGGAGCCGACGGGCTGTCGCTGCCACCACAGCCTGTCAAACCCATGAATGAAAGTGCTGCCGCACCCGCTGCGCCGGAGGCCATCAGACGGCGGCGATTAGGATTGGCGAGAGCTTCTTCGACGATATGGTCGATGTGGGTGTTGTTCGAGAGATTCGTAACGACGTCTTCTTCGCGTTTGTCATATGACATGTGTTGCGCCCCTATATTTGTGTTTGCGAGATAGCAAATCGCAATTTAGAAACACTACGTGACAGCCGTATGAAGGATTTGTGAAACCCTTGATTGTCGGGGAGATTCCAAAACAAAAACGCCAGCGTGGCGCTGGCGTTTTTTTGGGAGCCTAGAATGGCTTAGCCAAAACGACCCGTAATGTAGTCTTCGGTTTCTTTTTTCTTTGGCTTGATAAACAGCTCATCGGTCACGCCATACTCAACCAAATCACCTAGGTACATGTAGGCGGTGAAGTCGGACACACGCGCCGCCTGTTGCATGTTGTGTGTGACGATGGCGATGGTGTAATCCTGCTTTAATTCGTGTAACAACTCTTCGACCTTCGCCGTTGAGATTGGATCAAGCGCGGAGGTCGGCTCGTCCAGCAACACCACTTCCGGCTTCACTGCAACGGCGCGTGCGATGCAAAGGCGCTGCTGTTGCCCGCCGGACAGTGAGAGTCCGCTTTGTTTGAGTTTGTCTTTAACCTCACCCCAGATGGCCGCTTTGTTGAGCGCCCACTCGACACGCTCGTCCATTTCCGCCTTGGATAACGACTCATAGAGTTTCACGCCAAACGCGATGTTGTCGTAAATCGACATTGGGAAAGGCGTCGGCTTTTGAAACACCATGCCAACCTTGGCGCGTAGCAAGTTCAGGTCCTGCGATTTATCGAGAACATTCTTGCCGTTCATGATGATCTCGCCTTCGGCACGTTGCCCCGGATACAAGTCGTACATACGGTTCAACGTGCGCAACAGAGTGGATTTTCCGCAACCAGATGGACCGATGAAAGCGGTGACGCGGCGCTCCAAGATCTCAAGGTTGATGTTCTTCAGGCCCTGAAAGCTGCCGTAGAAAAAATTGAGATTACGAACCGATATCTTTGACGTAGGCGTGACGGGCGTTTCGTATGGTTGCAGGACTGCGTTCATATAGGTCTCGTAAACAACAGAGTTAGTTGGAGCGCTGGCGGAATATCACGCGGGTGATGATATTGATCGCTAGGACTGAGAATGTGATGAGCATCGCGCCGGCCCAGGCAAGTTCCACCCAGTTTTCAAATGGGCTCATTGCAAACTGGAAGATGGCGACTGGTAGATTCGCCATTGGTGCATTCAAGTCGCTAGACCAGAACTGGTTGTTGAGTGCGGTAAAGAGCAGCGGGGCGGTTTCACCGCTGATGCGAGCCACCGCAAGCAAAATGCCAGTAATGACGCCACTACGCACTGCACGCAAGGCGACGTAGCTCACTACCTTCCACTCCGGTGCGCCGAGCGCCGCCGCCGCTTCTCGAAGGCTGGCCGGAACGAGTATCAACATGGTTTCGGTAGTACGAACAATCACCGGAATTGCAATGATGGCAAGGGCGATGGCACCGGCAAAGGCTGAAAAATGCTGGACTCGGGCCACGTAGATCGTGTAGACGAACAAGCCGATGATGATTGAGGGAGCCGACAACAGAATGTCGTTGACGAATCGTGTGGTGGGAGCCACCCAGCCGGTCTTGCCGAATTCTGCGAGATAGATTCCGGCAAGAATACCAATCGGCGTGGCGATCAGTGTACCGATGGTCACCATGACCACGCTGCCAAAGATGGCATTAAGCAGGCCACCGGCGCTTCCGGGCGATGGCGTCATTTGTGTGAACACCGCGACATTGAGTCCGCCGATTCCCTTAACCACCAGCGTGGTAAGAATCCACAGGAGAAAGATCATGCCACTTGCCATCGCCGCGAGCGAAAGAAAGAGGGCGAGACGATTGGTGAATACGCGCTTCCGGTAGAGCGCTGATGTCGGCGATGCGGTTGATGCGAGGGTTGGCGATTGCATGCTCATGTACGTGATCCCTCGCCTTTTGAAAGTTGCAACAGCATTAACTTTGCAAGTGCAAGCACGACGAATGTGATGATGAAGAGAACCAGTCCGATCGCGATCAGCGCTGATATATGGCCGCCATCACCCGCTTCGGCGAACTCGTTGGCAATGGTCGATGCGATGGAGGCACCCGGTTCAAACAACGACGCCGCAATCTTGGGGGTGTTGCCGATGACAAACGTCACGGCCATGGTCTCACCCAACGCGCGTCCCAAGCCCAACATTGTGCCGCCGACGACACCTGCTTTGGTGTACGGTAGAACGATATTGCGGACAACTTCCCAAGTCGTTGCCCCCAACCCGTACGCAGACTCTTTCAAAACCGGTGGAACGATTTCGAAGACATCACGCATCACGGAAGCAATAAACGGGATAACCATGACGGCCAGAATAATGCCCGCTGAAAGCATACCGATACCCATCGGCGCGCCCTGAAACAGCTGGCCGATGAGCGGAATGTCACCCGCGTATTTTGTCAAAAATGGTTGTACGTATTGCGCAAATAGCGGCGCAAACACGAAAAGTCCCCACATGCCGTAGATGATGGATGGGATGGCGGCCAACAATTCGACGGCGGTACCGAGCGGTCGCTTAAGCCAGATTGGACACAGTTCGGTGAGAAATATGGCGATTCCGAAACTGACCGGAAAGGCGATAAGCAGTGCAATAAACGATGTGACGATGGTGCCGTAGATAGCGTTTGCGGCGCCGAAGGTGTTGGTGACCGGATTCCACTCGCGGCTGGTTAGAAAGCCGAAGCCGAATTTCTCAAAGATCGGGTATGCACCCAACACGAGCGAGGTGATGATCGCGCCCAGTAACAGCAGTACAAACAGCGCAAAACTAAGTGTCGTCTTTCGGAAGACGGCATCCTGAATGCGTTGCCTGACCAGACGCGCCGCGATTTGACGTTGTTGTTCTTCAGTCGACACGTAAGACCCTCTGCTTTTATCGCCGGCCATCGGGCCAGCCTCGGTCAAACTCATGAAAGAACCTTATTCTAGCGGGTACAGCATTGAGCGTTTTTCAGGCTGTTTGGATCATTTAGGCACTATGGGCTGTGCGAGTACGACCCGCAACAGCCCACAAAAACGATCTGGTTAGGAAATTACTTCCAGAGCGCCTGCCCGTTTGGACCTTTGACTTCCGCTTTCCAGAGGTTACGGATCTGTGTCTCAACCGCTGGTGGCATTGGCACGTATTCGAGCTCAAGTGCGGCTTTGTCGCCGTTGGTGAGTGCCCAGTCGAAGAATTTCAGCACGGCCAAGCCTTTGTCTGCGTTTGTCTGGTTCTTGTACATCAAGATGAAAGACGCGCCGGTGATCGGGTAAGCGTCCTTACCTGCTTGGTCGGTCAAAACCACGGCCATGCCCGGCGTCTTCGCCCAGTCTGCGCCAGCAGCGGCGGCTTGGAAGGTGGTGTCATCCGGTTGAACAAACGTACCGGCTTGGTTGCTCAGCGCAGTGTGCGACATTTTGTTCTTTTTCGCATAAGCGTACTCAACATAACCAATGGCGCCCTTGATACGCTGTACGTAGGCGGAAACACCCTCATTGCCTTTACCGCCCACACCCTCCGGCCACGACACGGCGTTACCCACCCCAACTTTGCTCTTCCACTCCGGGCTGACTTTCGACAGGTAATCGACGAATAAGAAGGTTGTGCCGGAGCCGTCCGAACGACGTACGACTGTGATTGGATCAGCCGGGAGTTTGAGCGCCGGGTTCAGGGCAGCAATCGCCGGGTCATTCCAGTTCTTGATCTTGCCGAGATAGATGTCAGCAACCACTGGGCCGGTCAAACGCATTGCACCTGGTGCAACACCGTCAAGGTTGACCACCATTACCACACCACCAATGATGGCGGGGAACTGAATCAAGCCGTCCTTTGCCAATTGTTCGCCAGAAAGAGGCGCGTCAGTGGCCCCGAAATCGACCGTCTTGGCTTGGATTTGGCGAACGCCAGCACCCGATCCAATAGACTGGTAGTTCATGTTGAAATTGCTGACCTTCTTGTAGTCCTCCGCCCACTTTGAATAGATTGGGAAGGGGAAGGTCGCGCCGGCACCGGTAATATCGACAGCGCTTGCAATGCCCGTGAACGCCATGCTGGCGACGACGATAGAACTTGTGAGGATAGTTTTCAGCTTCATTTCTTACTCCAGATTGAGGTTACCCTGATTCACAGATTTTTATGAGCCAGACTTTACGAACCAATTGTGACGGCTTCATGACAGCCCGGCCAACCATCTTCCAAAGGCTGACTTATGGCTGAAACATCTTTGTTTGAACATTCGTCATGGATCTCATTTTGTGGCGCCACGCGGATGCTGTCTCGGTCGAGCACGGAGACGACTTTTCCCGCAAATTGAGTGGCAAAGGGCGGAAACAGGCAACCCAGATGGCGAATTGGCTGGAACCGCGCTTGGCCGATAGCACGAGGGTGTTTAGCGGCCATTGGAAACGAGATATCGAGACTGCGGAAGCGTTGACGGGCATGTCGGGCCGAAAATTGACTATCCAGCCGGCACTTGGCTCGAATGCCGATGTGGCGCACCTACTCGCTGCCGTAGACTGGCCTGAAAATCGGCATCCTGCAGTTATCGTCGCGCATCAGCCGACGATTGGTCGCCTAGTGTCGTTTTTATTGTTTGGCGAAGAGCGCGAAATCGTGGTGCGTAAAGGCTCCGCTTGGTGGCTGACGAATCGGCGTCGGGGCGATGGTGCTGAGGGGCGAAACGCACGCCCGGTCGTACTACGAGCCGTCATTTGTCCCGACCTGCTATAAGCACGGCTGCCAAAAAAGCGCGGCCGGGTACTGCGGGTGAATTCCAGCCAGCCACTATGTTGCTTGCTTCGATAACAGCGGCAGCGGTAACTGTGTGCCACCGATGGTTGATGCACTTTGCTCGACCGCTTTGGCGTTGCGCCAAGCTTCAATATCGAGCCAGCTAATCAGGCGCAGTTCGCCGTCTGCAGTTTCAACTAATGCCGATAGACTTTCTACCCAATCGCCGTCATTGCAGTAGGTGATGCCATCGATGTCGCGAATTTCTGGACGGTGAATATGCCCACAAACGACGCCGTCAAGCTGACGCCGTTTTGCCTCTCGGGCAACCGCTTCCTCAAAGGCATTGATGTAACTGACGGCGTTCTTCACCCGGTGTTTCAGGTACTGTGACAACGACCAGTAAGGGAGACCCATCGTGCGCCTAATGCGGTTCAAGGCCCTGTTGAGCTCGAGAGATATGCCATACAACATATCGCCTAAGTGGGCGAGCCACTTGGCGCACTGCACCACGGCGTCGAATTGATCGCCGTGCAGGATCAATAACCGTTTCCCGGCTGCCGTGGTGTGTACCGCCTCGTCAACAATGTCGATATCGCCGAACGCAAGCCCCAAGAAGTGTCGCGCAAACTCGTCGTGGTTACCCGCTACATACGTCACACGGGTGCCCTTGCGCGCTTTGCGCAAAATTTTTTGCACCACGTCGTTGTGCAAGCGGTGCCAGTACCAGCGTCGCGCGAGTTGCCAGCCGTCAATGATGTCCCCGACAAGATAGAGCTGCTTGGACTCAGTGTGCTTTAGAAACTCCAGCAATAGCTCAGCCTGACAACCGCTAGTGCCAAGGTGGATGTCTGAAATCCAGATAGTGCGGAAGTGGAGGGTTGCCGCGTTGTCTCCCCCCGCCTCTTGCTCGACCGGCGGGGGCGGGCTGCCAAACGGGAGATTACCCGACGGGGGCGCAGTCAAATGCGGTGGTTGCTCGGTGGCGCTTTGCGGGATGCCGTCAAACACGATTGCCCCTTTAGTCAGTGGTTTGAACAATGCTAGCGAGCGAACACTTACCTTTTGTGACGCAAGTACTGCAGCGGCATGACAGCTTGGTCGTTTGCAATTGAACGCTGGGCCGGTTCGGGCTCATTTTTAGGGGAGCGGTTGTTTTGCAGAAAAAGATGTAAATGACAGTTTTGTGTCAGCACTTGACGGCTACAATTCACTCCCAAGGTTTCTTGCAAGTAAATTGATGAGTCAACACCAATATGAACAACATTAAAAAAGTCGCACAGTACATCGTGGCAAACCCCGACACCGGCGAGACAAAGGCGTTGCTTGAGCTTGCCGTTGCACTCGAAACTAATGCGCCGTATGAACTGAATAAGCTCTACAACATGAGCCGTGAGCAGTTCAAACTCGCCCTCGGTTTAATCGAAGATTGGCGGTTAGACCGACACTACCTGTCGAAGCTGCGATTGCTTGATCACGCGGAAATCAACCAGATTCCAAGCTTTCAGTAGCCGAACCGACTAGCGCCAACGCGCGAAGCCCCACCCGATTTTGGCTTCGCGCGTTCCATTTTTTCTTACCAGGCGCAGCGCCCGCCGCTAAGCAGCTCGGTCGACGGCCATGAAGTGTTTTGCGTACGCGCCCGACATACGGCTGATCGGTAGGAGTACAAACAAATCAGCGGTATTGAAGTCCGCATCCCATGCTGGTGCACCACATATCCACGCACCGAGGCGGCTGTAGCCCTTGATCAGCGCCGGGATGCGTGCACGCGCAATCGGGACGACCCGCGAAGCTTGGTCTGACCCAGCAACTTGGTCGGTTGTAGCGGGGGAGAGTGGATAGGGATTCTTTGGGAAAACCCGATACTCGGCTGGTGCCAAGCTTGTCGCTGCCATGTGATCATAGACGGCTAACGCGTTGTCGTGTCCGTCTGACAGCGGAATACTCGCGCAGCCAATCACGTATTCGTAGTTGTTCTCCAACATAAATCGCGTCAGGCCAGACCAAAGCAGCATGATGACCGAGCCGGAACGAAACTCGGGATGGATACACGCACGCCCCACTTCTGCAGTGGTCGGTCGGATGTTCTTAAGGCGCGCTAAATCAAACTCGATGTCCGAATAGTAGCCGCCGCGGCGCATGGCGGTTTCCGGCCGCATGATGCGGTAACAGCCAACCAGCAAATCGCTGGCGGTGTCACGAACAATGAGATGTTCGCAATCGGCGTCGTACTGGTCAACATCACGTTCCGCAAGTGCCGCCTTTGCGTTGATTGACGCGCCCAGTTCTTCAAAAAAAACCTGATAACGAAGGCGCTGTGCTTCGCAAACTTCCCGTTCGGTGCGTGCGATCGAGACCTGGTAGCGATCCTTTTTCCTTGCGGACACGAGATACCGTTGTACGTTCAACATACTGCCTCCGATGTCGTTTGGATTGCTCTAAGATTACGCAGTCGAGGTTTCTTGCATGTTGCGGTTTGGTGATGTTTGTGTGACATCGCGCCGCCAAAAAAGAACGGCGAACCTAGGTTCGCCGTTTGGAAAAGCCACCGATGCTGATACTCAGTCCCGCTGAGCGGACCGGTGGGAGGAGGCCAACCGATATGATCTCTACGTTTTGTGACATGCCGATGACACGTCATGATTTCATCGCAGCTAATTAGTAGCGTGGGGCAGCACCGACAAGAACGATGATGTAGGAGCCAATCACATACTGAATTAGAATTCTGTAAAGCCTGCATCCCCGCCCATTCGCCATTTGCCCTAGGTGCCCGCAAAGCCCGAGATGTCAAAGCAACTATTTCGCCAAGAAGCGATCGACGCACAGCGGGAGAAGTTTTTCGGTGAGGCTACTGATGCACGACCGTTGCCGATGTGGACGTTCACCGCACTGGCGGCCGGGGTCGCGTTGTTGGTAATCGCCGTGGGAATTTGGGGGCAGTACACCCGCCGGGAGCGGGTTGAAGGCTTCCTTGCTTCAGATACCGGTGCCGCGCGGGTGTCGTTTTCCGAGGCCGGACGCATCGCCGAAGTTCTGATCAACGAAGGCGATGTAGTCACCAAAGGCATGCCGATGGCGAGAGTGTCCTTTGAGCGGGCCACCGGGCGAACGCCTTCGACAGCCGCAGTGGTCGCCAGCGAACTAGGGCAGCGTCGAGAGTCGCTGGAGCGCGAACAAGCGCAGATTCGCGAACTAGGTGCCCAACAGGTCATGCAAATCCGCCGACGCGTTTTGGATCTACAGAACGAAATGAGCCAGCTCGACCGCGAGAGCCGTTTGCAGGAGCGACGCCTTGCCTCCGCGCGTGAACAAGCCCAAAAATTTGAGGATCTCGGCAGGGAAAAATTCGCCTCGGAAATCATGGTTCGTCAAAAACGCGACGAGGTGACCGATCAAGAGCTGAAGGTGCAGTCGCTAAAGCGCTCCCGCGCAACGCTGGAGCGGGATCTTGCCGCCGCAAAACTGGACGGCCCGGCTGCTGAACTCAAGGCGAGGGCGCAGGCGGATCAATTATCGCGCCAGATCTCCGAACTACAGCAGACGTTGGTGCAAGAAGACGCAAAACGCGAGTCCTTGATCCTCGCCCCCATAGACGGTATTGCCACTAATATCGCGATAAGTGTCGGGCAGTCGGTCGCGGCGGACGCGAGTTTCGCGACGATTCTACCCAAAGGCAGCGTGTTGCGCGCAGAGTTGCTGGTTCCCACACGAGCCATTGGCTTCATCAGCAAAGGGCGCGAAGTGGTGATGCGGTATGAGGCCTTCCCCTATGCACGCTTCGGCCAGTACCGCGGGGTGGTGCAGGATATCAGCCAAGCAGTTTGGTCACCCGGCGACAAGGTCGGGCCACTCGTCATCAAAGAGCCGGTTTACCGCGTCACAGTCGCGCTTGACAAGCAGACTGTTACTGCCGGTACACAGGAGGTCGCGTTGAAATCCGGCATGCTGGTGAACGCGGATATCTTGTTGGATAAACGCACCCTGCTCGAATGGTTGTTCGAGCCTGTAATACAACTGCGCGGGAGATTTTGATGGCCATTAGCATCTTCTCTGCGCTGCGCCGCCGCGTGCCGATGATTCTGCAGTCCGAGGCACCCGAGTGTGGGATTGCGTGCGTGGCGATGATTGCAACATTTCACGGCCATCAAACCGATCTGCTCGCGATGCGAACGCGATTGTCCCCATCGCTCAAGGGAATCACGCTCAAACAAGTTAGCCAGGTGGCGGAGACCATGGGCTTGGCTTCGCGCGGTGTAAAGGCGGATTTGTCAGCCCTTGGCAAACTGCAATTGCCGGCGGTGTTGCACTGGGACATGAATCATTTTGTGGTGTTGACCGAGGTGTCGGCCAAGACGATTACCGTTCACGACCCTGCGCGCGGTGTTCGTAAGATGACTTTTGCCGACGCTGGCAAACACTACACGGGTGTGGCGATGGAGTTCACACCGACGCCGAGTTTTTCTAAGATTGATGATCGCAAACAAATTAGCGCAACACAGCTCTTGTCGGTTGGCTCGGGGCTGGCTGGGGCTGTTGCGCAACTCGTACTTTTGTCGTTTGCCATCGAAGTATTCGCAATTGCGATGCCGTTTTTCCTGCAACTGACGATTGATCGCGTGTTGGTCGGGCGCGACCGCGATTTCCTGACGGTGCTCGGCGTGGCGTTCATAGCACTGGTGGTGATGCAAGTTGTGGTGACAGGTGTCCGCGCTTGGGTGGGCGTTTATCTTTCCACGCGCTTCAATTTGCGCTTGCTGACCGTTCTGTTCGATCATCTACTGCGGTTGCCTCTCGGATGGTTTGAGAAGCGCAACGTCGGCGACATTGTCAGTAAATTCAGGAGCGTTGACGCCATCCAAAAGACTCTTTCGACCACGTTTGTCGAGACCTTCATTGACGGCGTGATGGTGCTGATCACGTTGGCGGTAATGGCTTACTACAGCATGATGCTGACTGGGGTTGTGCTTGGTGCGGCGGCACTGTATGCAGTTCTTAGATGGGTGCTTTTCTACCCGCAACGAAACGCGACCGATGAACAACTCGCGCACGAAGCGAAGGCTTCGACACATTTCATTGAAACCTTGCGGGGCATGATGGCGATCAAGCTCAACATGCGTGAAAACGAGCGCCGCATTACCTATCAAAACCTAGTGGTGGAACATATCAACGCAAACGTCAACGTGCAGAGTGTTGGAATCTTCCAGCGTGGTGGACAAGCTCTGATTTTTGGCATCGAAAGTGTCATCGTTGTGTGGCTGGCCGCTCTGTTGGTGATGGATGGCAATTTCTCCGTTGGGATGCTCTATGCCTTCATCGGATTCAAATTGGTGTTTTTGTCGCGCGTGAATAATCTGATCGAGAAGTGGAACGAGTTTCGGATGCTGGATTTGCACGCGGAGCGGATTGCCGATATCGCGTTGGCCGAGCCCGAAACGGGCGGTGCGACGATTTCGAGCGTGGCCGCAATGACACGTGGTACCAAAGAGCCGGTTAAAATCGAGGCGAAAAACTTGGGCTATGCGTACGGACCCGAGGGATTTGTATTCCGCAACGTCAATTTGGAGATCGGTGCAAATGAATCGGTGGCGTTGGTTGGGCCTTCGGGTTGCGGCAAAACAACGCTATTGAAAGTATTGCTGGGCCTGTTGCCGCCGACGGAGGGACAAGTGATGGTCAACGGCCGCGACTTGAAGGACTGGGATATGGCGCAGTATCGCGCGCTGATTGGGGCGGTAATGCAGGATGATCAGTTATTCATTGGCTCCATTGGCGACGCGATTGCATTTGGTGGCGAGTTCGATATGGCCGCGATCCAAGCCTGCGCAGAAGCGGCGGACATCCATGCGGACATCGAAAAAATGCCAATGGGTTACTCCACCTTCGTTGGTGCGCTGGGTTCATCGCTTTCTGGCGGACAAAAACAACGGGTGCTGCTCGCACGCGCGCTTTATCGCCGTCCTTCAGTACTGTTCCTTGACGAGACCTTGGATCAGGTCGATTCATCGCAGGAAGTGCACATCCGCACCAAAATCAAAGAACTCGTTCCGGCTGTCGTCATGGTGAGCCATCGACCGGAGTCGATTGTCGGTTCCAGACACGTGTCGATAGCCGCATAGTTCGATGGCACCGCACCCCGCCGCACCCACTACGCCGCCGCCGACCTACGCGCATTCAATTCAGAAACGAGTACTGGCTAAGAACCACCACTCGCGGCTCTTGGCTAAGAGGTCTAGCAGATGAGAGAGGCGTATCAGCCCCAATTTCGGCGCTCGATAGACCCCCAGCTTTGGGCAATCGGTAGGCGACGCGGAGCCCGCAATTGTCTGCCGAAGGCTTTTCCCGCTATAATTTGAGTCTTTGCCAGATTTAGGCAATTTCAGGAAATTTCGAGCAAATGCCGATAAAAACACGTCAGCGATTTGTCGTAGGAAACTGGAAGCTGAACGGCAATTTGGCGGCAAATGCAGCGTTGCTCGAAGCTTGTTTAGTCGCTGAAACGCACCCACGGAAGGTATTGGGCGTCTGTGTACCGTTCCCCTATTTCGGGCAATTGCAGTTGGCACTAGCTAAATCGGCGGTTCGATATGGCGCGCAGGATGTGAGCCGGTTTGACCAAGGTGCCTTTACGGGTGAGGTTTCCGCCGCAATGGTTGCCGAGTTTGGCTGTCAGTTGGCGCTGGTGGGGCACTCAGAGCGTCGCGCGTTGTTTGGTGACTCAGATGAGGTGGTGGCAGAAAAGTTTGGCCGGGCTAAGCAGGCGGGGCTGACACCGATTTTGTGTGTCGGCGAGACCATCGCCGAGCGCGAAGCGGGTATCACCGAGGTGGTGGTCGCGCGACAGGTAACGGCGGTTGTGCAGAAGGTTGGGATTGAGGCGTTGGCAGGTGCGGTGTTGGCGTATGAGCCCGTTTGGGCGATCGGTACCGGCAAAACAGCTTCTCCGGCGCAAGCGCAGGAGGTACACGGTTTTTTGCGGAGTTTTGTCGCAAAACACGCGGTTGAAATCGGGAGCACGTTGCCAATCTTGTACGGTGGCAGCGTAAGAAAGAGCAATGCGGCTGAGCTGTTTGGGCAGCCGGATATTGATGGTGGTTTGGTCGGCGGCGCGTCACTCGTGGCCGATGAATTTTTGGGAATTTGGCAAGCGTTATAGGGCTTGTCGGACCGAGACTGAAGACTGAGGAAATGGCAATGTTGGCTTCGATTATTTTGACCCTGCACGTATTGGTGGCAATTGCAATTGTGGTGCTGGTATTGGTGCAGCACGGCAAGGGCGCGGACATGGGGGCGGCATTTGGTACTGGATCGGCGGGTAGTCTGTTTGGCTCGTCGGGTGCGGCAAATTTCCTGTCGCGGTCTACGGCGGTATGCGCGACGCTGTTCTTTTTGACCAGTCTCGGCCTGACCTACTATCATGCGCCTCGCGGCACGGGTGTGGTTTCCGATTTTGGTAAAAGTGTCACGGCGGTGCCGGATGCGAAGAAGGCGACTGTGGACACGATTCCTGCCCCAGTGGGCACGCCGCTCCCGGGTGCGGCGGGGGGCGCAGCAAAGTCCACCGCTCCGACCGAACCGGTACCGGCGGCACCTATAACGGTTCCGGCCTCCCAACAAATTCCTAAGTAAGCTGCTTGTTGCAGCGCCGCAAACCTCGTATTTAGAAGTAAAATTTGGTCTGAATTGAACGACATGCCGTCGTGGTGAAATTGGTAGACACGCTATCTTGAGGGGGTAGTGGCGAAAGCTGTGCGAGTTCGAGTCTCGCCGACGGCACCAAGTTAATGCAGTAGCCGGGGTTTGTTCGGTGCGAACGAGCTCTGAAATGATGACGGCGAGCATGCTAGAGAACTATTTCCCCATCCTATTGTTTCTTGCCGTCGGCCTCGCCGTTGGCGTCCTTCCTGTTGTTGGCACCAAAGTTCTGTCCATGGTCCTTGGGCATGACAAGCCGGACAGCGAAAAACTCTCTCCATATGAATGCGGCTTCGAAGCGTTTGAAGACGCACGCATGAAATTCGACGTTCGTTACTACCTCGTCGCCATTCTTTTCATTTTGTTTGATCTGGAAATTGCCTTCCTCTTCCCATGGGCCATCGTGCTGCAGGAAATTGGCTGGTTCGGTTTCTGGGCGATGATGGCCTTCCTCGGCATTTTGGTGATGGGCTTCATCTATGAGTGGAAAAAAGGCGCGCTGGACTGGGAATAGAAAAGCGCGGTAACGGATCGAAGTCAGGTTCTTGCCGATTTAATTTCAGCAATGTTTTCGTCAAGTCGGATGCATTGCGCGAGCAGTAATCATGAAAGTGGGAGAAGGGTAATGCCTGAAGGCGGCCTCAGTTTGCAAAATGGAAATCAGGGGTTTATGACCACTTCGGTTGACTCACTGCTCAATTGGGCCCGTACCGGCTCGATGTGGCCAATGACCTTTGGCTTGGCGTGTTGTGCGGTTGAAATGATGCATGCGGGTGCATCGCGTTACGACCTCGACCGTTTCGGTATTGTGTTTCGTCCCAGCCCGCGTCAATCGGATGTCATGATCGTGGCCGGGACGCTGTGCAACAAAATGGCACCCGCACTTCGCAAGGTGTACGACCAGATGTCGGAGCCGCGCTGGGTGATTTCGATGGGCTCGTGCGCCAATGGCGGCGGCTATTACCACTATTCTTATTCGGTGGTTCGTGGTTGTGACCGCATCGTTCCGGTCGACATTTACGTGCCCGGTTGTCCGCCAACTGCTGAGGCGCTGCTGTATGGTTTGATCCAGTTGCAAAACAAGATCAAACGCACCAGCACGATTGCGCGGACCTAATATGTCGCTCAAGCTCGATCAGCTTCAAGCCAATCTCGCCTCTGCACTCGGCGACAAACTCGGCAAGACCATTGTCGAACGCGAGCAGGTTGTCCTTGAAGTAAGCGCCGCAAACTATACTGCGGCAGCAACAATTCTGAGGGACGATCCGGCGCTGGATTTTTCGCAGTTAATCGACCTGTGTGGAGTTGACTACGCGGAGTGGGGCGGTGGTGCATGGCCGGGAATGCGGTTTGCCGTGGTCTCGCAGTTGCTTTCGATTCAACACAATGTGCGCCTGCGATTGCGTGTCTTCGCCAGCGATGATGACTTCCCCCTGGTCGAGTCGCTGATTCCTGTCTGGAACTCGGCGAATTGGTATGAACGTGAAGCCTTCGATCTCTACGGTATTGTATTCAACGGGCACCCGGATCTTCGCCGTATCTTGACCGACTACGGATTTGTCGGCCATCCATTCCGCAAAGATTTCCCGATCTCGGGAACCGTCGAGATGCGCTATGACCCCGAACAAAAACGCGTCATCTATCAACCCGTCACCATCGAACCGCGAGAAATCGTACCGCGCATCATTCGCGAAGAATCCTACGCGTCGGGGATCAAGCGATGAGTGAGATCAAAAAGTATGCGATGAATTTGAGTTCCTGCCAGCTACAGCGCGGCCTTAACTTGCTGCGCACGTTAGCCTTCACTGAAGTTCATTGTGTCTCAACCGACATCACAGCCGCACTTTCTCTGGAATAACCAACGTGTCAGAGATCAAGAATTACACAATGAACTTTGGGCCGCAGCATCCTGCCGCGCACGGGGTATTGCGTCTGGTGCTTGAATTGGACGGCGAAGTGATTCAACGTGCCGATCCGCATATTGGGTTGCTGCATCGCGCGACGGAGAAGTTGGCGGAAACACGCACCTTCATTCAGAGCGTGCCGTACATGGATCGTCTCGACTATGTGTCGATGATGGTTAATGAGCACGCCTACGTAATGGCGATCGAAAAGTTGCTCGGGGTCCCGGTGCCGGACCGCGCGCAGTACATCCGCGTCATGTTCGATGAGATCACGCGCATCTTGAATCACCTGCTTTGGCTGGGCGCGCATGCACTCGATGTTGGCGCGATGACGGTATTTCTCTACGCATTTCGCGAGCGCGAAGACTTGATGGATTGTTACGAAGCCGTATCAGGCGCTCGCATGCACGCGGCGTACTATCGTCCGGGTGGCGTGTATCGTGATCTGCCGGATCGGATGCCACAGTACATGGTCGTCAATGGCCAGAACGCGACGGCGATGAAGCGCCTCAACGAAAACCGCCAGGGTTCGTTGCTCGATTTTATCGAGGACTTCACCAATCGCTTCCCGACCTACGTCGATGAGTATGAAACGTTGTTGACGGACAACCGTATTTGGAAACAGCGGTTGGTTGACATCGGCATCGTCACGCCGGAGCGTGCGTTGCAATTGGGCTTCACGGGGCCGATGCTGCGCGGCTCTGGAATTGCATGGGATCTGCGGAAGAAGCAGCCCTACGAAGTATACGATCGCATGGATTTTGATGTCCCTGTTGGTACCAACGGCGATTCGTATGACCGCTACTTGGTGCGGGTGCAGGAAATGCGCGAGTCAAATCGCATCATCAAGCAGTGCATCGATTGGTTGCGGAAGAACCCTGGGCCGGTGATTTCGGACGATCATAAAGTCGCTCCGCCCTCTCGCGAGGGCATGAAGACAAACATGGAAGACTTGATTCATCACTTCAAGCTGTTTACGGAAGGTTTTCATGTGCCACAGGGTGAAGTGTATGCAGCCGTGGAGCATCCGAAGGGAGAATTCGGCATCTATCTGATGTCGGACGGCGCGAATAAGCCTTACCGGCTCAAAATCCGCGCACCGGGTTTTCCACACTTGGCGGCGCTCGATGAGATGTCGCGCGGCCATATGATTGCCGACGTTGTCACCATTATCGGAACACAAGACATTGTGTTCGGCGAAATTGATCGGTAATCCGTGATGAGTGTAATTGCCTCAAATAGACGATGGACAATGCGGGGTTGGGTCGTTCTCAAGGTGAAGTGTGATGTTGTCTGAAGCCGCAAAATCTAAAATAGATCGCGAGATCGAAAAGTACCCGTCTGACCAGCGCCAATCGGCGGTAATGTCGGCGTTGGCGATTGTTCAAGACGAATTGGGCTGGTTGTCGAGTGAAGCGATGGATGATGTGGCCAAGCACATCGGGATGCCTGCTGTGGCGGTGTACGAGGTGGCGACCTTCTACAACATGTACAACTTGAAGCCGACGGGCAAAACGAAGATCACGGTTTGCACCAACCTGCCCTGTGCACTGTCGGGCGGCGTCGAGGCGGCGGAGTATCTGAAAGCCAAGCTCGGTGTGAACTGGAAGGAAATCACTAAGGACGGCAAGTTCAGTGTGGTCGAGGGCGAGTGCATGGGGGCTTGCGGTGACGCGCCTGTCATGACGGTGAATAACAAGCGGATGTGCAGCTTTATGTCGAAGGGGAAAATCGACGCGCTGGTTGAGGAGCTCTCGAAATGACACTCAACAAGAACGGCTTTCTCGACTACGGCCCGGATGCGGTCATCATGGCTGGCATTACCGGCGACAACTGGCGTCTTAAAGATTACGAATCACGAGAAGGTTACGTTGCGCTAAAGAAAATTCTGAAAGAAGGTATCAAGCCCGAGGACGTCATCGCGGAAGTAAAAAAATCAGCATTGCGTGGTCGGGGTGGTGCGGGCTTTCCGACCGGATTGAAATGGAGCTTCATGCCCCGCGCCTTTTCCGGGCCGAAGTATCTGGTGTGCAACTCCGACGAGGGCGAGCCCGGTACGTTTAAGGATCGCGACATCCTGCGTTACAACCCGCATATTCTTATTGAGGGCATGATCATCGCCGGTTACGCGATGGGCATCCCTGTGGGCTACAACTATGTCCACGGCGAGATTTGGGCCGAGTATGAGCGCTTCGAGGAAGCTCTGCGAGAGGCACGCGACGCGGGTTACCTCGGCAGGAACATTCTGGGCAGCGATTTTTCGTTTGAGTTGTATGCGCATCACGGTTACGGTGCTTACATCTGCGGCGAAGAAACCGCGTTGCTGGAATCACTCGAAGGCAAGAAAGGTCAGCCGCGCTTCAAGCCGCCGTTCCCGGCGTCCTTTGGCCTCTACGGCAAGCCGACCACCATCAACAATACCGAGACATTTGCCGCAGCACCCGCCATTATCCGCAACGGTGGCGAATGGTTCTTGAATTTGGGCAAGCCGAATAATGGCGGCACGAAACTCTTTTCCGTATCAGGGCATGTCAATCGCCCTGGCAATTACGAAGTCAAACTCGGCACACCGTTTGCGACCTTGCTAGAGATGGCGGGCGGCATGCGTGACGGCAAGAAGCTAAAGGGTGTGATTCCCGGTGGTTCGTCGATGCCGGTCATTTTGGGCGAGAAGATGATGACGCTCGACATGGACTACGACTCGATCGCAAAAGCGGGATCGATGTTGGGTTCGGGCGCGGTCATTGTGATGAACGAAGACACTTGTATGGTAAAAGCCGCAGAGCGCCTAGCGTACTTCTACTACGAGGAATCTTGCGGCCAGTGCACGCCCTGTCGTGAGGGTACCGGCTGGATGTACCGTGTCATCAACCGCATCGAAAACGGCAAGGGTCGGATGGAAGATCTCGACCTATTGCTCAACCTGACAGACCAGATTCAGGGACGTACCATTTGTGCATTGGGCGACGCGGCCGCGATGCCCGTCCGCGCGTTCGTTCGCAATTTCCGCGAAGAATTTGAATATCACATCACCCACAAGCGCTGCATGGTCGGACCCGGAGGTTACGCCAATCATCCGACCGGTCAAACGCCGATGGCGATGGCGGCAGAGTAACCAATATGATCAAGCTAGAAGTAGACGGCAAAATAGTGGAAGTCGAAAACGGTGCCACGGTGATGGAAGCCGCGAACAAGCTCGGCATTTTTGTGCCGCATTTTTGTTATCACAAGAAACTTTCTATCGCAGCCAACTGCCGCATGTGCTTGGTGCAAGTTGAGAAAGCGCCGAAGCCGCTGCCCGCATGCGCCACGCCTGCAACGGAAGGCATGAAGGTACTGACCGCATCCGATCTTGCCAAGACGGCGCAACAAGGGGTGATGGAATTTTTGCTGATCAACCATCCGCTCGACTGCCCGATATGCGATCAGGGGGGCGAGTGTCAGTTGCAAGACCTTGCGGTTGGCTATGGCGGCTCAAAATCGCGCTACCGGGAAGAAAAGCGCGTGGTGTTCCACAAAGATATCGGTCCGCTTGTGTCGATGGAAGAGATGTCGCGTTGCATTCACTGTACGCGCTGTGTCCGTTTCGGCCAGGAAATTGCTGGCGTGATGGAACTCGGCATGGCGGGTCGTGGAGAGCATTCGGAGATTGTTTCGTTTGTCGGCAAGTCGGTTGATTCTGAGCTGTCGGGCAACATGATCGACCTATGTCCGGTCGGCGCGCTGACCTCCAAACCGTTCCGCTATTCGGCACGCACCTGGGAGCTCTCCCGCCGCAAGTCCATTGCGCCGCACGACGGGTTAGGCTCCAATCTCATTGTGCAGGTCAAACAAGACCGCGTCATGCGTGTTCTGCCACTTGAGAATGAAGCCATCAATGAATGCTGGCTGTCAGATCGCGACCGGTTCTCGTATGAAGCCCTGAATTCGGCAGACCGGCTTACGGCGCCGTTGGTGAAAATAGACGGCAAGTGGATGGAGACGGACTGGCAGAGTGCGCTGCAAACGGTGGCTGACGGCCTTGCCCGAGCAAAGCAGCAAGGAGGCGCCGACCACGTTGCGGTAATGGCGTCGCCGTCGTCGACCTTGGAAGAATTACACTTACTCGGCAAGCTGAGCCGCAGTCTTGGTGCCAAACCATTGACAACACAGCATCGCCAGCGTGATGCCGCAGTGTTTGGTAAGGCCGTCGGTGCGCAGTGGCTTGGAACGAGCCTCACAAATATTGGCAATCTGCAAAGTATCTTGCTGATAGGTTCGACGCTGCGTAAAGAACAACCGCTGCTCGCAACACGTTTCCGTGCGGCGGCAAAGCGCGGCGCGCATTTGAACGTGCTGCATTCAGTGGATAGCGATCTGCTCATGCGTGTGGCGAACAAGTCGATTGTCAAGCCCGAAAATCTTGCCGCCGCTCTGGGCGCGGTTGCCAAGGCACTGGCTGAAATCAAAAACGCGCAGCTGCCTAGTGATGTGGCCAATGCGGTTGCGACTATCGCCGTCAGCGCGGAGGCCCGCGCCATCGCGTCCAGCCTCGCGGCGGAGGAATCGACTGGAGTATTCCTCGGACACTACGCGCAACAACATCCACAAGCGACGACGCTGCATGTTCTTGCGCAGGAAATAGCCAGGCTGGCGGGTGGTGTATTCGGTGTGCTTTCACAGGCGGCAAACAGTGTCGGCGCGGCAGTTGTTGGTGCCGATGCAGCGGTGCCAAGCGCGGCAAAAGCGTATGTGCTGCTCAATGTTGAGCCGGAAGCTGACTGCGCCGACGCCGCTGGTCAATTGGCTGCGTTGAAGGGCGCAGACTTTGTTGTGGCCATGTCGATGTTCAGAAACCCGCTCGCCGCCGAGTACGCCACAGTAATGCTGCCGATCGCGCCGTTTAGCGAAACCGCCGGCACATTTGTGAATATGGAAGGTAAGGCGCAGTCGTTTAACGGCGTGGTAAAGCCATTGGGTCAAACACGCCCTGCTTGGAAGGTGATTCGCGTTCTAGGTAACCTGCTTGGGTTCCCCGGATTCGGCCAAGACAATATCGAAGCCGTTCGTGCGGATATCGCGCCAGATCTCAATGCCTTTGTCGCCGGCAAGCTCAATAACCAATTGACTGGTGTGAAGGTCGACATTGCCGCCTGCGCGGCGGCGGCGCAAATGCGCGACGTTCCTATCTACGACGTTGATTCGGTTACGCGCCGCGCGCCAAGTCTGCAAATGACGGCGGACGCAAAGGCAGCGTGTATCCACCAAATGGCGAGAGCGGCGGAATAGTCATGGATGCGTTGATTCAATCGCTGAATGTCCAAGTCATCGCCGCGCTAGGTCCGGAGATCGGGCCGACCGCATGGTTGGTCGGGAAATCGCTGACGATGATCCTGATGGTGATGGTGTCGGTGCTGATTTTTGTTTTGTACTTCCAATTGGTCGAGCGTTGGGTGATCGGCTGGATGCAGGTGCGCCGCGGGCCCAACCGAGTTGGGCCATGGGGATTGTTGCAACCGATCGCCGATGCGGTCAAGTTGCTGCTGAAAGAGCAGATTGTTCCAACCGGTGCAAACAAACTTCTGTTCTTGATTGCGCCTGCGATTTCGGTGGCACCCGCGATGGCGGTTTGGGCGGTCATCCCCTTTACGCCAACGTGGGTGGTCGCTGGTGTGGATGCGGGCATTCTCGTGGTGCTGGCCATGACTTCCATGGGGGTCTATGGCGTTATCCTCGCCGGCTGGGCTTCGAATTCAAAATATGCTTTCATCGGCGCGATGCGCTCTGCCGCGCAGGTGGTCAGCTACGAAATCGCGATGGGGTTTGCGTTGGTGGGCGGACTGATGGCCGCACAGTCGCTAAATCTCACCGAGGTTGTTGCCAGACAAGACGGCGCTTACGGTTTGTTTGAGTGGTTCTTCATTCCACTCTTTCCGCTTTTCGTCATCCAGTTTATTGCCGGTGTGGCAGAGACCAATCGCCACCCGTTCGACGTGGCCGAGGGTGAGTCTGAAATCGTCGCAGGTCCGTTGGTCGAGTATTCCGGCATGACATGGTCACTTTTCTTCTTGGCCGAGTACGCCAATATGTTGCTAGTGGCGATGATTTCCTCGCTACTGTTTCTCGGTGGCTGGTTGTCTCCATTTCCGAAATCGATTCCCATCTTGGGCGAGCCGTCGATCCTTTGGCTGTTCGCCAAGCTTGCGGTCCTCATGATCATGTTCGTCTGGATTCGCGCTTCGTTCCCGCGCTATCGTTATGACCAAATCATGCGATTGGGTTGGAAAGTATTTATCCCGCTGACCATCGCGTGGATTGTTGTTGTTGGCGTGATGTTGATGGAGCCGGTAAACAACTGGCCTGTCATCAGTATTTGGTTTGGAAAGCAGGGTGGCTAAGATGTGGGATAGAGCCAAAGAATTTGCCAGCAGTTTGCTTCTTGGGGAATTGGTGCAGGGGTTGAAGCTGACCGGACGCCATTTGTTTGAGCGCAAGATTACGGTTCAGTTTCCGGAAGAAAAAACGCCGCAAAGCCCGCGTTTTCGCGGACTGCATGCATTGCGCCGTTATGAAAATGGCGAAGAGCGTTGTATCGCTTGCAAGTTGTGTGAAGCGGTTTGCCCGGCGCTTGCTATCACCATCGAATCCGAACAGCGTGCGGACAACACACGACGTACAACACGTTATGACATTGATCTGACCAAGTGCATTTTCTGCGGCTTTTGCGAAGAGTCGTGCCCGGTGGATTCTATCGTAGAAACACATTTGCTTGAGTATCACGGCGAGAAACGCGGTGATCTTTACTACACCAAACCGATGTTGCTCGCTATTGGGGACAAGTATGAGAAAGAAATTGCCGATCGACGTGCCGAAGACGCGAAGTATCGGTAGGTTCTAGTCCGAGGAAGTGCAGCGTACGCCGCCACCGCTTGCTTGCGACAGACACTAACGCCTCACAGAAAAACAATGACTTTCCAAACCATCACCTTCTATCTGTTTTCCTTTGTGCTGATTCTGTCAGCGCTGGGTGTCATTACGTCGAGGAATCCGGTCTACGCTGCACTCTTCCTTGTGTTGTCGTTTGTCACAGCGGCAGGCCTTTGGCTGTTGTTGTTTGCAGAATTTTTGGCGCTCACGCTGATTCTGGTTTATGTCGGTGCGGTAATGGTGTTGTTCCTATTTGTCGTGATGATGTTGGACATCAACTTCGACAAGTTGCGCGAAGGGTTCCGGCAGAACGCCTTTGTCGCGGCGTTGGTAGGTGTGGTGATGCTTGCAGAAATGGCGATTCTCCTCGGCGGAAAATCGCTTGGCTTGGCTGCGGCATTGCCCGGAGCACCAGCAGCCGCATCGAACACCAAGGAATTGGGCCGCGTCTTGTACACCGAATACCTGCTGCCGTTTCAACTGGCGGCGGTGGTGCTGCTCATTGCCATGATTGCGGCGATTGCGCTGACGTTGCGCGAGCGTCGCGGCAGCAAGTCGCAGGATATCGGCGCACAGGTTCGTGTGAAGAGTAGTGATAGGTTGAAGATCATCAAGATGGATGCCACCGTTGAAGCTCAGTCGGCGCCGGTGGCGGATGCCGCGCCTTCAGCCGTGGCCGCCTCTGGGCCAACTGCTGGACCAACACAGATACCAGCGACAGGGAACAAATCATGATCCCACTATCGCATTACCTGATTCTGTCGGCCGTTCTGTTCTCGATTTCAATTGCGGGGATTTTTCTTAACCGGAAAAACCTGATCGTGTTGTTGATGGCTGTTGAGTTGATGTTGCTCGCGGTCAACATGAACTTCATCGCGTTTTCACATGCGCTCGGTGATTTGAACGGTCAGGTGTTTGTGTTTTTCATCTTGACGGTCGCGGCTGCTGAATCCGCAATCGGTTTGGCAATTTTGGTGATCCTCTTCCGTAATCTGAAGAGTATCAATGTGGAAGATATTGGAACGCTAAAGGGCTAGCAAAGACGGGCATCTTCGGGCATAAATGCTTGAAAAACGCCGCCAGTACTAGGCTTTCTATCAATTTTTGCAACAACTCATGATTGAAAACAAACTCGCATTACTTGCCATCCCACTGCTGCCGCTGATCGGCGCGTTGCTGGCTGGTTTCCTCGGCAACGGGTTTGCCAAACCCGTAGGACGCGCATTCGCGCACAGCGTCACCATCCTCGGTATTGCGGCGGCGTTTGTATTGTCGTTGTTCGTGTTCCAGGACGTATCGGCGGGCAAAACGTTTAACGGCTCCGTGTACACGTGGCTTGTGACCGGTGGGATCAAACTGGAAGTCGGCTTCTTGATTGATTCACTCACGGCGACGATGATGCTGGTGGTGACGTTTGTATCGTTGATGGTGCATGTTTATACCATCGGCTATATGAAAGACGACGACGGTTACACACGCTTCTTCGCTTACATCTCACTCTTCACCTTCGCCATGTTGATGCTGGTGATGTCGAACAACTTCCTGCAATTGTTCTTCGGCTGGGAAGCGGTGGGGTTGGTGTCGTATCTCCTGATTGGCTTCTGGTACAAGCGCCCGACCGCCATCAAGGCGAATCTGAAAGCGTTCCTCGTCAACCGCGTTGGTGACTTTGGTTTTCTTCTCGGCATCGGGTTGATCTTCGCCTACTTCGGCACGCTCGATTACCGTGAGACGTTTGCCCTCGCACAGAATTTCAAAGAGACCATCATCGAGCCGATTCCCGGTTGGCAGTGGTCGCTGATCACCGCAATCTGTATCGGCCTGTTTATCGGCGCGATGGGCAAGTCGGCGCAGTTTCCATTGCACGTTTGGCTGCCTGATTCCATGGAAGGCCCGACACCGATTTCTGCGCTGATCCACGCCGCAACCATGGTTACCGCCGGTATTTTTATGGTGGCACGCATGTCGCCGCTGTTTGAGATGTCCGAGACGGCACTCTCGTTCGTCCTCATCATCGGCGCGATTACCGCGCTCTTCATGGGCTTCTTGGGCATCGTGCAGAACGACATTAAGCGTGTTGTAGCGTATTCGACGTTGTCACAGCTTGGCTACATGACAGTCGCACTAGGCGTCTCCGCCTACTCGGTCGCCATCTTCCATCTGATGACCCATGCGTTCTTCAAGGCGCTACTGTTCTTGGGCGCGGGCTCGGTCATCATGGGTATGCACCACAACCAAGACATGCGCTACATGGGTGGCGCTTGGAGGTACATGAAGATCACCTGGATCACCTCGCTGATCGGCTCACTCGCATTGATCGGCACGCCATTTTTCTCCGGCTTCTATTCCAAAGATTCGATTATTGAAGCGGTGAAACACGCCTCGATTCCCGGCGCGGGGATCGCGTACTTCGCCGTCGTTGCGGGTGTGTTTGTCACCGCCTTCTACTCGTTCCGCATGTACTTCCTGGTGTTCCACGGCAAGGAACGTTACGACGATCTGCATGCGGATAAACATGGACACGATGGCCATGACGACCACGCCGACCACGCCGACCACGAACACCACGGCCTCGCCAAGGGTGAGAAGCCGCACGAAAGCCCATGGGTGGTGACGCTGCCGCTGGTATTGCTGGCGATTCCATCGGTCTTCATCGGGCTTTATACGATCCAGCCGATGTTGTTTGGAGAATTCTTCAAGGGTGTGATCACTATCTACCCGACGCACGATTCGCTTGCGGGATTGCGGTCACACTTCACCAGCTGGGCGGGCATGGCCGTCCACGGCTTTCAAACTGTGCCATTCTGGTTCGCTGCCGCTGGTGTTGCGCTGGCTTGGTATTTCTACATGAAGCGCCCGGATATTCCAGCCGCCATCAAACAGAAGTTTTCAGCCGTACACACGCTGCTCGAAAACAAGTACTACCTCGATACCTTTAACGAATGGGCGTTCGCTGCTGGTGCGCGCAAGCTCGGGTCCGCGCTGTGGAAGTTCGGTGATGTGACCATCATCGACGGCATCATGGTCAACGGCACGGCGAAGGTCATCGGCTGGTTCTCCGGTGTTGCGCGGGTGGTGCAATCCGGTTACCTCTATACCTATGCCTTCTGGATGATTCTTGGCGTTTTTGTCCTGTTAAGTTTGGTGTTCCTGAAGATTCAATAAAACGTCGTTGTGTGTGAGTTCCTGTCACACACTGGGCGAAGAAAACAACAATGCAAACAAGTTCCTACATATTGAGTTTGACTATCTGGGTGCCGATCATCGCGGGCATTCTAGTGTTGTTCCTCAACCACGAATCGCAAAAGCCAATGGCACGTGCCGTGGCATTGGTGGGAAGTATTCTTGGCTTGCTCGTGGCAATTCCATTGTGGGTCGGGTTTGACAATGCCAGCGCGGCGATGCAGTTTGTCGAGCGCCTCGTCTGGATTCCGCGCTACAACATTCACTATGCGCTGGGCGTGGACGGCATCTCCATGCTGTTTGTGTTGCTCAATAGCTTCACCACCATCCTCGTTATCGCCGCGTCATGGGAAGTGATTCAAGAAAAAGTATCGCAATACCTTGCGTCGTTCTTGATCATGTCGGGGCTGATTAACGGCGTGTTCGCTGCTACGGATGCGATCCTGTTCTACCTGTTCTTCGAGGCCATGTTGATCCCGATGTTCCTCATCATCGGTATCTGGGGCGGGCCGCGTCGTGTTTACGCAGCAGTAAAGTTTTTCCTGTACACGTTGTTAGGCTCGCTGTTGATGTTGGCGGCGCTGATCTATTTGTACAACGTCACCAACGGCAGCTTTGACATCATCGATTACCACCGTGTCCCACTCGGCATTACCGCGCAGACGCTGATCTTCCTTGCATTCTTTGCCTCTTTCGCCGTGAAAGTGCCAATGTGGCCGGTGCACACCTGGCTGCCTGATGCGCACGTTGAAGCGCCGACCGGCGGCTCGGTCATTCTGGCGGCCATTACACTCAAGATTGGTGCATACGGCTTCCTCCGCTTCAATATGCCGATCGCACCGGACGCGAGCCACGCCTTGGCAGGGTTTATGATCGCGTTGTCATTGATTGCGGTGGTTTACATCGGCCTTGTGGCGTTGGTGCAGGCCGATATGAAAAAGCTGGTGGCGTACTCATCCATTTCACACATGGGTTTTGTCACGCTAGGGTTCTTTCTGTTTAACGGTCAGGGCGTGGAAGGCGGGCTGGTGCAGATGATTTCGCACGGCTTTATCTCGGCAGCGATGTTCTTGTGCATCGGTGTCTTGTACGACCGTGTGCACTCGCGCGAGATTTCTTCCTATGGTGGTGTGGTCAATACCATGCCGAAGTTTGCATTCTTTGCTGTGTTGTTCGCGATGGCAAATTCAGGACTGCCGGCGACTTCCGGCTTTGTCGGTGAGTTCATGGTCCTCCTCGGCGCGATGAAGGTGAATTTCTGGTTCGCCTTTGTGGCGTCGACGACTTTGATTTTGGGCGCTGCCTACTCGCTGTGGATGGTCAAGCGTGTGATCTTCGGTGAAATTGCCAACGATAACGTGCGCACCCTAACCGACATCAACGCCCGCGAAATGTCGATCCTCGCGGTGCTGGCATTGCTGGTGCTGTTTATGGGGCTGTATCCAAAACCATTTACCGACGTGATGCACGTCTCGGTAGATGCGCTGCTCAAACACGTAGCCATTAGCAAGATCAATTAATCCGTAGAACCGGCGCTGATCCAATGACACTCGCACAACTCAACATAAATGCCGCTTTTCCGGAGATATTTCTCCTGATCATGATTGGTACATTCATGATTATCGATTTGTTCGGCAACGAACGTGGACGCGCTTATGTTCGCTATCAGCTGCCAATCGCTGCGCTGTTGTTACTAGTTTGGATGTGTGGATCAAGTCTTTTTTCTCCGTTGTCCCAGACGGCTTTCAGCGGGATGTTTGTGGACGATGCACTTTCATCGCTATTAAAGGCGGCTATTGCGGCAGCCGTTGCCGCACTCATTGTCTATAGTCGGTCGTATCTGGAAGCGCGCAAACTCTTCACCGGCGAGTTCGTACTGCTGATGTTGTTTGCCACGCTCGGCATGATGATCATGGTCTCGGCCAATCACTTTGTATTGTTGTATCTCGGCTTGGAGATTCTTGCGCTCTCGACCTATGCGATGGTCGCGCTGAACCGCGATTCCGCAACATCCACCGAGGCGGCGATGAAGTACTTCATCCTCGGCGCGCTGGCTTCCGGCTTGCTGCTTTACGGTATGTCGATGGTCTACGGTGGCACCGGATCGCTCGATGTCGCAGTCGTTGCCAAAACCATCGAATTCTCACGCGCCAACGATCCGCTAATCACCTTCGGCCTTGTGTTTGTCGTGGCGGGATTGGCATTTAAGCTCGGTGTGGTGCCGTTTCATATGTGGGTGCCGGACGTATACCAGGGTGCGCCAACGCCGATGACAATGTTTATCGGCTCGGCCTCAAAGATCGCCGCATTTGGCTTCACCATCCGTATTCTTGGTGATTCGCTGGCCGGCGCGGCAAGTGATTGGCAAGGCATGTTAGTAATCTTGGCGGTTGCCTCACTCGCGGTCGGCAACATCATCGCGATTGCGCAGACCAACTTGAAGCGAATGTTGGCGTACTCAACCATTTCGCACATGGGTTTCTTACTGCTCGGCTTGCTGGCTGGCACCAACAACGGCTACGCCGCGTCAATGTTCTACATCATTTCCTACGCGTTGATGTCGCTTGGTGCGTTCGGCATCATCATGCTGCTTTCCCGCGAAGGCTTCGAGGCCGATGAGCTCGATGACCTTAAGGGCCTGAACCAACGTTCGCCGTGGGTCGCCTTCCTGATGCTGGTGATGATGTTTTCGATGGCGGGTATTCCGCCATTCGTGGGTTTCTTTGCCAAGCTGTCCGTGTTGGAAGCGGTGTTGCAGGCCGACTTCACCTGGCTGGTAGTCTACGCCGTATTGATGAGTGTGATCGGTGCCTTCTACTACTTGCGTGTGGTGAAACTCATGTACATGGATACGCCGAAAGACAACTCGCCGATCACTGCCGGACAGGCGATGCGTACGCTGCTGGGGGTAAACGCATTTGCGGTGTTGCTCATCGGCCTCCTGCCGGGTGCGGGGCTGATGGGGCTTTGCCTCAGCGCCATCCAGAAGTCGCTGTAAGGTTGCCCGGTGGCTGTGCCGTCTGATTTGCCGACGCTACCGAAGCTGCCAACGTTTCCCGACCTCACCGAACATCACATCGAGACGGAGCAGGTTGTTGATGGCAAATTCATTTGCCTGCACACTGATCGTGTGCGCTTACCGGATGGCAGCGAGTCCCATCGCGAATATGTGCTGCACCCGGGAGCGGTGGTGATTGCTGCATTTGTGGGCAACAATGCGGATGCCGATACGTTGGTGTTTGAGCACCAGTACCGTTACCCAGTCGGCAAACACTTCCTCGAGCTTCCCGCCGGCAAGATCGAAGAGGGCGAGGATCAGCTTGTCACCGCCAAGCGTGAGCTGCTCGAAGAGACCGGCTACGTTTCAGAACGCTGGCAGCATGCCCTCACCATGCACCCGACCATTGGTTATGCCAACGAACACATTGAGCTCTACATCGCCAAACACGTGAAGTTTGTCGGGCATCAGCGTGACGAGGGCGAGTTTTTAGAGGTGTTCACTATGTCTTTATCTGACGCCGTAGAGCGCGTCGGTCGGGGCGAGATTACGGATACCAAAACTGCCTTTTCGTTGCTCTGGCTGGATCGTTTTCGCGATCGATGGAGCTAGGCGAAATGGTGCCCACTTCAGTTCTTTTCCATTGGCTGCCATGTCAGCGCAGAACTGTTTCGGCAACAATAAAACTGTCGCCCCGGCGCAGGCCGGGGGGCAATTTGCTGTGGGCGGATGAAGAATCTCACTTGGACCCCGGCCTGCGCCGGAGCGACATGCTTGAGTCACTACATCATTTTCAATTGAGAGTTGAATGTATGACCTAGCCATCATCGGCGGCGGCATTAATGGCTGTGGCATTGCACGCGACGCGGCGGGTCGCGGCTTGTCAGTGTTGCTCGTGGAGCAACACGACCTCGCCTGCGCCACCAGTAGCTGGAGCACCAAACTCATTCATGGCGGGCTGCGCTATTTGGAGCAGTACGAATTCCGGCTGGTGCGTGAGTCCCTGCAAGAGCGGGAGATATTGCTAAAGCTGGCGCCACATCTCATCCGCCCCATGCAGTTTGTGCTGCCCCACGATCACGGGATGCGACCAGCGTGGATGATTCGCGCAGGGCTGTTTTTGTATGACCACATCGGCGGCAAACAATCGATGCCCGGCTCGCGTGGGTTACGCTTTCCAGAGCACAATTTCAACGCCGGACTGTCACCCAAAATCACGCGAGGGTTTGTCTATTCGGATGCGCAGGTTGACGATGCAAGGTTGACGGTATTGAACGCCGTCTCAGCCCGCGAGCTGGGTGCCGAGGTACGAACCCGCACCGCACTGGTAGGCGGGCGGCGTGAAGCCAATCGCTGGTGTTTGAGTTTGTCTGCCGATGGTGACACTGCGACAACAGTGTATGCAAATGCCGTGGTCAATGCCGCTGGCCCGTGGGTAAAACAAGTCCTTGATGGAGCATTCAAGATCGAAATTGCGGCGACGGTGCGATTGGTAAAGGGCAGTCACATCATCGTGCCGCGTATCCATGAGCACGACCACGCTTATCTGTTGCAGACCGTCGATGGCCGTGTCGTGTTCGTGATTCCGTATGAGGGCCATTACTCGTTAATCGGCACAACCGACATCGTGGTGACTGATGCGAACCAAACGCCGTCTATCTCCGAGGAAGAAACCGCTTATTTGCTGGAGGCGGTGAATCGCTTCCTGGCGAAGCGGCTGTTTGCGCGCGATGTGGTGCGGTCGTACGCTGGTGTGCGACCACTGTATGACGATGGTGAGACCAACGCCAGCAAAATCACGCGCGACTATGTGCTGAAGCTCGATCACATCGAAGGCAAGCTGCCGCTGCTTTCGGTGTTTGGCGGCAAACTCACCACCTATCGACGTCTGGCGGAACACGCCTTGGAAACGATGGCACCACACCTGCCCGCCATGCGCGGCAAGTGGACGGGCAGTGTGGCGCTGCCGGGTGGCGAGTTGGAAGGTTATGCTGATGTTGATGCTTATGCACGCTCACTTATCCCAAAACACGCTGGTGTTCCGCCGGACTACATTCGGCGTTTGGTGCGCCGCCACGGTGATCGGGCAGCCAAGGTGTTGCGCGGCGTGCGCAATGTCGCCGACATGGGCGAGATCTTTGGGGCGGGGCTCAACTTGTTATGCGAGCGCGAGATCGAGTTTGTCATTCGCGATGAGTGGGCAACATCGACCGATGACATTCTCTGGCGGCGCACCAAGTGTGGCCTGCATATGGCTGACGACGAGCGCGTCCGGGCTGCGGCGTTCATTGCGGGCAAACTCAAGCATTGACGGGCGTTTTCAAGTGGTTAGGCGGGCTCATCAATATTGATGTTTGTTTATGCTTTGTATCTTCGTCGTTGAATGCGTGGGCTGGTTTGCGGCTGACCATCCTTTTGCCCTTGTTTTTGCTAGTGAGCGAAAGGGCCATGCTGGTGAGCAACCTACTGACCATCAAAGTAATCGTTACCCGTAAGCATTAGGAGGCCCCGCAGTGACATAATGCAGGGACTGCGGATATTTGTCTGCCGATTAAGCTGATAAGTTCGAGACGCGCTGTGAGGTTGCACAAAACTGACTCCCAACTCGACGTCGTGGCGCAACTCAATCTAACTAACAGGGAGAGCAATTTGAAGTGGATTTTGGGGTTTTTGGTAGTGGCTACTTTAGCGGGGTGCGCATCACCTCAGGTGGTGTCCGTACGTAAACCGGGTGATGCAGACTTGAGCTGCGCGCAGCTCAAGAACGAGTATGCAGATGCGCTCGATTTTGAAGCTAAGGCGCGGAAGGAACGTACGAGTTGATTTTGCAGGACCTCACTCAAAAAGACGCCGTTTTGCGGCATCGGGTCGATGGCAAAACTGAGCTGTTCACAGGCGTTGGATCTTGCCAAGTAGCCGTCTGCACCCGCACGAATTGCTCGCTCGCCGAAAACGGCTTCGCTGAGGTTGCTGACAACCAGTAGCTTTGTGGTTGGTTGGATGCTCTTTAGCCGTGCCGCGATTCGGACGCCTCCGCAGTCGATAAACCCGGCTGGGCATCGAGCGGGCTCTTGGTAATGGCGTAGTGGATGCCTTTCACAATCCAGACAAGGGCCTTTGTTTTTTTAAGGAAAGAAATCTAACTGAATTTCGCTCAGCGGACTGCCAGTCCAATAGTTTTAACAGAGTTTTGCTCGATAGTCGGTCGAGCTTCTAAGGGTGTTGCCCTCGGTCCTTGCCTCGTTTCGCACGTTGCCCCCAGAGGTATGTCTCACCGAACACGCGGGGGTCGCTGGATGTCGCAATGGTTCTCTATGTGCGGGACGTTGCCGGTTACACGATCCGCAAAATAGTGCCGCAGGGTGGTGGAGCTAGTCTGAAACGCGAGTACATTCAATAGAATCTCTGTTTCGGTGGCCCGCGCAAATTCAAGGCTCTCGGTTCCCGGCGCAAATTGAGGTGGGCGAGTGTGGATCTGTAGAGCCTTTGCACCTGCGAGGCATCGGGTAGTGAGAGCTCGGCATAGTGGCCATCGACGTGGATTC
The DNA here is from genome assembly GCA_020247395.1 of Rhodocyclaceae bacterium. GTDB lineage: Bacteria > Pseudomonadota > Gammaproteobacteria > Burkholderiales > Usitatibacteraceae > UKL13-2. The sequence continues at coordinate 38,268 of JADCJC010000010.1, forward strand.
GTTGAACGGCTTTCGCTAACCTGCGAAAAAGTCCTTCACCCTATCCATAAACCCCTTGGCGCGCGGGTTGTGCTTGTCGCCGTCTTTTTTGTTGATCTCTTCCAATTCGCGCAGCAACTCTTTCTGGCGATCGGTGAGCCGCACTGGTGTTTCGATCACAACATGGCACATCAAGTCACCGTTGGATGTCTGGCGAATCGGCTTAATGCCCTTGCCGCGCAACCGGAATACCTGACCGGACTGCGTCTCCGCTGGAATTTTGATCTTCGCTTCGCCGTCAAGTGTCGGAATACTGATCTCACCGCCAAGTGCCGCGATGGTGAATGAAATTGGCATTTCGCAATGTAGATCCGCACCTTCGCGTTGAAACACACTGTGTGCCTTCAGTTGCACGACCACGTACAGGTCACCAGGAGGGCCACCGTTGACACCCGCCTCACCCTCGCCCGACAAGCGAATGCGATCTCCGTCATCGACACCAGCGGGAATTTTGACTGACAAGGTTTTGTGCTTCTTGACCCGCCCTGCGCCGTTACATGCCGCGCATGGCTCGGGGATGACTTTGCCGGTGCCATGACAAGTCGGACAGGTTTGTTGAATTGAGAAGAAGCCCTGCTGCATGCGTACCTGACCAGACCCTCCGCACGTGTGACAGGTTTTAGCCTTGGTGCCAGGTTTGGCACCCGAACCATCACAGACATCACACTCTTCCATGGCGGGAATGCGGATCTTGGTTTCTGTACCACGTGCAGCTTGCTCTAGCGTGATCTCCATGTTGTAACGCAGGTCAGAGCCACGATAGACCTGCTGGCCGCCGCCACTGCGGCCACCACGACCACCGAAGATTTCGCCAAAGATATCGCCAAAGGCATCGGAGAATCCACCCATGCCTTCACCGCCATATCCGCCGGGACCGCCGCCCGCTTGAGGGCTCACGCCGACGTGGCCGTATGCATCATAGGCGCGACGTTTTTCCGCGTCAGATAGGATCTCATAGGCCTCCTTCGCCTCTTTGAATTTTTCTTCGGCGTCTTTGCTGTCAGGGTTGCGATCTGGATGGAGCTTCATCGCGAGTTTGCGATAGGACTTCTTGATGTCATCGTCTGACGCGTCGCGATTGACCCCAAGGATTTCGTAAAAGTCGCGTTTTTTTGCCATGGTGTTTATAGGTTTACGGTTAGCGCAGTGGCAGCTAGTGAAGTTGAGGCGGTGTCAATCATGACAAAGGGGGCGAGGACTCCTCCTCACCCCCTTCAATCGAGTACTACGTTTGGCTACTTCTTGTCCTTGACCTCGGTAAATTCAGCATCAACGACATTACCCATGTCTTTCTCTTTGGCGGGCGCTTCGTGCGCGCCTCCTGCTGAACCACCGGCACCGGGCGCACCTTGTCCAGTGTTGGCAGCGGCTTCAGCTTGTGCCTTGGCCTGCATGTCGGCGTACATTTTTTCCCCGAGTTTCTGCGCCGCTTTTGTCAGCGTCTCAGTTCTTGCCACGATGGCGTCTTTGTCATTTCCCTTCAACGCCTCTTCGAGGTCCTTACTTGCCGCCTCGATTGCAGACTTCTCACCTGCGTCGAGCTTGTCGCCGTACTCTTCCAGCGACTTCTTCGTCTCGTGAACCAATGCATCCCCCTGATTGCGGGCCGACACTAGCTCTAAGGCTTTTTTGTCCTCGTCCGCATTCGCTTCCGCATCCTTTACCATGCGCTGGATTTCCTCTTCGGTCAATCCAGAGTTGGCCTTGATGGTGATCTTGTTTTCTTTGCCGGTCGCCTTGTCTTTGGCAGATACGTGCATGATGCCGTTCGCGTCGATGTCGAAGGTCACTTCGATCTGCGGCTGACCACGGCGTGATGGTGGAATGCCTTCGAGGTTGAACTGACCCAGCGACTTGTTGCCTGCAGCCATCTCGCGCTCACCTTGCAGGACATGAATTGTCACGGCCGATTGGTTGTCGTCGGCCGTCGAGAAGATTTGTGATGCTTTGGTCGGAACGGTGGTGTTTTTCTTGATCAGTTTGGTCGAGACGCCGCCGAGTGTTTCGATGCCCAGGGATAGTGGCGTTACGTCAAGCAGCAACACATCTTTTACGTCGCCCTTTAAAACGCCGCCTTGAATCGCTGCACCAACAGCGACCGCCTCGTCCGGGTTGACGTCCTTACGCGGTTCTTTGCCAAAAATCTCTTTAACCTTTTCTTGCACCTTTGGCATACGAGTCTGGCCGCCGACCAAGATGACATCAGAGATATCACTGATCTTCACACCCGCGTCCTTGATGGCGATGCGGCATGGCTCAATGGTGCGCTCGATGAGTTCATCGACCAGCGATTCAAACTTGGCTCGGGTGATCTTGACCAACAAGTGCTTCGGACCGGTCGCATCAGCGGTGACATATGGCAGGTTAACCTCGGTTTGCTGCGACGACGACAACTCGATCTTCGCTTTTTCAGCGGCTTCTTTCAGGCGCTGCAAGGCGAGTACGTCCTTCTTTAGATCAATGCCTTGTTCTTTCTTGAATTCGTCGCAGAGGTAGTCCATCAGGCGTTGGTCGAAATCTTCACCGCCCAAGAAAGTGTCGCCATTGGTAGACAGCACTTCAAACTGATGTTCGCCGTCGACAGATGCGATTTCGATAATTGAGACGTCGAACGTGCCGCCGCCTAAGTCATACACCGCGATCTTGCGATCGCCTTCCTTTTTGTCCATGCCAAACGCGAGTGCGGCAGCAGTCGGTTCGTTGATAATGCGTTTGACTTCCAAGCCAGCGATGCGACCCGCATCCTTGGTGGCCTGACGTTGCGCATCGTTGAAGTAAGCCGGAACCGTGATGACGGCCTCGGTGACGTCTTCACCGAGATAATCCTCAGCGGTCTTTTTCATTTTGCGCAACACTTCTGAGGACACCTGCGGTGGCGCGATGCGTTTGCCACGTACTTCTACCCATGCGTCACCGTTGTCGTTCTTGACAATAGCGTAAGGCATGAGATTGATGTCTTTCTGGACTTCTTTTTCTTCAAAACGGCGGCCGATCAGTCGTTTGACCGCGAATAGCGTGTTCTTCGGGTTCGTTACGGCCTGACGCTTTGCCGATGCGCCAACCAGTATTTCGCCGTCTTCTTGGTAGGCAACGATGGACGGTGTGGTGCGGGCGCCTTCGGCGTTCTCAATTACCTTGGGTTGGCCAGCTTCCATGATGGAAACACAGCTGTTGGTCGTCCCTAAGTCAATTCCAATAATCTTTCCCATGATGTTTTCCCTTTTGGTGCGAGTTTTCTAATGATTTGCAAATGGGGTCGTTACCCGATGCTTCAAGCCTTGCCCCTCGACATCAGCGCCCCTCGTCAGGCCTTGGCTTTGGATACGGCGACTAATGCCGGGCGCAGTACACGCTCGTGGAGTGTGTACCCTTTTTGCATGACTGATACCACCGTATTCGGCTCTTGTTCGGATTCAACAGCCGCGATGGACTGGTGCCGGGACGGATCGAACTTCTGGCCGAGCGGGTCGACTTCTTGAATCGAGAATTTTTCAAATACTGACGACAGTTGACGAGCGGTGAGTTCCACACCTTGTTTATAGGCGTCAACAGACGGCGCGTCTACTTTCAATGCGGCGTCTAGGCTATCCTTCACGGCCAACAGGGCGTCAGCGATACGTTCGACCCCGTATTTTTGCGCCTTGAGTACGTCTTCGGCCGAACGTCGGCGGATGTTGTCCGTCTCTGCCTTTGCCCGCAACCACTCGTCTTTGGCATTGGCTAGCGCGGCTTCGGCAGTCGCCAGTCGCGCAGCAAGGTCTTCGTTCAGTTCGTTAGCTCCAGCAACGGTTTCGCTGTGCTTGCTTTGCCCTTGTGAGGAGTTGTCAGGCGCATTTTCTGGTGTTTGTGTCATCCCCAATTTCCCTAGAAAATCAATTTCATGGGCGATATTGGGGTAATCAAGTTGTTTTCAAGCGGGCCAGCTTGAAAAACCGCAATTAATTTGGGGTTAAAGTGAGCTCTGTGATTATGCTGCGGGTCGTTTCGGGTTGTCGCTAATTAGCCAGTTCACCAACAGGGTGATGACGGAATACATTAATGACCCAACCAATGCCGCCGTGAAACCCGACACTGTAAAACCCTTGACGACCTCAGCGACCAGCCAAAACAGGAGGGCGTTGATGACAAAGATAAAAAGTCCCATGGTCAGCAGGGTCACAGGAAGGGTCAGAAGGATAAGGATCGGGCGGATGATGGCGTTGACCAGGCCAAGAACCAGGGCGGCGGCGAGCGCGGCAAAGATGCCATCGACGTTCACCCCTGAATAGAGGAAGGCCACGGCGAGCAGGGCAAGGGCGTTTACGCACCAGCGAACAAGGATTTTCATGAACTTAGCCTGTAAGGTTGGCTGAGAGGGCGGGACATATACGTTATGATACCGCGCGTTACTATTGTTCCTGATTAGGTCTTGCGCCGCCGGTTGCTCGGCGAAATCACAATAATTGGCGAGCCTGAATCCACCGAGCGCGCAAAGTAGGAAGCCCCTTATTGGCGGGCATTTTCAGAGTATATTTATCGCCAATAAACGACCTGATGATTGGTGATTGTTGTGTTGGTCGCCTAATGCCATCAGCCTCATTACAATGGCAACAAGGTTAGCTGTATGAGCGCATGGCCTTCCGTTAATCCTCGTCCCTTGTGAATTTGGGCGATACACCTCTAGCACATGTCAAAGAATAGGAAGCTCCTTAACGAGCTTAGAGAGAGTCTGGCGAAGGATTTTGCCAAGCGCTTGGTTGAGGCCGTCCCATTGGTCTCGTCTGCACTGGTTGAGATCGCAAATCAGACCGATGATGCCGACATGAAGCGCGCCATCTTCGGTGCGCGTGATGCTTGGGAATTGCGGTCCCTCAATTGGGAGGCTGCGGTGCGGGCGGATTACATCAAATGCTTCGACGAAAAAATATCGGGCGAATACGAAAAGCTGTCGAAGACCACCAAGTTTTCAATCGAATCTTTGAAATTGGTTGAACACGAAGAAATGCGCGAGGAAATTTCTCTTGGCAATGTTTCGATTCGTCTGAAGGAAGAGTGCGACTACGAACTCTTCGCCCTGACCAAACGCATCGAAGGACTGCTTGATGTTGCCGACCTGAAAGAAGCACGCAACCCAGTGTTACCGCGGGTGTTCTGTCGTTCATTGTTGGCCGGACTGGCGGCTGCAGAGATCAACATTGCGCAGCGTTGCGAGATTTTGCTGGCGGGAACAGCGGTGCTTGGTGAGTTGCTCAACGAAACGCTTAAAGAAGCTAACGAAGTCTTGGTCAGCCACGGCTTTATGATTGAAATTCCTGTTGCCTACGGTAAACCGATCAATAGATCCGTTTCGCGTACACCGTTGACGCTGGCTACCGGATCATGGCTATCCCCTGGGGGCAGCGGTGGCGGCGGCAATGCTATAAACGCGCAAATGCAGGCCAGCCTGCCCGACCTGTTTGCGCGCTTGCTGGCCAGACTGCCGGCCTTAGATGGAGGGCCGTCCGGTCCCGGTGGTAGCAGTGGCGGCGCGAACTCCATCGGCGGCGCAGCGCGGCCAGAGACCCCAGCGATGGGGTCCGGCGGCGGGCAAGTCAGTGGGCCATCACCCGACCAGCTGCTCGCCCGTATGTTGGCAAATGCGCCGACGGCGGCAGGTCCGGCCTTAGCCGCTGGAGTCGCCGTGTCTGGTGGCGCTGCGCCAGCGGGGGCGGGTGTGGCGGCCGGTGCGGCTGCGCCTTTAGGCGGCGGGCAGATTACACTTGACCCAAAGTTGATTGAGGCGCTGGAACGTTTTGCGGCCAGCACCACTGCCGCTGCCGCACCCACTCCGGCTGCGGCGACAGCAGTGGCCCGTGTGCCTCCGGCTCCGGACCCGAGCGTTGATGCCGCTGCGACAGCCACACGGCCAATCGTACAAACGCAACCCCCCTCGACGGCGGAAGGCAGCCTTGAGGCGGGAGTTACACCAGCAGTCGGCGCGGAACAAACTGCGCCGCTTCCGGCAGTAAGACGTGGCCCGCCGAACCCAAAGTATGCGCCAACGGAAAAGCTCGTTGCTGTGGCTGCGGCACCTAGCCCCGCACTGACGAATCTGGTGCGACAGGCGGCGCCGATACTTGCACCGACGATGCAACCTGTGCAGACCGTGATTACGGACGTGGTCGCAGGTTTGTTCGATCGTATCTTTTCCGCGCCGGACGTTCCCGAACAAATCAAGGCATTAATCGGCAAATTGCAGCTACAGATCTTGAAAGCTTCCATGCAAGATCCGCAAATCTTGACCAACGCCGAGCATCCTCTACGACGTTTTGTAGATGAGCTCGCCGACATTGGTATGAAGCGTCCGCAGTCACTTTCGCCGGGTGACCCGTTCTATGAGCGCATCGCGACCATCGTCGATAACCTTCATCAGAATTTTGAAGTTGACTCTAAAGCCATTGAGCGTGCGAATCACCAATTGTCTTCGTTCATTCAGGCTGAAGAGGCAAGTGGGCAGGGCGTCATCTTCGACTCTGTTGTTGAAGTACAGCAGCAGGAAGAAGTCGAGATGGGCGATTCGATGGCTACCTTTGAGGTTGACAGGCGCTTTGCTGGCAAGATGTTCTTGCGGACGATCAAGGAATTCGTGCGCGTTCATTGGCAAGCAGTGCTGGCCAAGGACTATCTGGTTGATGGCGAAGACGGCGAGCAGTGGAAGGCTGATCTTGCTACACTCGACGAACTTCTCTGGAGCGTTAGTCCGAAAGAGGTCGCCAAGGATCGCGCGAAGTTTCTTAAGGTGCTGCCCACCTTGCTCAGCAGGGTAAATGCAGGGCTTGATCGTATCGGGCTGTCGATGGAAGCGCGTGCGCCTTACTTTCAGGTGATGGAAGCGGCACACACTTCGTTGCTGCGCAAGGCAAAAGACGGTGCTGGCCAGCTTTCAAATGACGTTGAACATCAACCACTTCCACTGGCAGATGACCCGCGCAAGAAACTACGCAAACGCACCACGACTATTGCGCGGGGGCAGTGGATCGCGATGACGGAAGAAAGCGGTGCCGTTCGCCGCTGTCGGCTATCGTGGGTCAGTCCGCTGAAAGAAACCTTCGTATTGAAGAACTACGACACCAAAGAAGCAATCACGTTGACGGCCGAGGAATTCCACCTCTTGGAGTCGCAGGGGCGCATCAAGCTCATTGAAGAGAATTCAATCACCGAGCGTAGTATTCACGGTGCCATTGTTGGCATGCTTGATACGCTAGGCACCTCCCCCAGACCAGGCGACGCGTCGGCAGAAAGTTAGGCACCCTCGGTTTAGCCTGCGCGGGGGTTACATAGGTGCGCCGAGTTTACGAGCGCTCTCTGCCGATCGCGCGTTTTCAGCGACGGCAAGGTCGAACCGCCAGTCGGCACCGACCCATCCGGTGAGATTGTCCATCGCAATACGCGCGAGGGCGGAGACGTAGGGTTGAGTGTCATTTGCAACCGGAAAATAGTTGAATTCTTTACCGCCTGCGTGAAGGAATGTGTCGCGTCCTTCGTCGGCGATCTCCTCCAACGTTTCCAGGCAGTCTGCGGCAAAGCCGGGGCAGATGACGTCAATGCGCCGTGTTCCAGCTGCACCGAGTGTCTCAAGAGTTTTGTCGGTGTAAGGTTGTAACCATTCCGCCTTGCCGAATCGCGACTGAAACGTCACGACATAATCATCTGGTTGCAGGCCAAGACGTTCAGCAATCAGGCGGGCAGTCTTGTGGCATTGGCAATGGTACGGATCACCGCGGTCAAGATGAAACTTTGGCACGCCGTGAAAGGTCATCAGCAACTTGTCGGTTATGAAATCTGGGTACCCTATCTGCTGCCAATGTGCGGCTAGGTTTTTCGCCATCGCATCGATGTAGGCGGGATGATCGTGAAAATTGCGCACGAAACGGACGCCTGGAATGTTGCGCCATTTGGTCAATACACGAGCGAGTTGATCAAACGTAGAGCCAGTTGTGCTGGCAGCGTACTGCGGGTAGAGCGGCAGCACCAAAACGTTGTTGCACTGCTGGCGCTTGAGTTCGGCAAGCTGGGACGCCATGGACGGATTGCCGTACCGCATCGCCGGCAGCACCACGAGGGGGGATGGAATGAGACTCGCCAGCTCTTCACCCACAAGCCTCGCCTGCCGTTCGGTGTACACCCGCAGAGGCGAGCCTTCAGCCATCCAGATGCTGGAGTACTTTGCGGCAGTCTTTTTCGGGCGGACGTTCAGAATAATGATGTTGAGAATGAACCACCAAATCACGCGTGGAATCTCGACGATTCGGGTGTCGGATAGGAACTCCTTTAAGTAGCGCCGAACGGCGACCGGTGTGGCGGCGTCGGGTGTTCCCAGATTGACCAGCAGAACGCCGGTCTTGGATTGGCTGCCGTGCGTATAGTTTGGTTCGGTTGAAAAGGACATGTTCGCTTTGCGCCTTCTACGGCCGGCCGACGGGCGTACGCATTTGATGAAATATTGCGACTTAAGCTGGATGTGTCAGGACGGTGCTTTTGGGAAACTGCGCGCATCGGCAGCTCGAGGCGACACGCATGACTAGTGCTGGCTTAAGGCGCTCGACAAAAGTTTGGAGGTTACGTCAACAATCGGGATGACACGTTCATAGGCCATTCTGGTCGGTCCGATCACGCCGACCGTGCCAACAATCTGGCCGTCAACTTCGTAGGGGGCCGAGACCAGCGAAAACTCGTCTAGCGGCATGGTCTCTGACTCCCCGCCAATAAATATTTTGACGCCATCGGCGCGTTGGGACGCGTCGAGCAACTCGAACAGTTGGGATTTTGCCTCGAACAGGTCAAACAACTTCTTCAGGCTCGACATGCTCGATGAAATGTCGTTGACATCGAGCAGTTTGCGTTCCCCTGAAACGATGACACCGCTTGATTCAGAGCCGTTGCTGCGTGCTTCAACTACCGCAGCCATCAACGTGGAAATATCGCGGTGTAATTGTGAAAGCTCGTGCTGAACACGGCTCTGTAGTTGGTCGAACTCGACGCCCGCATAATGCGAGTTGATGTAGTTCGCAGCCTCCACCAGTTGTGCCGGGGAAATTGGCTTCTCAGTGATGACAATACGATTTTGCACGTCTCCATCGGTCGCGACGATGATGAGTAGCACCCGCCTTTCGGATAACGGCATGAATTCGACATGTTTCAGGCCCACTCCCTTTCGGCGCGGTGTCATCACGATGCCCGCGAAGTGGGTGAGCTCGGACAACATTTGTGAGGCCGCCGCCACGACTTGGCGCGGGTCGTTTGGTCGTATCTGATCGCGCAAAGTCTGATGTTCAACCAGTTCTAGCGGTTGGATGGTCAACAGGGTATCTACAAAAAAACGGTAGCCTTTCGGCGTCGGCACACGACCGGCTGAGGTATGCGGGCTGGCGATGTAGCCCATTTCTTCTAAGTCTGCCATGACATTGCGAATCGAGGCGGCCGACAGTTCCAGCCCCGAGAACTTGGACAGTGTGCGTGAGCCGATTGGCTGGCCGTCGGCGATGTAACGCTCGACGAGAAACTTCAGTAGGGTTTGCGCACGTTCATTAATCATGCAGTGATTGTAAGAAAAAATCGCCTGCGGCGGGAAAAAATCACATTCTTGACCCTCGATGCTGCGAGGCTCCGCTGAAGACATGGGCGGAGATGGGGGCGAGCGCGGGTAATTTTGGAAAACAATGGCCCAAGTTGAAAACCACGGCGAGTCGGTATGATTTAATCAGCCTATGGGAAAAACATTCAAAACGGTGGCGGTTGTCGGGAAACTTGATGGTGTCGGTGTCTCGGCTCCGTTGGGCGTGTTGCAGTCCTACTTGGCGAAACGCGGTGTCCGTGTGCAGATGGATGAGCGTACCGCGTCATTGGCGGCCACCGTGCCTGATACGGTTGCCCCGGTGGAGCGCGTGTTTGTAGGCGCTGACCTCGCGATCGCTCTGGGTGGGGATGGAACGCTGCTCGCTATCGCGCGCAAGGTGGCGGACGCGAATGTGCCGCTGGTGGGCATTAATCTAGGAACCCTAGGTTTTTTGACCGACATTCCCGCTGATTCAACCGAGACCATGCTCGGTGCTATGCTGGACGGTGCATACACGAGTGAGTCACGCCTGCTCCTCAATGGCGAGATTATGCGCGGGGGCAGGGTCGTTTTTTCGACAGTTGCGCTCAATGACGTGGTGGTGTGCAGAGGCGCAATGGGGTCGATGATCGAGTTTGCCGTGGAAGTTAACGGTGAGTTTGTCTACAGTTTGCGCGCGGACGGCTTGATCATTTCCACGCCAACCGGCTCGACCGCCTACGCGTTGTCCAGCGGGGGGCCAATTTTGCATCCGAGCCTGCCGGCGATTTCACTGGTGCCAATTTCACCGCACACATTGTCTAATCGTCCGGTGGCCATACCGAGCAGCTCTGAGGTTCGCGTGCGCCTGATTCGCGGCCAGAACGCGCGAGTCAACTTTGATGTGCAATCGTATTTTGATCCCGAGACTGAGGATGTGGTTGCCGTCCGCGGCCATCCCAATCGCTTGACACTGTTGCACCCGGTAGGGCATTCCTACTACGCCATGTTGCGCTCGAAGCTGCACTGGGCGGAACGCAACTCTTAGTCGCCGATCGAACATGCTGCGCGCACTGACTATTACCAACTTTGTCATCGTTGATCATCTAGAACTGGACTTTGAGTCCGGCTTTAGCGCCTTGACCGGCGAGACTGGCGCGGGTAAATCGATTCTGATTGATGCACTATCCCTCGCCCTTGGGGCTCGTGCTGACGGGAACCCGGTGCGGGTAGGGCAAAACAAGGCCAAGATTACGGCGGAATTCGCCCTGAACTACCTGCCGTCGGCGCGCCAATGGTTGGCAGAGTCTGATCTTGCCGACGACGATGTCAACATTTGTCTGTTTCGCCGTGTAATCGATACGAGTGGGCGCTCCAAAGCATTTATCAATGGTTCGTCCGTCACGCTCTCGCAAATGCGCGACTTGGGCCAACGTTTAGTCGATATCCACGGACAACATGAACACCAGACGCTGCTGCGCCGTGATGCACAGTTGGCATTGCTCGACGATTTTGCCGCAAATGCAGCAATACGGGATACCGTATCGACGGCCCATGCCGAGTGGTCGCAGATTGCCAACATTCGCGCGGCACGGCAGCAAAATGAGGCCGCGATTACGCGCGAGTTCGAAGACCTTTCCTGGCAAATCCGTGAACTCGAGAAGCTCAACTTCACCCCAGCGCGTTGGGAAGAAACACTCGCCGATCAGCGCCGTCTTGCCAACGCTGCAAGCCTGATTGCTGCGGCGGAGGGGGCCATTGATGGGCTCGCTGAGAGTGATAATGCGGTAATTGGCATTATCGATGCACTTGCCAGTGAACTGGGTGTCGCGGCACAGACCGATGCGGCGCTGAGGGACATCCACGGTCTGATGACCACCGCGAGGGTTGAACTGAGCGAGGCCGTATCGAGTTTGCGCCACTACCTGCGTAAATTGGAGGTCGACCCCGCGAAATTGGCGGAACGTGATGGCGAGATATCTGACGTGCTTGAACTCGCGCGCAAGTTCCGCATCGAGCCATCGCGCATTCCAGAATACTTGCAGCAAAAAAGGGATCGACTTGCGTCACTAGGCGGTGGTCAGTCGCTTGACGATTTGGTGGTACGCGAGCAGCTTGCCGAGGCGGCATATCGTGAGGTTGCGAAACAACTGACCAAGTCTCGGCAGAAGGCGGCAAAGACCTTTTCCGCACAAATTACTGCTTGGTTACAAGAACTTGCCATGCCGGGTGGGCTATTTGCGGTCGAGTTTGTAGCCCGTGAGGCCGGGCCGAGCGGTTTGGAGGGGTGTGAATTTCAGGTCGCCGCTCACGAGGGGCAAACACTCGGGCCGTTAGCCAAAATTGCATCGGGCGGCGAGCTGTCGCGCGTATCACTGGCTATTCAAATGATGGCGTCCGCGCGAGGCGGCGTCCCGACGATGATTTTTGACGAAGTGGATGCGGGGATTGGTGGCCGAGTGGCAGAAGTTGTCGGGCGACTGCTGCGCGGATTAGGAGAAAAGCCGGGCACCAAAGGGGAAGGCAGACATCAGGTTCTTGCGGTAACGCATTTGCCGCAAGTGGCGGCTTGCGCGGAGCACCAGTTTCAAGTCACCAAGGGTGCGTCTGATGGAGTTGTGACGACCAATATCGTGTTGCTGAATAAGAAAGCGCGTATTGAAGAAATTGCCCGTATGCTGGGTGGCATGACGATTACCGCAACAACACGCAAACACGCTGAAGAAATGCTGGCCAGCGCAGCGAAGGCCTGAACAAGCTAGGTTGCCCCATAGGAGGCAAACATTGACCGCCAAAGGCTGGTCACGGCTGCGCGCTCCTCAACTAACTCTTTCGGCGTAATCCATGCCTTGCGCTCGCCATTGTTTTGCGCCATGTGCAGTCGCTGCCGGTAGGCCAAGTAGGCTTTGGCCGCCGCTGCCGCTTGCTCTTCCTCGATTAAGCCGATTGCCGCGGCACGGTTGAGCAGCGCAAAATTGCCCATGTTGGATAAGAACTCTGGGTACTCAACACTGTGCGCCAAAATCAAGTACTGCACGATGAACTCAATATCGACGATGCCGCCTTCAGTGTTCTTCAGATCGAGGGAGCCCGGCTTGTCTCTTTTCTCAAGACGCATTTTTTGCCGCATCTCGACGATCTCGCTTTTCAGCTTTACGATATCGCGTCTCTTTGTGAGGACGTCTGTACGAATGTCTTCGAATGGTCTGGCAAGCGATGCATCGCCCGCGCACCAGCGCGCGCGGGTCAGTGCCTGATGCTCCCAGGTCCAAGCGCGATTAACTTGGTAATCGCGAAATGCGGAAAGGCTTGATACTAATAGCCCTGCCGCTCCATCAGGGCGCAGTCTCAGGTCCGTCTCGTAGAGCACGCCTCCAGCGGTCATGGTATTGAGCCAGCTATTCACGCGTTGCGCAAGTTTGACGACCAACTCGGTCGGCATGCCTGACTCCGGATCATAGAGAAATACGAGGTCAAGGTCGGAGGCGTAACCCAATTCTTTGCTGCCCCATTTACCGTAGCCGATGACGGCAAATCCGACTGCACTGGCCGAAGTGGTTGCCGGTGGGGATGAAGCCTGCGGCGGCACGGGTTGGATCGCCCGCCATGCCATCTTCACTGCACAATCCACCAGCATATCCGCCAGGATCGAAAGTTCGTCCGACAACGCCATCACCCCAAGCCGGCCCTCGATGTCAGCAATATTGAGCTTGAGCATAACGCGCTGTTTGGTGTGCCGCAGCAGCTCGTATTGCTGTTCGACGTCATTGCCAATAGCCTGGCATTGTGTCTCTAACATACGACGCTCCCCTTGCCAGTCAATCAACCCTTGTGTTGGCGTTCGCGGCTCGGCGCGGACTGCAGGCGGTAGCATCACATCATCTAGCAATACTGGGTGTCGTTGTAACAGGCTGGCGGCCCAGGCGCTTTGATGGGCAATCCGCGCAACACGCGCCAGCGCGGCGGGATACTCAAGCAGAAAGGCGAGGTAGGTTTCGCGCTTGTCGATTGCTTCCAGCAAATCGAATGATCGGAACAAGGTCGTCGAAGTGGTATCGACGGCGGCGCAGGTATCGACCGCTCGTTCAATCAGGGCCTCAAGCCGACTCCGAAGTTTCGGTGGTAGCGCCTGCACGCGGCTTGAGGCAAACCACCGCTGAATCCGATCAGTGATCGTGTCGCGATAGGCTTCGTCGTAAAGTCTAGTATTGAAGGGCATTTCCAAGCCATTTACCTTGAAACTGCCCGTTTTTGCTAGGGTTTGGCTTTTCTCGATTCGCGTCTCCGCATCGCCGAACGCCGCTTCAAATTCGCCGGTAACCACGGCCCGGTGCATATTGAGCGTCTGCAAGAAAGGCTGCCAATCAGCAAAACCCATCGCTTCGGCAATCCGCTGTTGCTCCTCCGGCGAGGCGGGTAGTGACTGTGTCTGCTGGTCGTCCAAGTACTGCAAGCGGTGCTCTAGGTTGCGCAAAAACGTGTATGCCCGAGACAACGCCGCCGCGCGGCTTGCCGGGATGATGCCGTGTTGGCCGAGCTGCGACAGCGCTTCGCGCGTGCTGCGGGTTTGCAGTCCGGTGTGATTAGTACCGCCACCGGTTTTGCCAACTGTACGCCCGCCGCGGATCAACTGGTGAATCTGTGTGACAAACTCGACCTCGCGAATGCCACCTTCGCCAACTTTGATGTCACTTTGTTTGCCACGTTTGCTGGCGTCCGCCCGAATCTGGCCGTGCAAGGCGCGCATTTCTTCGATGGCGGCGTAGTCGTGGTAGCGACGAAACACAAACGGCATTACCAAGGCGTCGAGCGTGGCGACATTTGTTGCCTCGCCGGTCATCACCCGAGCCTTTAGCCACGCATATCGTTCCCACGGACGCGCATGTTGCAAGAAATAGGACTCAAGAGAGGCTAGCGAGGTCACGAGCGGTCCACTGTCGCCGAACGGTCGAAGGCGCATATCGACGCGGAATACATAACCGTTTTCGTCAACATTATCGATTGACCGTATCACCCGCTTCCCCAACTGGTGGTGAAATTCTTGCCAGCTCTTGTCAGCGTTCGCCGCACCGTCTTCCGCGTGAACAAAAATTAGGTCGATATCGGAGGACACGTTGAGCTCAAGAGCGCCGAGTTTGCCCATGCCAACAACCATCAGGTCACTTTGCGGCGACGCCGATACCCGGTACTCGTCCAAGAGTGCTTTGGTGTGGTGGGCCAGCGATAGGCGAACCACATCGTCGGCAAAGTTTGAAATCGCCGTTACCACTTCGTCGAGATCCGCCAGGCAGTTGATATCGCGAAGCATGATTGCGAGCATCACCTGTTTGCGACGAAGGCGCAGGGTGGCGTCGATCGTGGAGTCTGTCGCAATTGGTGATGCGGAGAAGGCGGCGACGGTCTCGACCGCAGACTGATCGGCGTGGCTGCGTAACCACTCGCGCAGTTCTGGAGTAGCAAACATCAGCCGCTCGGCATATCGCGACGCGCGAAACAAACGTGCTACGGCAATGTCGAATGTTTCGTGATCCATGCGGAAATTGCTGCCTTTGTACCCTTGGGCGAGGCCGTTTTGTGCGGGATAGTATGCTTTTGTGCGCCGATAGCGTCGCCGCCCGTTAAAATAATACGTAAATTTTCGTCTTCGAGGACACCATTCTTCATATTGCCAAACGAATCAGCCAAATCTGCATGCGCACGGCATATTGGTTCGTCATCGTTTTGGCGCTGTTGGTGACTGCCATACTGGCAAGTCTGAAGTACCTGGTAATGCCGAACATCCAAGGCTACGAGGCAGCGCTTCGGGCCAAAGTGGCCGAGGCGTCCGGCATGGAAGTTTCCGCCACTGCCATCGAGGGGGGGTGGTCGGGCTTCTCCCCGTTCGTCGACTTGACCGGTGTGGAGTTACGTGAGCCCATGGGTGTAAAGTCGCCAACCCGAACGGCGGGCAGTGTTGCGCTTCGCCTGCCCGCAGTACGGATCTCGCTTTCCATCCCGTACCTGATGGTCGGTCAAGTGCGTTTCAGCGAAGTCACCATTATTCAACCCGAGTTGTCCCTTATTCGCGCCGCAGACGGAGTCATTTACTTTGCGGGGAGGCCATTGAACAAGAAGAGTGGGGAGCCGGATGATGGTCGCCTGATAGATTGGCTAATTTCTCAGCCAGGTATCGATATCCATCAGGCCACGCTGACATGGCGCGACGACACACATCCCGCCCCGGAACTGACGTTTAAGCAGGTCGGCATCCGGATCGATAAATCGCTGGGGCGACACACGTTTGGTTTTGTCGCCACACCGCCGCGCGGCCTGGCGGGACAGATTGAAGTGCGTGGGAAACTGCGTTTCGGTAAAGCAGATGCTAATGATGAAAAGCCTGCTGAAGCGATGCGTTGGCATGTTGATGGCAGCATTTATGCAGCGGCGCGCGACGCGAACCTTGCCGAACTGCGTCGCCACTTGAATGTGCCGAACAGTTGGCAGTCGGGCGTAGGCACCGTGCGCTCGTGGCTTGAGTTGGATAGTCGGGCGGAGGGGGCACAAAAGCTGGTGGTTTCAACGTCTGCTACGAACAATTCCACCAGCCCGATCAATCCGATCAAGGCCATTATTGCCGACGTCGCGATCATCAACGCGCGTGCGCAGTTAGCCGATGATGCGTCACCCCTCTCGATCGCAAAACTCACCGGTCGCCTGAGTTACCAGCGTCTCGAAGACGGCTTGCGCATCGGCACCAACAAACTTGAGTTCCGCACGCAAGAGGGCGTGAACTCGCTGCCGGCAGATTTTTCGTTGTCCCTCCAGAGCGCGGGTAACGTCGATAAAGAGCGTGGCGAGATCACGGCGAATGGCATCGACTTGAAAGTGATGACCTCGCTGCTCGAGTACTTCCCAATCGGCCGTGACTTGCGCCAACTCGCGGCTAAGTTTGGGCTGCATGGTGCCGTTAAGGACATCCGCTTTGCTTGGACCGGCCCCTTACAGAAACCCAAAACCTATACCGTCAAGGGCACGCTCGTCGATTTTTCGTCAAACCTGACTGAATCGATTCCCGGCGTATCGGGTATCAGCGGTAGTGTCGAGGGGAGTGAGAAAGGCGGGAGGTATATTCTCAACGCGAAAGGCGTGGCCCTCGACATTCCGGCGATTTTTCGCGACACGGTGCGGTTTGATGTTCTCGAAGGGCGGGGCGGTTGGCAGGTTGATGCCAATCAGCTTTCGATTAACGTCGACGGTGTCAAGGCGAGCAACCGGGACTTGTCCGCCCAGGTGAGCGGAAAGTATCAGAAGTTGCGCGAAAAACCGGGTGTCGAGATACCGGTTGAAAAGCGCCTCGGCACAATTGACCTCACGCTGAGACTTAGCGACGTTAACGCGCAGCGCCTGCCGACGTATTTCCCGAACGGGGCCGCCAACACGCGTGAATATTTGGAGGGAGCGGTACGCGATGGCAAAGTGGAATCAGCCGTGTTGGGCCTTAAAGGAAATTTGAATCAGTTCCCGTTTCATGATGGTGTTGGCGGTAACTTTACGGTGCGGGCAAATCTGAAAGACGTTGACTTTCGTTATACAGAAGGCTGGCCGGTCGCCAACGATATCGATGCTGAACTTCTGATCGACAACACTGCGATCCGTGTAAAGGTAGATAAAGCCCGCTTCTTTAATGCCAAGGTACGCAAGACCGAAGTCGTCATCGCTGATTTTCACGCCTGGCCGTTTTTGCTCGCAATCGTTGGGGAGGCGGATGCCCGTGCGGAAGACGTGTCGCGATATCTTCGCGAGAGTCCGCTGGTTGACGGTGTTGGTGCATTCACCAAGGTCGTCGCGCTTGAGGGGCCTGGCAAACTCAACATCGACATAAAGATACCCGTCGGGCCCGCGCCGGCGGCAGCAGGGCCAAAAGATGCGCCAAAGTTTCGCCTGTCGGGAAAATATAGTCTCAACAAAGGTAGTGCCAAGCTGCGCTTTGGCACGCAAATCAGCAATCTGGGCGGCACCATCGGTTTTACCGACAAGAATGTCTCTAGCAGCAACATCACCGGCGTGGCTTACGGCTCGCCCATCGCCATTGCCATATCCGGTGGTGGCGAAGCTGCTGTGGTCACGGACTTTGCCGGACGCCTCGATGTTCAGCAGTTAGGTGACTTATTACCTTTCTCAATGCCGTCGCAAGTTGACGGAAATACCGACATTACCGGACGTGTTGTTAGTTCGGTCGCAGGTATGGAGGTGGTGCTTGACTCGAGCCTAGTTGGGGTAACGTCAGCGCTGCCGTTCCCGCTCGCCAAAAGCCCGGACGAGGCGCGCCGTTTGAATCTACGACTCATCAATGTTGGCCAACCAGGGGAGAAGATTTTTCTGAGCGTTGCCGGCAACGCTGGGTCTGGCACCGCGACTGACACCCCGACTGACCCAGGGGGCAACCGGATCGAAGCGCGCTTTCACCGCAAATGGGACGCCACAGGCGTCGCGCAATTTCAGGGGGTCGCCAGCGTGGGCCTCGCCGTGACAGAGGTGCCATTGTCCGAGGGGCTCTGGCTGATGGGCAACATGAA
Organism: Rhodocyclaceae bacterium; assembly: GCA_020247395.1. Lineage (GTDB taxonomy): Bacteria > Pseudomonadota > Gammaproteobacteria > Burkholderiales > Usitatibacteraceae > UKL13-2. Next base: position 56,415 of record JADCJC010000010.1, read on the forward strand.
GGCACTCGACTTCGATCACTGGGTCTCGACGGTAAACGCACTCTACCCCAAGCCAGCTACGTCGACGGTCGGCCCTGCTACTGCCGGCGACGCACTTATCGCCGGATTCGATTTCTCGCTTGATCGATTGAACGCCTACTCGCGCAGTTTTTCCGAGGTCAAGATTCGGGGCCGCAAGTCGGCAGATCGCACCAACCCAACTTGGGCAATATCCGTGGCAAGCAAGGAGGCGGAGGGTGACCTTACTTGGCGCAGCGCTGCCTTCAGTGAGCGTGGCGCGGTGCGGGCACGACTGAAGCGTCTGATTTTGCTGGACGATACCGGTGCTGCTCCGAGCGTGCAACCAACAGCGGTGGCACTAGCCGCAGTTGAGCAAGACCTGCCAGCCCTTGATATTGTGGCGGACGAATTTACATTTAGAGATCACTGGTTGGGCAAGCTCGAGTTGAAGGCAACACCGCAGGCGGCAAACTGGCGTATCGACCAACTGCTGATCAGCAACGGCCATGCGCGTACGGAAATGGACGGGCTTTGGCAGCGGTATGGAGATCCGTTTTCCCCCCCCCGCGAGGGCCCCGTTAAGTCACTCACCACCATGAGTATTAAAGTTGAATCGAATAACCTGAACGCGCTGTTTTCTCAGTTCGGCTACGGCGACCAGATTCGGGGCGGGCGCGGCGGGTTGGAGGGCAAGTTGTCGTGGCCGGGGCACGTTTACCAGTTTCAAACCGCAAGCTTGTCGGGGATGTTTAAGGTGAACGCTGAGCGCGGCCAATTTGTGAAGATGGACCCGGGCGCCGCGAAGTTGCTTGGCCTGATAAGTTTGCAGTCGATCCCACGCAGGCTGACGTTCGATTTTCGTGATTTGTTCAGCGAAGGCTATGCCTTCGACAAGATTGAGGGCGACCTCACCATCACCGATGGTGTGATGTTCGCGAAAAATTTTGATATCTCCGGGCCTGCGGCCGACGTACGGATGTCGGGAGACATTGCGCTGCCCACCGAGCGTGTCAATTTAACAATGACGGTGGCACCAAGGCTGAGTACCGTAGCGGCGGTTGGTGCGGGGGTGTTGGTCAGCCCGCTTGTCGGATTTGGAGTATTGCTCGGTGGTGAGGCGTTAAAGGCACCGCTCGTCCGTGTGCTTTCCGCGCAGTACACGGTATCCGGCAGGTGGGATAATCCAGAGGTGGAACGTGTGGGCCGAGTCATGGCACCAGCCGAGGGTAAGCCAGCAACCACACCCGGGCCAACGCATGCTGGACCGTCGGCTGCCAACGCCCCGGATAACAAACCACCCGTCGATCGAGATCAGAAAAGCAAACCGTGATACTGAATAAAAATTCTACGACGCTGCCCGATGCACTGGCGAAGGCGCAACAGTCGACACAATCTTTCTTTCGTGTTGCCGCGATTCAAATGGCCTCAGGACCGCAGGTCAAAGCGAACTTAGAAGAAGCAAGCCGATTGGTCGCGCTCGCCGCGTCAGCGGGCGCACGCATTGTTGTGCTGCCCGAATACTTCGCGCTGATGGGCATGCGCGATACTGACAAGGTTGAGGCGATGGAGGCCGATGACCACGGACCGATCCAAGATTGGCTGGCCGAGACTGCGTTCAAACATCAACTCTGGCTGATTGGTGCTGGTGTTCCAATTTCGGCCGATCTGCCGGGAAAAGTTAAGAACAGCTGTTTAGTCTATGACAACGCGGGCAAGCGCGTCGCACGCTACGACAAACTACATTTGTTTAGTCTGTCGATGGGGCAGGATCAGTTCAACGAAGCAACCACGATTGAGCCCGGTGACAGCGTCAAAGTGGTTGATTCCCCGTATGGACGTATCGGCCTGTCGATTTGTTACGACCTGCGTTTCCCCGAGTTGTACCGCGCCATGGGTGAGGTCGATATCATCGTTATTCCTTCGGCATTCACCGCGACTACCGGTAAAGCCCACTGGGAGCCGTTGGTTCGCGCTCGAGCGATCGAGAACTTGGCATATGTGATTGCTTCCGCGCAAGGTGGTTACCACGTCAACGGGCGTGAAACCCATGGCGACACCATGATTGTTGACCCTTGGGGAATGGTGCTTGACCATTTACCCCGTGGGTCGGGTGTCGTTGTCGCCGGGATCAATCCGCAGTATCAGCAAACGGTACGCAAGAGCCTTCCTGCGTTGTCGCATCGCCACCAGCAGCTAAAGCCGGTTTAAAGGTAAGTCATGAACAGCAAACAAATCGATACCCTCACAACCGCGCGCGCCACGCTGCTTGCGCCGTATGGCTTGGCCGACGACTCAATTCGACGCATATTTGGCGAGATCTTTTGGCACGATGCCGATTACGCGGACCTTTACTTTCAATATACGCGAAGTGAAGGGTGGAGCATCGAGGAGAGCCGTGTCAAATCAGGAAGTTTCAACATTGACCAAGGTGTAGGGGTGCGCGTGGTGTCCGGCGAAAAGACGGCATTTGCTTACTCCGACGACATCGGAATCGATAGTTTGATGGCGGCGGCGCATGCCACGCGCAGCATCGCTAGGGCGGCGCAAAGCGGTAACGCCGGACGCGTTGCCTCAGTACGCCAGTCAGCCGGACATTCTCTGTATCAGCCAAACGATCCCGTGTCGGGATACTCGGACGCGGAGAAAGTTCGCATTCTTGAGCGGCTGGAAAAATTTGCACGAGCCAGCGATCCGAGAGTTAAGGAAGTGATGGGGCGCCTGTCTGGTGAATATGAGGTGGTCCTGGTGGCAAGACATGACGGTCTACTGGCGGCTGATGTGCGACCACTGGTACACATTGGAATCACCGTGATCGCTGAACAAAACGGGCGACGCGAACAGGGACATACTGGCGGCGGCGGGCGCTACGATTACAGCTATTTCACCGACGACGTGTTACGGACGATGGCGGAGTCTGGAGTGCGCGAGGCGCTCATCAATCTCGACGCTAGGCCGGCACCTGCCGGCCCCATGACGGTAGTACTCGGTGCCGGTTGGCCCGGCATTTTGCTGCACGAAGCGGTCGGCCACAGCCTCGAAGGTGACTTCAATCGTAAGGGTAGCTCGGTCTTTTCCAACCGCGTTGGCGAACGCATTGCCGCGTCTGGTGTGACGGTGATCGACGACGGTACGTTGCGGCATCGCCGCGGCTCACTGAACATCGATGATGAAGGTACGCCGACGCAGCGCAATGTATTGATTGAAGACGGTATCCTCAAGGGGTATATGCAGGATTCAATGAATGCCCGGCTGATGAATGTGCCGGTGACTGGTAACGCACGGCGCGAGTCGTATGCGCATATTCCGATGCCGCGTATGACCAACACCTATATGCTCAACGGTGATAGGGCTCCGGAGGAGATTATCGCCAGCGTCAAGCGCGGCCTATACGCTGCAAATTTTGGCGGTGGGCAGGTTGATACGACGAGCGGCAAATTTGTTTTTTCCGCCTCAGAGGCCTACATGATCGAAGACGGCAAGATCACCTATCCGGTGGTCGGCGCGACATTAATTGGTAATGGTATCGAGTCGCTCAAACGGGTGACCATGATCGGCAACGATATGAAGCTCGATTCTGGCGTAGGCGTTTGCGGTAAGGAAGGCCAGAGCGTTCCCGTGGGAGTCGGACAGCCAACATTGCGCATTGAGGGGCTGACCGTCGGCGGTACGGCTTGACAAATATGACCGGATTAGTGGTGCGTTGTTACCATGGCTGACACTCAAGCTTTATTGGCACCGGCCCGCGTGCCGTTGAAGTTTCCGCCGCATTTCGCATGGACTGCGGTAGCGTTGGTGGTGGCGGAGAAGTTTGGCCTTCGGGGGTTGCGCATCTCCACCATGATTGGCGCGATGGTCGGTTATTTTTGGTGGCGTGGTTGCGGCGGTCTGGTTTGCATTGTTTTGTATGTGATGGCTGCGGCTACCGCAGTATTGGTGGTGCTCGTAGTTTGGACGGCTAAGGAATCTTTGGATCGATTTGCCAAAGAGCATGCGGACCGCGCTTGGTTGATTATTGACGTTGACGGAGTCGGTGGCGAAGCCGTACTGGCCGACGGTGAAAAACGCTTCAAGATGCCGTGGAATGAGTTTCGCCGGGTGAAGGAGCGATCCCGCTTTTGGCTACTCGAAACAAATTCGCGGAGCTGGATGGTGCTACCAACGACCCACTTCACGCCTGAAGCATGGGCCCAGATGCGCGCACATCGTCGCGATTTGCTTGTGCGGAAAGCGTAAGTCTGTGTCAGAGTTCGACGGCTGATGGCGACTGATAGCGATTGACGTGAAGCAAATTGTCTTTGGCCGGCCTATGAGTGTGGCAGCAACGGATTGATCGGCGGCCCGAACCGGATAACCCAGGAACGATTATGAAGCGACGTAATTTTCTGACCAATATGGCGGTAACCGCCGGAGGACTGACTGTGTTTAAGGATCTTTTTGCCCAGCGGATGGGCCCAAGTTCACCCGATGCGGCAACCGTCAGGACAGCGATGGCTCAGGCCGCAGGCCCGGTGCCTAAGTTTGACAAGTTGGAGCTGAGCAAGGATGAATGGAAGAAACGCCTGACGCCGGCGCAGTTTGATGTGTTGCGCAACGAGGGAACGGAGCGCGCCACCACCAGCCCACTTAATCACGAAAAGCGAAAGGGAGCGTTTCACTGCGCCGGATGTGACCATCCCTTGTTTACTTCAGAGATGAAATACGAAAGTGGCACCGGCTGGCCGAGTTTTTTCACTACCCTGCCGGGTGCGTTTGCCAAATCGACTGACTACAAACTGATTTACCCGCGTACTGAATACCATTGTGCACGTTGCGGCGGTCATCACGGACATGTGTTTAAGGATGGTCCCGCGCCAACCGGAGAGCGTTGGTGTAACAACGGTGTTGCCCTGGTTTTTAAGCCGTCGGCGTAGAAAATAAAAGCCTAGTATTGGCCTGTGTTTTCAGCCATTTATGCTTGAAGATGCCCGTGAATAGGGGAGTTTGTTAGTTCACCATTTTTGCAATTGCCCTGCTACTATTCGTTTATGTATTTCCATGCAACTCTCTATTTTTGGTACTACTTTTCTAAGCCAAGGGCGGAGAAAGGGTAGCGCGCATCACTCGCAAACCAGATTTCATAAAACCGCCGTCCCAACAACCGGCGGTTTTTTTTTGCTGGACGTTGATACCAGCATGTTTCACCCAGTCGTAGAACTCTCTATCTAATACGCCCGTTAAAATGAAAAGCTCCTCACTCTCCCTCGTTGCCAGCAAAGCAGATACCGATATGCCCTACAACACCGACGACCTACGAATTCGTGGCATCAGAGAACTGACGCCGCCAGCACATCTGATGCGTGAATTTCCTTGTACCGAGGCGGCCTCGGCGACGGTATTCAGGGCGCGTGAAGAAATTCACCGCATCATGCACCGCGGCGACTCGCGACTGTTAGTGATTGTCGGCCCCTGCTCGATTCATGATTACGACGCGGCAATCGACTACGCCCAACGTCTACAGGCACTTCGCTTGACGATGGAGGCCGACCTGACAATTGTGATGCGTGTTTACTTTGAAAAGCCGCGCACGACGGTGGGTTGGAAGGGGTTCATCAACGATCCCAATCTCGACGACAGTTACGATATCAATAAAGGTTTGCGGCAGGCACGCAAGCTGCTTCTCGACATAAATGAGTTAGGCCTTGCCGCAGCCACAGAATTTCTCGATTTGATCTCGCCGCAGTACCTTGCAGACTTGATCGCCTGGGGGGCGATCGGCGCACGCACCACGGAAAGCCAGTCCCATCGGCAACTCGCATCCGGTCTGTCATGCCCGGTCGGTTTCAAGAATGGCACCGACGGCAATATACGGATCGCGGTCGACGCGATTAAAGCGGCTTCCGCCCCGCACCATTTCTTATCGGTGACCAAAGGTGGACACTCGGCCATTGTTTCGACCGCAGGCAACGAGGACTGCCACATTATTTTGCGTGGCGGGAAAGAGCCCAATTTTGACGCCGCGAGTGTTGACGCAGCGTGTCAGGAACTCGGCAAGGCGGGACTTGCGCAGCGCGTGATGATCGATTTTTCGCATGCAAATTCGTCCAAGCAATACAGCAAGCAGATGGATGTTTCAACGGATGTCGCGCAGCAGGTTGCGGCGGGAGACAGCCGTATCGTGGGTGTTATGGTCGAGAGCCACATCAACGCGGGAAGACAAGACATCGTACCCGGAAAGCCCCTTGCTTATGGTGTGTCAGTGACCGACGCCTGTGTCGGCTGGGAAGACACCGAAAAACTATTGACGCAGCTCGCGCAGAGTGTTCGCGCCCGACGGCTGGCAAACGCAGAATAGAGAGAGTCAAGACAGTATGGCCATTGAACTCAGGATACTGGGGCGTCACCAGATTGACGATCACAAGGTTGGATTTAGCTACAACGGTGTTGCCTTTGGCCAGAACACGCTGCATACGTTCGCTGGATTAAATGCCGTCGATACCCGCGAGTACGTTGAAGCCACCTTTGCATGTTTGCGTGAACATGGACAGCAGTGCGCGCGGATGGGGGCCTACAAGCCGCGTACCAGCCCGTACTCATTTCAAGGAATGGGCAAGGAGTGTCTGCCTTGGGTATTTGAGTTGGCTGGCAAATACGATATACGAGTGATTTCGATGGAGGTGACGCGTGAAGCGCACGTCGACGAAATCAATGAGGCGCTTGAGATTACCGGTCGACCCACTGGTGTGATGCTGCAAATCGGCACTCGCAACACGCAGAACTTTGAGCTTCTGAAGGCGGTCGGTCGCCAGCATGAGTTTCCAATTTTGCTAAAGCGCGGCTTCGGCATTACGCTTGACGAGTCGTTAATGGCAGCCGAGTACTGTGCTTCCGAAGGAAACACCAAAATTGTATTTGGCCTTCGCGGCATGAAAACAAATTTTGGTGACCCGCACCGCAATCTCGTTGATTTTGCCCACGTGCCAGTGGTTCATCGGCTGACGCGCATGCCCGTTTGTGTTGACCCGTCACATTCAGTTGGTGCGCGGGGAGCCTCGCCAGACGGTATCCTCGACATTTTCCACGTCGCAGCGCAGGGTGTCATCGCCGGCGCGAATATGTTATTGGTAGATATGCATCCCGAACCGCGTAAGTCACTTGTCGATGCTGCGCAGGCGATTTCTCTCAGCGAGTTGTCATATTTTCTCGAAGATGTTGCCATCGCACGCGAAGCCTATCTCCGGCGACTTGCGCTCACGGAACGAGTGACTCAGTCAGCAGAGAATACGCAGCAGCAGCGAGCCGCATGACTTCCCATCGAGCGGCTGGAAGACACAGATATGTGCTTTCCTCGGTGAGGCTGCTGTTTGTCGCCGCCGCGCTTTTATCTGGCGCAGCGATTAACGCCGCTGAGCCCGCGAAGCGTATTGCCGCGCTTGCCCCGTCCATAACAGAGCTGGTCTATGCCGCGGGTGCTGGCAAGAGTCTCGTCGCGGTTTCGGCATTCAGTGACTATCCTGAAGCGGCGAGGCAACTGCCGCAAGTGGCGGATTTTGCCGGCATCAACCTTGAAGCATTGATTCGACTTAAGCCCGATCTTGTTCTGGTTTGGGAGTCGGGTACACGTCAGGCAGATATCGCCCGACTGCGTTCTCTGCAAATTCGTACGGAGTTGATTCGAATCGATACATTTGACGACATACCGGCGGCGATTCGCAGGATTGGTGAACTTGCGGCTACAACTGAAACGGCGAACGCAACGGCAGGAAAATTTTTTTCGCGCGCAAAAGAACTTACGACTAGAAATCAAAACAAACCAAGTGTCACGGTATTTTTTGAAATCGGGCGCTCGCCGCTGCTAACAATCAACGGCAATCACTTCATTTCTCGAGCGTTGTCCATTTGCGGTGGCGTGAATGTGTTTGCTAGCGCAACGCCGCAGGTGTTTCAGCCCGAGCGCGAAACGCTGTTACAACTTGACCCTCAGGTGATTCTGCTAGGAGCGACCCCCCAGAGCAATCGATTTCGAGATGACGGTATCTACCAAGGTCTCGCGGCGTACCGCCGAGGTCAAATATTGTCGGTCAATGCCGACCACATACTGCGACCGGGCCCGCGCCTTATCGATGCTGCCACCGAGGTATGCGACCTGTTGGACGGTGTACGTGCGGCCCAGTAGCCGACCATCGCTGCAGCGATTCGATGGCAGATTCCTAGCGAAGGCACCTGATGAACGACCTCGCGCTAATTACGTCGATTCTGGATCGGCTAGATTGGTAAATGGCTTAACAAATAGGATCGACGGAAACCGTCTTTGGTTTTGCACCGCTGCGGGATAGCCTAAGGAAGCTTCAGGCTCGTTGGACAAAAAGTCGAAAGGCCTGTGGTTTGCTGCCAAAACAGCGGCTGTTGGGTATTCCGTGATAGACCGAGCGGCAAGGTCGGCTAACTTTGTGGAGTCGGCGCGAGGTGCTCACCTTGGATTTGTAACTATGTCGCGCCCGCTTAACTGCTGCCATGTGTCGGCGGTCGAGGGGAAGGTCTTAAGTCAAGGGCGTCTTGCAGTTTGCTGAGAATCGCTCGGTTTGCCATGCCTAGGAGGCTTGCAAGGTCGCGTCCTAAACTTGACGCCAGACATTTTTTTTCCGCAGCGCCGCGTTCGATGATACCTGCCGTTTCTGCCACTAGTGCCGCGCCAACCAAAAGGCTGTTGGACTTAAGGGAGTGTGCGGCCCGTCGCACTTGTTCATGGTTCCCCGTCTCTATCCCAGAGATGATCCGCTCCAACAGTGGCTCTGCCTCTGAAAGGTAAATCCGTAGCGCGTGCTGGTAAAGCTTGGTTCCGAACTTTAGGTCGTGATGCCTTAGATCTTTGAGCGCGCCATCGCAAAAATGCTGCGCTTGGGAGGTAGCACCTTGTGCAGTTTCGGCGGCGACAGAGCGATTTTGATTAATAGACATAACCTGTCATCGGCGGCAAACTCAAATTCTTGACGGCCGCCGGGAGGTGCTCGTTTTGCCTTGAGAAAACTGTCGCTGCTTCGCGGAGCTGTGACTATTCGACTAGCCCGTTTTTTAGAGCGTAGTGGGTCAACTCGGCGTTGTTCGAGAGCCCCATCTTTTCCAACAGGCGCGCCCGATACACGCTGACTGTTTTGGGGGATATTGCGAGTGCCTCCGCCACCTCAGAGAGTTTCTTGCCAGATGCAATCAGGCGCAAGGTCTGGAACTCGCGGTCGGAGAGCTTTTCGTGTGGATTGTCATCAACATCGGCCGTCAGGCTGTTGGCCATTGCCTCAGCGATTTCCGGCGTGATGAACTTTTTACCAGAGGCAATTCTTATGATGGCCTCGATGAGCATTTCAGGCGCGCTTGTCTTATTGAGGTAGCCAAACGCCCCGGCGCGCAATGAACGTACTGCGTATTGGTCTTCGGTAAACATCGACAGAATCAGTACCTTGCATTTGGGGTCGTCTTCCCGGATGGCCTTAAGGATGTCGATGCCGTTTTTACCCGGCATGTTGATATCCATGACGATGACGTCGTACCTACAGTGGGGTAGCAGTGCCCGCAACTCACCATAGTCGCCTGCCTCGCCGACAACTTCAATTTCAGAGTGGTCCTCAAGCGTCAGCCGGATCCCCCGCCGAACCAGTGCATGGTCATCGACTAATATCACTCGAGTCATGTCGCACTTTCCCCAGCATGCATCTGGCCAACGTTGTCGATGATAACCATCGCGACGGTCCCGGTTTCAAGGCCTGTATAGATCGTATCAAACTCCAGCGTACCACCGACAGACCTAATCCGTTCGCGCGCAGAAAAGATACCAAAGCGACTAGGGTTCATAATCTGTTCCAGTGTACAACCGACGCCATCATCGCTAACAACGATGGTTAATCCGCCATCGATATAGAAGACTGCACATCGAACGTACTGGGCTTTGGAGTGCATCTCGACGTTTTCAATCAATTCGCCAACAGCATGATAAGCGGCAAGCGCAATGTTTTCTGGCAGCGCGAACTCGCGCGGGCTGGCGCTAAGATGCGCAACGATGCCTGAACGTTTCTGCAGTTGGGTGAGGCGCCACTCTATTGCGGCCACGATACCTTGGTCGAGGAGGTTACTTCTGAGGCTGGTGTAGAGCTTTTGGCTGGCATCGACGGCCTTTTGTACCAATTCAGCGGCCTCGTGGATTTCGGCATCAAGTTGTTTTAGCTGCGGTTCGACCAGCGGACCGGTCGCGATCATACGCTCAAGTCTCGTCAGGGCAAACTTTGCGGCGAGTAGGTTGCCGCCAATCTCGTCATGCACCTCGGTCCGGATGGCGGCGCGGTCGCGTTCCCGGACGTCGGAAAGATGCATTGCGAAGGCGCGTAGCCGACGCTCGCTCGATTGAAGGTTTTGCTGGGCGAGGTTTCGCGCAGCTCGGGTTTTGGCTGCCTCAATGGATCGTTCAATGGCGACTGGCAGCCGCTTTAGCCTGCCTTTGACAAGGTAGTCGTCAGCACCGTTTCGCATGGACTCGACTGCAAGATCTTCCCCCATTTGCCCAGAAACGATGATAAAGGGCAAATCTTCACTGAATTGCTTCACGATTGCCAAGGCACACTCAGCCGACAATTGAGGCAATTGGTGGTCGGAAACCACCAAGTCCCAGCGCTCGCTTGTAAGGGCGTCAATGAGCATCGGCTCGGTTTCCACGCGCCGAGCGTCTAGGGCTAGGCCAGCATTGATCAACCCCAAGACAATGAGTTCATAGTCCAGTTCAGAGTCTTCGACAAACAATATTCTGAAGGATTTGCTGGAGGAATCAGTCATGTCGAGGCGTGAATACTGCCGTGGTCGGCCAACTTAAGCGAGATGCTGCATGCAAAACAACGCGATAGCGGGGAGAAATAGCCGCATATCTTCCCGCTTTTCAACGCCTTGATCAGTCAGCTTGGGCCTGAAAATTGTCCTCACATTGTGGCACCTGAAAAAAGCGATCCTAGCCGGATCTGCTGACAGAACGTCAGGTCGAGAGTGTAGCACGATGACTAGCTACCTGATCGCTAACCGTCGGGTAGCTCGGGCAATGTTGGGGCAGTACAGAATCAAATTATTGGAGAATTCGTGGAACACGCACATTCAGTCACACAGGCAATTGCGGTCATCGGACCGCAGCTCCGAATTGCGCAGTCCGAAATTGGGCGCATGAAGGGGATCATTGATACCGCCGCGACTGAACTGCTTAGCAGCTTCGGTGAGATTCAAGGCGTCTTTCGTGCGGTCGATAACGGGCAATTTGTAATCGCTGATGCCGCGCTGAGCCGGGCCATGACAGCCTTACAGTTTCAAGACATGGTGGGTCAGCTGATGACTGGGTTAAGCGAACGAATAGGCATGGCAACACACGTCTTAGACCACGCATCGAGAACGGGTGAGGCGTCGACAACGAGTGAGGTTACAGAGCAAATTCACACGTTTCCGCGCCAGGTCGTCCTGCAACACGATGTCGCCAGCGGGGACATCGAGCTATTTTAGGTCGGCAAATGGGGTATTCGGTAGGACATTTTCAATTTTTGAATTAAGGAAACTGGCAATGCTTTCAATTTTGGCGGTAGATGATTCGCCCTCAATCCGGCAGATGGTCTCGTTCACGCTGAAGAGCGCCGGATACAGTGTAATCGAAGCGGCAGATGGCACGGAAGGATTGGCCAAGGCCAAGGAAAAGGCCGTGAATTTAGTGCTAACGGACCAGAACATGCCGCTGATGGACGGCATCACACTGGTCAAGAATCTGCGGGGGCTGCCGATGTACGCAACGACGCCGATCCTGATACTGACCACCGAGTCTTCGGACGATATGAAGGCCAAAGGGCGAGCGGCGGGTGCGACCGGCTGGCTGGTGAAGCCATTTGATCCGGTTCGGCTGGTTGAAATCGTGAAGAAAGTAATCCGTTAGTTTCGACAGACAGCACCTGAATTTGGGTGAGCGACTTAATGCAAAGTGAATAGTAGGGCAGAGGATGATATGGGCGAGATGAGCAATCAAGGGCTACAGCCGGGCGGTATGGGGATCGACCTCAGTCAATTCTTCGAGGTTTTCTTCGAAGAAGCGTACGAGAACCTTGCTTCCTACGAATCACTGCTTCTCGATACGAATCTGGATGGTCCGGATGACGAGGCGCTAAACGCGATCTTTCGTGCAGCACATTCCATCAAGGGCGGGAGCGCCACGTTTGGATTTGTGGACGTTGCGGAGCTGACTCATGAACTCGAAACGTTGCTTGATCTTGCGCGCAAAGGCGAGTTACAGCTTTCCACGGAGATGATCGATTGTCTGCTCGCTTCGGGCGACGCGTTGCGGGCGCAGTTAAAGCGCCACCAAGACGGCGGAACGGGCGAACCGACGCCAATTGCTCATCTTATCTCTGACTTGCGTCGCCACGCGACCGGACAGCGGCGGAGCGCACCGGACAACCATGCAAGTGCAGCCACTCCCAGCGTGACACCGTCTAGGCAGATTCTGAAGGATGGTGAACGCTCCATTACGATTCGTTTAGGTCCGATGCCGGCTGGATTTGACGTGCAGAACTTGCTGAATCTATTTGACGAAATCCCCGGTATGGGCAAGGCGACATTTGCGCCAATCGATGATCCGACTTCTGAGGAGTTCCGCGACCTAAACGTGGTGACCGCAAGCACAAACGGAGAGCTGATCGATTTGTTCACGTTCTACATTGATCGTGACAAGATCACTATCATGGAAACTCCTCTAGGTGCTAACCCTGCGACAAACTCTACGCCAGTGGACTTGGGCTTTGGCCTGTTTGAAGAGCTGCCCATTGCCACCAAGGAAAGTGCTGCCACCAATATTGAGGCGTCGACTGGTCAATCCTCACCGGCACCTCTCGTTGCGACACCCGCCAAAATGGAGAAGCCCGCAGCCGCTGCTGAGTCGACAACGTTGCGAGTTTCAGTGGAAAAAATTGACCAGCTAATCAACTTGGTCGGTGAACTGGTGATTACGCAGGCAATGTTGGCGCAGAAAGCACTGGCCCTTGACCCTAATCAGCACAATGGCGTGGTTGCGGGCCTAACTGATCTAGAACGGAATACACGGGATCTTCAGGACTCTGTGATGGGCATTCGGATGATTCCGATGTCGTTCGTGTTCAACCGATTCCCTAGAATGTTGCGCGACTTGGCTGCCAAACTTGGCAAGAAGGTCGAGCTAAAGACCAGCGGTGAGGCAACCGAGCTCGACAAGGGCTTGATCGAAAAGATTACCGATCCACTCACTCACCTAGTCAGAAATTCTGTGGATCATGGTATCGAGAGCCTGGCAGACCGAGCCGCAGCCGGCAAGACCGCCCACGGGACGATTACCCTTTCTGCACGGCATCAGGGCGGCTCTATTGTGATCGAAGTCCGCGATGATGGTAGGGGTCTTAATCGCCAACGAATCCTACAGAAGGCCGCTGAGAAAGGAATTCCTGTCTCCGATCAGATGTCAGATCAGGAAGTCTGGCAGCTCATCTTCGCCCCGGGCTTTTCCACAGCCGATGTAGTCACTGACGTGTCTGGGCGAGGCGTCGGCATGGACGTCGTCAAACGAAATATTACTTCACTCGGCGGCACAGTTGAGCTTGATTCTAGCCCGGGGCAGGGCACGCGCGTATCGGTTCGGCTGCCGCTGACGCTGGCGATCATGGACGGCATGTCGGTTGGTGTCGGCGGGGAGGTCTATATTTTGCCGCTTGCATCGGTGGTTGAGACTTTTCAAGCCGACCAATCAAAGCTGAAATCACTGGCGGATCAAGGAAAGGTAGTCCAAGTCCGTGACGAATATCTGCCAGTACGAAACCTTGCGGCTATTTTTGATGTTCCGACCACTCGAGCGCAGTCTGACCGCGCGATTATGGTGATTGTCGAGGCGGAGGGACGCAGATCAGCCCTGATCGTTGATGAGTTGATTGGTCAGCACCAAGTCGTGGTGAAAAACCTCGAAGCAAATTATCGCAAGGTTGATGGTATCGCTGGCGCAACAATTCTCGGCGACGGTCGCGTTGGCCTGATTCTTGATATCGGCTTTTTAGTGACCTAGAGAAGGCGTCCTGAAGCACAGCTATACGCTAGCTGCCAATCAGCTTTAGACACCGGCTATCGAGGATGAGTGAGATGCTCCTCGATTTCCACCATATCGCGGACTCGACGGATCGCAATCTTAAGTTTTTATGCTAAATCGATTACCGCTTATCACTTATTCTCCCCTGACGAACAAGCAACACGTCATGCTTGGCGTGCACTTGCGCGTGCACAGCGCGGAAAGCAGCGAGACATCTCTGGTGCGATCACTGACAGCGCTTAGTTCGGCCTGGCCGGAGCCACCAGCATTGACCTTGGTCGAGTTTGTCAGCGAGATTCATACTGCACCACCGCACGGATGGCACCCGCCAGAATCAACGGTGATCTTCTGCCACACTAACGCTGCTTCATCCGATGTGGTTTCGATTGCCAGTGACGTGACGCCGCGCTGCCTCCTTGTTCGTGACGTCGCGGAGATTGAAAGTCAGCACGCTGAATTCTTTGCAGTCGCCAAGTCTATGCTGTCTGAGTTACCAAGACTGGTCGCAACATCCAAGTCACCAATCATCGTGCTGGACGTGAATGAGCCCATTGATCAAGCGCGCGCTAGTAACGCCGGTGCCGTGGCTACCGGCGGCTGGTCCTGTTTGAACTGGAAACGCCGTCCAGTCGACAAGAAAGTGGGGCTGTTATCAAATCTCTTAAAACTATTGCAGCTTATCGAACGAGACGCCGATACAATCGACCTCGAAGCAATACTGAAGCGCGACGCAGTGCTCTCTTACAAGTTGTTATCAATGGCCAACTCGGCGGCATACGGTTTGACGGTAGAAGTGGCTTCACTGCGGCATGCGCTGAGTATTCTAGGCCGGCAAAAACTTAGGCGATGGCTGTCGCTGCTACTTGTTCAAGCTGGAGGAAGTGATACGCCACAAGTACTGCTGCAGGTAGCATTCATCCGTGCGGCTTTTCTCGATGCATTAGGCAACACAATCGACTTGGGCAGACAAAACGAGGACCTTTTCCTGTGCGGGGCGTTTTCGTTACTCGACAAAATCCTTGGCATCTCAGTGGCCGAGCTACTAGGAAGGGTCTCGGTTTCGGAAGCCATCACAGAAGCGCTAGTTGGAGACGAGGGGCCGATTGCACCGCTATTGGGACTTATCAAGGCTGTTGAAGCCCGGGATGCCTTGTTAATCGGAGAGCATTGCGAGTCACTAGCAGTGAGTCCGGATGAAGTCAATCAAGCGCTCTTGCAGGCGATTAAGGGAACCAAGGAAGTTTCAAGCTTGTAACTAAGATGGCCCCCCCACTGTTCGCAAGTTACTTGTTGCTATTGCATCAAGACTATGCGGAACGGGCCGATATTAAAGCGTAAGCGGGGTGCGCGCATCGATGATCTAGGCGGAAACTCTAGGCGGAAACAGGAAATGATAAGTTCACATACAGAGATATCGTCAGAAAGCAAAGAGTACACGTTCTCGAATGCGGACTTCGAGCGGGTACGCGCTCTGATCCGCAAGACCGCAGGCATCAGTCTTAACGCTACCAAACAGAACATGGTTTACAGTCGGCTATCGAGACGACTGAGAACAACGGGGCACACCAGTTTTCAGAGTTACCTAGACGACCTAGAAGGGCGACACTCAGACGAATGGCAAGAGTTCACCAATGCGCTGACTACAAACCTCACTTCTTTCTTTCGCGAAGAACATCATTTCCCCATACTTGCGAATTTCATCCGCACGCGTGTACAGCCGGTAAAGATTTGGTGTGCGGCCGCCTCGACGGGTGAAGAACCCTACTCTATCGCCATGGTCATGTCCGAGTGTGCGGCCGCTGGTGCAGCAAGCTCAAAACTAATCGCTACTGATATTGATACGAATGTCCTTGAGACTGCGTCAAGTGGTGTTTACTCTGCCGAAGGTCATAAAGGCTTGAGCGACGAGCGTCGCAATCGCTTTTTTCTGAAGGGAACAGGTGCCAACGTAGGGAAGATACGTGTCCGCCCCGAAATACGAAAACTGATCGAGTTTGCGCCTTTGAATTTACTCGCGGATGTTTATGCCGTGCCAATGGATCTTGACGTGGTTTTTTGTCGCAATGTCCTCATCTACTTTGATAAGCCAACCCAACAACTCGTGTTGAACCGGCTTGCCACGCACTTAAAGGTCGGCGGGCTGTTGTTCGCTGGCCACTCGGAGAATTTCTCAGATTGCCGCGACATTTTTCGCCTGCGAGGAAAGACCGTGTATGAACGAGTCGACCACCGCGTCGACGCTGCCGGAGTATCTTCTGCCAGGCTGCGCAAAAGTGTGGGTACTTGAATCGTGGGAATGAAGCAATCAGGGGATGCACTTTTCGCCAAAGATGCGTCGGCACCAATCGGTTTTGCCTCGTTTCGTTATACCGAGCGCGGATTCAAGGTTCAGGCGGTGAAAGTGCTTCCGGGTGAATTTTACGTTGATACCGACGACACCCCAATTGTCACGGTTCTAGGCTCATGTGTCGCGGTTTGCCTGCGCGATCCTGCTGCGCAAGTGGGGGGAATGAACCACTTTCTGCTTCCCGATGGCGGTGATAGCGGCCTTGCCAGTACAGCCGGACGTTATGGGGTCAATGCAATGGAGATGTTGATCAACGAATTGGTAAAGCGGGGAGCGCAACGGCACCGCCTGGAGGCCAAGGTATTTGGCGGAGGGCACGTGATGAGAAACTTCACAAGCCTTAACGTTGGACAACGCAACGCTGAGTTTACGAAAGAGTTCTTGAAGACGGAGGCGATCCGACTGCTATCTGAAGATCTGCTTGACATCTATCCACGAAAAGTATGTTTCTTGCCAAAGTCCGGACGCGCGTTAGTCAAGAAACTTGCTGCGGCGGACGAAACTTTGGTCATGCAAGAGAAGCAGTACCAGAGCCAGCTAGTTGAAAAGCCAGTAGCCGGCGATATAGAGTTGTTCTGAAGACTTTGGAGCTTGGCGATGTCAAAAATACGTGTACTTGTAGTCGATGATTCAGCGCTGATTCGAAATCTCATGAAAGAGATTATCGACAAGACCGACGATATGGAAACGGTCGGTGTCGCATCTGACCCGCTGGTGGCACGCGAACTTATCCGCAGCCTTGATCCAGACGTTATCACTCTCGATATTGAGATGCCAAAAATGGATGGGCTCGATTTCCTTGAGCGTCTGATGCGGCTACGGCCAATGCCGGTTGTCATGGTCTCTACACTGACAGAGCGAGGGGCTGATGCAACGTTTCGTGCACTGGAACTTGGTGCGGTGGACTTTGTCGCAAAACCCAAGCTTGGCATTACCCAAGGAATGAGCGACTGCGCAACGGAAATTCGTGAGAAGATTCGCGCTGCTGCCACATCTAAGCAGCTGCGCCGGCGCGACCTGAGCGCAGAAACGACACCGCTGACGCCTATCGCGTCGGCCAAGGTTTTGCAACCGATTCGCGCTGGTGGCAGTACATTGCTGGCAAGGGCAACGCGCACAGCGGGGACGGAGAAGATTATTGCGATCGGCGCTTCCACTGGGGGAACCGAGGCCATCAAGGAGGTACTTTGCCGATTGCCTGCTGACTCCCCTGCGGTGGTGATTACGCAGCATATGCCGCCAGGATTCACAAAGAGTTTCGCGGAGCGTCTAGATGCGCTTTGCAAGATAACTGTGAAGGAGGCAGAACACGGTGAACGTGTCCTTCCCGGTCACGCCTATATTGCGCCAGGAGGGCGCCATCTTGCGCTCGGGAGATCCGGCGCAAATTATGTTGTGGAGATTTCTGACGAGGCTCCGGTCAATCGCCACCGTCCTTCAGTAGATGTGCTCTTTTCTTCCGTCGCTATGAACGCTGGTGCCAATGCGATTGGGGTGATGCTCACGGGCATGGGGAAGGACGGGGCGGCGTCAATGTTGGAGCTTAAGAACAAAGGCGCATTCACCATCGCGCAAGACGAATCAAGCTGCGTGGTGTTTGGTATGCCCAGAGAGGCAATTGCCATCGGCGCTGTCGAGGAAACTATCGGCTTGACCCATATCGCAGACCGATTGGTGTCCAAGTTCGCAGAAGCCGGCGGCCACGTCCGCGTGTAATCGATCTTGTCGAAGCGTAAGGGGCTGTTCGCGTCCCCAACTACTGGCCTGCCCTAGATTCGGCTGAGCATGCTGGTGCTTTGCTCGAGCAGGATTCGCAATGGCCGTTCCATGTAAGGTAGCAAGAGCAGAATTGCGCATAGACCAACTGCCAATGAAATTGGGAACCCGACAGCGAACACATTTAGCTGCGGCGCGATTCTGGACATAATGCCTAGGCCGATGTTGACGACCAATAGCGTGACGATGATGGGCAAAGAGATTGACAGAGCGACCGAGAAAATCTTCGCTCCCATTTGTGTGATGTTTTTGGAGATACCAAGTAGATCAGCGCCAGTCCCGACGGGAATGTATTGAAAGCTATTGACGACGCCGGAGATTAGTAACAAATGCCCATTGATTGACAAGAAAAGTAGTACCGCCATGATACCGAAGTAACTGCTAACGGAGGTATTGTTACTACCACTGCTTGGATCGATATATCCTGCAAAGGAGAGTCCCATCTGCAAACCTGCAATTTCGCCGCCCATCTCGATGGCGGCGAATATTAGGCGAACCGTAAAGCCCATTGCTGCGCCGATGAGGATTTCACGACCGATCGTCGCGTAGCCGAGGTATGAGTCGACGGGTGCCGAGTATTGTTGTTCTGGCAGCAATGGTGCAGACGTGATCGTGATTAAAACTGCCAGAGCGATCTTTACGCGCGCCGGGATGGCGCGATTTCCTAGCACTGGAACAACCGCCATCATCGCCATGATGCGCAAGAATGGAAAGAAGAACTGGGCAATGTAGCCGTCGAGAGCCGCCTGTGTAAATGTGAACACAGCCGCCCTGCGCTAGCCGATAACAAAGGGAATTTGTGCAAACAGCTGCTGTATATACGAAACCATCCGCGCAATCATCCACGGACCCGCCAAGACGATGGTAATGGCTACGGCGACAAGTTTGGGCACGAACGAAAGTGTTTGTTCGTTGATCTGCGTTGCCGCCTGCAACACACTGATAACAAAACCAACAAGGAGCACAACCAACAGTAGCGGTGCCGCAAGAAGTAGCATGGTTTCGAGTCCGTTGGCACCGATGCCGATAACTTGTTGTGGGGTCACAGAGTATCCTTTAGGTCATAAAACTTGCGGCGAGGGAGCCGATCAAGAGGTTCCATCCGTCCGCAAGTACAAACAACATGAGTTTAAAAGGTAGCGCGATAAGCATTGGCGAAAGCATCATCATTCCCATCGACGTAAGAACGCTTGCCACGACCATATCGATAATCAAAAATGGGATAAAAATCAAAAAGCCGATCTGGAACGCTGTCTTGAGCTCTGATGTGACAAATGCCGGGACGAGAACCCTCAATGGAATCGCTTCAGGCGTCGATATGGCATCTGTCTTCGCGAGTTTGAGAAATAGCGCGAGGTCGGCTTCGCGGGTTTGTTTGAGCATGAAGCTTTTCAGCGGTTGTTGGGCAGTATCGAGGGCGCGCTCCATGGGCATCTTGCCCACCGAATAGGGCAGGTAAGCGTCGTTGTATATCTTGTCAAATACAGGTGACATGACAAAGAAGGTTAAAAATAGCGCAAGCCCCACCAACACTTGATTTGGTGGAGTTGACTGTGTACCAAGCGCTTGGCGGAGTAATGAAAGAACAATGATGATGCGAGTAAAGCCCGTCATCATTAGAAGGATCGCAGGGAGAAATCCGAGGGCTGTGAAGAATAGTAATGTCTGGATGGGGACCGACCAAGTTTGTCTCCCACCCGTGCCGGACTGGCTCGTCAAGGAGAGTATTGACCCATCCGCAGCGTAGGCTGTTTGCGAGTAGAGTGCAATTGTCGCCGCCATGCTGGCCACGGCAATCGCACCGGTGCTCGTCAGTCGGTAACGAATCACTTGTTCACTCCAACTTGTCTGTCAGCCGAATCAGCTGGCTTAAGGCGTCCTAGCCAGCGGTCGAGGAGCGCCTTTTCGGTTATCGCGCTGCTTTGAACTGAATTTGTTGTATCGACGATGCCTTTCGTGAGAAGCGATATCTGGCTTGCAGTAATGCCGATGACCAGAAGCTCGCCTTGGAACTGGATGACGGCAACTTTTTCTTTCGGGCCGACCGCGATCTGCGTAACTGGCTTCAATAATGTGCCCGCTTGCCGAAGACTCGGGCGCACCCGCCGCAAGATAAAGCCTACAGCCAAAATTGTGCCGATCACCAAACCTAGCGACACCATGGTGGGCAACACGGTGGCGCTATAGGTGGGAGAGGCAATGCCGGGTTCGGCAGTCTTTGCCATACCGTCATCTGCGGCATAAACATTGAATGCAACCACGCAAAGCAAAGTAAGAAAGAAACGTATCATCGGATCAACTAATTAGGCTGGGTGATTTAAGTCATCGGTTTAGGCGGCGGACTCGTTCCGAAGGTGTGA
Organism: Rhodocyclaceae bacterium; assembly: GCA_020247395.1. Taxonomy (GTDB): domain Bacteria; phylum Pseudomonadota; class Gammaproteobacteria; order Burkholderiales; family Usitatibacteraceae; genus UKL13-2. The sequence goes on from JADCJC010000010.1 coordinate 76,984, forward strand.
CAATATCGGTTAGCCGGATGCCGAACTTTTCATTGACTACCACCACCTCACCCTGCGCGATGAGGCAGCCATTGACCAGCACGTCCATCGGTTCGCCAGCTAATGCGTCTAACTCGATGACAGAGCCCTGAGCGAGTTGCAGAATGTGTTTGATTGGAATTCGTGTGCGTCCCAGCTCAACGGTTAGGGTGACGGGAATGTCGAGGATGAGGTCAATATCACTGGTTTGCTCGTTTGCGGAAATCCCGGTCTTAGCAAGGCGTTGGAAGACATGCGGCTCGCCCGGGGCCGTCTCAATAGCACTGGTGGCGTCTTCGCCCTCGGCTGATTTAGTTTCTGTCAGTGCTGCTGCCCAGTCATCTTCGGTTACGTTCGGATTGTTGATTTCGCTTGACATGATTGCTCCAGTTCTACGCTGCATTTGGGCTTGGTGCCGACTCTTCTTGCGAGATGGTGAGGATGGTGTCGATCTTTATCGAGTAGTGGTTGTTTAGAGTGCCGTACTTGCAATCAAAAAGCGGCACGCCGTCAACTTTTGCGGGAATTGTCTCCTTTAGCGGCAACTCAATGAAGTCGCCGCGCTTCATTTGTAGTAGGTTACCGACAGTGACGCGGGTCGAGCCGAGTTCTGCAATAAGGTCAATTTCCGCCATCTGCACCTGTTTGGTTAGCAGCGCGAGCCAGCGCTTGTCGGTTGAGGTGGAGTCACCCTGTAAGGACGAATAAAGCAGATCACGAATTGGCTCAAGCGTTGAGTATGGAATACAGATGTAGATTTCGCCTCCGGCTTCGCCAATCTCCAACGTGAATTTGGTTGTCACCATGATCTCGCTCGGGGTGGCGATGTTTGCAAACTGGGTGTGCATTTCCGAGCGCTGGTATTCGAGCTGCAGTGGATAGACGCCTTGCCATGCCTTGGCGTATTCGGTGGTGACTACCTCTAGTAGTTTTTGAATAATGCGTTGTTCTGTTGCGGTAAACTCCCGCCCTTCTATGCGTGTATGGAAGCGGCCATTGCCGCCAAACATGCTATCGATGACTGTGAACACCAACTTTGGGTCGAGTATTACGAGACCGGACCCGCGTAATGGCCTGACGCTGACGATATTGATGTTGGTTGGCACCACGACGTCACGGAGGAAAGCGCTGTACTTTAATACCCGGACTTGCCCGACTGCTAATTCCGGGGAGCGGCGCATAAAATTAAACAGACCGATACGAAAATTCCGTGCAAAGCGCTCGTTGATGATTTCAAGGGCTGGCATGCGCCCTCGGACGATCCTCTCTTGATTCGCAATGTCGTACTCACGAATTCCTGCTGCTGGTGGGTCTGTGGTCTCATCCTTAGATGTGCCATTCATGCCATCTAGAAGGGCGTCGACTTCATCTTGAGACAAAAATTGTTGTTGTGCTGACATGTTTGTCAATTCACTGAGCGGTTGGACTGGAGTACTTCACTACTGCATTACAAACTGCGAGAAATGCACTTCGACCAGTGATTTGTCTGCTTCCCCCAAGGACATCACTTTTCGGGCATCCTCGAGTATGTCTTTGGCAAGTTTCTCCTTGCCTTCGCGGCCAAGTAGTTCAGCGGTGGTTTTGCTGGATAACGTCATCAAAACACGGCTGCGTATTGCGGGCATTTGCGCCTTAACTAGGTCGCCGGTGGCGGGGTCGACGGCCTCTATTGAAAATACCACCTGCGCGTAGCGCTCATTCTCCTTGTCGTTTAAGTTCACCGTGAACGATTCAAATGGAACAAACGTAGGCTTCGTTTTCGGGTCGCGCTTCACCTCATTAGAGGCTTCCGACTTGCCGCCGTCTTTACCCGTATCTTTGCCGACCTCGGCAGGTTTGGGTTTCATCATCATGAAGGTGCCGACACCACCACCCAAGGCTAAAGTGGCTAGGATCGCGCCAATGACGATGAGTTTCTTCTTGCCCGAAGGTTTTGCGGATGCGGCTTCGACGGCGGCTGACATAGGTTTCCTCTTGCGACGTGCCCCATGGGGGGCGGTTAAGGTGCACGAAGTATGCGTGGCGCTGTCCGCCGCTATTGGCCGAAAAAGCTGGGTAAATCCGGTGTATTTAGACGCTGAGTTCGATCTCGCTAGGAGGAGTGACTTTGGCTACGCCAAGGGACTCAGGCGAAGAAATCCACCCTACCGGCGCGCGATGCAGGTATCAGTATTTGGGCAGGCTTGGCTGGGACAACTTGGACAGATTCGGACTCTCGATGGGAATCTTTTGTCTGTCCAAAGTTATTTGGATTCGCGTCGCGCGGTGCTTCACGACCGACACTCGACTGGCCGAGTGAAAGCCCGGACTTTTCAAGCATTTCTTGTAGCAATGGCAAGGAGGCGTTTACCGCTTGGCGGACTTCGCTGTTCTCAGCATTGAAGCCCAAGGAAACTTTGCTTCCGTCAAGCGCAATCGTGATACTGATTGTTCCCAGATCATCCGGTGTGACTGTCAAGTTTGCCTGGGTGATTTGCTCCGTCGCGAGCCTAACTATCGAGGAACTGAAAACAGTAGGCCACTGCAGTGAGCTTAGAGGTGTAGAAATCAACTGTTGCTGCGACGGGCTGGGCCCATGATGCGGCAGTATCGGAGACTGCCCACCCTGCGTTATCGCAGGCACCGAGTCGAGCCCGTGTATCAACGATGTCGACGGACTCTCTTTGGTGAATTGTAACTTTCCCGCAACTCCAAGTAGCTCGCCCACACCTAAAATCGGAGCGGGATCGTGAGACATGGTTGGCGATCCGGCGTCAGTACTTACTGTGAAGCGGAAATCCGACCGCGAGATTCGTCCGCTTTGTGCGGACATCGGGGAAGGCAACATCGGCGTTGCTAGGGAGATGGCGGCGGATGGGAGCTCGCTGTCGGGCACCGTCTGCGCTTGAAGTGCTAGCCCGGTGGCTACATTCATGCGTCTAACCAATGCATCACCTTCGGTTTTCTTGCGTGTCTCATGGTTTAGGCGTTGGGTACTATTAGATAAACCGCCGGTCGCTACTTCACCGCTGCTACTGATGGGATTTGCGCTGTTCGACAAGTGCGGCGTGGTCATCGGGTCGGACCTATGGTTGTAGCCTTTGGCAATGCCCGATTGATCGATTGCTACCGGCTGGTCGCTGATCGCAGGGTCAGGCGCACCAACCCGGAGCGGCGCGCTTAAAGTGGTGGAAAAGCGTTGGTCGCTCAGACGGGGATGTTCCAAGGCTTTGAAATCCGCACCGGCGGTTGACGGTAATCGTAGTGGATCCAAGGCTTTGAAATCCGCACCGGCAGTTGGCGGTAATCGTAGTGGATCCGAGGCTTTGAAATCCGAGCCAGCAGTTGGCGGTACTTCTAGTGGATCCAAGGCTTTGAAATCCACACCGGCAGTTGACGTTAATCGTAGTGGATCAAAGTCGGGCAGTTTTATGAATTCAGCCTTATCGCCCCCGTTGCTCAACAGGCTTTGAGCCGCCATCGCTTCGGTCGAGGCATGCTCCTCAGTCAAGTCAGGGATAGCCAACGACGCGTCTGCGGCGGAATTGATAAAGCTACCTAAAATGCCCGCAAAGTCGAATAGCTCTGGCTGGATTTCCGCCTCACTTGAAATTCCTGACTTTGCTTGGCGGAGCGACGTAGGGGATTCAGGCGCTAAGTTTAAAAAATTGAAATCCATCATTTTCTTTATTGGCCAAGGACAACACGGTTAGCGGCGGTGTTGGTTTGAATACATGCTGCTAGCAGCGGTTTGATCTTCTAATCTTCTGTTGCTGCGGTAGTGTAGCTCGCGCGCTTCGACGGACTTTCGATCACGTAACTTTTCAAATGAGAGTAACTTGCGCTGGGCCTCGCGTTCTGCTTCTACAATTTCCCGGCAACGCAGCTCACAGGCCGCTAACTCACTCTGTTGTTGCAAGATTGCCGTATCAAGTTTCAGGATAAACGTATTGAAATTTCTCAGTGTCTCTGCACCCGAGCCCGATTTTCGGTTGCCCAGGCGCTGCAGATAATCGGACCGGTATCTATCAAGCATATCCAGCTGCGCGCGCGCGGCGGTAACGCAAGCGTTGGCGTCAGCCAAGCGTTTACTTGTCGTGTTGCGCTCGCGCTCAGCGAGGTCAACCAAGAGTGAGAATATTGTGTCGGACATTTTTATATGGGCGTAGGTGGATTGGTTATACGGTTAGTAGACGTTTGGGCAATGTCAAAGCAAATTCGCTGTGACGGTCATTAACTCACTTGTGGATTCGATGAATCCAATTTTTTGCGTCATCGATTGTTGTAGGTATTGATCAATTGATGTTCGAAGACGTATAGCCTCATCGAGCAATGGGTCAGTGCCGGCAACATATGCGCCGACAGAAATCAAGTCATGATTGCGTTGCAGTCGGCTGATCAAAGCCTTCATATGACGCGCGGCAAGCTGGTGGCGTTCGGAAACCACGCTACTCATAACCCTTGAAATCGACTGCTCAATATCGATCGCCGGATAGCGTCCCGCTTCTGCAATTTTTCGCGACAAGACGATGTGTCCGTCTAAGATAGCTCGTGCGCTGTCGGCGACGGGATCTTGTTGATCATCGCCTTCCGCTAGCACCGTGTAGAAGGCCGTGATTGAACCTTTGCCATCGGCACCCATACCAGCACGCTCAACAAGCGCCGGTAGTTTTGCGAAGACTGAAGGCGGGTATCCCTTGGTTGCTGGTGGCTCACCGATTGCCAATGCAATTTCACGCTGAGCCATCGCGTAACGCGTCAGCGAATCCATGATCAACAAGACGCTTTTGCCTTGGTCACGAAAGTATTCCGCGATAGCCGTTGCATACGATGCCCCCTGCATGCGGAGTAGTGGTGGTAGATCCGCCGGTGCAGCGACAACGCAGGCACGTTTCAGTCCCGTTTGTCCAAGAATCTCTTCGATGAAGTCCTTGACTTCGCGACCTCGTTCGCCGATTAACGCGACAACGATTACCTCAGCCTCTGTGTATTTGGCCATCATTCCCAACAGCACGCTCTTGCCAACACCAGACCCGGCAAACAGACCAACCCGCTGTCCCTTGCCAACGGTTAGGAGCCCGTTTATTGCCCGCACACCGACATCGAGTGATGATGTGATTGGCTCCCGCTCGATCGGGTTGAGTGGGCGACTTCTGATTGGTCGCGGTTGCACACGTACCAACGCGCCGCGCCTATCTAGCGGCGAGCCATCGGCACCGACGACACGACCTAACAAGCCATCACCAATTGGGAGTTGTCGCGAACGGTCTTCGGGCCTTCGCCATGGATGGTGATACTTGCCTGGCTGTAGGCGTTGTGTTGGGGGGTCAGTTGCGAAAACGGAGGCGCCGGGACTTAGCCCGTTTATATCGCTGACCGCCATTAGAAAGAGACGATCCTCAGCAAAGCCCACAACTTCGGCGTCGATGGGTGTGGTGCCAGCACTACAGATTCTGCAAGTCGAACCGAGTGGCAGGCTGAGGCCGACACACTCCAGCACAATGCCCGAGACCTTGACTAACTTGCCACTGCGTTGCAGGGGTAGAGCTGAATCGGCAAACGCTGAGTGGTCGTCAATGAACTGACGCCACTTCGCTGTGAGCGGAACATCGGGTGCGTTAGCGAGTTGGGGTGACATTGCCGTATTCGCTGCCGTTGTAACCCATGTTGTTGAGTGCGCGTTCCCACCTTGACTCGATAGTTGCATCCACCGTGGAAGTGTCACTTTCGAGTCGACAGCCTCCCCTAGAGATGCTAACGTCCGCGATGAGTCGACAGCCGCGCATAGACAGCTCCTCTCCCAACACCGACTTGATCAAATTCAGGTCGTCCGGATTTACATAGATACCGGGGAATGTTGCCTTCAATGACAGGCTGTGTAATGCGTCTTTCACCGACGTTGCCACCAGCTCCGGGCGTAGTTCTAACTCGCTACGAACTACCTGCCTTGCGAGTGAGAACGCTAGACCCAACAGGGCGTCCGCGACTTCTTGATCAAAGGCTTCAAATTGGGATTGCATGGAGGCAACTAGCGAGTCGATGCGACTCGCCATGCTGCCCGACTCTCTTGTGATGTGTTCAGTGCCGGCCCTAAAGCCCTCCGACAGTCCTCGTTGATAGGCGGATTCAAGGGCGCGCTGCGCCAATTGTTTGCCGCTAACGGGTTCTTCACTACTACTAACGCGAGGAGCAGTGTCACCGGCGTTGCCAGCAACGTCGCCTAGTGAGGCGAACTTCCAGCGAGTCGCGACGTCCGGTTTGCCGTCCGTTTTTGTCTTAGACGTAAGCGTCATCGCTGCTGCCTCCCAAAGATATTTGGCCATCCTCGGCTAACCGCCTAACCGCTTTCAAAATCTCTTTCTGCTCCGTCTCGACTTCAGAGACTTTTACAGGCCCTCGAGACTCAAGATCCTCCCTGAGCATTTCTGCAGCGCGAGTGGACATGTTCTTGAAGATTTTCTCCGCGATTTCGGGTTTGGCACCCTTCAGTGCGACCGTGAGCGAATCAGTTTGAATCTCGCGTAACACGAGCTGGATGGCTTTATCATCCAAATCGAGCAAATTGTCGAAGGTGAACATCTGGTCTTCAATCTTGGTCGCAAGTTCCGGATCGTATTCACGGATAGCGTCTAGTGTCGATTGTTCAACAGAGGCACCCATGAAGTTAAGGATGCCAGCAGCGCTTTTGATACCGCCCAAAGTAGCCTTCTTCAGCTTGTCGCTGCCGGCCATGATTTTGGAAAGGACGTCGTTTAGTTCCGCCAATGCATTTGGCTGAATACCATCGATGGTAGCGACGCGTAGCAACACATCATTTCGGAGGCGTTCACCCAGCTTGGACAAAATATCGCCCGCTTGATCCTGCTCAAGATGGACGAGTATGGACGCGATTATCTGCGGGTGTTCGTTACGAATCAGCTCCGAGATGGTGTCGGCGTCCATCCATTTGAGACCTTCGATTCCCGATACATCCCGCCCGGCAAGAATCCGGTCAATCAGAAAGGCCGCCTTTTCTTCCCCCAACGCTTTGGTCAATACCCCGCGGACAAACGCATCGGAATCGCTCACGAGCGAGGCTGCGCTGTTTGCATGTTCGGCGAAGGTGGCCAGTACACTTTCGATCTTTTCTTTGTCGACGGTACGAAGGCGAGCCATCGTCTCGCCAAGCTTTTGCACTTCTTTGGGTGCAAGAAACTTAAAGACTTCTGCAGCCTGCTCCTCGCCGATTGACATCAGCAGAATAGCGCTGTCGACTAGGCCTTGCTCATCCATTGCTACCCACCCATTGGCGGACTACGTTTGCTACGACCGCCGGATCATTCTTGGCGATTTCCCTAATCTTCTCGACCTGCATCTCTCCGGCGGTAGCCGGAGCCGGTAGCGCTGGGGCTTCGACAGTCCCGTCTGCCAGCAGTTTTTGGCCTTCCGTTGGTGCCGCCGCGGTCGACGTCGCACTTTTGATCGCCGGCCTAATGACACCGAAGACAATGACGAGCAGCCCTAGCATCAGCGCGAGGCCTTTACCGAGTTCTTTCGCGAGCGACACGTTAGCGGGGTCTTTCCACCAAACAATTTCGGTTGCTGCAGTGACCGGATCTTGCGAGAAGGGAGCATTAACAATATTGATCGAGTCGCCGCGTTCTTTGTTGAATCCAATCGCCTCTCGAACCAGTGCTTGGATCTGGGCCATCTCCGCTTCGTTGATTGCAGCGTAGGTCACCTTACCATCGCTTTCAATTGTTTTCCGATGGTTGATCAACACCGCGGCAGTGACGCGCTTGACAGTGCCCGTCTGGTTGCGGACACGGCGAACCATCTTGTCGACCTCGTAGTTGGTGACGGCTTCGCGGCGCCCGTTATTGTTGGCGCTTGTTGTGCCGGCTGCGGCAGATGCTCCGGCTGCTGGGCTGCCCGAAATCGGCGATGACGTTGGCGCGGCTGGTAGGTTGCTCAGCGCACCTGGTACACCGCCGGCGCCGTTTGCCGTGGTGTTCGCCTCTAGTGTCGTTTGACTGCGAACAGACGCCTTTGCATCGGCTCCCTGATTCGGTGCAAAGGTTTCCGCGGTGGACTCAATCTGGGTGAAGTCGAGATCAGCGGATACTTGTGCGCGGACACTGTCTCGTCCAACCAGCGGTTCCAACAAGCCGATCACGCGGCGAGCAAGTCCATCTTCGATCTCGCGCACATAGTTCAGTTGCGTCGAGTCATAATTTTGCGAGCCTGTCACGTCGAGTTGCGCGGAAAGTAACTTGCCGTTCTGATCAAGAATTGAGACCTGTTTGGGTGAAAGGTCGGAGATTGACGAGGAAATTAGGTGGGTGATGCCTGCGACCTGATGTTGGTCGATCACGCGACCGGCGTGTAACGTCAAGATTACGGATGCCGACGGTTTTTGTTGTTCACGCAGAAACACCGACTGTTTTGGCAGTGCTAAGTGCACACGCGCAGCCTGAACAGAGGCTAGGGATTGGATGGACCTCGCCAGCTCACCCTCGAGCGCACGTTGATAGTTGACATGCTCTTGGAACTGAGTCACGCCAAATTTTTGACCATCCATCACTTCAAAGCCGACATTCCCTCCGCGCGGCAGGCCTTGTGAGGCTAGCTTCAAGCGTGCCTCGTGCACTTTGTCGGCTGGAACCATGAGTGTGCCGCCGCCCTCGGTGTACTTGTACGGCACATTCATCTGCGAAAGCTGGGCTATGATTGCTCCGCCGTCTTTGTCCGATATATTGGAGAACAAGACTCTGTAATCTGGCTGTGAGCCCCAGATGGCCGCCGTAACTACGAGTGCGATCAGCGCCGCAGCGCCAAAGGCAAATGTGAGTTTTGCCTTCATTTCCGGATTCCCTTCATAGTGCCCTTATAGTCTGCAGGCGGCATTTCGTGAACGATATGCCCGCGCTGTGCAATATTGGAGGTGCCCATAGGTCACGATTTCGGCAGATACATGGTTGTGGGACGAAACAGTCGGCTTCAGTCGATACGACTCGATTGGCTAGTGAAGCATTATGCGAAGCGCTTGTGGATCAGAACTGTCGAAAAGGCGCGGATATCCCGCCTATTTTTGTGCGATAGAGCTCGGCTAGGGGAGGTAGAGTACTGTCACTGAGCGCCGCTACTATCATCCTTTCGGCATGGCGGACTAAAGAAGAGGTACGATCATGGATCCATTACAAACAATCGCCGGTGGCACTTTTGGCATTGGTAAATCCAATCGGATCGGATTCGGTGCCGGTCTCACGGCAACTCCGACCGAGCAAGCTTCGAATCTGGGCGGTGCCAGCTTTACGGAGGTAATTGGCGCAGCAGTCGACAAAGTGAGCGAGCTGCAAGGGGAGTCCAGCAGCTTGTCAAAGGACTTTCAGCTAGAGAAAGGCGATGTCGGGCTGGAAGAAACGATGATTGCGATGCAGAAAGCCTCACTCGGATTCCAGGCGGCGGTACAGGTGAGAAACAAAGTAGTGCAGGCGTACAACGACATTATGAATATGCCGGTTTAGCTGCCTGGCGGTCACGCGGAGGCTGTGGCTAGCTACTACAATTTTGCAACCGAATTGCGGCGGCTAACATTGACTTGATTAATGTACCGCTGAATCAGTCTGGTGCTTGCACCGCTAATGCGCAAAAATTTGCAGCCATAACGCTGCGTGGCGCGTCCCGCGCCGTCGTGATGGCGGGAGACATGGCGGATTTCAATTGAAACCTCTATTGTTCCTACCTTGGGTATTTCCAACCTGCAGCCCGACAAGACTTCTCCGACCGAAAGGGTTGTTATCTCACTGAAGGCTGAGAATGATAGCCCCGCACCTGATATGTCACTAACACGCGCCTTGAATGGTTCGACTAAACCTTCTTGCAGCACGCTTATCGTAGGGGCGGCCAGCACGGGAGCCTTCGCCCGATAGTCGGATCTTCTTTGTAGCCGGATGACCGAAGCCGGTAGCCGCATCCTGAATGCGGGCTGATTTTCAAACAATGTAGGTTCCACATCTGTGGAATCGAACGTGACTTTTATGTGCTTGTGAAAAGCGTGCACATGCAGTGTTGGCGCACAACACATTGCGATCTTAGACGCTGCGTTTGAAATTCCATCGAATATGAGTTCTTCATATTGTGGGTTGACTGCAAGTAGGCGCGTGACGACAAAGTTATCAGAACCACCAAAAAATACAGTCATCAGAACGCTGTCCGCCGCGAGAGCGCGCAGGATTGCGACAACCTCAGGCCGTGAGGTGATACGAAATTGTTCGTCATGGCTTTCTTCGTTGGAATGTGCGCGTTCGGAATTCATTGTTTTCAAGTTGCGACCACATTTTCTCTGCAGTCATCTCCATATCGCTTCGAGGGAATGGCTTGATTAGTGATACGGTGCCTGCGAGGTCGAGCTAGGCGGTGGCATACCCAACCAACTCGACAACCTTGAAAGCCACGGCTCCTTTAGGTTACGGATCTCTGCGTCATCTGCAAGAATTGATCGCAGCAATGCGCGCTTGCGCCGCTCTTCCTGGTCTGTGAGTGACTCCCACTCTTGAACTGCATTTAGTTCGGCAATGAGATATGAGCAAATTTCTTCTACCCGAAAGACTTCATTCCAGTCGCCTTCACGGGCGGCACCCACCATCAGCTTGCTGGACGAGGCGAGCGATTCATAGTAATGGAGTAGTGTGTTGGACATCTTTTCTACCTTAAGCGAGATGTGGGGCAGTACCAGCAAATAGCTACGTGTGGTTTGCCAAAGTTGCAGCACCGAGCGTGCTATCCACTTCCGCCACAATTCCCACCCAGCCAGCGCGAACCTGCTGCAATAATCGTCCCACTTCGGCATACCCACTTGGGTCATTTTTTAAGTTTGCCAGTAGCATTCGGCGTGCCATATAGTCGTAAAGTCCATCCAGACGCTGCGCAATTGAACCGCCATTTCCGCGATCCAAACTGGCACGAAGGCCTTCCTCAATAATACGAAGAGCTTTGGCGGCAGCGGCATTTTTCGCCGGCGTATTGTTTGACGCCAGATGGGCTTGCGCCTGCCCGATGGCTTCGAGCGCGCCATCAATAAGCATCAGGATGAGCGTATGCGGACTCGCGTCAAGCGTCCCGCTCAGGACATTTGTTTCGGCGTAGGCAAAGGCGGCACGGCGCTTTGAGGGGCCAAGTTGATGGGAAGCAGAAAAATCGATCATGTTGTTAGACCTTGATGATTCGTGGCAGACAGTACCTGAATATCGGCTGGCATTCGCCATACGTTAGGGTGCTCTGCACATGTTTTTCTGCTGAAATGGCGCTTGATCACAGCTTGTTTCTGGCTCGTGATTGACCGTCCCATCCGCTTGCCCATGCTCGTTTACGGAAAGGACAATCGGAGAAGCAGAATAACAACGTGCGCCGCGAGCTGCTAGCTTGAAATTTTCGCCAGAGGCCCGCGGCACCGCGGCGCGTTGCCCCTGAACGGTTGCCAAACCAATTTGGATCGTTGCTCTGTTGCTTGAGATGCGGGCTACCCGCTTCCGCTCCGACAAGTGCACAGCCACGTGTCTGCCAAACACGCCAGTCATTCTTGGCATAGCCTGCTACGCTGTGGCCGGTCAGGGGAAAACTCGTTCCCCCACGTAGCGCGTTTTCGAACGCGCCGCCAAGGCATGGTCAGGCCAGTTTGGTCCCGGTCGGCGGCGGCTAGTTTCTGTTCTGAAGGCTTTGTTGGAGTGCGGACAACTGCTGGGAGACTGATGTTCCCAGGGACTGCAGTCCGGCAACTTTTGAATCCATGGACTGATACTGGGCGCGCAGGCGCGCCTCGCGTTGCGTCAGACGATTTTCTAGCGCCTCTTGGTTCCTTTGGTTTGAGCGGATACTGCGGTTTAGTCCGTCAGTGCGGGAGGTGATGGATCCGCTGGTACCCAACCATTCGCTGGCAAGAGCATCCAGGCGCTTCGCAAAGCCGAGGCTATTGGGGTTCCCTGTTGTACCCTCACTGGAGAATAGGCGCGCGAGCTTCGCAGGATCGTTGTTTGCTGCATTCCATTTCGTTTGATCAAGCGCCAGGTTGCCGTCGGTTTGGACCGATACACCGACATCGGACAAGCGGGAGAAGTCGCCTGCTTGTCCGCTGAATTGGCCGAACGCGGTGGATCTCAAGCGCTGCAAAATCGAAATCGCCGCATTGTCGCCCTGTAGTGGGGATTGTGTCTTCGCCCCTTCGACGAACTTAGTTTGGTCTTTTATTAGTTTCTGCAAATCGTTATACGCCGAAATCAGGCCACCTACAGATTTTTGAATCGCGGCCGCGTCCTTCGTGATGGACACGCTTACTGCTGTCGCAGTTTCTGCGAGCAGGTTAAAGGTGATACCTTCTACAATGCCTCGCGCTGTGTTCGAGGGCGATGACGCGGAGATACCGTTCACACTGAACAGGGCATCCTGTGCCGTTTGCAAGGAGTCAAGATTTTTGCCGGACCCTGCACTGGCCGAGGGAATAAACGCGAGTCTGGACAATCCAGCGGCGTTGGTGTTACTGCCGTCGCTATCGGTAGTGGTGATTTGGATTGCGTTCTGGGCACCAGTATCTTTGGCGGTTAGCACCAATCGTGATCCACTGCCAGTGTTTACGATGGAGGCAGTCACACCCGCATTAGCGGAATTAATGGCATTGCGAATCGATTTCAGCGATCCATCACCAACGTTTACGCTGACGAGACTTCGACCGGGTTGCAATGTGAACGCACCGGTGACGCTATCGATGCTACCGACCGATATCTCTAGGGTGCCAGTACCAACAACAGTTGTCTCATCTGTGTAAGTGCCAGAGGCGAGTTGTGCACTTTTTGCGAGTTGGCTTACCGTTAAAGCGTAGTTGCCCTCATTTGCGTTGCTCGTTGCAGTGGCCGAGACAGACGATGAATTTGAGGAACTCGCCTGGTAGATCTGCCACTTATCCGATCTCGCAAGTGCGCGAACCGCGTCTTGGAAGGTGGAAACTGCACTCGCGACCTTTCCATACGCGCTGATGGAGGACTGCAATGAGGACTGGTCCGTCTTGAGACGTTCAAGCGGTTTTCTCTCCACCGCCATCAGTTGTGTGACGATCGAGTTGATATCGATTCCGCTGCCGACTCCAGAGGCGCTGATAGGCATACGAGTGTCCTGTCAAAAACGTAAAAAAACAACCCCAATACTGGTGGTTTATCGGCAATTGCGGCGATAAGTTAAGCGCGGAATGAACGAGTTTCTCGATTCAGCCTGAAAAAACGGCAAATTGGCCAGGGTTGATCCGATGTGTCCGACCGCTGCCACACTGAACGAGCTTCCTGAGCATGCCTTGTCTTCAGGGAGTGTTAGCCTTTAAGCAACTGCATCACGTTATTCGGTAACGCATTTGCTTGGGCCACCATGGCCATCCCCGCTTGCTGTAAAACTTGGGTGCGCGAGAGGTTTGCAGTTTCTGCGGCAAAATCCGCGTCCACAATACGACCACGCGATGCGGCTTGATTTTCAGATGCGACTTGAAGATTGGCGATAACGCTCTCAAAGCGATTTTGACCTGCGCCAAAACTGGCGCGCGCCGTCGAAATTTCCGTGAGCGCGTCGTCGATGTCGTCCATAGCCGTTAAAGAAGCGGCTGCGGTGGTGATAGTGCCAGCGGTAACTGCTGAAACGCCTGCACCAGTTGTCAGATCGGTCGTACTGATCGAAATCTGATCGGTCGCACCACTATTTGCACCAACTTGAAACGTCAGTGTGGCGGCTGAGTTCAAGACGGCGGCACTGTTAAACGTAGTACCTGTCAGCACGCGTGTGACTTCTTCGTTCAGCGCTTGATATTCTGCATCCAAGTTCGCGCGGTCGCCAGCTGAGTTTGTGGCGTTGGCCGATTGCACGGCGAGTTCACGCATACGCTGCAACGTATCTGCTACCTTTCCGAGTGCACCCTCGGCCGTTTGCGACAGGCTGATGGCATCACTCGCATTGCGGATCGCAACATTCATACCCTTAACTTGGGT
>JADCJC010000100.1 GCA_020247395.1 Rhodocyclaceae bacterium
GCGCCAAGTCGATGATTGTTGTGCAGGCGACGGTCTACAATCTGCGGCGCTGGGTAACCTTGGATGCAAGGATAGAGGGGAGGGTGCGTCTAGACAAATCGCCTATTGACGGGCATCTTCAGCTCTTTTTGCCTGAAACTGCCCGTCCCTATTGCACTTTTGTGTTCTGGCCGAACAATCTTGGCACGACGAATATCGCCACCACAACCGCGCATAACTGCGCCGCCATAAACCACGGCGCGTCAGCCGGCCGAATTCCAGCAAACGACTCTGTAAGTGAACGCGCAATCGTTACCGCGGGATTGGCGAAGGACGTCGATGCGGTAAACCAATACGCAGCAGTGATGTAGCAGCCGACCGCATAGGCAATCGCTTCTTCGCGATGTTTCGCCACGCTGGCGATCACCACCAGAAGACCAAGGGTCGCGACAAATTCTGAAAACATCTGCGCTCCGCCACTGCGTACTTTGGTCGAGATTTGTAACACGTCAACAGCGAACATGACGTGCGCCGACCAAACACCTACCACTGCGCCGGCAACTTGTGCAACCAGATACGCCGGGACCTCACGCCACCGTAAAGCGCGATTCGCGGCATCCATCAGTGTGACAACGGGATTGAAGTGCGACGACACCGGGCCAAAGGTCAGGATCAACGCGACAAGACCGGCTCCGGTAGCGATGGTGTTTGCCATTAATGCGATTGCAACATTGCCGCCCGAGAGTCGCTCGGCCATGATGCCGGAACCCACCACGATGGCGAGCAGAAACGCGGTGCCAAGCGCCTCGGCCGCAAGGCGATGTGGAAGTGAAGATGCCATCAGGCTGTGGTTGTTTCGTTGGTACCTGCGGTTGCGGCATCAACGTGAATTTTCTTCAGCGCGTTGGCCAAGGCCAAGTGCTCCAATTTGTCGATGGGCAGGCTAACCAAGAATTGGATGCGGTGTTTGATCGACTGAAAGACCCGTTCGAAGGCAACGCGTTTGGCTTGGTCGTCGCCTTCCGTATCTGACGGGTCTGGGAAGCCCCAATGCGCGGTGGCTGGATGACCGATCCACACCGGGCAAACCTCACCCGCTGCGTTGTCGCACACGGTAATGATGATGTCCATTTCAGGCGCACCAGGTTTCGCAAAATCGTCCCACGACTTGCTTTTGAATACGCTCGGATCAAAGCCCAACTGCGCTACTTTCTCTAGGGCGAATGGATTCGGCGACGACTTTGGATGACTGCCGGCGCTGAAAGCTTGGAAGCGACCAGCGCCCATTTTGTTCAAAATCGCCTCAGCCATCACCGAGCGCGCGGAGTTGTGGGTACAAAGAAACAACACGTTGAAAATTCGATCAGCCATGGCGGCTCCTCCGATTGGACTTGGATGTAGCGCCAATGCCGCATAAGAGCATCTGCGGCGACTTCGTTGCCTTCGGTGCGCAGGCCACGGTCGTCGAACACGTCGCCCCGGCGCAACAGTTTTCGGTCAAGTAAGCAATAAGCGCATTCATAGTTGAGAAACTGGCGGCATAGATAATCATGCGGCCATTCGGCACCGCAACGATCAGCCCGGCGTTGGCCAGCACTTTGAGATGAAATGACAACGTGGCGTTTGCTAGCGACAGGCGTTCGGCAATCGCGCCAACATGTAGGCCCCGCGGGCCCGTTGCGACCAACAAGCGGTAGATGCCGAGGCGCGTCTCTTGCGCAAGCGCTGCCAGCGCGGAAAGTGCTTGTTTGGTGTTTGTCATCGTTTCCATGTTTCTAGTTTTATCGAAATAATGAAATCTGTCAATCTGGGCTAATCTTCCAGCTAACTCGAATCAAGCTGCCCACAAACTTCTCGCTCAAAATTCAGTCACTTATGCGAAACGGCCCCTTGCTAAATTGATGCGTTTGCTTTCACCATCATCCTCCCACAACCAAGAGACTTCTTATGGCCTTTAAATCCTCTAGATTGATTCGGACAGTTTTTTCTGCCACTGCAATCACGATCTTTTCGTTGAGCGTCGGTGCCCAATCACAAAAGCCACTTGAATTCGGCGTTGGCTTATTCCAGCCGGACAAAGAAAAGAACGACGCAACTTACAAGCCACTCGCCGAATATCTGTCGAAAAAATTGGGACGTGACGTAAAGCTGCGGACGGTGGATACTTGGGAAGGACTGGCGAAATCGCTAGCTTCCGGGGAAACAGATCTGGCGCTAATGGGCCCGTGGGGCTACGTGTTGGCCAACCACAATGCGGGGGCCGAGGTGGTATCGACTATCCTTTACCAGGGCAAGCCGGAGTATTTTGCCATTATGATCACCAGCCCCAAGAGTGGCATCAACAAGATTGAAGACTTGAAAGGCAAGACCTTTGCCTTTGGCGATAAGGGTTCAACCTCTGGTTTCCTGATTCCATCGCACGAATTCTTTAAGCGCGGCATTGAGCCTGAAAGATTCTTCGGCAAGGTGATCAACACCAAACATCAAGCCATCCAGACGCAAGTCACACGCGGCGAACTCGACGCCGGTACCGACTACAACCGCAATCGTGACGCAATGATCGAGCAGGGATTGATCAAAGCGGCGGACTCTAAAATCATCTGGACTTCGGCACCGTTACCGAATGATGCTTTTGCCGTTTCCGCCAACCTTGCGAAAGATAAGGCGTTCACAGAAAAGCTAGCCGCTGCTTTGGAGGAAATAGGTGCGGCGATGAAGTCGCAGCCAAACCTGTTGCCAAACAACTACACTGGATTTGTCAGCAAGGACAATAAGTACTATGCGCCGATCAAGGACGCTGCTCTAGCGATGGGTTGGTTGCAACCAAAAAAATAGAGCCCCGTGATCGGAGCCCACGCTCAGTGCATAACGAGGATCAATTGATATCACTAGCCGGCGAAACCAAGGTGTCGATTTGGCAACGAAGATAGCGCAAAGCAACCGGGCTGGTACGGGGGCGTTGTCCGCGACATCGCCTCCTTCAGCGGCACGCCGTGCGCACTTTTCCTCGCGCTGGTCAGCGACACTGCTTGCGATTTACGCTTTGCTCATTGCCTCGTGTGTGGCCAGCCTGATCTACGCTGGCGACTTTTCGCTTGGCCGCAAGCCTTGGGAGAATTTGAAATCAACTGCACTAGAGTTATCCGCACCCTCATTTTTCAATGTTTGGTTTGGCAACACCGCACTTGAGTTCCGTAACGACGAAGACCGGCTGCTTCGTACCGAAAATCAGCGAGAGACTGAAGCAAAGTATTTGGCCGGTGTTGGCCGTGCCATCTGGACGACATTTCAGATCGCCACGCTGGGCACGCTGTTGGCGGCGCTACTCGGCGCGCCACTTGGGATCCTCGCGGCGAAGAACATGCGCGCACCACTCACTGTTGCTTGGATGGCACGTCGCATTCTGGACGTCAGTCGATCAATTCATACCTTGGTATTCGGCCTGCTGTTGGTCGGGGTGATCGGCCTCGGCCCGATGGCGGGTGTGCTGGCAATTGCACTGCACTCGATGGGAACCTGCGGAAAGTTGTTTGGTGAGGCCATTGAAGCGCTCGACATGCGTGGCGTGGAAGCAGTCCGTGCCACCGGCGCGACGCCACTCCAAGTGCTGATTTTTGCGGTTTGGCCGGCACTCATGCCATCCTTTACGTCTAATCACCTCTACCTGTGGGAGTACAACATCCGTGACTCCACTGTGCTCGGGCTGATCGGTGCTGGTGGCCTTGGGCTGCTGGTATCGGAAGCTGTATCGCTTTTCCAGTGGGGTCGTCTGTCCACACTGCTGATTGCAATCGTCTTGATGGTGATCGCCTTCGACGTGCTGTCGCGGCGTATTAGACAGTCACTCATTTAGTCAACGCGAGATAACGCGGGCATTTTGAAACCAATGCCTTCCAAAACACGCGCCAGTACCTGACTTTTCAACGTTCTCAGAACTATTCGGCTGTTGTTGCGCCTCGTCGCGGCCTCTACCTAAGGTTTGCCCGCCACTGGAGGCGGCTCCTGTAGCTCCAGCTTGCTACCATCAGGAGCTAATTTTCTGCAGTCAGACTCTTCCACCTTAACCCTTACCCGATCGGGTTCTTCGCGCGACGCCTTCAACAATGCATGCCGATCCTCGACACGGTTGTTGACCATCAACCTCGCTCTGCTCGGCTCGAAGTAGGTCGTTTTCTACCGCACCAGCTTCAAGGCCCGCACCTGCACCAAGTTTCCAATACGCATTTGAAGGTCCGGCAGTCATGGAATTCAACTTCGACCAACAAAACTGTCGGCAGTATTGTCGATTGGCGCGCCGTTTTTGCCGATTCATCGCAATCTGATCGTAAATTCGCGACAAGAAACTTAAAGTCACCACATCAGCAACGCCACAACACTAGCCGAACCCAAAGGAAAACACCATGAACACTACGACAATGAGTAAAGACAGCACCGGCGGCAACATTCTCCTCGGCGCAATGATCCTCGGCATCGGCGCAGCTTTGTTCAGCGGCATGAATGTACAAGCGCAGGCAGTCAATACTCTCACCACCAAAGCAACCGGCGCGGCGCAAACGAAGAGCAACAAAATCCTCAGCGACTCGCTGATCATCACCGCAACACGCCTCAAGTAGACAACGTCAACTTTGGGAGCGGCCCCGGTGTTGTAGACACAGCGGCATCATGGGACACGGATTAAAACGGCGGACCTGTCCGCCGTTTCCTTTTGTTTCTCGTCTATTTCAATCAAGGTACCACACCTTTACTCAGCCACTGCGGCCAAACCATCACGGTCGCCCCCATCGCGCCTGCCGACGGGTGTCGGGCAAAGATTTCTCGTAGACGCTGAGTGTCCCGGCCGCGGGCAAACAAAACTTCAAGCACCGGGCCATCGGCCAATGTGTACCAAGCGCCAACCACCTGATTATCGACAAGCGCCTGAAGGAAAGCCTTGTCGTTGTTGTCCGCTTCAGTATCCAAAACAAGCGGGGGTCGCGAAATCAGAATAACGCGGCCCTCTTCAATCTGGCGCGGATCAATCACCGCCGTATTGAGCGGTTTCTGCGCGATCGCCCGGCTGGCGTTGAGCGTCATATAGCCCTCGCTGACGTACCGGTCAGCCTTGAAGTAACCACGCAAGGTATGTAGGTCTGGCGCGTTGAGCACGACGATGCCCCGCTTTAATCCTGTGGGGTCGGTTAGCGGCCCTGCGGCGAGTAACTTCTTCTCTGCGAACAGTTTTCCAAAATTGGCGAGGTGCCCTTTCTGCATTGCCGCAACCGCATCCTCATCGGTTGGTGTCGGTTTGCCACTCTCAAGAAATACAAACCAATCGCCTTGCGGGCGCGATATTGCCGATGTGGTTGGTGCGACTTGCGCACAGCCGGATAACAATGCCGCGCACAGCAGTACAAGTATTCGGCCCAATCTCATCTTGATTTCTCCTGATTTTGAAGTGTCGTATCGAAAATACTACTCGCGGCGGGTAAGGTTCGCAGAAAAACAGATTCGAATCATCGCCTGCCGCCTCATTTCACGCCATTGTTCTTGCAATTCGTCGGAAGCTGTTTGTAGGAGAAAAATTTGTCAATAAAGTGACGACATCAACAAACGCAATACAAACCACCAACCGAACCCAAAGGAGAACATCATGAACAACAAAACCATCAGCAAAGATAACGTCGGTAGCACCACACTACTCGCGGGCATGTTCATGACGATCACAGTCGCTATGTTTAGTGGCAGCGCGGATGCAAAAGCCACCGTCACCACCAGCTTCATTTCGACGGTGCCGTCCAGCGTTCCTGCCACTACCATGGTAGCCAGAGATAGTATTGTAGTCACCGCCACGCGGTTTAAGCCAGTGAAGCCGGTTCGCTGAGGCGCGGTCCCGGTAGTTTAGTAACTCAAGGTTCAGCGGCAACAAACTTGGCAGACTATCTAAACGGCGAACTTCGGTTCGCCGTTTTGTTTGGTGAGCGAGCTATCAGTGCCGATTCCGTACGCGCGATGCCTTTGTCGCCTGCCATTGCATGATCAATCAATTGACGAACTCAAAAAATGATCAGCAGGCGGAGTCGGGATGGAATGGGTGCACCGGTACAAGCCAGCAAGAAGCCGCTGGGGTTTAAATCAAGCACACTTACTGGGCATCACGCAAAAAAAGGCTCGGCAGCATCAAGCTTCTAGCGCTGCGTAGGGACGCGGGTGCTGTGAGGATACTGCACAAAATCTTTGAATCCTGATGCGAGCAGGTGGTCGAGGGGAATCGCGTTTGTCGGGTGCTCAACCGAATCTGTGCTCCAAACTGTTGTGATGCCTGAGGCTGCCAATTCAGCGCCTACCTCATCACCATACAGCGCGTGTACCACCGCCGCGTCAACTCGTGCCGCGCCTTTTGCAGTACATTCGCGCGCGGCTGACATTAGGGTTGAGCCAGAGCTAACGATGTCATCAACGAGAACCACGTTTGCACCAGCAAGACTGATCTCTGGTAACACCACAGTCGTTGCACGGTCCGCATGTCGTTCTTTGTGACACACGGCAAACGCACACCCTGCGGCGGTCGCAGCAACGCTAACCCATTGCTTGGACTCGGCATCAGGGCCAATTAGCACGATTGAGCGGCCCTGCGCGCTCAGAAACCGCCCAATCGCGGCTGCCGCAGACAGGGCAATCGCACGTTTAACAGGTACTGCATCTGCCAGCCGATGAACGCGATGCAAGTGCGGGTCAACGGTAAGCACCGCATCGAAATGCTGTGCTAGCCATTCACCAATGATGGTTTGGCTAACGGCCTCACCCGGCAAAAACGCGGTATCTTGCCGCATGTAACAGAGGTACGGGGCAACCAACGTCAGATGCTTGACGCCGCTCCGACGCGCAGTCTTTGCCGCGAGCAACAACTCGACAAGTTTTGCGTTCGGGTTATTCAGCGACTGATAGATGGCCAGATGCTGAGGTAGAACTGGGGGCAGGGTAATCCGCGTTTCGCCGTCGGGAAACTGGTGCCGCGCGATAGTTGCGAAGCCGGCCCCGACTGCGACCGCGAAACGACTCGCGCATACGGCGTCAGCGGAGAACCCGATGACCATCACCTTGGTTTTCATGGTTCAACAAATGCACGTGGTATATCTTCACTGCGGCCGATGGTATAGCCACTGTTGTCGCTGCTCAGTGCACGTGCGAATTTCTCATCTGCGGAATGCTCGGCATAGACGCGATACAACGTGTCTCCAGCGGCAACTGTATCGCCCAACTTCCGAAACAAATCTACCCCGGCCCCCTTTTCCATTGGTGCACCGGCGTAACGCGCAATACGTGCAAGCTGGAAATTGTCGATTGCAACAACAACCCCGGAGGAGGGACTCAACACGTCAATGGTTCGCCTAGCCAGTGATAATGGTTTCTGCCGACGGCCCTGCGCATCGATGATCGCGTTCATCTTGCTCAGTGCCCGCCCGGAATCAAGAATTTCCCGCGCAATGGCAAACCCCTCGCCCCCGCGGACATCAGGATCAAATTCAATGATTCGACCGGCGAGTCTGAGGGATTTTTGCCTGAGATCATGCGGGGCCTCAGGGTCGTTTTGCAGCACCAGCATGACATCACGGGCCTCAAGTACCGGCCCGATGCCGCGCCCAATTGGCTGCCTGCCATCAGTGATGATCACCTCCATCTGTAGCCCCAGTCGATGCCCAACGTACTCCAACACTTTCCGCAGCGACTGCGCCTCTGCCATATGTCGTACCTTGGCACTAGGCCCAACCGGGATATCGATCAAGAGGTGCGTAGAACCTGCGGCAACTTTCTTTGAAAGAATAGATGCAACCATTTGGCCGCGTGAGTCGATACCTAAAGGCCGCTCGACCGATATCAGTACATCGTCTGCCGGCGAGAGATTGGCCTTTCCACCCCACGCCAAACAACCACGTTGTTCACGAACGATCAACTGCAAGCGATCAAGCGGCAGGTCGACTTCGCACAAGACTTCCATAGTGTCGGCCGTGCCAGCAGGAGAGGTGATCGCCCGGCTTGAAGTTTTTGGCACCAACATTCCATGCGCCGCAAGAATTGGCACTAGCAGCATAGATGTCCGGTTCCCGGGAATACCGCCGATGCAGTGTTTGTCGGCAACCAGCGGTTCGTGCCAAGTCAGGCGTTCGCCACTAGCCACCATGGCCTTGGTCAAATAGAAAACCTCTTCGCGATCCAACTCATTTTCCGCCGTCGCGACCACAAAGGCGGCGATCTCGGTCTTGGCAAATCGATGTCCTGCAATATCATCAATGATGTTCTTGTAATCCAACTGACTGAGTCGCTCGCCCCCAATCTTGCGCCGCACCGCGTCCATTGAAGATGGCCGCTCGGCATGTGCGACATGGACCCGCGCACCTTCGGGCGCGTTCATCTCTACAAAGGCCTGTTCCGACAAACCCAATTGTTCTGGCGTCACTATTTCCGCATCATCAACTACATTAAGTGTCGCCAATAGTCGGCGTCCAGCCGACGTAACAGCGACCTTAGACAATGCTTGAAACCCCTCTGCGCGATAGACGGCGCAGTCACGATGGATGTAGACGACATTCTCCCGATACGTATCAATGCCGATACGGCGCAGCGCAAGTGAGCCATTGCCATTGCCATGGCCATTGCCAACTATCGCGTCCGAGTGATGTGAAGTGCTTTCCATTTAGCAATTATCTGCCGGATATGGATAAATTGTCGTCAAATATTAAGGCCTCCTGCTTGACGTCAAACTTGACTAGAATCCGGCATGTATTCTTCGCACTGTCTCTTGAAAATCAAACATGAACCGACTGCGCCTCAACCCAACCGTACGTTGCTTCCTCCGCGCACTCGCAATAGTAGCTGCGTTCACACCAGTTTTGGCGCACGCCCAAGCTTCGTCACAAAGCCAGTCGCAGGCCGTCGCGCCTGGCTACATAATCGTGCTGGGCCGCTCATTCGATCGCAACAAGATCATCGCCTACTCGGCTGCCTTGCCGCCGATTTACGCTGAAACTGGTGGGCGCTACATCGGACAAGGGCGTCCGGGCGTTGGGGTTACGTGTCTGTATGGCTTGTGCGAGGGCCGTAGCGCCATCGTCGCCTTTTGGCCGGACCAAAAAGGAATTGAGGCTTTCTGGTGGGGTGAGGCGTATCGCAAAGCTATCCGGCTGCGTGATGGCGCGGGGGTCTTCACCGTTGTTGGCGTTCGGGGCACGGTTGGCGCTGTCCCGTATGCTTGGCCTGGTTCATTATTAATTGCAACGGCGAGCAGCGCAACTGAGCCGGCTGCGGCAACAACATGGTTAGACGCTGCGAGCAAAGCGGGCGCTCGTTTACTGGCTCCGTTCAGTAACGCCTCCTTGCTGGCCCTAGAAGGGGACCCTCTCTACAGTCGTGTGGCGATGCTGAGTTTTGAAACGAGAGAAAGGCGCGATCAATTCGCTGTCTCGGACGAAACCAAAATGTTCATCAAATCTGCGCCACCGCTGTCGCTGGTGTCAATGATTGCCATTGACGCACCAGCACCGCCCACACCAGCCTTATCGACTCCTGCAGTTGTCAAGTGATCTCCTTTTAGCCACGGCGCGGTGTCTCTGTCAGCGTTTGGGGTAAAGGCAATAGTCGGGTATCAGCATACGCGCGCTGCGTTGCAGTCAGCGCCGTAATGAGTTTTTTTGCGCTGTCTTGCAAATCTTCCAACGCGGTATAGCGGTTGCGCGCCTCATCATACATCCGATCAATGCGACCCAAACCACTAGCCTGAACATTTCATGGGGGCGCGTTCGAAGGCGGGCGAACCTGCAGCCGCATCCACAGCAAGAGAGAAACGAGCCAAATTGGTTTGCCAATCGCGCAGAGGCAACGACCTTCTAAGCAACCGGCGCGACCCATCAAATATTCAGGCTAGGCGTCACCAGGCATGACGGTGTCACGACTGACGGCAAAGTTAAGTACGCCGCCACCTTCGGCCGTTATTGCATCGAATCCAAACTATAGAGTATGGTGCCCTCAAGAAAAAGCGCCTCACGTCACGCGCTTGAAGAAACCATCGATGTTATTGATCAGCGTTACAGGCCCGCAGGGCTTGGTCGCCACAATTGGACAGCGGCGGCGATGAGTGCGCCTGTACCAGCCATGAAGTATTCAGACTAGTGCGCTTCATCCCAGTTGCTACCCACACCAGGGTCTGCCACGAGCGGTACATCGAGCTTTGCGACGTTCGTCATCAATCTTGGCAAATTGGCCTTTACCGTGTCTAACTCATCCAAAGGGACCTCCAGTACCAATTCGTCATGGACTTGCATGATGAGTTTTGTGTGAAGTTTTGACCCCTCAAGCCAGCCCTGCACTGCAATCATTGCGAGTTTGATGATATCCGCCGCCGTACCTTGCATGGGGGCGTTAATGGCTGCTCGCTCAGCACCCTGACGACGCCCGTGGTTGCCAGAACGGATATCAGGCAGCCATAGTCGCCGCCCAAACGCCGTCTCCACATAACCACGTTCCTGCGCGGTATTTCTGGTTCGGTCCATGTATGCCTTTACCCCGGGGTATCGCGCAAAGTATCTGTCAATGTAACTTGCCGCTGCGCTACGTTCGATACCAAGATTTGCGGCAAGCCCGAAGGCACTCATCCCATAGATCAGACCAAAATTGATCACTTTGGCGTAACGACGCTGTTGGCTAGAGACTTCTTCGCGCGTGATTCCAAAGACTTCGGCGGCCGTGGCGCGATGCACATCTTCACCGTTCGCAAAGGCCTCCAGCAAACCTCTGTCGCCAGATAAATGTGCCATGATGCGAAGCTCGATTTGTGAATAGTCGGCACTAACAATGACGCTGCCCGGCGGGGCGATGAATGCTTCTCGGATGCGACGGCCTTCGGCGGTCCGCACAGGGATGTTCTGCAAGTTGGGATCAGTGCTCGATAGTCGCCCCGTTACCGCGACAGCTTGGGCATAGTTGGTATGTACGCGTCCGGTCTGCGCATTGACCATGCGCGGCAGCTTGTCGGTATAGGTGCTCTTGAGCTTTGAAACACCGCGGTATTCAAGAATTGCTTTTGGCAATGGATGGTCGAGCGCTAACTTTTCGAGCGTCTCTTCGTCCGTGCTCGGAGCGCCGCCCGGCGTTTTCTTAATGGGCTTGATACCTTGCTTTTCAAACAGAACTTCACCTAACTGTTTTGGCGAACCAAGGTTAAACGGCTGCCCAGCAATTTCGTGTGCACGAGCTTCTAGCTCGAGCATCTTGAGGCCAAGTTCAGAAGATTGCTGCTGCAACTGCGCCGCATCGATCAATACCCCATTGCGTTCCATCTTCAACAACACGCGCGACACCGGCATTTCAATGGTTTCATAGACGTAGTTGAGTTTTGGATCAGCGGCGACCAGGCTATACATCGCGCCATGCAGCTGGAGCGTGACGTCCGAGTCTTCAGCCGAATATTTGGTCGCGGTCTCAATTGATACTTGATCAAACCCGATCTGCGACGCCCCTTTACCTGCCACGTCTTCGAACGAAAGCAGATCGGTCGTACCCAAATGGCGTGATGCAAGCGACTGCATATCGTGACGCTGGTGGCTTTCCAAGACATACGATTGCAGCAGCGTGTCGTGCACGCAGCCCTGCACGTCAATGCCATGGTTGGCAAACACGTGCAAGTCGTACTTGATGTTTTGTCCAAGTTTCTTCTTTGCGGGATCGGCTAACCAAGCTCGCAGCATGCCAATGGCAGTTTCGAAATTCAACTGATCTGGTGCTCCTGGATAGTTGTGGCGTAAAGGCAAATAGGCCGCCTCGCCGACCACACAAGCGAACGAGATGCCGACGATGCTCGCTTGCATTTGGTCGAGGCTGGTGGTTTCTGTATCTAGACATACGAGATCAGCCGCATTGAGTTTTGCGATCCAATTGGTAAGCTCAACTTCACTGGAAATGGTAACGTAACGACGCGTCGCGATAAACGACGTTTGATGGGTTGGTGGCTCGCCAGATATCCAACGCAAAGCCACGCTATCTTTGTTTGCCCGTCTAAACACACTTGCGGTTGAGCCTTCAGCAGACTTGGCACCGGCTACCGTTTCCATGTCACTTGGCAGCTCCTTCCCACCAAGCTGGACAGCTTTTTTTAGCTGATTGCGTAGTGTGCGGAAGCCAAACGATTCATAAAGTGCATCTAATCGCGCAACATCTATTTCCTTATGGTCGATCGTGTCGAACTCGAACGGCAGCGGCACATCACATTTCACCTTAACGAGCAAGCGGCCAGTTGGCAACCAATCACGGGCTTTAGCGATATTGGCCCCCACAACACCCTTAACTTTTTCTGCGTTACTGATAACGCCATCTAGTGAGTCGAATTCAGCAAGCAACTTCACCGCGGTTTTTGGCCCGACTTTCTCTACACCCGGGACGTTATCGACGGTGTCACCTATCAAGGCCAAGTAGTCGACGATACGATTGGGTGGAACGCCATACTTTGCAGTCACACCAGCGATGTCCAGCTTTTCGTTCGACATGGTGTTGACTAACGTGACTTTCTCATTCACCAGCTGAGCCAGGTCCTTGTCGCCGGTTGAGATGACTGTCTCCACATCGCGCGCAGCGGCGTGAACACTCAGCGTACCAATCACGTCGTCGGCTTCCATGCCGGCCACTTCAATACATGGCCACCCAAGCGCTTCACAAACCTCCCTGATATGACCGATCTGGCGTGCTAGGTCTTCCGGCATCGGCGCACGCTGGGCCTTGTATTCAGGATAGATGTCATCTCGAAACGTTTTACCTTTTGGATCGAAAACGCAGGCGCTATAATCAGCAGGATAGTCATCGCGTAAGCGATTCAGCATATTGACCACACCATAAATCGCGCCGGTCGGCTCGCCAGAGGGGCTTTTGAAATCTGGCATCGCATGAAACGCCCGGTAGAAATAGCTCGATATATCGACAAGCAACAGACGCTTGCGAATTGGCGTTGACGGCGGTTTAGTAGGCGCTTCTTGATCGGGCAATTGTGACATCGCAGCCATTGGAGAATACGTTGGGAAATCAGGACAAGACAGTCGAATCAGTTAGGCTCGCCGGTGGCAAGATACCCAAGAGGGCAGATCCGGAATTACGCCAGCAGAGCTTAACCTCGGCGCGTGAGTCTTGGTGGATGTTCAACATTATCGCGGAAATGGTATCTGCATCTGATCGCCTGTCGGCAATCTCCCCTGCCGTGGCAATATTCGGCAGCGCACGCCTCAAGGAAAACAACAAATATTATGGCCTTGCTGAACAGATCGCCTTAAATTTATCTAATGCCGGTTTTGGTGTTCTGTCCGGCGGTGGCCCTGGCATCATGGAGGCGGCTAATAAGGGCGCGCTGAAGGGTAAAGGGCCTTCTATTGGGCTTAACATTCTGCTTCCCCATGAGCAGGGTGGGAATGGCTTTCAAGACATTTCACTCACCTTTCAGCATTTTTTCGCGCGCAAAACGATGTTTGTCAAACATGCGTCCGCGTACGTGGTTATGCCTGGCGGCTTCGGCACTCTTGATGAACTATGGGAGGCGTTAACGCTAATCCAAACCGGCAAGTTGCGCCGATTTCCGGTCATCCTGGTGGGTGCAGAGTTTTGGACTGGCATGATCTCTTGGATCAAAACCCGCATGCTTGAAGAAAAGGTGATTAGCGAGGCCGACCTTGACTTGTTTAAAGTCATCGACGATCCAGATGAGGTGGTTAAAACTATCTTTGATCACTACACTAACCGCTCAATGCGTCCAAATGCTGATGAAAAGGCATTGGAAATGAGTTTGTAGCGATACGCAAACGTGCGTCAAATTGGAGAACTTTATGAAATCCGGCCTGTGGATTGTGTTGCTTATTTCAGTACTTAACGTTCAGGCGCAGACAAGTCAGGAGAAGCCTCGGCGCCCTGCGAACACCGAGATCATCGATAACCTAGTGCTCCCCGAGCTGCCAAAGGGAAAGACCAAGGCAGATTTTGACCGCGACCATAAAGTTACAACGCGCGTTACCGACGGCGAAGGCGTAACTGAATATCGCTTCAAGGGAAAGTTGTACAAAATGATCGTCAAGCCCAAAAATGGTCCTAGCTACATCATGATTGATGAGAAGGGAGATGGAAAGTTTGTGCCTGCCGGGGAACCTGGCACAAAGATTTCGGTGCCCATGTGGGTTATTCACTCTTGGTGATGGTGCGCCATCACCCGACGCCGATATGAGTGTATTCACCCCAGTTACTCTGGAAGAGGCGCGTGTATTTCTTGCCTCTTATAACGTCGGCGATATTATCGACTTTCAGGACATCGCAGCAGGGGTTGAAAACTCTAACTTTTTCATCACCACTACAAGCAGTCGCTACGTTCTGACCATATTTGAGAAAATACCGCGGTCGGATCTCGATTTTTATATGGATCTGATGCAACATTTGCATCAAGCAGGTGTTCGCTGCGCCGCACCTATCCCGGCGATTGACGGGCAGGTGTTGCAGAATCTAAAGGGCAAACCCGCCGCCCTCGTAAATCGGCTTTCGGGCGGAGATATTGCACACCCAACGGCTGAAGACTGTTTTGCAGTCGGTAAGGCGCTGGCGCTGATGCATGCTGCTACATCTTCATTTAAGACGTCCCTAACGAATTGGCGTGGTCTCGCATGGTGGCGGCGCGAGGCGGAGAGCCTTGAGGGTTTAGCAACACAATCGGAAAATGCGCTCATCCAAAGTGAAGTCGGGTATCAATCCGGCTTTGATCAGCTCCGGCTTCCGCGCGGCATCGTCCATGCGGACTTGTTTCGTGACAACGTTCTCTGGGACGAACTGCATCAGCCGCAGATGATCGATTTTTACTTTGCGTGCAACGAGCAGTTGTTGTGGGATGTTGCAATAACAGTCAATGATTGGTGCCTTGATTTCAGCGCTTATCCGGATGCGAGACTTGACGACGAAAACACGCGAGCTTTGTTGGCAGGTTACGCCGGCGTAAGAAGGCTCACTTTGGCCGAAAGAGAGGCTTGGCCGCAGATGCTTCGAGCAGCGGCGCTTCGAACATGGCTTGGAAGGCTTGGCTACCACTACTATCCGAGATCATCTACACTGACACACACAAAAGATCATCTGTTTTCTGAAAACTTGTTGCGCTGTTTTGTTGCCCAAGGCAGCGAGACTCGCGCATTATTGCCTGACTAAATCATGCGCGTCGTTGATGTTTCCGCTGCAAGCAGTGCAGCTTGGATTAGTGAAGCATTTACGATGTTTCGGGCACGGCCGCTTGCGTGGATCTCGCTTACCTCTGCTTGGCTGCTTGTTTCGTTGCTGATAACGCTGATTCCCCTAGTTGGTCCACCGCTGATGACAATGACACAGCCAGCATTTTTTGCCGGATTTGTATTGGCGTGTCGCGACCAGGCTCTTGGCCTGCCTATATCAACCGCACACCTGTTTGCCGGATTCCGCGTGAGCGGTCGGACGCTGATTCAAGTTGGTTCGGTTTCGCTTCTCGCTGAGCTTGCCGTCATGATGACGTTGGGTGCCTTTGGTTTCTTCGACACGTTGAAGGCGATCGATCGAAACAACCCGTCTGTCGAGGCGATTGCGGCCGCTTTCTCGTCTCTAGGGTGGCAATGGTTCGCCGCCGCAGCGGCGGTATTCGTGATTAAAGGTGTACTCTGGTTCACTGCCGCCCTGATCGCACATCAGCCGATGCCCGCCTCACACGCTATACGTTGGAGTTTTTTTGCTCTTATTGGCAACTTTGTACCACTCGCGGTATTCGGAATGCTTATGCTCGCGCTCTTGTTTCTTGCGCTCATTCCGTGGGGACTTGGGCTCCTGATGTTTGTCCCGCTATACGCAATAACCCACTACACTAGTTTTAAGGGGGTATTTCGCGCTGACGCAGACTAGTCGTGCGACAAAACAGCGAGTCCTTTTTGCGTTAACATTGTTTTCTGTAGGCGCACGAGTTTTTTACTTGTGCTATAAAACACTTTTAATGCAAATTACAAGAATCGCCATGTTGATTTCGCTTCGCTTCAGACTTTTTTTCGCCACCGTCGTCGGCGCACTCGGCACCTTTGCGTCGACCGCAACTGCGCAGATCATTATTGGCCAGTCGGCCCCGTTGACGGGCGCAAATTCCGAGCTTGGGAACGACATTCGTAAGGGTGCACTCGCCTACTTCAAGAAAATCAACGATGCCGGCGGTATAAACGGTAGCGCAATAAAGTTGGTCACACTCGACGACAAGAACGAAGCAAAGCAGTCCGGCGAAAATGCGACAGAGCTGATTCAAAAAAAAGGCGCAGTTGCCCTGTTTGGCTTTGCGTCGTCGACACTCAGTGTGCCAGCCATGCCGGCCGTCGCGGCGGCGAAAGTCCCGTTCTTTGCGCCCTTTACCGGCGCTGATGCGATTCGCAAACAGAATGAATTTGTTTATACGATTCGCGTGACTTATGCGGAGGAGATTGAGTCTTTGATTGGATTTTGGGCCCCACTTGGCGTGACACAGGTGGCGGTGCTGCACTACGATGACGACATCGGCCGGCAGAATTTTGCGACAGCCGCAAAGGTACTCGCCAAATTCCGCAAGCAACCGAGTTCAATAGCCATTAAACGCAATGCCGACCTCCCGCTTGAGGCGATCAATGCGATCATCGCCGCAAACCCGCAGATTGTGCTTGCGACAACTTTATATGCCCCAGTCGCACAAATGGTTCGACAACTCAAGTCGATAAAGCGCCCCTATTCGGTGACTGCGCTTTCATTTGCCGGAGCCAGCCAAGTTGCCAAGGCGCTCGGCCAAGACGCTGCAGGTATTACGGTGGCGCTTACTGTGCCAGCACCCAACCAGCTACAGGTGCCCGTTGTTCAAGAATGTACGGACGCCTGGCGCGCCGCTGGCCAAAATGAATCAATGTCGGTGACCGCTCTTGAAGCTTGTATCGCTGCAAAAGTGTTGGTGGAAGGGATGAAACGAGCGGGGCGAGAAGTGACCCGGGAATCACTGCATAAATCACTTTCTGCACTTGGGCGCGTGGACGCCGGAGGCGTCACCATCGCTTTCAAGCCCGGCTTTCGTCACGGCGGAACCTACGTGGATATTGCCGTAATTCGTTTGAATGGTGAGCTGCGTGGCTAGAAGCGAAACTAAGCGCGCTGGCGTCGAAGGAACGCAAGGAGTGCTTCGCGCGAAACGGTTGCATCAATACACGACACTCCGAGCGTCGATAACAGAATTAACTTGATCGTGCCAGCTTCATTTTTCTTGTCGCGCGACATGTGAGCCAACATCGTGTCAGCGGCAATCGGTGGCAACTCGGCAACGAGGCCCGCGCGCTTGATCAAATCGAGAACTCGTTGCATGTCGGCAGTGGAAATTCTGCCGAGTTCCGCTGACAGACGAGCGGCCATCGCCATTCCGCAGGCCACTGCTTCACCGTGTAACCAAGCACCATAACCAAGCGCAGTTTCAATAGCGTGACCAAACGTATGACCAAAATTCAGTAAAGCGCGTCCACCCTCTTTGCTTGATTCAAATTCGTCGTCGGCAACAACGCCAGCCTTGATTTCGCAGGAACGGCGAATGGCGTATGCCAGCGCAGCGGGCGTTCTCTGATTAAGCGCGTCGATGTTGCCTTCAATCCACTCGAAGAACTTCACATCAAGCGCTGCGCCGTATTTGATGACTTCTGCAAGTCCCGCTTTGAATTCCCGGTCCGGTAGAGACTGCAGAACGTCCGTATCTATCAACACATACTTCGGCTGATAGAAGGCACCGACCATATTCTTGCCGAGCGGATGGTTGATTGCTGTCTTGCCTCCAACCGACGAATCGACCTGCGCAAGAAGTGTCGTTGGCACCTGCACAAATGCGATACCCCGTTGGTATGTCGCCGCAGCAAAACCGGCTATGTCGCCTACAACGCCGCCGCCCAGGGCTACCAGCAGTGTCTTCCGGTCGCTTGCACTAGTGAGAAGTGCATCGAAAATAAGGTTAAGAGTGTGCCAGTCCTTGTGCGACTCTCCATCGGGCAGCACAACCGATTCAACGGAAAGGCCGCCTGCCGCGATACTTGCACACAGCCGTTCGCCATAAAGCGGGAAAACGACCTTGTTCGAGATCAAGACAACCTTGCTGACTCCCTCAAGAACACTAGACGGGATGGGCTGACTGAGCAGGCCAGCAGAAATGTCGATTAGATAACTGCGATGGCCTAGCTCGACTTTTACGCGAGCTATTCTTTCCGAGTTTTCAGTAGACATTCAAGGGTTCTAAAGATTGCGTTTGACTGGAACTGCATTGTCGCAGAGGTGCTTCTGCTTTGGCTAATGAAGATTTTGGCAAGCTTCCGATGCGGCGTTATGCGCTGGGTGGTGTAGCATGACCTGAAGTCGCACCATCGATTGCATCGAGCAACGTTTGTAGAAACTTTCCCCGTGGTGCCGCGTTTACGTCAACAATGACGTGAGCAGTTTCTTCATAAAGGGGGCCCCGCACGGTAAGAAATGTTTCCAGCGTCAAACGACGATTTGGGCCCTCAAGAAGTGGACGGGTACGCGATGTCGTCTGGTTGCCGCGCTTTTTCTGTGTCCTAGCCTCCAGCATGTCTAGGCTCGCCCGAAGGTATACCACCAGTCCACGCTCACGCAGGATCCGCCGACTATCTTCGCGCAGTATCGCCCCGCCACCCGTTGCAAGGACAATCGGACGTCTCAAAGTAAGCAAATTGATCACTGCCGCTTCACGCTCGCGGAAGCCGGCCTCACCCTCGATCTCAAAGATCGTTGCGATTTCAACCCCGTTGCGCCGGACGATTTCTTCGTCGCTATCAACGAACTCCCGGCCGAGCGCGCCTGCCAGCAGGCGACCTACCGTACTTTTGCCGACACCCGGCATTCCCACTAGAAACACATTTCCTGAAACAGTCATGCTACCCATCCAAAAACACAACGGGGCGCCGCAAGCGCCCCGTTGGACGATCGTTCGATCAATCCGTTCAACGAACCGACAGTTGCTCCTTGATGATGCGCGGTGTAATGA
Organism: Rhodocyclaceae bacterium; assembly: GCA_020247395.1. GTDB lineage: Bacteria > Pseudomonadota > Gammaproteobacteria > Burkholderiales > Usitatibacteraceae > UKL13-2. Next base: position 19,019 of record JADCJC010000100.1, read on the forward strand.
AAATGAGTAACTCCGTCTTTTCGTCACGCTTCGTCGTCTGCTTGAACAAGTTGCCCACGATTGGGATGTCACCAAGCAGGGGAACCTTGGTGACGTCGGTGCGGGTAGTTTGTTCATAGATACCGCCAAGCACGACCGTCTCGCCATTATCGGCAAGCACTTGCGTCTTTAGCGTGCGTGTCTCAATCGATGGGATACCACCGATTAGCGCGCCCACGCTATCCTTTTTGATATCAAGGTCCATGATGACCTTGTCGTCCGGCGTGATTTGCGGCGTCACGTCAAGCGAGAGCACCGCAGGTTTAAACTGGGTCGTCGTACCACCGCTTGATGCCTGTGTTTGAAAGCCGATCTCGGTACCCTGCGTAATTGTTGCCTTGCGCTTATCTGCGGTGACGATACGCGGGTTGGAAACCACCTTGCCGCGGTTGTCTGCTTCCAGCGCAGATAGTTCAAGATTAACGACGTTTCCGTTTCCAAGATTCAAAAACGTGAGGCCGAGGGTACCGGCGGCACCGACCGGCAGATTTACGTTTAGGTCGCCTGCCGAGAAGCCGGTCGGAAGGGTGCCACGCGCGATGCTGTTGGCCTGACTGGCGCTGCCCGAAACACCGATGTTGCGTCCATCTGCAGTGAAGCCGGCTGACGTACCAAACCGTGCGCCGAGCTGCCGGCGGAAATTGTCGTCGGCAATCACGATACGGGCTTCAATTTGGACTTGGCGCACAGGTACATCAAGCTGAGCGACGAGACGTCGTACTTCATCAAGCCGCGCTGGAACGTCCTGTACAAACATGTTGTTGGTCCGCGCGTCTACTGTTACAGACCCACGTTTAGACAGAATTTTTTGCTGGCCGTCGCTCAATAGTCCGCGCACATCGCTAGCTTTGGCGTAGGAAAGGGGAAAGGTTTCTGTTCGTAATGGCTCAAGCTCGGTTGTTTGCTGGGCAACTTCTAGAGCCAGCTTCTCTTTTGTTGCTAGCTCGTCCGATGGAGCGATTAAAACCACGTTTCCATTCTTGCGTTTCGAGAGTCCCTTGGACTGGAGGATGATATCAAGCGCCTGATCCCAAGGAACGTCCTTTAGGCGCAATGTCAGACTTCCGCCCACGGTGTCCGACGTGATGATGTTGAGCCCGGTAAAGTCGGCGACTACCTGCAATAAAGCACGGACTTCAATATTTTGGAAATTCAAAGACAACTTTCCTCCGCTATAGCCAGTACCTTGAACCAATTTATTGGGATCCTCCTTAATCGCCTTAACCTCCACAATAAACTGCGTGTCGGTCTGGTACGCAGAGTACTCCCACACATCACGCGGTTCGATGATCATGCGGGTATTTGCGCCCTGGTCAATCACATCAACCGTTCTCACCGGGGTCGCAAAATCCAGGACATCCAATCTGCGAATCAGATTCTTCGGGGCGGTTGTGTTGACGAAGTCAATGATCACGACTTTGCCCTGTCGGCGGATGTCGATCCCGGTCATTGCCGAGGAGAGATCTACGATGATCCTGCCTTCGCCATTGGAGCCTCTGCGGAAGTCAACGTCGCGAAGCGAATGACGTGTCGCGGCCGAGGCCGGTGCCGGCTCTGCAAATCGGGTTACCTGCGTGGTTTCCTTCAATGCACTTTGCGCGCCACCATCGAGCGTGAGGATTAAACTCGTACCTTCGAGTGCAGCGGAATAGGTAAGCGTCTTTGTGAGGTTAATGATAAGGCGTGTACGGCCGCCGGCATTGACGACATTGATGGTACGCACATCGCCCAGGCCAACTTCAACAACGTTTTTCCCGAGGCCGTTAACAATGCTCGGCAAATCGATTGCGATTCTTGCCGGATTTGTCACAGTGAAACCGTTTGGCACCGCGCTCAAGGGAGACTTAAACGTTGCCCGAATAATCACCTTACCACCGGCTTGGGTGCTTGCATTAATTGACTCAAGGCTGTTGCCTTGCTGCGCCTTTGCGTCTGTCACGTAACCAGCCGCCCCGATGATGCCAACCGTCAACAAGAGCGCGGTCACAAGGCGAATCACGATGCCAAACAATTCTGCAACGGTCGTCGCAAGACCCGGCGTCGGCAGTCGGAATCTTGATTGAGTAAGCGTAGCTTGCATTTTTATCTTCCTCCCTGAGCAGGCCCTTCAAGCAACGGCAGAACACTTTCGCGTTCTGCCCAATCGCCTGCCGTATCCTGAACAATTTCTTTCAGTTTGATTTCGGAATCGGTGATATCGACGATCAAGCCGAAGTTTTGCCCCAGATAATTGCCTTTCTTAACCCGGTAGAGTGTTCGTTCGGCGCGAACGAGTGCAAACATTGTCCCAGACTGGTAGAGCGTACCCACCATCCGCAGTTGCTCAAGAGGGAAGGCTTCCAACGGCTCTTTGCGGCGATTTAAATCCGGTGCATTCGCCCCTGCGTTTTCTTGCTTAATAGCCAGTTTTCTCGGCTTGAACGGATCAGGGAGATCAAACCCCTCATATGCAAATGGCGCAAATGGCTTCACCTGCGGTAGCGCCTCAATCTTGCGGCTTACACTCTTCTCCGACTCTTTGACAAATGAGCGTAAATCCGAGAAGCCTTCTCCGCACCCGCCCAGGATCAACAGCACGGCCACCGCAACCTGCACTTGTCTATGTTGGAAGGAAATCATTACTTGCCTCCCGGTTTTGCTGCCGATTTCGCCGTCTTACGCTGCGCGGCAATCTCTTCAGGATCCAGGTAGCGATAAGTTTTTGCCTTCGCTTCCATCGAAAGGAGCCCATCCTTCACGTTTTCAATTTTTAGATCATGCAGCAACACGATGCGCGGCAACTTGGAAACGTCACTCGCGAATGCGCCAAGATCATGGTAATTTCCCGTGACTTTGAGATCGACTGGTTTCTCCGCATAGAACTCGGTGAAATTCTCGTTTTGCGCAGGCTTGAAGAGTTCAAACTGTAAACCGCGCCCTAGCCCGGCCTGATTGATGTCGATAATCAGCGCTTCGATCTCTGACTTCGTGGGCAACGACTTTAGGAGCGCACCAAACGACTGCTCAATTTCCGCACGTTGCTGTTGATATGCCTCCAAGTTTACCGCCAGCTTTTTCTTTTCGAGAAAGGTATTCTTGAGTTCAGCTTCTTTGCGCTTTTCCTTATCGAGTTCTTCTAGCTGCGCGCTGAACAAACCAAACCAGCCTGCCGCGAGAACGGCGAGAAACAGTAGTACCAACCCGCCAGCTTTGAAGGGCCACGGCCAGTTGCCTGGGTTCTTCGGATCTAACTGTTTTAATTCTTCGATCCACTTGTTCATACTTTTTTCTCCGGCGGTTTTGCAGGAGAAAGCGGGGCACCTTTTCTGGCACCCGGCTTATCATCTGCCTTCACCCGCTTTACGAAGAAATCAAGATTGAATTCATTGGCGCGCTGGCCGGCGACCGTCACGGCCTTTATCTCGATAAGATTTGGATTTTCAAGGAATGGGGAGGCTTCGATGTTTCGCATGAATGCCGAAACGCGCGCTTGCGACTGCGTATAACCAGTCACATTTATCTTGTTGCCGGATTGACGAATCGACTTGAGATACAAGCCTTCTGGCAACTGTCGCAACATTTGATCGAGTAATTGCACCGGCTCTGACCGGTTACTCTGCAGGCCTTCAACAACCTGCTTCTTCGCTAGAAGAGAAGCGGTTTCCTCGCGTATTTTCCGAATTTCTTCTATTTGTTTGTCAAGTTTCGCAATTTCACCGCTCAGGTACTGGTTGCGCGACTTTTGATTATCGACCTGGGCGGTAAAGACAACCCACAGTAGCGCGCTTAGCGCTAAAGCCATCGCGGATGTTAGACCGGCTAACATCGCCAGCTGCCGCTGGCGCGCCTTTCGTTTTGCCTCGCGATGGGGTAGTAGGTTTATGCGAGTCATGCTGGATCAAACCTACGCATCGCAAGACCGCAAGCAATCATGAGGGCGGGGGCATCAACCGTCAGTTGTCGCGGCTTGATTTTTGCGGACAACGCCATATTCGCAAACGGGTTAGCCACTAACGTGTGGACTTGGGTACGCTGCGCCACCATCTCTTCTAGGCCATCCAGCATTGCGCAACCGCCGGTTAAAACTATATGGTCAACTGTGCTGAACTGTGTTGATGTAAAGAAGAACTGTAGTGCCCGCGAGATTTCGAGTACGATCTTCTCGTTAAAAGGTTGCAACACATCTGGGCCATAATTTTCTGGGAGTCCGCCAGTTTTCTTGGCAACTTCTGCTTCCTCAACTGGCATGCCAAACTGTCGAGAAATGTCTTGGGTTAGCTGGTAGCCGCCAAGCTGCTGCTCTCGCGAGTACACCTGCTGGTCTTCGTGCATTACCGTCACACGCGTCGTCTGTGCCCCGATGTCAATGATGGCTGTCACGTCTTTGTTTTCGATACCCGTTGCGGAACCCTTAATCATCTCGAAAGCCGCTAACGCTGCATACGAGTCGACATCCATGACGATTGTCTTTAGACCCGCAGCCTCTGCAACGGCGACGCGGTCTTCGATTTTTTCCTTCCGTGAGGCGGCAATCAGAACTTCAACCTCGTCTTCGCTATTCGGTGCCGGGCCGATAACCTGAAAATCGAGATTCACTTCATCCAAGCTGAAAGGGATGTATTGGTTCGCCTCGGACTGGACCTGATATTCCATATCCTCTTCGCGCTGGTTGCCTTTCAACAGTACTTTTTTTGTGATGACTGCGGCAGCCGGCAGAGCCAGCGCAACGTTCTTGATGCGTGTGCCGAGCAATTTATGCGCACGCCTCATGATTTCGCCAGCCGCTTCAATATTCACAATATTGCCGTCGGAGACGGTGTCACGTGGCAAAGGCTCGATGACGTACCGCTCGACACGGTAGAGCCCCTTACCGACTTCTGCGATTTCGACCATCTTGATGAAAGACGAACTGATGTCCACCCCAATCAGCGGGGGCGCTTTTGATCGAAGGAACTCTAACTGATCCGCCAGTTTTTCTTTAAGCATGGAGGACTACACCTTCATGTGGGTGAGGTGGAATTTCTTCACCAATGCAGAACCATTTTTGTGGATTGACCGCGCGCAGCACTTGTTTATCAATATCCCGAGGCAACCGCTTTTTCATGCAACCTCGGACCCAGATCTCTTACCGCCCCGGTAAAGTCTAAGTTGATTACAGACGGCTTTAGATAAACGACTTTATACAATTCACATTAAATCCTAGCAGCAAGTAGTGGACTTGTAAAGCTTTTTTAGGAATTTTGAGCTGGCAGGTCACCCCCGTTCGAGCCCCATTTGAGCCTTTCGTCGCGGAAGCGGCGAGTCGCAGCGCCCCGTCTACCGAGAGGGTCAGTGTTCTCTTTGGTTGTCAGAATGTCGCCATCTTTGCGCGGTTGAGCCTGCTGGCGGGCGGAGGGCTGCCGATATAATCGAAACTCCTCATCACTTTAGGGCGCGGTTAGCGTCCTCGGTCCGTTACGCATGGTACTTCGTTGGTGGTTCTACCCCGTTATTCTGTTGGGGTCGCTGGTACTCGTTGCCTTAGGCATCGTCGCCTTGACGCTAGTTTTGCTTTACCCGAACCTTCCCTCGATTGATGCTGTAACAGACTATCGGCCCAAATTGCCCTTGAAAATCTTCACTATCGAAGGTGATCTCATCGGCGAGTTTGGCGAGGAAAAGCGCTCGTTCGTACGAATTCAGGACTTCCCCCCGATCATGAAGCAGGCGATCCTGGCCGCTGAGGACGAACGTTTTTTCCAGCACGGCGGCGTCGACTGGCTTGGCCTGACCCGCGCTGGCATGGCAGCACTGATGGCCGGCAAGTCAAAGGGTGGGGCATCGACTATCACCCAACAAGTCGCCCGCAACTTTTTCCTGACAAACGAGGTGACCATTACAAGAAAGGTGTCGGAGTGGTTACTCGCCTACAAAATTGAGTCGAACCTATCTAAGGAGCAGATTCTCGAAATCTACCTGAACCACATTTTTCTCGGTAACCGTGCCTACGGGTTTGCCGCGGCCAGTCGCGTCTATTTCAACAAGGACGTATCACAACTTAGTGCCGCCGAGGCTGCCATGTTGGCCGGTTTGCCAAAGGCACCTTCACAGTACAACCCGTTTAACAATCTGAAGCGCGCGACGCTACGGCAGCAATACGTATTGCGACGCATGGGTGAGCTAAAGTTTCTTGATGAAGCTAAGCTGGCGGCCGCTCGCGCAGAGGTATTGAAATTCAACCGTGAGCGCCAGATGTACTCGGTGAGCGGCGAATACGTTGCGGAAATGGCGAGGCAGGAGATTTTTGAGCAGTACGGAGAAAAGGCTTATGTGAGCGGCATACGCGTCATCACCACGATTCGCAAAGCCGATCAAGAGTCCGCCACGCTGGCATTGCGCAAAGGCGTGATGGAATATGATCGGCGCCACGGATATCGGGGTCCAGAGGGTCTCATTAGTCTCCCAAACAACAAAAGCGAAGTGGATGATGTGATCGAAGAGGCGCTCGCTGACAAAGATGTGATCGGCGATTTGATGCCTGCGGTTGTTACCAGTGCTGATACAAAGCAAGTGCTTGCTCTAACGAAGCGCGGCGAACACGTTGTGCTCACCGGCGACGCTTTGAAATTTGTGTCAAGGGCGCTGGCTGAAAAAGCCGGGCCTAGCAAGATTGTTCGAGGTTCGGTGATCCGCCTCGCAATTGATGAAAAGGGCGCGCTATCGATCTCGCAGTTACCAAAAGTTGAAGCCTCATTCGTTTCGTTGGACCCAATCAACGGGGCGATCAGAGCGCTAGCCGGCGGATTTGATTTTGCTGCAAACAAATACAACCACGTTACCCAAGCGAGTAGACAACCGGGGTCGTCATTCAAGCCTTTCATCTACTCGGCGGCATTGGAAAAGGGCTTCACGCCAGCAACCGTCGTGAACGACGCGCCAATTGTCTTCGACCCGGGCCGCAATGGAGGGCAAATCTGGGAACCCAAGAACTACGACGGAAAGTACGAGGGGCCCATGCGATTGCGCCAGGCGCTCGCAAAATCCAAAAACATGGTTTCAATCCGTGTGCTGCAAGCAATCAGCCCGCAATATGCGCAAGACTACGTAACCCGCTTCGGCTTTGATGCGAAGCAACATCCTCCCTACTTGACGATGGCGCTGGGTGCCGGATCGACTACTCCACTGCAAATGGCCGGCGCATACGCGATTTTTGCCAACGGCGGATTCCAAGTAAAACCCTACTTCATCGCCAAGATCACCGACGACAAAGGTGCTCTTTTGTTTCAAGCATCCCCCGCAATCGCCACTACCGATGAAGCGGTCGCAAAAACGGCGGAACGTGTACTCGACCCGCGAAACGCATTCATCATGACTTCTATCATGCGTGATGTGGTGCGCTACGGCACTGCGGCGAGAGCGATGAGTCTTGGCCGCAACGATCTTGCCGGGAAAACCGGCACCACAAATGACCACATCGATGCATGGTTTGCAGGTTATAGCTCAACGCAGGTAGGCATCGCCTGGATCGGGTTTGACAATCCCACTGACATGGGGAACAATGAAACCGGTGGACAGGCTGCGCTGCCAATCTGGATGCACTACATGGCTCGCTCGATGAAGGGTGTGAAAGAGACACCTCTCGAACCACCGGTCGGAATTACTCTGGTCCCACTTGGGAGCGAAACAAGAGACGGTAAGCCCGCCGTTGAATACATTTATAGCGAAAATGCCGGTAACGCGGCGCAAGGGCCATCGGCGTTACGGGATGCCAATAAGCCTTCTGAAGAAGTTAAGAACCAAATTTTCTAGCTTGCTTCTTATTACGCGGAATGTCCAGACTACCATGCGTGGCCGCAGAAGAACACGCTCCAAAGTATCGACATCATTGGGGTTCGATGCCGGGCAAGCCGCACGTCACCAAACGATTGCGCAAGCTGCGGCGCGCCTTGTTGCGGAGGGGTTAACTGACTACCGACTGGCCAAGCTGAAGGCCGCACACTCACTTGGTTACGCCGGCCTAAACGCACTCCCCGACAATGCCGAAATTGAAGCCGCGCTGTGCCAATACAACAATTTGTTCGCCAGTAAAACACAGCCGGTGGCGCTGCGCGCCTTGCGAGGCGCGGCGCTACGCGCCATGCAGTGGCTCAAACATTTTTCGCCCTGGATTAGCGGTCCGGTGTTGACGGGAACCGCTAATGAGTTCAGCGCGATTGAGCTGGATCTCATTGGCATTGACGCAAAGGTATTTGAATTTTTTTTGCTCAACGAAGACGTGATGTTCGAGATTCATGGCGGCTCCACTACGGGGATGGGCGCGGGTGATGTTAGAGGCGAGGGAAAAGATCGCCGAGACCGGCCGATCCCACCGCCTATTCGATACGACATTGTTTTCGACGACGCGCCTGTTGAGATAACCCTGTTTGATTCACATATGCAACGCTTGAGTGCGTTTCCCAAATCGAGTAGCCGTTACGACCGTGCACAACTGACCGAGGCGCAGCAACGATTTACAGGTGGATCCGCGACATAGCTTAGGGTACGCACGAGGGGTAGTCACGGGTGCGCAGTTTCTTGTCCAGCTTACTGCCATGTAGCACCAAGGCGAGCACCAAGGCGAATACTGGGCCGCAGCAGCTAGCATCAACGTGCTTTGTTAAGATGTCGTTACTGTCCACGAAAGCACACACAAATGCCACCTACGGGGCCTGTCCAACTTACGCGCGATTTACTCCATTTCAACACCATCAACCCACCGGGGATGGAACGCGACTGTGCGTGCTTCTTGGCTAGGTTGCTGGAAGATGCGGGCTTCCGGGTCACCCATCACGAGTTTGCTGAGGCGCGCACAAGCGTGATCGCCACCATCGGCGGGCGGCAGGAGAAGCCGCCGATTTGTTTCACCGGCCATATCGACATTGTGCCACTCGGTGCCGCTAAATGGACTGTGGATCCTTTCGCGGGGGCAATGGACGGTGATCTGCTCTACGGTCGTGGGTCCACGGACATGAAGAGCGGAATTGCTGCATCCGTGATCGCCGCAATCAACCTTGCGCCACACTTGAAAAACAAGCCGGGAGTTACTCTGGTATTGACTGCGTCGGAAGAAGTTGGCTGCGAAGGGGCAAAGTTTCTCGCTGACTCGAAGTTGCTCGATCGCGCGGGGGCAATCGTGGTTGCTGAGCCCACTGCAAACTATCCGTATGTTGGTCACAAAGGATTGATTTGGGTTGAAATCGAAAGCCGCGGGAAGACCGCACATGCGTCGATGCCTGAACAGGGCGAGAACGCGATTTTGAAGATGAACAAGGTCGTAAGCGAGCTTGAGCACTTCGACTGGAAACACCACTGCGGCACAGATTGTCATCATGTCATGGGTAAACCAACCATGAACCTCGCCACCATCCATGGCGGACTGAATACAAACTCGGTGCCCGATGCAGTAAAGCTGACCGTTGACATGCGCACCGTGCCGGGCATTGACCATGTTCACCTGTGCCACTCCATCCAGACGTTGATCGGTGATCTGGGCACCTTGCGCAAAATCGTTGAGACTCCGCCGCTTTACTCGGAGCCCGACGAATGGATAGAAAGCGTCTTCGCCGCAAGCATGCCGTTTGTAGACGACAAGCCCTCAATCGCCGCGCCACAGACCATCATGTTTTCAACCGACGGTGCCGACTTAAAGCGCGGTTATGTCGCCAACGGTTGTGGCGCTGTACCGACGGTTATTCTTGGGCCGGGCGAACCAGAACTTGCCCATCAGACAGATGAGTGGTGCTCAATACGGCGTATGCATGAGTCAGTGGAAATATTCGAGCGCATCATGCGAGAGTGGAACGGGCTCTAACGCAGGCTGCTACACGGAGATCGCCATCTTGACGGCGAGCGCAATCAAGAAGGCCATGAAGATTTTCTTTAAGGTATCTACCGGTAACCGGTGTGCGAGACGCGCCCCATAGGGCGCAACAAAAAAACTTGTTAGCGCAATACCGAAAAACGCGGGCAGGTACACGTACCCGACACTCCACTTCGGTAATGCAGGGTCGGCAAGTCCGGTTACAACGAAGCCAATTGTGCCAATAAAAGCAAGCGGTAATCCGATCGCGGCGGCCGTGCCGATCGCATCATGCAAACGTACGTTGCACCATGTAAGGAACAAAATACTCAACACCGCGCCACCGATACCGGCAAGCGCCGAGACAAATCCCATGGCTGCGCCGAATACCGCCATACCCCACCATCCCGGCAACCCGCGATCACGCTGAAACCGCGAGGTCAGTTTGACCCCGAATGCCATCTGAAAGGCAAGAAAGCAAATAAACGCAACAAAGAATGACTTCAGAAACGCGGTGTTTGAACTGTAGGCGAAGACCGTCCCTGAGATCGTCCCTAGCAAAATTCCCGGCACCATTTGCCGCACCACTAGCCAGTTGACGGCACCTAACTTGTGGTGCGTACGTGCACTCGAAAAGGCCCCAGGCAGTATGGTGGCCATTGAGGTCGCCAGTGCCATATGGATCACGTGTTCGGTAGAGAATCCCCGTGCCACAAACGTCAACGAGAGGATGGGCACCATCACCGCCCCACCGCCAATGCCCAACAGGCCCGCAAAAAAACCCACGAAGCAGCCCGCGAGCAAGTAGATCAGCAAGAATTGGAGTTCGGGTTGCAGATGAGGAACAGACTAGAGAGTCAGCGGGTTACAAGGCGCAAGCTCAACCTGTGATGGTCGCAGTTCGGCAATATTACTTGCCCAACAACTTAACTACCGATTTCCACTCGGCCGCTGTCACAGGCGTAATCGAAAGTCGATTGCCCCGCTGCAGGATCACCATGGTCTCCAGCGATGTCGCTGCACGCATTTCCGCCAGTGACAAGAGCCGGGTCTTGCGTTCAAGCCGTACGTCGACCAACATCCAACGAGGCTGTTCGCGCGTCGCCTTTGCATCGAAATACTTGCTCTTCTTGTCGAACTGCGTCTCATCGGGGTAAGGAGTTGATGAGACTTTGGCCAGCCCAGCGATTCCCGGCTCCGGACAGGATGAGTGATAGAAAAGAACGTCGTCCCCGACCGCCATGTAGTCCCGCATATAGTTGCGCGCAAGGTAGTTGCGCACGCCGAACCAAGGAACTGTCTGGTTTTTCGCCTTGACGAGATCGTCGATAGAAAACTCCGACGGCTCAGATTTCATTAACCAATAGGCCATCGCTAGCAGGCAACATACAGAACAAAAAACAAGGGTGAACTTGAGGGTTCGCTTGAAGCCGCACCTTGAACGCGAAGTTCAAGGGAGGAAGCGCACCGGTTGCCTTTAGGTTCACCCGCGTGGGGCGATCACACCGGCAACGCTTGGGCGCACAACCATCGACATAAAGTCTATTGGTTCAAAGGATGTAAGCACCAAGCGAACGCTCAAATTCACCCGAAGGTCGTAACAAACTGTGTACGACAGTAGGAGAGCACACACTACAAAAACTCAAATCAACTTAGAAAAGTTTTTCCTGCTCAGCAACGGCTTTTTCTAAAATCGATTCGAACACAGCGATTCTACTCTTCACGTACGCTTCGTCAATCGTCGAAACGGTTGAGGAAGGTGGGTTTTCGCGTTCAATTCGCGGGTTTATTGCCGCAGTACCTGGGATGTGCAAGTTCTCGTGCGCCAAATTCAGGGCTGCCATGATGGCAATACGCTCATTGCCGACCACCTTGCCCGTGTCGCGTATTTCTTTCATCTTGCGATTAAGCAGGTCAACAGAGGCCAGCAGTTGGCGCTCCTCGCCGGGCGGCGCGGCAACGCGAAACTCGCGGCCCATTACTGAAATTGAAATACCCTTGATATCGGCAGTTTTGGTCATGACTGTTCGCTCTCAGCTTCTGGTAACTGCTCTACCAAGGCTTCGATACGCATCTTCGCGTGATCTAACTTCTCCGCTAGCCGCTTGACTTCGTCACCCTTCGCCGCCAACTGCTGGCGAAGATCATTGTTCTCCGAGCGCAAGCGCTGGAATAACGTGACAAAGTGATTGAGCTTTTCTTCAAAGCGTTGAATATCGGCTTCCATAGACCGACAGCGTAACTAAAAAGATGTTTCGCGTCAATGCACAAGGCGAGAGTTTGAAGGTGATTTCGATTTGCGCGGCAAGGGATGAAGCGATCAGGCAACGACCATGCCATACCCGGCACGGAGTCGTTCAGCAACTTCTGCAAGAATCGCGCCGGGCGCGGTGGCATTTTCCTGTCCCTCGGACAACGTTGCCCGTGTCACACCATGGTAGTGCCGCACACTTTGCGACCAATACGGTTCGCCCAAGTGGGCCAAATGTCGGCCTTGTCTAACCAACGCCTCGTGAATACGCGCGCCGGTGTCGTATTCACGAAACGCTGCACGTTCACCATAAATCCGTTGACGCGCTTTAGCAAAACCCTCCAACGATATAGCGCCAAGAAAAGGAACACGATGTCGCGCATAAAGCCATCTCGAGAGCGACATGCTCCAAGGAAATTCAAGGTAATCCCGCGAGTGCCTAAAGGTTGCCCCAGCATTCAACGCCTGACGGACGATGGCAGTCTTCAAAAAACACAGGGGGATCCACATACGATCAGCGTAGCGTCCCCGCGCAGAAGCGCGCGCCGGACCAAGATGTTGTGTCCGGTCGCTATGCAAGAAACCCGCCCCATAGCAACTTGGCGCGGCCATCTCCGCGCGCAGTTTTGGCAAAAGATCGTCTTGCAGAATCTCTAAATCCGAATCAATCAACATGATGGAATCATCACGTGACGCAGCGAAAATCTGGTCGAGCGTCTCGCCGTGCGAACGCAGCGGTGCAAAAGCGAGGTCAAATTCATGTTGCGCAGCCAACCCTCGAAACCAAGCCTGACTACCGTCTGTGGAATCACAATCGATAAGCAGCACAGGCATCCCCGCATAACGAAGCGCGCTCATCAGCGCCAGCGTCGTCACCAGCTTGGTGCTGCAATTGATGATGATGGCGCGTTCGCGCACCGGCGCAAATACTTTGAGTTGCTCAGTGAGCCTAGCGGCTGATAACGAGCGCACGGAGTGTGAAATCAAATCCTGCATACCTATATTTTACTAATAGTAGGGCCGCTGCGATTTGGGCAACCGTCTGCATCTGCGTAGAATGCGCATGTGCAAGGTGCTTGAAGTCGCGCGGTTTGTTTTTTCCGCGATGTCAAGTTAAACGGGAAGTGCGTGCTGCGCAACGTCGGCATATTCGCACACTGCCCCCGCAACGGTGATTGGATTAAGCAATGTTGTTGTACCACTGGGTGCCCCATGGGCCTGGGAAGGAAACATTGCCGAAGTGAACTCGAAAGGCTCACTTCAGTCCATAAGTCCGGATACCGGCCTTTGCATCGTTGGCTGCACGATCCATGTGGCTGACGTGGCGTCGGCACAAAACTGATGTTGGTTTTGTTTGGACGAATCGTTTCGTTGCTTGCGGGGACGCTTGTGACACACCACCCATCAATCATGGAAACCACTAAACACGCCTTTTTGTTCTTCGCGCGACAGATCCCGTATCAAGGTCAACAACCTAGCGCCCTCCAACAGCGCGCCCACTGCCACCCCCGCCACACAGACCGCTCCACCAACCACATACGACAGGCAGTGCTCGGCTCTCTCATCGGTTCTTACTTTCTAGCCGCCGTTGCACCAGCAGCCGCACAATTACCCGTCAGCGCAGACAACGTGGTCATCACCGCCACACGTACCGCCAAGTCTATCAATGACGTACTATCCCAAGTCAGCGTCATCACACGGCTCGACATCGACGAAACAGGCGCACTAACTCTTGTCGACCTGCTTCAGCGACGCGCCAACCTCGACATTCGCTCCACCGGCGGACCCGGCCAGACCTCAAGCATCTTTGTCCGCGGCTCCAACGCCACTCACACACTGGTGCTGATCGACGGACAACGCATCGCGTCCTCCACATCCGGCGCAGCCGCATTGGAAAACATTCCGCTCGATCTGATTGAGCGCATCGAGATTGTGCGCGGGCCAATGTCATCACTGTACGGCTCCGAGGCGATCGGCGGCGTGATTCAAATCTTTACACGCAAAGACAACAATCACGCAGCGGATAAAAACACCAAGGTAACGGCAAATTTTGGGCTGGGCTCGTTTTCTGCGCGTCACGCACAAGCTGGCATTGAGGGTAATCTTGGTGAAACCCGCGTCTTGTTGACCGCGAGTCGTCGCACTATCAACGCGCCCTCCGCCACCAATCCCTTAGCCGGCGGCCTCATATTCAACCCGGATCGCGACGCCTACGAAAATACCAGCGCCGCCATCAAACTCACCCAGCAACTTTGGCAGGGAGAAATGGTTTCATTCTCGGCTTGGCAATCGCGTGGGTCGACACGCTTCGATTCAGGCCCCGGCAACAACGCAGAAAGTACTCAAACCTTACGGGGAGTACAACTCGCCTCAGACAACAATTTCACTGACTGGTGGAGATCGCGTTTGACAATCGGTTCGACCAGCGACGACAGCGTCGTGATGTCAAACTTTCCCGGCAAATTCAAAACCACACAGGATCAGTTTGCATGGCAAAACCGGTTCGCAACGGTTGCAGGTGACGCTTTACTGGGTTTTGAACGACGAAATGAGAAAGTCGCGGCCACCACCAACTACACTGCCAAGACCAGAACGACCGACTCGGTGTTTGGCTCAATCTCACAAAAGGTTGCTGAACAAACACTGACGGTAAGCGCCCGCCACGATAAAGAGGACCAATTTGGCAGCCGCAGCACCGGCGGCGTCTCGTGGGGATATCAGCTCTGGAAAGATGAACTCGTCTATCTCTCGGCAGGCCGCGCGTTTCGCGCGCCTTCTTTCAACGATTTATATTTCCCCGGCTTCTCAAACCCGCTGTTGCGCCCGGAAAAATCCGAGTCTGGCGAATTCGGATGGCGGCTCAATCGGAAGGCATTTCAATTAAACCTCGCATTGTTCGAAAACAAGATCGAGGATCTCATCGCCTTTGACTCGGCAACGTCGCGCCCGCAAAACCTGCGCCGCGCACGCATTCGCGGCTGGGAATTGGGCGTGGATACCAACTGGGCCGGAATCGATTGGCGCACGCGCATTACCGCGCAACGTCCTGAAGATGCTGACACCGACAAACAGTTGCGTAGTCGCGCAAAGTTGCTGGGCACTGTTGGCGGATCAGCCAACATCGGTGCTTGGAAACTCGGTTCGGATTTAGCGATGAGTGGCGCAAGATTCGATTCGGCGAATGAAGCGCCGACCTCGCGCATGTCAGGGTATGCGCTGTGGAGTGCGTTTGCGCGTTACCGCATCGACCCCGAATGGGCGGTCGACATCACCGGCAACAATCTCACCAATCGCAAATACGAACTTGCGCGCGGTTACAACCCGCTGGGGCGTCAGCTGCAAATCACGCTACGCTTCAGCGGGAAATAGCTGACAGCACGGGGGAACTTCTAAAAACCGTCGCGAGCGGGCGAAGTTGGCAGTGAGGAGCAGACACGTACCCAGTGTACGGCGAGCACCGGAACTGACAGATTCGCCCGCGCAGTAGGTTTTTATTGATCCGGCAAGTAAATATGGTGAATCTCCACGCTGCGGCGAAGGCGGGAGCCCAATATCGGAATCACCTGCGCTGAATAAAATTGACGGGTCCCCGTCCGGAGCAACCCTTATGGTTGTGGGCGGGCA
>JADCJC010000101.1 GCA_020247395.1 Rhodocyclaceae bacterium
CCCTCGACATCCTTGGCGGGCAGACCGCCTGGATAAACCACGACGAAGCCCTCGCGGTCGGCAACAGTGCGAAAGACCGACAACGGATGGTTGCCGAGATCAGCCACGCCCAGCCCCTCGCCGCCGCCGCCGTGCAGCACCAGCACGATTGCACGCATCGCATTGATACTGTTGGGTACATAGACACGGTAGTTGCGGTTACTGCCGTCGACCATCATCGTCTGATCACTAATGCCGACTGGATACGACGAGGGCACGGCGGCAATTGCATTTGCGTAGGATTCAAAACCCGCAGGAATGGTACCGACGTTTGCCGACACGCGCGGGCTTGCAGTGCCGTTCATTTTCCAAAACGTAAGGCTCCCATCTGGCTGCATCCATACCAAATCCGCTATGCCATCACCGTCATAGTCATCCGCTCCGATTAACTGCCAGGCCGGGTTGACTGGCGGCAGGCGAGTTTTAAGTGTAGTGATTGAACTGTTACTCGATGCACAAGCTGCGTTTGGATCATCAGGATTCGCGCTGGGTGGCGGCAGCGGCACCCCGCGGCCATCTAAGGAAATCAGCTCCAATTGCACACCGTCAGTGCTACGCGTGAGCAAGCTCGCGCGGCCCGTACCCTCAAAATCGGCCAGCCTGATCGCGGTGAAGCCTGGGCTGAGGTTCCCGGCTGAGAGATTCGCACAGGTTCTATTGGCGGTAGCCATGAGTACACGTATGCGATTGTCTGGACTAATGTAGACCATGTCTGCTGCGCGGTCACCATTAATGTCACGTGCGCCGAGGAGCTTCCAGTCGAGCGGTGCGCCGCCTCGCTTGCGCACTTGCGCCACGCTGCTGCCGTTGGTGAACCAGACATAAGATACGCCGGTATCGGGCGATCCACTGACGACGTAGCGCCAAACAAGATCGCCGAAACCATCCCCGTCAAGGTCACCTACAGCCTGAACGTCCCAAGTACGCTTTACGCTACGCAATACGGTGGAGGTGTTGGGCTTGATGCCATCCAACGCCGCTACGTCACCAGCTTGACCCTGAGTAACATTTTGATACACGAGATCAGAGCGACCGTCGCCGTTCAGATCCACCGCAGCCACGTAGCGAAAACTTGGCCCAGGGTCAGTTGCTGCGAAAAAATTGAAGCGCTGTGTGGTGGTATCAAAACGTCCAAGTTGTGTTGCGGCAGTGCCGCTTCGAAGTAGTAGCTGCGCACGATTATCTCCGTCGAAGCTTATGACGTCGCGCACTTGGGACTGGGCGGCCGGGCCTCGCAGCACGATACAGAGCGCGCCAACGGCGATGGCAATCATGCGAAGGATCGTAACGAAAGTTCGGGACATAGAGGTCACTCGGCTGGGCTGTAAGGGAGCGATCAGCTTATTGGGCTGAATGTGAAATAGTTGTCAGAGGCTGTAACCAATCTTGTCTTTGACAACTCCGCGTTGCTTAGTCCGGCTTTCGTTGAGTGCGGATGAGGCAAAAAGCACCTTGGGAAGACGCGTCGTTGGAATCGGTAAACTGCCGAAGTTATGCTAACAAGATGCCTAGCAATAATCCACTCCATATTTATATTATGTCAACTAACTAGCCTTGCCATGCGCTCTCCATTGACGATGCCGCAGATCGAGTCTCTATCGTTGCTGTCAAGCGATGTCGACCGAACGCGAGGTCTCACACCGGCCAACCGTTTGCGCTAGGAGGACTTGTTGATTGGGATTCAACCCCATTGCGGCTGTAAGTGCGTCGCGGTCAAACCATGCGCGAATGACCGTCGCAAGCCCTGCCGATGCACAAAACAAATAAACATTTTGTGCCATCGCGCCTGCCGCCGCAAACGCGTACGACTCACGCTGTGCCGCAGACACCATTGTCATGCGCGAATGATCTGCAACGTAAATGAAATCCAGTGGCGCTGAATCGACAAAATCCTGATAACCGGTTACGCGGCGAACATCCGTACCGGTAACGCGCTTCAATTGGTGGCTAGCCCCTTCATATTGAAAAAGCCCCTCTGGTAACGCAACATAAAGCTGCACCTCCTGAGAATTCATCGCACTTGGCGAGGTTCGCCCACCCAACTCGGCGCGATTTACTCCCGCAGCCGCCCAAAGCAAATCGGCGAGCACCTGTGGTGCCAGTGCTTCTGGCAAAAACTCTCGCCGAGATTGCCGAAGATTAAGGGCATCCATTAGCGGCATGCCACCGCTGGTTTGTGCGGGTGGTAACTCAAGCACCGCCGCCAAATCACCGATTGCCGGTTGCGGTTTCAACTGACCTAGTAGTCCTAACGCCATTTTCGTCAATGAGTTCATTAGGGGTTATCGCTCCCAAAGATTAGTAAGCCCACTGCCATCTGCTCGCCTGCAACCTATGCACACCATCCGCTTTCACTCGCCGCCGATGTTTTGTAGCGATCAAACAATAATCTGCCAAGTATATGCACGGGCAACAGCGCAACTATTGATACAGCGCAACGATCGACGCAAGAGTTTTTCCTTGATCGATATTACGATTCTGCTAAACATTTGATGTTGGTTTGACGTTGCGCAAAACCGCTCATTCGCGAGCTGCTACGTTCAGTACTTGTCAGCTAAACCCTTTATGGCCTGCACGCAATGAAAGACACATCACCAACACGTCGATTAATGGTCGAACAGCAAATCGCCGCACGCGGCATACGCGATCCAAAGGTGCTCGAAGCGATGCTGACGGTGCCGCGCGAGGCATTCTTGCCGCCTGATATGACCGAGTTTGCATACGAAGACTCGCCGTTGCCGATAGCCGAGGGACAAACTATTTCGCAACCCTATATCGTCGCCTTGATGGCGGAAGCGCTGGCGCTTGAGGGCTGCGAACGCGTGCTGGAAATCGGCACAGGCTCCGGTTATGCGGCGGCAATCATCGCGCACATCGCACAGCAGGTTTATACGGTGGAGCGCATCCTGCCGCTCGCCGAACAAGCTAAGAGCACGCTGCAAACTCTAGGCTACACCAACGTCCATGTGCTGCACGCGGATGGTACACAAGGCTGGCCGGCACATGCGCCTTATGACGCAATTGTCGTCGCTGCGGGTGGCCCTGAAGTGCCGGCCTCATTAAAGTCGCAGCTAAAAATAGGTGGGCGCCTGTTGATCCCGATCGGAGCCAACACACGTGTTCAGGAATTGGTGCGCGTAACCCGCATCGGCGAGCAGGAATACACAACGGAGGATTTGGCGGATGTTCGCTTTGTTCCACTACTCGGCGAGGAAGGTTGGGCAGTTGGTGAAGCGGCCCATCCTACTGCGCGTCCATCTACCGCGAAAGCGGACAAGACCGACGGCACCGCGATACGTTTGATCAACCGGCATTGCGAACCCTTCAGTGACCTTGATTCGTTTTATCTGGGCCCCCTGCTAAAACGCATCGGCGATGCGCGCGTTGTGCTTATTGGAGAGGCGAGCCATGGCACATCGGAGTTCTATCGGCTGCGCCAACTGATAACAAGGCAGTTGATCGCAGAAAAGAATTTTTCCTTCGTCGCAATCGAGGGAGACTGGCCGGACGCCGCACGCGTGGATCACTACGTCAGACGCTTCGAATATCCACCCTCTGAGTGGACGGCGTTTGCGCGCTTTCCCGCTTGGATGTGGCGTAACGGCGAAGTGCGTGAGTTTGTGGATTGGCTGCGCCATCATAACGGAGGCATTGACCGAGGGCAGCGGGTTGCGTTTCACGGCCTCGATCTTTACAGCCTCCACAACTCGATTCGCTCGGTGCTTGACTATCTTGATGCCATCGATCCGCACACTGCGAAAATCGCGCGCGAACGATACGCCTGCCTCACGCCATGGCAATCCGACCCGGCGAGCTATGGCCAGGCCGCCCTCACGGGCACCTATCGCAGTTGTGAAACTGAAGTGATAAACATGCTTGTTGAGATTCTCGATAAACGCCGCGCCTATGCGGAACATGACGGCGAGCGTTTCCTTGATGCGGCCCAAAATGCCAACCTGATCGCAACTGCGGAGCGTTATTATCGTGTCATGTACTATGGCTCGCGCGCCTCGTGGAATCTACGCGACAACTATATGTTTGAAACCTTGAAAACGCTGCTCAATTACCACGGCGACAAAAGCCGGGCCGTCGTCTGGGCGCACAATTCGCACATTGGTGACGCACGAGCAACCGAAATGTCATCGCGCGGCGAATTCAATATCGGGCAACTGTGCCGCGAGGAGTATGGGCACAAGGCCTACATGATCGGGTTCGGTACAAACAGCGGCACTGTTGCCGCCGCCTCGGATTGGGATGGCCCGATGGAGGTCATGCGCGTGCGACCGGCAATTGCAAAGAGTGTTGAGCGGCTCTGTCATGAAACTGGGACGCGAAACTTTCTGTTGCCGCTACGCGATTCGGCACCCGCACTGCGCGAGCAGCTATTGCGGCCGAGGCTCGAACGTGCCATCGGCGTAATTTATCGGCCTGAGACCGAATTACAAAGCCATTACTTTCAAGCTATGCTGCCACAACAATTTGACGAGTACATTTGGCTAGATGAGACGTGTGCAGTAACGCCATTTGCAACCCGCCAAATAGCGGGTTTCCCCGAAACCTATCCGTTCGGACTCTAGGGGAGGATTACAAACATTGATACGGCACTCAATTCGCGGGGCCATAGAGGCAGCGCATGCGAGCGCTAGCGGTAGAATACTCGCGAGTTCCAATTGCGTTGTGGGTGTGCTGGCCTCGCCGCCGGGGCCACAATCCAGGCCACTAGCTGCCCGATAGCGATTTCTAGCGACTAGGGAGTCAGTTGAACAACCTCGCCGTATTCCGGCACCTCAGCCCGCCAACCGAGCGACTCGGCTAAGTGCAAACGCAGCGCGTCGGCGGCTGCGGGCTCGCCGTGTGTGATGA
This sequence comes from Rhodocyclaceae bacterium, assembly GCA_020247395.1. Lineage (GTDB taxonomy): Bacteria > Pseudomonadota > Gammaproteobacteria > Burkholderiales > Usitatibacteraceae > UKL13-2. The sequence goes on from JADCJC010000101.1 coordinate 4,903, forward strand.
AACACCGCGTAGGCGCTTTGCTTGCGCCGCGTAACCAATCGACCATTTCCGAATAGTCGGCATGCGAGGAAAGGCAATCGAGCGAAATTACCTTTGCACGAATCGGTACATACTCGCCAAACATCTTGAGCTCCCTCTCGCCCTCAACCAATCGTGCGCCACGTGTGCCGGCAGCTTGAAAGCCAGTGAATACGATTGCATTGCGTGGATCGCCACCAAACCGCTTGATGTGGTGCAACACTCGACCGCCTGTTGCCATGCCGCTCGCTGACACAATAATCATCGGCCCGGAGAGCGTATTCAACTGCCGCGATTCTTCCGGCGTATTCACAATGTGCACCATATTGCGAATCGCCTGAAACTCATTCAGCAGCAAGCGATGTTCATCGCTGTGATGGCGAAACAGTTCAGTGGCATCTGCTGCCATTGGGCTGTTCAGATAGACCGGTACAGAAGAAATCTTTCGCGCCTGCCGAAGGCGATACAAGTACAACAGTACACTCTGTGCGCGACCGACCGCGAACGTGGGAATCACGACAACGCCACCTTTGTGTAGGGTCGGTTCAATAGCAGAGCGTAATGCCTCGGCGGGATCGGTGGCCTCATGCCGTCGATTTCCATAGGTAGATTCCACCACCATCCAATCCGCATCGCTGGCGGGTGCGGGGGGTTTCATCATTGCGTCCTGCGGGCGGCCGAGATCGCCCGTAAACAACAACTTGTGGTTGCCGATCTGGATAGTCAACCAAGCAGACCCGAGAATATGCCCCGCGCGGTGCCAAGTGGCGGAAATCGACGGCGCAAGTGCGAGTGGCTGGTCAAACTCCACCGAGTTGAGCAAGCGTAAAGATTGGCGCGCGTCTTCAACGGTATAAAGCGGCAGTGCCGGTGAGTGTTTGGAGAAGCCGTGCCGATTAGCGAAGCTCGCATCCTCTTCCTGCAAATGAGCGGCGTCGGGTAGCAGGATTGTCGCGAGTTCTCGCGTTGCTGACGTACAGTACACCGGCCCGCGATAGCCCGCACGTGCAAGAAGCGGCAATGCCCCGCTGTGGTCGATATGCGCGTGCGTTAAGACGATTGCGTCAAGCTGCTGAACGTCAAACGGCAGGGGTGCCCAATTGCGCAATCGCAGTTGTTTGAGCCCTTGAAACAATCCACAGTCGATCAAGAATTTATGCTGCTTGTCTTCCTCATCAACGGTCAGCAAGTACCTTGAACCTGTTACGGTGCCGGTCGCTCCGTAAAATGCAAGACGGATGCGCTTGTGGCTAGTTTCATCTGGTTTTGCCGCTCTTTTGGGCATACGTCTTCCACAATCAAAACACTATTTCCGAGTTGCGTTTATCGTGTATCGTCAAATCTTCAGCTGACGCTTGGCAGTGTTGCGGCTATCGAACGGAACGCTTGGCTGTCATCTTGCACTGTCATTTTGAACTCGCACCGCGTGAACTCGCACCACGAACTCCAGAATAGCGTATCTGTTTGCGCCGTCTAGGACTTGACCTAGCGCAAATCAACGCCGCGAGTGTAATTCAGATTTGCACAAGATCACTCACTTTGTCTCGGCGGCAGCTTGGCTCGCCGTCGCCGAAATCGCTCGCCCACTCGCCCGCTTTCCAACGCCCCCCCATGAAATGTTCAGGCTAGTACCGGTATTGGTCTCGAATTCCATCGCTCCAGAACAGGTGACGGTAATGTTGCCTGGTGATGGTAATGTTGCCATTAGTGCATACGCCCATAGGTCCATAGACCGTGGCGTGCGTAGCCCTGTCGCCGATGCCCGTCTTGAGCAGTGACGGGCGCTTCCAGAACAAATTGCTCGAAACAAGCCGTCCTTGCTACACTTTGCCCGGCCATTCGACCCAACGCGTTTGCGCCTACAGAATATGCCGGCAGGGGTCTAGTAAACTCTACCCTGCCCTCATCGTTTGAAGACCACACTTGCCTGTCGAGACCTTCCACGCTTCCTGCAATCTAAGGCCCGCTGCGGATCGACGCTGCCTGCCTCAGCCAACCGATAGCCCATTATGTGCGGCATAAGCGGCTTCGTGAACCTTGGTCGCACCGAGTACGCTGCACAGGCCGTGTTGCGCCAGATGAACAGGCGGCTTTCGCACCGTGGGCCGGACGCCGAAGGCTACTTCGCGCACGAACACGTGCATCTAGCGCATCGGCGCCTCGCCGTCATCGACATTGCTGCAAGCTCGCAGCCGATGACGACCGCAGACGGCAGACACACCATCGTTTTTAACGGGGAAATCTATAACTACCGAAGCCTGCGCGAGGAGCTCCGCGCGCTGGGCAGGCAATTTGCCACCAACGGCGATACCGAAGTGCTGTTGCAGGCTATTGCGCAATGGGGCGAAGGCGCTCTCGAACGCATCGAAGGTATGTTCGCCTTTGCCAGCTTCGACAAGACCGAGCAGACGCTGCTGGTGGCGCGCGACCACCTCGGTGTCAAACCACTGCATTTTGTGACAAATGCGACGACCTTTGCGTTCGCCTCCGAACTGAAGGCGCTCTTGGAACATCCCGCAGTTTCAAATGACCTCAATCTAGATGCGCTGGGCCTCTATTTGGAATGTCAGTACATTCCTGCGCCGCTAACGATTTATCGCGATATTTCAAAACTTGAAGCCGGACACGCGCTGCGCCTCAATGTCCGGACGGGCGCCATCGCACGATGGCAATTTTGGTCGGTCAACTATCAACATAAGATATCCGTCGGCCAAACAGAGGCAATCAACCTATTGGATACCGAACTTCGCCGTTCGGTCGAGTCGATGCTGCTTGCCGATGTCCCGCTTGGTGCATTTGTCAGCGGCGGCGTTGATTCGAGTTTGGTTGCGGCGTTGATGACTGACCTCACCGGCAAACCCATTGAGACCTTCAATCTGGGGTTCCTCGATCAGTCCGGTCGCCCGGACACCACGCAGAGTGAGCACGACGAGGCGGCCAAAGTTGCCTCGCATCTGCGGAGTCACCACCACGCATTGATGGTCAAACCCTCGGACGTCACCGATACATTTGCTGATTGGGTCAATGTGTTTGACGAGCCATTTGGTGATCAAGCCGCCCTACCGACGATGCTGCTGTCAAAACTGACGCGCCAACATGTGACCGTTGCGCTCACGGGTGAAGGCGCCGACGAACTTTTTTCCGGCTATGCCAATTATCAAAAGCGGGCGTCTGAGGAAAAAATCGCCGCGATTTTTGGCGCCAGCTGGTCGCCCCTCCCTCGCCTGCTTGCGCTGCTGCCTGCTGCCGCACGCAAAGATCGACTCGTCAAAGCCATCATGCAGCCAAAGGCGAAGCGCTACGCGACCGTTCCGAACGTGTTTGATCGTGCGTTGCAGCCAACACTTTTCTCCAACAGCCTGCTCGTGGCTCAGAAATCGCACATCGCAGACTATGCCGCAAAGTTCTACGACGAGTGCAACGCGGAGGATTACATCGAGAAAATTATGTACGTCGATATGCGCCTCTGGCTAGCGGATGATTTGCTGACCAAGGTCGACCGCTCGACGATGGCCTATTCACTTGAGGCGCGGGTGCCGTTTCTCGATCATCGCTTTGTCGAATTTGTCGCGCGTCTCGACCCTGCGTTAAAGCAGCACGGCAAGACGACCAAATTCATCCTCAAGAAATTGGCCGCCAGGTACCTGCCGGAGGAAATTGTCTACCGTAACAAACAGGGCTTTGTCATGCCGCTGTCTGCTTGGCTACAGTCGAGCCTAAAGCCCCATGTGGACGCCGCGCTCGGTGCCAACGGTGGTGGCCGTAGCGGCAGCCGCGGTCTGGCAAAGCGGGGCTTGTTTCGCGAAGGCGCATTGGCCAAGATACAAGCCGAGCATGCCACGGGACGCAGCAACCACGCCGGACGTATTTGGGCACTCGCCGTCTTGGAACAATGGTTCCAGCGCTACGCGCCGGAGTTTTCACTTTGAACGCCGGGCCACGGCTTTCGATTCTGCATACCGAATCGTCGATTGGTTGGGGTGGGCAGGAAATTCGCATCTTGACTGAAGCGCGCGGCATGCTCGAGCGCGGTCATCAGGTCATGCTGCTGACGCCGCCGAACGCGGAGTTGCTTCCGGCTGCAAGGAAATTGGGGGTTCCCGTTGAAGCCATCAGTATTGCGCGAAAGCGTATCGGGCCTTTGCTGGAACTGCGTAAGTGGCTGGCCGCCAATGGACGGCGCTATGACGTAATCAATACCCATAGCTCAACGGATTCCTGGCTGACGGCCGTTGCGTGTCTGACATTGGCAGACATGCCGCCAATGGTGCGAACACGCCATGTATCTACAGCGATAAACAATCACTGGTCAACACGCTGGTTGTACACTAAGGCCACGGCGCACATTGCTACCACCGGGGAAGCGCTGAGGTCACAACTACATCGCGACAACGGGTTCGCGCTTGAAACAATGACCTCGGTCCGAACCGGCATTGATTTGAATCGTTTCCAGCCGCTCGATAAAGCGGCAATGCGGGCCAGGCTAGGCATACCTGAAAACCCAACGATTGGAATTCTGGCGACGTTGCGCGATTGGAAGGGACATGATGACTTGCTCGACGCGCTGAAGTTGCTGCGCATCAAATTTCCAGAATGGCGGTTGATCATCATTGGTGATGGCCCGCAACGTGCGCGCCTCACGTCGCGTGTTCAGAAAGAAAACCTAGCCGAAATCGTCCGCTTCGTCGGCAATGTGGACAACGTACCTGAGTGGTTATCGACTTTGGACATCTTCACCCTTCCGTCTTTTGGCGACGAAGGCGTTCCGCAGGGGATCATGCAGGCGATGGCGTGTGGCTTGCCGGTGGTGTCGACACCGGTCGGCGCGATCGCGGAGGCGGTACAAGACGGCAGCACTGGCATATTGGTCGCGCCGAAAAATGCGACCGCACTCGCCGCCGCGCTTGAACAACTGATGGCCGACGCGGCGTTGCGACAGCATATGGGGCAAGCTGGTCGCGCCTACGCTTTGGCCTCTTTTGGCATTGCTGTCATGCTAGATCGTATGACTGATGTGTTCGTTCGCGCCGTCAAGGCGCGCAAGGAGCACTAGCCATGTGTGGCATCGCTGGTTTTTTTGCCGGAGAAAATGTACCGCCTACGACGGTCGAAGCCATGATGGCCGCACTCAAAAACCGCGGCCCAGACGCGCAACATAGCGTTCGCTGGAACGCAGACTGGAGCCGCGCTGACGGGTCGGTTGGGGTGCCGAGTGCACTGATTCACGCCCGCCTTTCCATCATCGATCCCCGCCCGATCTCCGATCAGCCGATGCGAAATGACGACGGCTCCATCTGGATTTGTTACAACGGCGAAGTCTACGATTGGGCTGAACATGCCGAGACATTAAAGGCGGCCGGTGCGCAATTCAAGACAAGGTCCGACACGGAATTCATTTTGTACGCCTATCAACACTGGGGCATCGACATGATTTCGCGCCTGCGCGGCATGTTTGCCATCGCCATTCTTGACCTGCGAAAGGAGAAGCTATGGCTGATACGTGACCGTATGGGTCTCAAGCCGATGCTCTACTCCTATATCGACGGTAATTTGGCGTTCGGCTCTACCGTCCGTAGCGTGCTCCCCTTTCTACCAGCCAATGCGCGCCAATGGGACCGGCATGCCATTGACGCCTACCTGGCGCACCGCTATGTCCCTGCGCCACGGACTATCTTTAAAAATATCCAGCGTTTGCCCAACGCGCATTGGTTATCGCTTGAATTGGCAACCCGCCGTATTGAAACCAAGTGTTATTGGACACCTCCCGATGCACTGGCCGAACAACCCGTACCGGCTGATCAATGGCTGGCGACGCTCGACGCAGCGGTGTCCATGCGCACGGTTGCCGACCGACCACTTGGGGTGTTTCTCTCCTCTGGCATTGACTCATCAACGGTGGCATCTCGCCTTGCATTGACCGGGCATGGGGCGCTGCAAACATTTACTGCGGGTTTTAACGAGCCGCAGATGGATGAATCGGCTAAGGCCGCAAAGATAGCCGCCGCGCTGGGCTTTCCAAATCGAGTGATCGCCGTCCCCGCGTCCGTTCGCGACGATATCGATCAGATCATTGAAGACCTCGACGAACCGTTCGCCGACCCTTCGGCGATACCGAGCTGGTATCTTGCGCGAGAGACCAGCAAACATGTGAAAGTGGTTTTGGGTGGAGACGGTGGTGACGAGCTGTTTGCGGGCTACAAACGTCTTGACAAACATCTAAAGACTAGCTGGCGGCGCAAGGTCTTCGGCGGCGACAACAGTGTTCCGCGCAATCGCGATATCACCGGCGCGGGTGTCTCCAAGTTTTTCGACGAGGTTCGCCTTGACTGGTGGCGCGCCTACAGCCTGCGCTTCTCAGGCTTCACGCCTGCGCAGCGCGCCGCATTGCAGCCCGCACTTGACGGCAAAGGCCCGGTCTACTGGCGGGGGTTGGAGCAGAAATGGCTGGAGAAGGCCAATCCACGCGGGCCGATTGGCGAGCTTCTGGAAATTGATCGCCTGAACTATTTGCCCGAATACATCCTGCGTAAAGGCGACCTGTGCACCATGGCGCACGGGCTCGAGCTGCGTGCGCCGCTATTAGACCATGTTTGGGTTTCGTTGGTACACAGCATGCCGGCCAGCCAGCGGTTTACCCGACCGGCGAAACAATTGTTGCGTTTGGCCGTGCCACAACTGGCTGCGTCCGCTATCGATTTATTCAACGCCAAGAAAAAAGGCTTCAATCCCCCGCTAGATACATGGCTGAAAAACGACTTGGCAGATCGACTAGACGACCTTCCTGCCAATCTTGAGCGGCTTACCGGCGGACAAATTCTCGGTAATGCCGCCAAACAACTTTTGATTTGTTACCGCCGAGGGAACTCACGCTACGCTGAACAAATTTTTCAGTTGCTGGTCTTGGAGATGTCACTCGCACAGCTCGAAAAACTGCGCGGGGAATTACCGTGATCATTACCGCAGCCGAAGCGGCAAGAGCAGAACGTGTACTTATCTTAAACGTGACCCGGATCGGCGACACCCTTCTTGCGACTCCCGCAATCCGTGCCATCGCCGCGCACTTTCCGAACGCCACGATCACCTGTCTCGGCCACCCGCAGCGTGCAGAGGTGTTGCGGTACTTGCCGTATCTGGGCAAGGTCGGCGCGATCACCAAGAAATCGGCATGGGCGCGAGGCTGGAAAGATGCAATCACCAAGCCCGAATACGACTATGCGTTTGTCTGGGGTCAAGACTCGGCGCTGGTGCGTTATGCGCTCCGCAAGGCTCGCCGCGTCGTCGCTGAATGTCAGCAGGATGACGCGATCAACCAGAAACTGGCCTTAGCCTTCGATGCGCCACCACAGAACAGCATCCACGCGGTCGCGTGGTTTCTCGCACTGCCGGCGGCTGTGGGAATCGTGGCCAAAGGCTTCGGCATCGATGTTGCGATTACCAAAGAAGAACTGTCTAGCGCCGCCAAAACCATGTCTGACATTTTCGGCGCATCAAATCACTCTCCCATCGTCGGATTTCAAGTCGCGAGTTTTGCAACAAAGTCGTGGCGCGATTGGCCGATTCAACGGTTTCTTGATTTAGCCCTGCGCATCGTCCAGCACTATCCGGATGCACGTTTTGTGTGTTTTGGTGCATCAGGAGATCAACCACGTATCGCAGAACTTGAACGCTCGCTCGGCGGTCGGGTCATCAGTTTTGCAGGCAAGACAACACTGCGTGAAACGGCCGCTTTAATGTCCCACTTGCATCTGTTCGTCGGCATCGACACAGGTCCCACGCATCTGTACAGCGCACTGAAGAAGCCGATGGTGGTGCTCTATCACCCATCGATTCCGAGCGCGCTTTATAAGCCGCTGGGCCACCCCGCGCTCGCCGCCATTGATCACGCGCTTGCTGGCCCCACCTGTCGCAACAAAATTTCGATGGACGAAATCGACGCTGAGCTTGTCTGGCGTGCGGTGCACGGCGCTCTGGAAGGTGAGCCTGCGACATTTCCCGGCATGCCGTCACCCGGCATTGATGCGGGCGTCGCCCCGTGGCCGGGTGACGCCCTGCCCTACATATAACTTCGCTGCGTTAGAAGTAGGCTTCTTCCATCGCCAGCACACTGCTGGCACCGTTGACAATGGCCTCACAATATCCATCAGCGAATGGCAGAATATGGTCGGCGAAAAAGCGTGCTGTCAACATCTTGGCCTTCAAGAAATCGGTATCGCCTGCGCCCTTGGCTAATAGATCTGCAGCGGCAATCGCCGAGCGCGCCATGATCCATCCGCCGCAAACGGTACCCGCCAACATTAGGTAGTGAACCGCACCGGCGTTAACGGCACCTTGATTTTCTTTGAACGTCATCGCAATCCACTCAGTGGCGCGCTTGAAATCCTCCAAGCTGCGGTTGAGGGTTTTGCCAATCGCCTTCAAATTCGTGTCCGACGAGGAATTCAGCGTCGCCGCCGTCTTTTGCATTTCTTCGATCAACGCCAGCGCGGTTTGGCCGCCTTCACGGCCGACCTTGCGGCCGACCAAGTCATTGGCCTGGATACCGGTTGTTCCTTCGTAGATCGCCGAGATGCGCGAATCGCGGTAGTACTGCGCCGCTCCGGTCTCCTCAATAAATCCCATGCCGCCGTGAATTTGTACACCTAGTGAGGTGACTTGAATGCCAGCTTCGGTCGAATAGCCCTTGACGATCGGGATCATCAGATCGACCAGCGCTTGGTTGAAGCGCTTGGTTTGTTCGTCTTCTGAGCGCTCGGCGAGGTCTAAACACTTCGCCGTCCAATAGATCATCGCGCGACACGCTTCTGCGTAAGCGCGCATGGTCATCAGCATGCGCTTGACATCCGGGTGATAGATGATCGGCACCGACTTTGGCGATTGGCCGAGGCTCGCAGGCACGGGTGTCGTCGGACGGCCTTGCACACGTTCACGCGCCCAGACCAGCGCGTGTTGGTAGGCGCGTTCAGAGATCGAAACCCCTTCTAGGCCGACCCCCAAACGCGCGGCGTTCATCATGACGAACATGTATTCAAGGCCGCGGTTGATTTCGCCCACGGGATAGCCGATTGCGCCGCCGTTGTCTTCGCCGTACATCATCACACAGGTTGGGCTGGCGTGAATGCCAAGCTTGTGTTCGATCGAGGCACACTTCACATCGTTGCGCGCGCCCAACGAGCCGTCCGCATTGACCAACACCTTCGGCACCAAAAACAGCGAAATGCCCTTCACACCTTCCGGCGCCCCTTCAACCCGGGCTAGCACCAAATGGATGATGTTCTCCGTGTAATTGTGGTCGCCATAGGTAATAAAAATTTTCTGGCCGGTAATCTTGTAGCTGCCATCGCCCACGGGGACCGCTTTAGTGCGAACCAATGCCAGATCAGATCCTGCTTGCGGCTCGGTCAAGTTCATCGTACCGGTCCATTTGCCGGCGACCATGTTCGGCAGAAACTTGTCTTTCAGATCCTGCGCGGCATGCTGATCCAGCGCTTCAATCGCCCCAAGCGTAAGGAGCGGACAAAGTTTGAATGCCATGTTGGCGCTGCCTAGCATTTCTGAGACCGGCGTTGCCACAACGTGGGGCAGGCCCTGACCGCCAAATTCCACGGGCGCTTCGAGGCCACTCCAACCGCCTTCCACGTACTTCCAATATGCGTCTTTGAAGCCTTTCGGCGTGGTCACTTCACCATTGGAAATTCTTGCGCCTTCTTGGTCACCCGAGCGATTCAGTGGTGCTAGTACTTCGCTGGAGAATTTTCCGGCTTCGGAAAATATCGCATCGACCAGATCATCGGTAACGTCTTCACATCCGGGCAATTGGCGAATATCTGGCAGACCGACAACCTGTTTCAGGACGAATGCAATATCTTTCAGTGGTGCCGTGTATTGGGACATGATTCTCTCGGTTGGTTTATTCGGTGTAAGGTATTGTTGCCGCCCTATAACGCGGCGGTCAGTTCCGGGACCAGCGTGAAAAGATCGCCAACCAAGCCATAGTCAGCGACCTGGAAAATTGGCGCATCAGGGTCTTTGTTTATCGCAACGATGACCTTGCTGTCTTTCATCCCGGCAAGATGCTGGATGGCTCCTGAGATGCCGACCGCGATATAGAGTTCCGGCGCAACCACTTTCCCGGTTTGGCCAACTTGATAGTCATTCGGCACAAAGCCCGCATCAACCGCTGCCCGCGAAGCGCCTAACGCGGCACCAAGTTTATCGGCGAGAGGCTCCAAAAACTGACGATATCGATCACCGTCACCCATGCCGCGGCCTCCCGATACGATCCGTTTGGCTGCAACCAGCTCCGGTCGGTCGGACTTGGTCAGCTCTTGGCCGGTGACTTTCGATAGGCCGCTGTCAGCGTGTGCCGCCACAGTTTCGATGGTGGCGTTGCCACCAGTCGGTGCGACTGCGTCAAAGCCAGTTGCGCGCACGGTGAGAACCTTAATGCCGTCTGCCGATTTCACGGTGGCGAATGCGTTGCCGGCATAAATGGGACGCACGAACGTATCAGCGGCCTCAACGGCCACCACGTCTGAAAGCTGCGCCACGTCCAGCAGAGCCGCTACCCGCGGAGCCGTGTTCTTGCCGGCGGCTGAGGCGGAAAACAAAACATGCGAGTAATCTTTTGCAAGGCCCACCACGAGTGGCGCAAGATTTTCTGCAACGGCCGAGCCAAGATGCGGCGCATCGGCGACCAGTACCTTACTGACACCGGCGGCCGCGGCCGCAGCGCCGGCGGCCGCGGCGCAGTCGTTGCCAGCAACCAGCACATGGACATCGCCACCAATTTTTTGCGCGCAGGCAATGGTGGCGGTGACGCCCGATTTCAAGGCGGAGTTATCGTGATCTGCGATTACCAAAATTGCCATTTCAATTTTTCCTGAAAGCGTTATTTATTTGGGAGACAGTGATTAGCAAGGCAAGGGAACTAAATTACCTTGGCTTCGTTCTTCAGCTTATCAACTAGCGCGGCCACGTCTGCCACCATCACCCCGCCTTTGCGTTTCGGCGGCTCGACGACTCGCAACGTCGTCAGGCGCGGTGCGACATCGACCCCGAGCGCCTCCGGGGTAACTACATCCAACGGCTTTTTCTTCGCTTTCATAATGTTTGGCAGCGTCGCGTAACGAGGCGTATTCAGGCGTAAGTCGGTGGTGATGATCGCCGGCAACTTGATGGATAGCGTCTCAAGCCCGCCGTCGATTTCACGTGTAACCGACGCCTCGTTGCCGCTGACAACGACTTTCGATGCGAAGGTCGCTTGAGACCAGCCGAGCAAGGCCGCCAACATCTGACCGGTTTGGTTGGAGTCGTCGTCGATGGCTTGTTTGCCAAGCAAAATGAGTTGCGGAGCTTCTTTGACGGCAATCGCCCGCAATACCTTGGCGACACCGAGTGGTTGCACCTCGACCGCAGTCTCGACAAGGATAGCGCGATCTGCGCCCATGGCCAGCGCATTACGAAGCGTCTCTTGGCACTGTGCCACGCCGATGGACACTGCGATAATCTCGGTGGCAACGCCAGCTTCCTTTAACTTGATGGCCTCTTCGACGGCTATTTCGTCGAACGGGTTCATCGACATCTTGACATTGGCGAGTTCAACGCCGCTTTGATCGGATTTCACACGGACTTTTACGTTGTAATCAACAACGCGTTTGACGGGGACGAGAATTTTCATCGGGTAGGTTCACGTTATCTGTTGGGGTGCCGCGCAGAAGGCGCGGGAAGCGCACGAATTCAAACGAGCGTTTGAATTATAGAGGAGAGAATCGCGCTTCTAGCGGGCAACACAAGCCAATATGCGTTGGTAGCTCGTTGGTCGCGAAAAAACAGCACATCAAAACCACCCTATCCACGGACGCCTTCAGGCATTGTGCCTCAAGGCCCGCGCCAATCCTAGGGTTTGGTAAAAGGGAACTTCTAAAAACCGTCGCGAGCGGGTGAAGTTGGCAGTGAGGAGCGGACACGTACCCAGTGTACGGCGAGCACCGGAACTGACAGATTCGCCCGCGCAGTAGGTTTTTAGAAGTTCCCAAAACGGC
>JADCJC010000102.1 GCA_020247395.1 Rhodocyclaceae bacterium
CGCCAGGGCCGCAACGGGGGTAAGGCTCAGCCAGATGAGGCAGAGCAAGCCAGTAAATGCTTGAGAGATGTTCGCCGGGGCGACCGAATGAGCCCGGCTCGTCGTCTGGCCTGACCGCTGCCGCCTTGCTCGATGCCACTTAGCGTAGACGCGATGCGCGTGGTTAAGCGGACGCATTGGCGCCCGGGCGATGGCTGCAGCACCCCGGATTAACCCTATAAGGGATTGATTCGACCGCGCAGGGCGGCAGGGATTTAGGTTCGATTCAGCGTACGGCACTGGACCAAATGCGGCTGTTGGAGTTGTCGGGTAAGTCATGGTCGTATCCGAGGTTTAGGCTAGGTTGGAATTCCAATGTCTCCTAACCAACACAAAGCGAAATCGAACTCAAAAACCATCATCGGCGACAAAAAATTTTCAAAAATGCCAAAACCCTTGGTCTGGCGGGGACTTCCAGCGCAAAACCGCTGAAAATGCGCGCCAAATAACGACTTTTAGGATTTCGGCGAGCCGTGAGCTGCGGTTCACTTCAAGTCGAAAACCACTTTGCGCATCGCAGCATCGCTGGCAAAATTGCCCCCGCATAGCCTGATCACATCGATCGACCCGCCCTGAGCTTGGCGACCTCTCATCAGCCACTTTTGGACCAACATGACGATTCATTCAAAGAACCAGGATTTGCCACTAACCGAATTCATCGCCCAATGGCGTGCAGGCGACGGCGCCGCGTTTTCTTCCTTGATCGACGCGACGTATCTACATCTAAAGGAGATGGCTGCAGGACGGCTGCGCGGCGGCGATAACCAGCTGGTCACGCTGACCTCGCATGCGCTACTGAATGAGGCCGTGTTGCGGGTAATGTCCTCGCCTATGGACATTAAGAATCGCGGCCATTTTTTTGCCACCATGTCGCTGCTCATGCGCTCAATCATTGTCGACTTCGCGCGGGCAAAACTTGCTGACAAACGCAATGGTGGGCAGGCGAACGTGACGTTTACCGAATCCCGCGACGGCGAGGAGTCGCTGGTTTTCGATATCCTCGCGCTCGACTCATCGCTGGACAGACTCTCGAAGACCGATCCGCGCTCAAGCAACGTGCTGCACTTGACCTACTTTGCGGGCATGAACGCTGACGATATTGCGGCGCTGCTGGCGGTCTCAAAGCCAACTGTGGAGCGTGATCTGCGTTTTGCCCGCGCCTGGCTGCAACACGAAATGGCGGGCGGACCGTGAAGGAGCCTGAGCTCTCGCTCCGCGAGATTTTTGACGGAATCGTTGACTTACCTGCAGACGAGCGCGCCACCCGTGTAGCGTCATTGACCGACGATCCCGCTTTACGGAAGCAGGCACTTGACTTGGCAATAGCCAGTGACGTGAACACATCGCGCGCAACCAAAATTGCTGCTCCGATGGCGGAGATTGTTGAGGGCCTCACTGGCCCTGAGTTATCGGTTGGCGATTCGCTCGGCGCGTGGCAACTCACGCGCGAGCTTGGCCACGGCGGGATGGGCGCGGTGTATCTGGCTGAGCGCCGCGACGGGCAATTCGAGCAAGCGGCCGCAATCAAGTTGCTGCAAGGCTTTGCCAGCGCGGAGTCACTCGCCCTGCTCTCCCGCGAGCGGCAGATCATGGCGAAACTCTCACACCCTAATATCGCCCGGCTGCTCGACGGAGGCGCGACGCCAAAGGGACGGCCCTACTTGGTCATGGAATACATCGACGGCGTGCCGCTTAATGAGTACGTGAAAAAAGAAGCCCTGCCGATCAATAAACGTCTCTCGCTGTTCATCGAGATTTGCCGGGCGGTCTCATTCGCCCATTCACGCCTAGTCGTGCACTGTGATCTAAAGCCTTCCAACATCATGGTCGACCAAGCACATCGACCGATGTTGCTCGATTTTGGTATCGCCACGTTGATCGAGTCTGATATCAGCATTGGCCAACAAGGTGTGGCCCAAACAAAGCAGGCGTTCACGCCACGTTACGCCAGCCCTGAACTAAAAGCCGGTACGGCAATCAATACCGCAACCGACGTGTATAGCCTAGGCGTGGTGCTTGGCGAATTGGTTGAGGGGGCGAGTAACGAAGAACTAGATTCCATTGTGCGCCGTGCCACGATGTCTGAAGCAAATCTGCGTTATCCATCGGTGTCGGCACTTGCTGAGGACGTCGAGCGGTTCTTGGACGATCAACCCGTTAAAGCAAAATCCGCGACACCGGCCTATGTGATGGCCAAACTGGTCAAGCGCCGATGGCCGATCTTTGGGGCGGTCAGCGTCGCGGTGGCAATGGCAGTCTTCTTTGTGCTGCGATTGAACATAGAGCGTGACGCCGCAGTCGCTGCACAAATACAAGCAACACGGGCGGAGGCAAAGGCAAAAAACGAAGCCGAAACCGCGCGGCGCGTAACTGAATTTGTTGAGTCACTATTTGTCGGAGCTGATCCCGAGATTCATGGCCGCCAGGATGTAACAGCCCTCACGCTAGTCGAACGTGGCAAAGATCGTATTGCCATAGAGTTAAAAGATCAGCCTATTGTGCAGTCCCGCCTATATGAGCGACTTGCGATTGTGTACGAAAAAATTGGCCGCCCGATTGACGCAGCCTCACTTTACGACCGCGCCATCTCAGTGGAGCGCACAATCAGTCCACCGCAACCTGACCGACTATCCTCGCTGTTAATTTATGCCTCGCTATTCAAGTCAAACAATAAAATCCCGGGCGACGCAGTTGCGCAGGCGAGAGAGTCACTTGCGCTCCGCGAAGCCACGTTAGGCCCTTCGGCTCCCGAAGTGGCACAGTCACTCGATATGTTGGGCTTGACAGTGAGCGCCGAGGGCGATCATGAGGCCGCCGAACCGTTGATGCGGCGCGCATTAGCGATCCGCCAGTTGCGGCTCGGCGAGGACCCAGATGATGATCTTGGCTCGAGCCACCACAACCTCGGTGTTTTGCATAAGCGCAAGGGCGACTTTGTGAAGGCGACTGAGTATTACCGACAGGCGTTGCAGATTCAGGGCAAGCGATGGGGCACAACGCATCCGCGGTTTCTGAACAGTTATGAGCAGTTCGCAGAGTGCCTCGCGCAAATCGGCCAAATCGATGAAGCGGAAAAAATACAACGCGAAAGCTTGGCACTGCGGCGTTCGGTGCACGGTGACATGAGCTCACGCGTTGCGCTTACCATGCGCGACTTAGGCATCACCCTCATGATCAGCGGAAAACTTGCCGAAGCCATCTCACTTTTTGAGCAATCGATTGCGATCAGTAAGATGGTTTCGGGTGAGCGCTCATTTGCACTTGCGCCCATTTTTAGTTATTTGGCGGAAGCCCATGAGAAGAACGGCGCGATGAGGCAGGCTGAATCAAATCATCAGAAGGCGCTGACGATCTTCAACGATACACACCTAGCCGATCCGCTTACCTTAGCGTTTGCGCAGTACCGCTACGGCACGTACCTGCTGCGGCGTGGCGATAGCGACAGCGTCAGCCGCGCCAAACCGCTACTCTCTGCCGCCGACAAAACACGAAGTGAAAAACTCGCCATCGATAACCCGTATCGCACTCAAGCCTCGCTAGGTGTGGCCGCATGGCAGTTCAAACACGGCGAGCGCGAAGCCGCCGCACAACGCATCCGTGCAACTAAACCGTACATTGAAAAATTGAGTGACGAGGATCGCACCGCATGGGTTCGGCTCAATGCGCTACTGAATTGATGCGGCGACCTTGAGGCGTTCCGAACATCTTGCCTAAGGGGAACTTCTAAAAAACCCGGCCCCCTAAGTACAGACCGCATTGATTAAGGGACTAGCAATGAGAAACCGCACTGGCGACTTGTTTTCGAGAGCGCGACGGGAAGAGAAGCTCGTTCAATTTACCGGAGTGCTCGACAGGCTGGAGCATCTCGTCGA
>JADCJC010000103.1 GCA_020247395.1 Rhodocyclaceae bacterium
TCCAGATTATTTGAAGATTGACACCACGACGAGCACCGTCACGAATTCGTTTAACGGAACGATTTCTGTGACCGGCGCTTCCTCCAACTTCACCATTGCTTATACGCTGGTACCAAAGGACATCTGCGTCAAGCATATTGCTCAGGCTGGGTCAGGCGGCTTAAAGAGTGTGTCGGTCAATGGAGCTACCGCACTTACTGTGCCCGTTACACCTGCGCAAGCGCAGACCGCTTGTGACACCGCCACAAATTCAATCACCTGGACGACGTCTTAATCAAAGTCGCCAACGAGAAGCGCGCTGCGGCGCGCTTTTTTGTGTCGGAGGGAGAGGCTATGTTTGGGTTCTACACGTTAGCAAGCGTGGTCGCCGTAATCGCGATCGTCGGCGCGGTCATGGTCTCGCATACACCGGAAACGTATCTGCCGAACGCGGTACCGCAATCGCAAACCGTCGCGCCGGGTCTAGTGGCGTTTCGAGAGGCGGCATGGCAATTTGTGCGGGACAATCCGACGTACACCGGGTCGCTGCCCTCTAGCGCGTTACTGGCGAATCTACGAGCGCCCATCGGCAATGTTGATTCTTACAACGCGTTGGTTCAAGCAAATTGGCTATACGTGTGGGCCGGCACGACTTCGCCGGCCATTGGTTCTAGCGTACAGAGTGGTCGGATCATTGCGGAGGAAGCCGCGAAGCTGTCTGACGGCTCGCGGCTCGTCGGCTACAACGTTGGCGGGTTCCTTGTCTCACCCGCCTATGGCACATCAACCATTGCACTGCCGACCAGCATTCCACAGGGAGCTCCCGTGGTTGTGCGCCCGCTTATTCCTTAGCCACTCGATAATCTGACGGTTTTTGCTCGTTTTCCGCTGTTCTGCCCTTGCGGGCAACCACTACACTTTGCGCATCAGTAGAAAGAACGAGGCGCACTTGAGGACACCCGCACAACCTAACAAGATCAACATTTTTGGCACGATGTTGGTTATGACCACTCTGGCCATCGCTACCGGCGTGACCGTTGCGGCAGCTCCCGCAGCATCGCAAACAGCGGGGATCACTGTCACTTTGACCGATGCGACGCTAGCGCCACTGGCAAAGCAGCATTCGCATAGCTTTGCTTCCTTTACCGCAACCTCCGGCACCGTTAGCAAAGAAACGTCGGCGCCACGTGTTTTGGCCGTCACACTTGACGACACTCGGCAAGCGGAGGTTGTCGTCACCCCTGTTTATAGCGTTGGAAAACGCATCGGTCACGTGTTGACCCTAAAGGTTGGACCCGAGATCGAGCGAGCTTATGGCGAATCACGTTTTATCGAAGTCTCGCTAGGGCCTAACCGAGAGATTGGCGTGGTTGTTGACACCCGCGCCATGCCGTAACCGACCGAACAACGAACGGATAACAATCATGAAAGCATGTCGAATGAAAGTACAGAAAGTCGCAATGGTGATCTCTACGGTGCTCAGTTGCGTCTGCACGTCCATAGCCTGCGCTTGGGAGCCGGACAAAGCGGTAGAAATCATCGTGCCTAACGGTATCGGCGGTGGTTCCGACCAAATGGCTCGCAAGATTCTGGAGATTGTCGAGAGAAAAAAACTCGCTGTGAAGGGCATCAAAGTCTCGAATTTGACACTGGGTTCTGGTGGCGAGGGATTCCTTGAAACCAAGAACAAGTGGGACGACGGTCACGTTGTCCTGCTAGGCGCTTCTAGCCTATTCACGTTGCCGATCGAGAGGAATCTGCCTGTTAGCTTCGATGAATTCAAGCCCGTTCGAAACATGGGCATGGACGTCTTTATCGTTTGGGTCCAAGCCTCATCTAACGTGAAAACAGTTAAAGACTTCAACGAGGCCATGCAAGGCGCAGGCGGGCGATACAAGTTAGGCGGGACGCAGAAATTTCAGGAGGATCACATCCTAGGAATGCTAATCAAGCGTCAGAACAAAGCGGATTTCGGTTACGTTCCATACCTCGGCGGTGGTGCCGTTGCGAATGGCCTAGCTGCAGGGGAAGTCTTCTACACCCTAAATAATCCGAGTGAAGCTGTGAGGCAATGGAAAGAAAACAAAGTTCGCCCCGTCTGTTTACTGGATGACGCACGTCTCACCCATGAAACGTGGAAGGGCGTGCCGACCTGCCGAGAACAGGGATTGGACGTGTCGTACCGAATGATGCGCGGCATCTTCGCGCCGCCTTCATCCCCGCGTGGCGCAGTCGCGTGGTGGCAAGGTGTGCTGGCGGAAGTTGCCGCCGATCCCGCTTGGAAGAAATTTTTGGCCGATTCTGCGATCGAGCCTTCGGAGATGTCTGGCTCGGAGTTCAAAGCATGGCTTAACAAGCAAGGCCAACTACACCGCGACTTGATGCTCACGGCGTTTCCAGACGCTCCATGGACGAAACGCAAAACCACTATTGCTTCTCGCTAAAGGGCGGAATGATGAACACTAAAAAAATACTGCTCACTGCGCTTTTGTTGACGCTTGGCGCAACCGGTGCCAGCGTTGATGCAAAAACCGAAGGAAAGACGCCCACCACCACGTCCCAAGACGCGTTTCAGGAGCGCGAAGCGATCTTGTCGACTATGCGGGACCGAGCAGTTCTGACGGTGGGCATTTTTCCAGGAACCACCAGTTTCGAGGCCGGCGAAGTCTATAACCTTGTTCGCAGGTACATGCCGCTCGCAAACTATCTCAGCAAAGAGTCCGGCAAACTCGTGGCGTTAATGCCTGAGAAAAACGTGCTCAGCCTCAAACGCCGCGCCGTCAGCGAACGATACCCCTACATCTATGTGAACGCAGAGGTCGCTGCGTCCGCGAATCTAGCCGGCTATGTCCCGTTGGTCGCACGCGCCCAAGACATTGTCAGCGTGTTTGTCACGAAATCTGACTCCAAAGTCGCAACAATAGAAGATCTCAAGGGCAAAACGGTCGGCTTAGTTGACCAAGCAATGGTGTCTACGCTTGCGAAGCACGCCCTTCACAAGCAAGGCCTTTGGACCAGCGTCAAACTGCTGCCGGCAGGCTCATCCGGTACGGCCGCTCTGACATTGATGCTTGACACTGGGCAAGCCGAAGCGGTCGTGATGCGCAAGGAGAACGCGGACGAAGTCATTAAGGCAAAGCCTGGCTACAAGGTGGCGATCGTTGGAAGCGCTGCACCCGGATTCTTGCTGATGGCTCGCCGCAACGTGGCAGAGGCCGATAACCAGCGAATGGCCGCGGCCCTCCTCAAGGTCAATCGCGCCGACAAGTCGTTTGAGAAGGTAGCCGTCGCATTGGATGTTCTGGCAGACGGCCCAGCTTTTCGACGCATTAACGACACAGAGGTCAAGGGCATGGTTGGCACCCTGACAGACATGGCCGCGCTGGAGCCGGCACGCAACTACATAGTCAAACCCAAGTGAGGCGAAATGAGCTTCCGCATACTCATCGTTGACGATTCACAGACGATTCGCCGTTCCGCCGAACTATTCTTGGCCGCTCTTCCGTGGGCCACCATTGAAATGGCGGAGGACGGTCTCCAAGCGCTCGAAAAGTGCATGAAGTCGACGTTCGACCTCGTGCTTTTGGACGTCATGATGCCCAAGCTGAGCGGACTGGAGACGTGTCAGTTGCTGAAGAAGCGCCCGTCACTAAGGCAAACACCGATCGTGATGCTATCAAGCAAGGACTCTCTTTTCGACATGGCGCGTGCGGTCATTGCTGGCAGTTGTGACTACCTCCCAAAGCCTTTCAACAAAGACAGTTTGTGCGCGATGGTTACAAAGCACGCTGACAAGCGAGGCGTGTCGACTGCTGTACCTTTTCCTACGGCCGCCGTCATTTGCCCGCCAGCGCTGGAGCCGACGGCACCGAAGTCACCCGTCCCGAGCAACGATGCGCTCGGAACAACAACAAAGCGTCCTTTGATAACTGCGTTTGAGACGCTGGATTTCAGTTTCATCGATCAATAGGAGACACACATGACCACTCTAAAATGCTTAGTTGTAGAAGATACAAAGACCGACCGTGAATTGATCGGTCGCCAGCTTGCAACACTCGGACACATCGCAGTCTTCGCAAGCGATGGCAGCGAGGCCGTCAGCGCCGCACTTGAGCACAAACCAGACATCATTTTTCTCGATATTGTGATGAAGGATGTGTCCGGATATGAAGCGCTCGAGCTGCTGTCTGAAGAGAACGGCACAAAAGACATTCCTGTCGTCATTGTATCGACCAAGGAACTTCCATCCGACATTGAGTATGCGAAAGAGCTCGGCGCAAGCGATTACATCGTCAAGCCACTCACCGCAGATGTACTCAAGGCGACCCTAGCGAAGTTCGAAGCGGTTGCCGCCTGATGTTGCCGCTGACCAGCGCCTACAACGACGTCGTTGCTTTTCAGGAGCAACTCCATAGAAATATTCTGGCGGCGCGTACTGCTGCGGTCGAATCCCTTATCGTGCCCTTTCGGTCGGGAGACCTTGTTTTGGGCCTTGCGGGGCGTTCACTTCATAAGCTTCACCAGCAGGTTGGCGGGATTGTTCCAGTGATTGGGGCGCCTCGCTGGGTTCGCGGTGGTGTTGCGCTTGGTGGTGACATCTACACCGCCATCGACCTTGGCCTCGCGCTAGGCGGTGCGCCCGTATTATCCGAGCGCCTAACACTTTTGGTCGTAGCCGACGATATTGAGCCTGGCTGCGCCATTCTTGCTGATGAAGTGCTCAGCACAACAAAGCAAACCGGCTTGCTCAATTCACGAACTAATGTGACCGCAAGTTGGCTTCATGCCTATACGGACCGGTCATCCCAACAATTGCAGGTCGTCGACATACACGCGCTATGTAGCGAGGAGTGGTTTCGGCAAGGCAAGAACGCAACGTAGCACCGCACCATTTAGGAGACACAGATGGGACCAACAATCAAGACCGTCGTCGGACGAGTCACCGCGATCATCAAGGGTTTATCCCTTCGCCAGAAAAGGAAGAGCGCAGGCCTGGAGACCATTAGCCCTAACAGCACGACTAGCGGGCTCGCCGCAGATGGTTCCGTTCGACAGAAGTCCGCAAGCAAAAGAGAACCGCCTCCGTTTCCGATTCTCGGAAAACTCCCGTATCGAACACAGGTCTTGGTAACTGTTCTGCTGGCGTCTACATTTCTTTCGCTTGCCGCAGCGGTAGGTGGCTTCGCCATCAATCGCTCGGGATACCTACAAAGGGTCGCCGGAGACGCAACATCACTTGAGGCCGGCTCCCAGCGGCTTGCTGCCAACCTCGCTGGCGCCGCGCGCGGCGAGGCTAATGGTTTCACTGAATCGGACGCGACTGTCAACAGCATTGAATCTACCATCGTAGAGGTCGTCACGGGTGCCGGTAGCGAGGCGGTCGCCGAAGGCCCAGCCCAGCCCTATGCCATTGCGCTCAAAGAAGCGTGGGAGCAACAGAAAGAACAGCTCGCTCCGTTGCTGACAGGCGCACGCAAATACTTAGCGCCATTGGCTGCCAATCGTTCAAGGATGGTGAACATCCACAACAAAGCGATCGAGTCGGCCGAACGCGTTTACATGCTAGCTGCCCAGCTTGGCTATAGCAATGAGACCGTCAGCTCACTTTCATTGGCGATGAAGACGCTTGCTTCGCTAAACGCAACGTTTTCGACTCTCGCGACCTCGCCGGTTGTCAGCGCAGCGCTTATCCAGCAAGTCGAAAGCGAACAGAAGCTGCTTGCGTCAGCCATAAACGACGCAAAGCGCGCGTTCGCCGCGCAACGATTGCCCGACAACATTGCCACTGAGGTGCGAGTTGCGCTGAATGAATTCGCCGACGAGCTCAGCGACGTCGACAATCTCGTTGCCGAGGTGTCCGGAAACCTGAAATTGATCGTCGAAGGCAAAGAGGCCGCAGCTAAGGCTATCGCGATGTCAGGCGATGTTTATATGGCAGCACTTTCCGTGCTTACCGTGCATCTGGAATCTCTTCGTGACCTGTCACGTTGGTACTTTGTTAGCGGTGTGTTGGGTGTGCTCGGTATTCTCTCCGCATTCTTGACGCTAGGTGTGACCAACCGCGAAGCTGCGCGGCAAGCTTTCCGCAGTCAGCAGGAAGTTGCGCTGAACGAGAACGCCATCGAGAACATCAGTCGCGGACTCGCAATTGTGAGTAACGGCGACCTTACCTCGAAGATTCGTGTGGACGAGGCGATCTTCGGTGCAGTGGTCCACAAGTTAAACCGGTTGTTCAACAAAACAATTGCTAAGTCGTTAGGTATCGCCAAGACGACGGCCGGCAACGTGGCCAAAATGACAAGTACCGCCGCAGCATCCGCCGAACAACTGAAACGCAACGCGGATAGCCAAAGCGCGAGCGCGTCTGACGCGGTTGCGTCCGTCGAACTGATGGTCAACGGCGCAAATCAGGTCGCTACCGCTGCGCGCGCAACGACCGTACAGGCCGACGCTTCGAACCAAGCGGTTCGTAAGGGTGTTGATTCTGTTAACAGCACGCTGTCTGCCATGGAATTGGTATCGGAGAAATCGCAGCGACAAGCAAAATTGGTGAAGCGGCTGGGTGAGCGCTCTCAAGAAGTACAGATCATTGCGCAGACGCTTGGCGGCATGGCGGACATCGCGAAAGTGCTTGCTCTGAACGCGGCCATCCAAGCCGAAGCGGCTGGCGAAGCAGGGCGCGGATTTGGCGTCGTGGCGGACGAGATCAAGAGCTTGGCCGACAACATCAACACGTCGCTACAGACCGTTATGCAAATCTCGGAAACGACTCAGAGCGATGCGCGTGAGGCGCTAGCCGCGACAGACGAGGCGATCGGGTCCGTTGTCACCGCAACCCGAGCGTCTGAAGTGTCCGCCCAGGTGCTCGCAGAGATCGGCGCCGCAACTAATACGACCCAAAGTCTAGTTGCACAGATTGCCGAGCTTAGCGCACAGCAGATTCAAGACGCTGAGACAGCCCGCAAGCGGATGGGCGATGTATCGCAACTATCCGCGCAAACCCAGGAGGCGGTACGCACGATGAGCGAGGTGACAAACAGTATCCTTGCCGAAGCCGAAGTACTTGCCAAAGAACTAGCGAAGTTCATTACTGCTGATAAAAAACAAAGTCCCACGGTCTCGAATGTACTGCCGCTTCACCACGACTCTAGCCTTCTAGCCGCAGCGGCCGAGTAAGCTGATTAGAATGAGCGAAAACGATAATCACAAAGGACGGTCGCCTCGCGCGGTACTCTATGCGAGACTCGCACAGTTTCTAGAAGCTGCTGTCGCATTTCCGCCAGGTGGTTATTCAGAGCAAGAGGCTCGCCGCAGAACGGCGGATGCACTTCGCTCTGTTGCCGAGTTCGCGCTGTTTGCCGACGAGCCGGTACTCTCCGCGATCGCGCGGCAAGCGTTAAGCGCCGATGCGGCTTCCCGTATGGACGAGCAGGCGCTGCGGCGCCTTGTCGCCGCGATGCACGCGGATTGTCTCAGCCTAAGTGTCGGAGAGACGGTGACGATGCGAACAGCGCTCTCGCGTGTCGGTGCACTGCTTGCTGCCCCAAACCCTGAGCAACTGTTCATGCCGGTTTCACTGTCTCTCACTGGTGCTTGGTCTCCAGCGGTGTTAACCGACGAACCAGCGTTTCGCGCGAAGATTAGTGGGCTGGCCAACGAAGTCGCTGCGGCGGCGGTGAAATGGATAACGGCATCAGACGTTCGGGCGATTGCGGATGCGGCGCGGGCTCTTCGTCCTTCGCTGATTAACATCGAGAATCGCAATATTTATGCAGACCTTCGCGTTTTCCTCGCGGCGGCAATCGCGTGCTGTGATGTGGTTGAGTCGAGACGGGGAAGCCTCGCCCTAGATTATGGCAAACGTCTTGGCAGTTACATCGCTAAGGGGGTGCTCGCCATGCGTGGTGCGAACGTCACATCCCTATCGCCGTTGGTCGTCAGCGGGTTATTGCATGCTGTTGCGACAGCATCGCCTACTGTCTCGGCACGCGTGCGGGTATTACAGGAACGTCTCGAGCTAAAGCGCTATACGCCGAAGCGGCTACGACAAGTGGCGTCGGATCTGACGACACTTGATGGCGTGAAGATCGGCGTCGAAGAGAACGGCGATCTAGACCAAGCGATGGCTTGTCTTCACCAGTATATCGAAAGTTTGACGCCCCACTTTCCAGCGGCCTGCGAGGTGGCTGCGGCGCTCGCACATAGTTTGCGTTACCCATTAACCGAAAGTGCGCCGCCTCTCGCAATTCGCGTCGACCGCGCTGTGGTCGTGTCCGCACTCGCCTTGGAATGCCAAGGAAAACTGGACTTTACGCCCGACCTGGTTGCTGCACTGGTCGCGATGACGTCGGCGCACCCCTCGGAAATAGAGAGAGAGCAGTGTCGTGAGTTGGTCGCAAACGCAATTCGCGCACAAGACTCATCGTCCACGGCTGCTTGCGCTCAGCAGGTTCTGCACTCGTTAGCGCAATTTGAAGCCGCAGACCGTGCGTACGACCCCAATCAACCAGACGTGCGACCAGTAGACCGTGTCGCCCCGCGCCTACCGGCGCTGGCTGCGGCGGTATCCATACTTGGCGAAGAGCGTTTTGACCAATTGTTTTACCGTCTTACCGCAGCGGCGGAAGCGGGCACACTAACGCTTGACGCCATCGCGCAGGCCGTTGCCATCGTCGAGAAGTTTTGTACAGCCGTAGTGGACCACAATCGCGCCGGAACTGTCGAGGCGCTCGAAGCGGTTGCTGCCACAGCGCCATTTCGGTCGGCTACCACAACCATCGATTTGTCACTTCAAGCGGATGGTAGCGACGTTGCGATACACACTGACCTCGTGGCGATTCTCTCCGAGGAGTTTGCCATCATCGCCCCGGAGATGGAGGCCTTGTTGGGCCGTGCGGTCGAGGGCGCGATCGACCTTGAAGGCACGACTGTGTTGCGCCGGCATTTCCACACACTCAAGGGTTCTTCGGCGACCGTTCTTAACATTGAGTCGGAGGCCGACGCCAGTCGTACAAGGGGTCGACCACACTTGTCTTACCTCGCATTCAAAGTGGAAGAACTGCTCAATACCTGCATTGCTTTCGCGCGAATTCCTTCGGTCGAAGCATCGAATATTGCCTTAGTCGCTTATACCCGCTTTAAGGAGGCATTGCCGCGTTTGTGCACCGGCACTGGGGTCGAAGTATTATGGAATGACGTTGAAGCCCGTGTTGCAGCGGAAACGGCACTGGTAAAGCAGCCGCCAACAGCCGTCGCGGTGCGAACTGTTGTATCACCACAACCAGCGGCGGTACCGGAAGCTGCGGCATCTGAAGCCGGGGCAGAAACCAATCCCGCGCCGTCCGTAGAATATGCCGAGTTAACGCAGACCGCACAACCCGTCGATAGTCAGCAGCAGACCGCGTCGCACGAAGTAGCCGCAAAGGGTCAAGTGACAGTGTGGGGTGTAGCTGTCGAGGCGTGGCTTTTTGACGCCTTCGTTGATGACATCACGCCTTTACTTCAAGGTATCGACGGTCAATATCTCGGCGAGGTAACGTCCGGCAAAGTGTCGCACGGATTGCTTCGCGCTGTTCATACCATCGCCAGCCTCGGCACAAGTTGTGGTCTGCTGCCCTTAAACGAGCTCGGGAGAACACTCGAAGACTGGGTGACTGCGGCGTACCGCCAGAAGCTCATTCCATCGCGAAGCGAATCAGCCGCCGCCGCCGAATTGCTGCAACGGCTCCTCTCGCTAGCTGTCGATGCGCTATCACTTGGAGAAGTCGTACCGCAGTATCGCGACGCCATTGAGTTATTCGAGTCGCAAATACATGCTCGCGTGGAAGCGGTGCCGACCAGCACCAACACAAGCGCAGACTTCTATGCGATAGGTGAGTCTCTAGAAGTCGCTGTGCTTCCGGAAGTGACGCTTTACGAGAAGATGGAGATGGACCCAGAGCCGCAGGCCGTTGCCCTACCCGAACCTCTCACGAACACGCCAATTGAGTCCGTTGATGTAGGTAATCTACAGTCGGAGCAGGAAGTTAGCATCCTCCCGAACACACTCGCCGAAACACATAGCGCGGTTGTGGACGCATGCGACGTTGCCATTGAGCCGACAGCAACCGCCGAGTCGAAAGCCCAGCTCTTGCCGGAAATTCATTCCAACGCACAGCCGGAAACATCGGTGGCGAGGGAGTTGGCAGGAGAGTTCCACGCCGTTGTGGTGCCGGAAGTCATGGTTGCTGCTTTGGCAGACTTAGCGGGTCCAGCCGGTCTTGTAACGACACTTCCGGGCGACGGAGTCAGTACGTCAGCAAATAGCGTTTCACCGGCTGCGTCACGGCCAGCAAGACAGGCCGGAGAGTCGACTCAAGACGAATTCATCAGTCTGCTTGCTGGGGCAGTCGCGGTCTCCGACCTCGAGATAGACGCGATCGACGAACAGGTGTTCAACGAGATCTTTGCAGGAGAAGCGGCGGAATTGGTCGCTTCTGCTAAAGAGCTTCTTCCGCTCCTCGGGCAAGCGGACGCACACGAAGTAAAAGCGGCGCTTGAGCGTGATGTGCACACGCTTAAGGGCGGCGCACGTATGTCCGGCGCGATGCGTCTTGGCGCGGTACTCCATTCATTGGAAGACGCGCTGTTCCTCATCGGTCGCGGGGTTTCCTTACCCCTCACGCCTGCCGCTCTAGTTCACATCGCGACGATTCTCGATGTTGTAAGTGTTGCCATCGAAAATGAGGGTTCACTTGCCATCGCAGAAGCACCGGCGACGCTCTTCTCCGCAGAAGCACCGGCAACGCGAAGCACGCTCGATGTATCGCAAGACGTCAGAGAGCAGCCTAATCTCATTGCAGTCTCGGCTGCACCGTTGATGCCCACGGTGCGGAAGCGCACTGTGCGTATCGATGCGAACACGCTCTCCGACATGGTTTCGTGCGCTGACCAATTGATCATCCTTGAGTACACTGCCGACCGTAATCACGAGGATATGGCGTCAGCCCTGCAGACGCTTCATACGGCGATCACATCCTTACAAACACTCGTGCGAGAAGTGGAAGTCGAGGCGGACGCACAGCTACAGTCGACGCGCCCAGCAATTGATGTGGCCGACGAAACCTTTACCCCGTTGGAGCTCGATCGCCACACCCGATTGCATGAGGTGTCAAAGCGTCTTGCGGAGCGTGCGCAGGACACGCGCCTTGCCGCCGACGACCTCGGTGAGGTATCACGCGCTTTGGGTGCGGTCGAGAACCTTAGACAGCGCTTATCCGGCAATCTCCAGAGGTCGGCAGCATCAACCATGCTCGTATCACTCTCAACGGCGAAAGATCGCCTTGCGCGGATTGTTCGTCAGGCTTGTAACGAGACGGGCAAAGCGGCAGAGTTTGTACTGCAAGGCGATGTCCAAATGCACTCAGCCGTTCTTGACAAGCTGATGCAGGCGCTCGAACACCTCCTCCGTAATTCTGTCGCGCACGGCATTGAATCCAGCGCCGATCGCCTTGCCGCGCACAAACCTTCTTCCGGACTGATAACACTTGAGTGTTCGCAAGCGGGTAACGAACTCCGATTGCGCCTGAAGGACGACGGCGGCGGTATTGCTATTCAGCGCGTCCACCAAAAAGGCGTTTCACTAGGCTTCTTGCATCCGACTGCATCCACCAGACAAGAAATCATTGATGTGATCTTCAGGCCGGGCTTTTCAACCGCTGCTTCCGTATCGCAGATTGCTGGTCGCGGGGTCGGAATGGACGTCGTCCGCGCGGTGTTAGCCGAGCTAGGGGGAGAGATCATTGCCAACAGCGTCGATGGGTACGGTGTGTCGTTCGACTTGCGTCTACCGGTCGACACAAGCGTCATTGCCACACTACCCTTGCGAACAGGGGAACTAACAACGCTGATTCCGGTGTCCATTGTTGACAAAGTTGTTGCCGCCTCTCTTGCCCCCGTCGTTGAGGGACACGTCACGGTGGGTGATGAAGTCATGGAGTTTTATCGATTGGCAGACCTACTACGCCAACCTAACCAACATGACGGCCAGCCCAAAGAGATGCTAGTGCTTCGCGGCGCAAAGAAAATCGCAATTGGGGTGGACGACGTCGGTTCAAAGCGTCGCGCGGTGCTGAAACCAATCGGCCGCCATTTGCGTGGGCTCCCTGGGCTGTTAGGCATGACCGTATCCGACCGTGGAGACGCCTTGATGGTGCTCAACCCGGCGGCGTTGGTCTCGGAATTCGCGTCGCACACTCCTGACACCGAGCATCAGACATTGGCCAAATCACAAGTCGCTAAGCAACTTTCCGTGATGGTAGTGGACGACTCGCTCACCGTCCGGCGCGTTACCAGTCGCTTCTTGACAGCGCACAACATGGAAAGCCGACTTGCGTTAGATGGTCGCGATGCCATTGAGCAGATTCACGCAGAAGGCCTTCCCGACATCATCCTATTAGATCTCGAAATGCCGCGTATGGGGGGTTACGAGTTCGCAGAAGCACTCCGGAACTACGAGCGCGCACTGGCCAGTGAAGGACACGAATCCATACACACGCCCGTGATTATGATTACTTCGCGGTCTCGCGGCGACTACTTCGACCGTGCGCTCGCTATCGGCGTAGACGTATGCATGTCAAAACCCTACCAAGAAAAAGAGTTGCTCGAGACGATTGCGCGACTGACTGCTGCTCATCAAGAAAGCGGAAGTCTTTGCTGAGTGATGACGCCTATTTGCGATGCGAGCCCGAAAACGGTATTCCTCGATTTTCTGTCCGATAAACGGACAAAATCGCAGCGATTATCGGCTTCGAAGGCACATAGCGCCTAAGTACAATTAGATTATGAATATTCGCTCTCAACAGGGTTTGTCAATTATCGAGGTCTTGATCGGTTTGGCAGTATTTGGGCTAGTGACGGTGTCGCTCGTCGAACAAACAGCGACGGCTGGCGACCAAGTCCGCAATCGGGCCGCAGCCGAGCAGTTGACGCTAGTGGCAACTGCAGCCGCACGCTATGAGAAGGACAACAATGCCATCTTAACGGCATCGGCGACGACTGCTGTTCCCGTTGCTACCACCGTTGCAACGCTTGTCTCGGGCGGCTACCTCAACACCGGCTTTCAAGCCACAAATGCGTTCGGACAGACTGCCTGCATGCTGACGCTTAAGAACGCGGCGGGTCGCCTACAAAGTCTTATTGTCACGGAAGGCGGGCAACCTGTCCCACAGAAGTATCGGTATGTCATTGCTTCCCTCGCCGGCGCGCGTGGTGGTGGTATCGAAGGCACGACCGTCAATGGTGCATTCGGCGGCTGGACACTGCCGCTTGGAAACTACACGGCGGCAAACTGCAGCGGTACGGCAACCGGCGACAACCGCCTTGCGGCGCTAGTTACATTGGACGGCACGAATAGCGCTGCGATCGCAGACTATCTGTATCGGTATTCAGTGCCTGGATTTCCCGATGCAAACCGCATGTTTACCAACATTGATATGAACGGCAACAACATCAACAATGGTAACGATGTTGTTGCAAAGCGATTCGTTGATGCCGACAACAATACATTCTTGCTAGATCCGGGCTCGATATCGAACCTCAGCACGGTCAACTTTGTGGACGGCAAGGTCAGCACGCGTAGTTCAACAGTCAATTTATCGTCGTACTTGGGGAATTACGTTCACAAAGGAAACTTCTTCCAAGCAAACAATACAACTGTTCCTAAACCCACCTGTCCCGATGGTGGCACAACCAATATTGACGTTTTGCCGCAACGCAACTTGACGATTGACGGATATCAGATTCCGGCGCCCGTCGATAACGGTGCGACATGGACAGTACGAATTTTGGACAGCGCATCAACACTCGTTACGGGTGCAACATTTTTAGCAAGAACCTATTGTCAATACTCATAAACAGACCAGTAGTAGCAACATTAAAAGGCCCATCATGAACCTCACTGCGACAAAAATTCGTGTGCTGTCGATTGTAGCGTTAGCGTTACTACCGGTATTGTCTGGTGGTCAAACCGTTGTCAGGTCGGCAACTGCAGACTCTACTTGGAACGACACGGTGATTGCGCCGCAGTGCACACTCACCGCCACTCCTACTAGCATTTCAGTAGGGGAAACGTCGGCCGTCGTCATTGCTGGCTGCGGGGCACCTACAAACCCCGCAAATCAATATCGGTGGACAGTAACCAACTCCGGACCGACTGCCAGCGGAACGGGTGCGACGTATACATTCCCCACCGCTGGAACCTTCTGTTATACCGTGCGCGGCGCGTCAGTAGACGGATGGGGTAAGGTCAGCCCCCAGGCATGTGTAACTGTTACCGCTGTAACAGTTACCGCTACATGTCCCACACCAACCAGCGGTACGGCAACATGTCCTTCCGGAGGAACTTACGATTACGGCACGAATTATGGCCCGGCTCCAACATGTGCAGTCATCCCGTGGGACAATTACTTGACAGCTTGTCAACTAACCACAACATGCGTCTTGCCGCAGGTGCCTAACTTGACAAATACCGCGTGTATCTGTACGAACGGTGGTACAGGTGCGTCCTGCACGCTGCCTCTTACCTGTACATTACCGCAGGTGCCTAACTTGACAAATACCGCGTGTATCTGTACGAACGGTGGTACTGGTCCAAGTTGCCTCATCACACCCAACGCGACGATGATCGCGACTTGTTACTGGGACAGCACTTACTCAGCAAGCTGCGCCCACCAGACGTTCACCGTCACCTGCGACAGCGGTTTGGATGTTTCCGCGAATTACGGCAGTAGCTCAGGCTCAGACCTTCAGTGGGGCGTGTCAGCAACATCCACCACCCGCGTAATCGGCATCGGGTGTCCATGACAATTCACTAACTTACTGAGCACCGATTCTATGAGACCAAAAGTGATTACCGCCGCACTTTCCCTCGTGTTTGCAGTGTCCGCACACGCAGACCCCGACAAGATCCGCGAAGCGATCACAAAGAACTTTCCGGGGATGGAGGTCAAGTCTGTTCAGTTGGCGGCAACTTCCGGTCTGTGGGAAGTGTTCAACGGCTCAGATATTGTTTATGCCGATAGCAATGCGACCGTTTTCATTGCGGGGCAGATGATCGACCTGACGACAAAAAGGAACCTAACGCAGGCTCGCCTCGAAAAGTTGCTGGTGACAGACTTTGCGGCATTGCCAACGAGCCAAGCGATGACAATTAAGCGTGGCGACGGGACTCGTCGGGTTGCGCTCTTCGCGGACCCACAATGTAGCTTTTGCAAGAAGTTGGAAGTTGAGTTGGCGAAACTAGATGACATCACTATTGATGTCTACCTGACGCCGGTGTTGGGTCCTACTTCCGTCGATCGTGCCAAGGATATTGCTTGCGCGGTGAACAAGGCGCAAGCATGGGATGCGTGGATGCTAAAAAATGAGGCACCATCAAAGGCGTCCGAGAAATGTGATGTCAGCTTTGATAAGAACCTGGCGCTCGGCAGGTCGCTTGGTATTCGTGCCGTGCCTATTCTCGTGTTTACGGACGGTAGCCGCATGGCCGGCGCACAGCCTGCGACTGAGATAGAAAAACGCTTGGCGTCCAGTAGCGCGACTCAGAAGCTAGCAACGAAGTAGCAGCACTTAGTGTTTTAGTGATGCCGCCTTGCCTGCCGGCTTCGCGCAACGGTTTGCGATTGGATTTAGGCGCGCTCGAATCAGTTCGCTTGCTTTAGCTTCGCTTGATACCGCCTGTTCCACGCAATAGTTTGTCGCAACCGCCTCGGTTAGTTCTGCCTCACTTGCGATTGAGAATAGCCAAGCGAGGTAAAACACTGGGTATACCGCAACAAGCACCGCGATTCCCCAGTTTGCTCGTAGAAACCAATCGTTCGCAGGCTGCTCGGGTTTGGCGTTTCCGTTATTTCATTCCCGTTGTTAGCGCTATTGCAACGCGATTGGCGCAAAGCCCGGCGGCATTGATCCCGCGTTCGACACAACCGTAGGCGCTCCAGCCAGCGGTATCAACCACAACGCCAGATTGCCGCTCGGTTGACGCCACGCAATATCGAACACACCATCGCCGTTGAAGTCACCGCTTGCCGCATAACTCCAGCTGGCATCGGCAAAGCCCAATGACGTTATGATTGTGGAGATTGACGCTGCCGAACCTGCGTTTGTGCAGGATGCGTTGCGGTCGTTCGGGTCGCCCGAGTATGCGGGGAGCCGAACACCATTTGCCACCAACGAAATCAACCTGACTTCGCCCGTTGCAAGATTGCGAATCAGAATATCGCCACCACGACGTGCGCCGGTAAAGTCTGCAAACTTGAGAATGGCGAAGCCAGCAGGAATCGCGCCCGCTGCATAGTTCGCACAGGTGCGTGGTGCCGCTGCAGAACCAGTCGCCATTAATACACGGATTTGGTTGTCAGGGCTGACGTACACCATGTCGGCCGCACCATCACCATTAACGTCGGCTGCACCAAGAAGCTTCCACGATAGAGGTGCACCACCGCGTTTGCGAACCTGATTGACGGGCGTAGCGCCATTGATGTCTGTGAACCAGATATACGAGACACCGGTGTCGGCGTCATTACCTTGCCAACGCCACACAATGTCGCCTTTTCCGTCACCGTCCATATCACCAAGCGCCTGCACACTCCACGCAGTCTTAACAGACCGAATGAATTTCGGCGTCGCTGGACTGAATCCCCGCCACGCGGTTACGTCACCGAACTCGCCCTGTGTTGTGCTTTGGAACAGCAAGTCGGACTTTCCGCTGTTGGCGAGGTCTACTGCACCAAGAACGCGGAAGCCTGTGCCCGGGTCAGCTGTGGTCGACCATTGGAATTGATTGTTAACCAAACGACCAACTTGCAGCAGGCCAGCAGCATCGTTGCGAACCACCAGCTGCGATTTTCCGTTGCCATCGAGGTCAATACCCCCGCGCTTGGAAAGCGCAATGGTCGCATCCCCCGCAAAGTACACGCTTTCGGGTGCTCGCGTTAGCTGAGTGTTTGAAATGCTCGCTCCGGCGCCCGTCGCAAGCGTCAGCGTTTGTCCCTTCGCGCCGACGGTCAGTGTTGCTGCCCCAACGGTCACACCAGCGCGATTGATCAACGTCGTGGTCGCTCGTGCCGACCCATCACCGGTCCCAAACGACGCGGTACCTAGCCGATACCAGACCGGCGTTGTACCGTCGAAGGTCGCATAGATTCCTGCAATCGAACGAAAGTCCTGACTTGCGATTAAGCGAGACGGCGAAGCCTCCGAAGTCGCCCAAATCCCGGTCGCGTTGTGAACTTGCCAGTCATAAGTTTCGTTACCGACCGCAAGTCTTGCTAATTCCTCGCTGCCGCTCGCACCGTTGATCGTATAGGTTGCCGTCGCCGATGCTGGCGACCCAAAATTGAACGTTGCCCCACCCACTAGCGTCTGCGTCCCATCTACCGCGACTAAGAACAACTTTCCTTGGAATGTTGTGCTTCCCGTCCAACGTCCGTCTGCCAACTTGTACCATTCCCCATTGTTTGCGGCGCTCGCGCCATAAACGATACCTGTCAGCGTTCCCGCTGCGCCAGCGGACAGCGCAAATCCTGTCGACCCGCCATTCGCCGACCATAAACCATCATAGCGAGTCGTCGGCATAATCGGCGCAGTCGCGGTGCCTGCCGGCGCTAGCTCTGCGTTAAAAACTGTCACTTTGTATTCGAATGCGGGAAGCGGTTGTAAGTTGCCGTCCGTCATACCCGTGACCCGAATCGTCGCCGTGGAGTCTGCGAATTGTTTCGGATTGTTGTAGCAGCCATCCCCGCCAGTGCAATAACGCGTCACGAAGCGCGACATATATTCCGGCGGCACTTTCCACACCAATGTGCCGACAAAGCCAAAGGCGTTGAAAAAAGGCTCGCGTAATACAGGAAGATTCACGCCGCCCACTTCCATTGACACTTGAGCGTTTTTCGCATAACAGCCTTCACACCCAACCGACCAACGCAAACTATCAGAAGGCAGAAGTTCCGCCGGAAAGTAGCCCGGGCTAGGCCAAGCGACATACACAATATCAGTAGACGGCTCCGTCACCGGCATAATCGCGTTATTTAACGAGTACGAAGTTCTACTGGCGGTGATACCCGCACCTCCGCTTGCTACCGAAGCGACCGAGGGTCGCGTCAAAGATACTCGGTGTCCGACAAAGTAATTGTTGTCGCCGCCGTCATTCATATAGTTATCGATTGCACTCCAAGGACTAAACCCACCCCCAAGATTCGACCTCCCCGAACCACTTGCTGCAACTTGCGTGAAGCATTTTGAATTTGCATCGGGCGTATGGGTCACCGTCGGGAAGTTCGCGAACTGCAACAACGCCGCCGCCTGCGCTTCTTTGAGGTCATCGCCACCTTGGTTTGACACATTGTTAATGCCAATTAACGACCGGAACACATTAAGTTGGCGCGCATTCATTTCCTGCCACGCCACGGAGGTTGTCCCTGCAATGCAAGCAGGAAAAGATGTCCCCGACCAATTAGGTTCCATGATCCGGTCTTCGCGGCCGAAGATTAGCCCATAGCGCTTCCACTGCGCCGTTACCTGTTCGCGTGAATCTACATTGACCGTCGGCACCGTCACGCCGAATTTTGCTTGCCCGTACGCAGCACCACTCATCGCTAACAGCACTGCTGCGGAGATCGAAAGTCTCTTGAATTTCATTTTGTGCTCAAGTTTGGTTTGCATTGGGAGCAATCGTGCCACATCAATCATTATTGTCAATACCAGAACCAAAATCCGCGCGAAATCTGCAGTTTATGGGCCTCTGTCCGTCGACATTTGACCGACGCTTTAGTCGCGATCCGGAAGCCAGCGTTAATCCGACAGTTTTGAGGGGCTTTTCGAGCTCGGAGTAGTGCGCGAAGCAGGCACAATTTCCAGACCTCTATGGCCTAGCAGATCTGGAATTGAATCTTCGACTAATTGCATCGGCATTGCTCTCGCTATTTGTTGCAGCAACCGCATCGGCTAACGCCGTCACTACTTGCTGGGAATCCAGCGGTGAACGCTATAACATCGCCCCAGCATTGCTTTATGCAATTGCCAAAACGGAATCAGGACTCAATCCCCGCGCCATCAACAAATCTAACGCGAACGGGTCCGAGGACGTTGGCTTGATGCAAATAAATTCTCTGCATTTTCCCGTACTGGCCAAGCACGGCATTACGCGTGAACACCTGTTCGACCCCTGCACGTCAATTGAGGTCGGCGCATGGATTCTTGCCCAAAACGCCAAGCAACTTGGCTACAACTGGAACGCGGTAGGCGCTTACAACGCGAGCTCACCTGACAAGCGACTTGTCTATGCGCAAAAGGTTTACAAATCGCTCATGGTGTTGAGCCCCAGTCTGCCGGCATCGGGAAACAAACGCGACCAATCCGTAGCCGCCCCGATTCTTGTGAAATCGCCCAATGAAAAAAACCGATAGCGCTTTTGTCCTTTGGTCGAGCGTCTCCGGTGATCACATTCCGGCGATGGTCGACCGATTCA
>JADCJC010000104.1 GCA_020247395.1 Rhodocyclaceae bacterium
AGCGACGACGCCGGTGAATTTGAGAAGACCATCCGGGGCAGTCAGCTCGCACGCGGCAGGATTCTCGATTGGTTCCACATCGCTATGAAGTTCAAAGCGGCGCAGCGTTCCGTGTTCGGCAGTAAGGTTATCGATTCACTGGAACGAGAGTCGATAGAGACCGAAATCACGCACGCCAAGTGGCTCGCGTGGCATGGCAAGGGCCGCAAAGCGTTGGAGCGCATCAAGGCATTGGACGCGCAGCTCCTGACCAGAGCGGGGTATGAATTCAGTACGCTGTGGTGGAATCTAGATAAGGTCTGCGGGTACCTGCGGAGCAACGCGTCTACGTTGGTCAACTATGGCGCCCGGCATCGAAAGGGCTTGCCCATCGTAAGCGCCAGTTTCGGCACACCTTGAGTGCGACGAGCGTATTCAGGCAGGATGCGGCGGGGCGGCTTTCGGCGGGGCGAAGCTGAACGGCAACAGGTCGCTGATGTCGGCGTCTGGCGTTCGCTGTGGCAACTCTGTGAGCACGTGGAGCAGATAGGCATATGGCTCGACGTCACAGGCCCGGCACGTCAGCATCAGGCTATAGATCATGGCGCTTGCCTTGGCGCCGGCCACGGTGTCTGCGAAGAGCCATGCCTTTCGATTATGGAAGCCCTTCCATAATCGAAATTATCGTAAGTTCGCAATTATGGAAGCTTCGCGGGAGCTATATCGAACGAACACGCGTCGATCCATGCCGCGGCCCTGCATTTGCTGGGCTACGGCATCGATGCGGATGCATGTCCCGCCGCGCGTCAGCTATCGACTGCCGATAACTAAAGCGCCTGTGCGTCGGGACGGCGACAACTTCCAGGCCCGGATTTTCTGGCGCAAGGCCGTTTGCCTGCTTGACCCTAACAGCCCCGTCATTCGCGTGGGTTTCGAATCCGGTCCCAAAGGCTTCGACGACGTATGGGTGGAATATGACCCCAGCCGTGCACCAAATGACCCAGAAGGAAAACCAATCCTGCGGGAGTACACGCAATGCAAGTGGCACGTTTCGGTAAGCGACTTCGGACATAGCGACCTCATAGATCCCGAGTGGATCAACGCCAATCGTTTTTCCTTTCTTCAGCGGGCCCGAAATGCTCAGCACGCCCACGCGAAAGACGGGATCGGGGTCCGATTCAAATTGCTAACCAACTGGCGGATCGCGCAGACCGACCCGCTCCGACCCCTTATCCATCAGCGTCACAAAGCCATTCGCCTGGAGCAGTTGTTTGGCACGAAGACCGATGCGTCGGCGACAGGCCGGATCCGGAAACTGTGGCGGGAACATCTGGGCATCGACGATGCCGAATTGCGTCTACTGGCCCGCACGCTTTCGCTCGACACCGACTCCACATCGCTGGATGACCTCCGCGAACTGTTGGACATGCACTTCGAGAACCGGGGACTGCTTCGCATACCGCTGAACGAGAGTAGCTTCCGGTATGACGACATCGTCTTCCAATGGCTCGCCCAGGGTCGCCTCGAGTTCACGCGGGACACCTTTCGGGACGCCTGCCAGCGCGAGAATCTGTTTGCGAAAAGGAACTCTCCAAGGACACTAGTGGGTGTCAAGTCGTTCGAGCACGCGTTCGACCGACTAGAGGAACGATGCAGCACCGTCCTGGACTTGATACCGTATTTCAACGATCGGGCCATTCGCGACCAGCAAGATTGGACCGGCAACCTGTACCCCGCGCTCAAGCGCTTTCTCATTGACGCGGCGCGCGAACCGCAACCGTTACTCCTGGCGCTAGACGCCCACTTGACGCTGGCGTTTGCCGCTGGGTCCGTCGTCAACATCAAGTCTGGACGGCACGTGGAAATCGAGCAGCGTACGATCGACCGGCAAAGCTGGAGCGCGACGGACACTTTCACCAATCCAGACTGGCCGACGTGGAACTTTGAAGTGGAAGACTTGACGTCAGAGTCAGGAGAGATGGCCGTGGCTGTTGCGCTCACCCACGATATTCCCGACGCGGTGCGCGGCTATATTGCCACCGCCTTGCCTGGCGTCAGCAAGCTATTAGTCGCGAAACCGTCGTGCGGATCGGGAGCGCAGTCGGTCGCAAGCGGCAGGCACGCTTTCGAACTCGCCGAAGCCTTGGTTCAGCGCATCAATATGGAGCGGAAGGACGTGAAACCTCCAATGCATATTTTTATTGCGGCGCCCAACGCCTTTACGTTCTTCCTGGGCCAGCGTCAGCCGGGTATGGGACGAACAACCTTGTATGAGTATGACTTCGAGGGCGCGTTTGGCGGCGGCTATCAAGCCTCCCTGACGCTCCCGACCTAGCACGCGCGTCAGGCATTGCCGAATGACTGGGCCGATGTGGCTTTGGTGTGGGACATATCTGGCGAAAGTGATGGCAAAAAGCTACCGAACGGTGAGCCACGTCGATGGCTGGACTGGCCTCCCGCAATACGAGATTCGCGACAACAAGGTCTACCGGGCGGTGTCCCATGTTAGCGGTTGAACTGGCCTGCCTCAGTATGAGATCCGTGGCGATAAGGTGTACCGTACCGTGTCGCATGCAGACAGCTGGAGCGCAGTTCCTCAATATGAAATCCGAGGCAACAAGTTGTATCGCACGTGCTCCCATGCACAGGGTTGGACCGGCTCTGCACAATACGAATTACGCTAGCGCAACCAGCGCGTACGCGGAGTGGCTCACGTCGCATGTACCGTCAGCTTTCTTAGAATCACTCGTATTGGAGCGTGCGGCGGCGTTCCAGCCATTGAAAGCGCCGATCAATGTCCAACGTTGGGTCAGTTGCCGAGAGTTGATCGGGCACTCGGCCTACTGGTCGGTATGCCCTGGAGAAGCTGGCCCGCACAGAATCCATAACAGTTCGAGGCAAGACATCGCTGCCGATCGGGTGACATTCGCTACCTCCGGAACTAGTTTTCGTTCCAGCCTGCCTCCAACGAAAACAAAGTGATGGCGGATACCCGCCAAGGAAGCTCGAAACGCTGCAGCGGCACTGACGCAAAGCCCGGCGAGTTCATGAGAAACGGCCGGACGTCTAAACTGTGCTTCCTTCGGCCACACAGCCTCAAATATCGGCCCGTTGAAGGTCCGACCACGCCCTCTCGGGATCATAAGGGGCGTGCTGGCTTTCCCGCTTTCAAGGTGCTTTCGCTGCTGGCGAGTTGGCGCATGACTCCGACCACCACCGTGCGATGCCCGATTTCAGATTTCTTACGCAGAAATGCGGGGAAGATTCGGCAAAGGCCGAAACGGAGCCAAAGGCATTCCCACGGGCATCCGGAATACTACGACTCCCCGCTCGACAGTCTCCGAGTATTGATGGGCCATGACGACACCTTGTACCAGTTCGATCAGACGATCCCATTTCACAAATCCGGAGGTCGCTGCTTCTCGAATCGCACGATGCATTGTCGCATACGCCAATAGAATTCCTGCTCGGGTCGATGCTCTCGAGTTCTCGTCCCTGGAGAGAAACCATCCCAAATCTCTACTTGGCGACACCTGTTCTACTGCTGAATCAAGCGCGATAACACTATTGGCAGGTTGTTCCACAAAATAGCGTAGCAGCAGGTAGGCCTGTACTCGTGCATCCCCTGTGCTGACTTGTATTCCGTCGCCCTTCCTGAAGACGACAAATTGCTTCAGCGGAACCCTCCCGGAGCTCGCAATACCCGCAGCATAAGAACGCAGAAGCCGCAAAGTGCAGCAATAGACAACGCGTATAAGCTCGTCTTCGCGCCGTCTAATAGTAAACAAAGGCACGAATGACATATTTCCCGCCAAATGTCGTTGCCAGAACAGGGCTACGCCGTTGCATGATGGCCGTTCCAATATCTCCGGAGGCTTTGCCAGCGCACATGCAATCGCAAAGGCACATTCCGCATCCGCGGCCCATATTTCGACGTTGGAGTAGGCGATCCAACTGTCACCGCGAGCGGAGACATCCTCTACCCACTCATTCAACGTAGAGAATGCTTGTCGATATATTTTTACGTGGGTTCGATGTTCGTGGAGGTAGCTTTCGACAAAAACTCCTGGACTAAGGGGCGCCCCCGATAATGCACAGTGACATACCGGACAATGAAGCGCCTCTCTGAAGTTTTCCAAAATACCTATATCGGAGAGAAGGCTACTACACTTCATGCAACGATCATGTATATCAACATTGTGAATCGGGCATCGCGCTAACTTGCTACACTGAAACCAGATCGAGTGATATCCGGACTCCAAACAAACGGGACAAAATCTAAGGCGACTAGTAAAAATGGCGCCCAACAAATTTGAAACCTCCCCAGCCACCAGCGAACGCTCCTCTGGAAACCTAGTACTATTGAAGTTAACTCGCTCTATGACATGGCGGATTCGTTTCAGCTTGCCGAAAAAAGTCTGCGTGCGCGTGGGAAAATTCGGAGCATCGAGTAACCTCATTGCGGCTTGCATGCCAACTGCATTCAGCCAACACAACCGATGAAAATACCCGAATGAAGACTCATTTGGTATCGAATCTAATCCACCACCGCACCAGTGAGCGTCTTTCATGCCTAAGCTTGAGAGCAGTCTGGTCTATCCGTGGCATCCGGTTTTTCATCCCAGGCCGATTTAGCTGCAAACTTAGCGGCACTCTGCCAATCTTCCTTTGGAAACTCGAAGTTTGGGCAATCTTTATCCATACCCTTAAACGCTAAAAACCCAAGAGCATCGAAAATACGCCTCGAAAGCAATTTTCCATTTTGACTTGGTTCTGATATTTTATCGTCTCTTATAAGATGTACCTCCTTCATTGCCTGCCAAAATAAACTGGCTTGATTAGCTAGGCGAAAGCCAGAGGCATATCCGAGTGGAAAACAAAATTCTGTCCATGTTGGTCCAAAATCCGTCGGCCATCTTTTCACGTCGATCACCTCAAGCAGATCTTGCAGCTCTTCCAATCCATATCCGCTGAGTCTCAGCCGATGCCTAAAATACCGATCCAGGCAGCCTATTTGCTGCTCACTGGATAAGGTTCTGAATAATTCACGAATTTTTGGAGACTCGCCACAACAAATCACGACGAAATCAATCCTCACCTCTTCTAATTCATTATGCAGATCTTTGATAAAACCGAAATCTATAGGACGAAGGGCCTGCGCTTCGTCAACCAGCATCACAATTAGCTTCCAATTAGTCTCCAGTGCAGAAGCCACAATGTCATTAATCAATCTCCGACTTAATTCGTATGAATTTCCATCAAGAGCAGCATGATTAACCGTATAAAGCAAATCCCTCACAAATCCACCATGAGAAAATATTTCCCTATTTAAGCCTCTATAAGAGAGTACGTGAATTTCGCTGAGATCTCTTGGTAACCGCTCACGAAGGACATTCATCATGATGGTTTTTCCCTCGCCAGCGATCTCTTCTATGAAAAAACTTTGCCTGAGAAACAATAAAGTTCTGGCGTTGTCATAAAAATTCGATATCGGGAGTGTCCATAATGGTGATTCCGCTCTGCTCTTCTTGGATATAATCGGGTGCTGCAGCATTAATGCTCGAAGATGACCCTCATCCATTTCTTTCTCCACGATCGCACGCAATCATTTCTTATTCCCCGAATCCAGCTTGAATATTCCGCGCGGATTTATATTTGGAAGCAGATCGTTATCACTCCCAACATTATTATTGTGGTTATCTTCTTCGGCCGGCTTTAGGGATGCTGATTTCGAACCAGTAAAGCTATCCCGAGCTACTTTCGCTATCGCAAGCGCAGTTTTTTTTCCGATATTTTCGCCGCTATTTTCGCTCGTTACAAACTCATAATCTACTTTTCCGGATCTAGCATAAATATCGGGGCTCCGGCCTCGGGGCCGTCCCTTTGCTTTTGCGCCTACCAGTTCTCTGACCCGCAATGCACATCGCCAGTTTTCCCATTTTTCCTCACCGTATAGCTTGCCCAAATTCTCGCCAGTTTCCGCGTCACTTGCCCATGCCTCTCTCGCATCGAGACGATTGATGTAGACAAACACTTTTCTTCCTATCATAGAAAAATCAGAAGCGATACGAGGATTTGTATATCGGCAGTATGCCGTATTAATGTACGGCCTACGCGTATGGACGCCCCATTCTCCCCTAACCTCCACCTTTCGTCGGTGCATAAGGAGTCGATCATTTGAATTGATAGATCTTGGTAGAGGCTGTGGAACCCATAGAAGCTCATGCTTATCTACGAATCTTTGCAGAACATTAATTACAGTTGCACCATTAAGTCGATCACCGGTTGAGATATTAT
>JADCJC010000105.1 GCA_020247395.1 Rhodocyclaceae bacterium
CCGCTATTGTCAACTTCGATCGCGACGCCAAATTGAGTCGTCATGTCCGCGTTGGAAAGGCCGAGTCCTTGTGCCATGTTGAGTGTGTTGGCGGCAACGAAGGTGCCAACGGATGACCCAATTTGTCCGCCCGCATCCCAGCGCGCAGGTGTAGTCCCGGTATTTGCAAAGTAATCCACCGAAACATCGCGTAAAGCGTTCGCCTGATAGCGGTTAGTAAAGTAGTTCTGGTATGCAACGGTCAGCTTTTGCACACGGCCAAGCGTGTCTTCGACCAATGGACGCAACACAACGAGGCCATCAACAACTCGACCAATGTCGTCTCCGCCAAGGGTGAGCTGGCCTGCTGCGCTAAAGGCAGTTCCTGCATCTATCGCTGAGTTGTATCCCGGACTCACAATTGCGATCCGGCGATAGCTGAACTGGGCACCGCTGGGCAACGTCACGGTCTGTTGCGGTGAGACAAAATACTGAAGAACGCCCTGCTTCGGGTCACGCACCAGATCGTTCACTGACACCCCCTGCGTGTTCGCGATTGTCGTCAGCATAGTGAGTGTCGCGGGCGTACCGACACCGTTTGTATTGTTCGCAATCAGCGATGCGATGCCAAAACTTTGCGCGACATTGGTCTCAATGGCAGTCGCGTTTTGCTTATAGAAAGACGTCAGAATCAGCGCATTCCTGTCTAAGCGCTCTTTAATGTTGGACTCAGACTGGGCTCGCAGAAACGGTGACAGCTCGGCAATCGCCACAACGAGCATGAGCCCGACCAGCGCAACGGCAACGGCAACTTCTAATAGCGTAAATCCAATCTGTTTTCGATTCATTAACCCGCGCTCCCGAACTGAAGAAGTTGTTCGAGCTCGGCCCTGTTGTAGGTCGCCTGCATGCCGGCTTCAAGGGTAATTTTTCCGGCTTCGACGGCACGTGCCAACTTGTCATTCAATAGCCATGTGTTGAGACGCTGCCCAGGGTTTTTGAGAACGTTTGAAAGCTGCAAAAATTCTCCCTTGCGAATGATGTTTTGCACATCTGGATAATTCGACAAAGCTTCTGTCATAAGCACCTTCCCCGAAGCATCCGCCCTCGGTACAAGAATCTGCGCCAAGATACCCCGGAGCGACGTCGCGAGCTGACTACGAATCAGCGGCCGCACATCTTCCGGGAAGAAGTCAAGAATCCGCGTCGGTGTATGCAACGCGGATGAGGTGTGCAACGTACCCAACACCAAATGTCCGGTTTCTGCCGCTTGAAGCGCGGTCTCCATCGTCTCGCGATCACGCATTTCGCACACCACAATGTAGTTTGGGTTTTGTCGTAGCGACGCGCGAAGACCCTGCGAAAAACTGGTGACATCTCGACCCACCTCTCTCTGCGTGAGGAAACCCTTCTTATGCGTGTGGACGTATTCAATGGGGTCCTCCAGCAGGATCGTATGTCCGGCATAATGGCTATTCAGATAGTCCACCATCGCCGCCAGCGTCGCCGTCTTGCCGGATCCGGTTGGTCCGGTGACCAAGATGAGGCCGGTGCGATTGTTCAGCCAGTCTTGAAGCTGGAAATCGAGTCCGAGTTCGTCAAACGAGGGAATGTCATCGCGCGTGCGGCGCAATACAATACCGAGCTTGCGATCACCGCTATGCAAAAACGCGTTAGCGCGAAATCGCATGTTGTCAATGGTCACAGTGTCATCGAACTGCCCGCCGCGCTTTAGCATTTCGTCGACCATCGTCTTTTTTTCGGCCTCCACGCCAGTACGCAACAGTGAGGCGACCTCATCGAAACACATTT
This sequence comes from Rhodocyclaceae bacterium, assembly GCA_020247395.1. GTDB lineage: Bacteria > Pseudomonadota > Gammaproteobacteria > Burkholderiales > Usitatibacteraceae > UKL13-2. Next base: position 1,792 of record JADCJC010000105.1, read on the forward strand.
GTTTTTCACCCCACTGACGAATGTCTCCAAGGTGATCTCGATAGCGGATTACGGCGTCGGCATGAATGAGGATGTCGCTATTGCCCTTGTTCGCGGCACAAATGTGCGCGACGGTGTCAGTGATGGTGTTTTCCATTGTGCCGTTAGTTGATAGGTTGAACAGCGGATACATTGATGGATGTACCCCATGGCGTCGCTAGCGCCAGCGCCATCGTGTAGGGCGGTGCCGCCGTATTGGACTGCGCGAGGTTGGAAATCTGGATAGGGGTGTTCCACGGCCCTTGCGTTGCATTGATTTCTGCCGTCGACATGCCTAGCAATGTCGTCCAGTTGGCTGCCGTTGCGAACGGCGTCATGACGTCAATGCACGGAATATCGTCGAGGATCGTTGCGCAGGTGCCACTGACGGGTCGAAAGTGATTGACTGTCACGGTACGCAGCGGATCGGACTGGAACTTTGTTTGAAAACGTCGTTGCAAAAGGCTCGCCAGATATTGCATTCGCTTGAACGCGCGGTCGTAGGCCAGTCCCTGGATCGCCTGCCCATCCACGACAGTTGCAACAACGCCGGGTGCCGGTGTGAACACACCGGTATCCGCATTGAATGCACTGGTGTCCGCAACTCCGGCGGGCGCGAGCCAAATCGCAATACGCCGGTACTGCACTACCGGGCCTGCGAGACGATTGCTGGGGACGACACGCAGATTCGCTCGTGGGGCAATATTGGCGGCTTTGATCAGCGCCGCCTCGCCCAGAGTGGGTGCAACAGCGTTATCGAAGCTTGCTAGGTTAGATTCGTAGAAGGCGCGCACCTTATCTGATACATCGGCGATATACAATGCGTCTGTGAAGGATACTTCCTTCGCAGACCGCAGCGCATTGGTCGCAATCGGGCCTAACACCATCGTGCTGATGAGTGCTGCGGCGATGACCAGGATCGCAACACCCGCCAGTCCCTGCTGCTTTCGCCTTAAAAAATGCGCGCCCGTAAACATGAGAAGGACTATCGAGTTTCGTCGTACTGAACGTCAACGGTGCCAACGGTTGCCGGCGCGACGCCAAGCGTGCCGTTGCAACGACCGGCGAGGGTGGTTGCCGCGCCGTTACAAACGACCATCATTTCACTGATGACTGAATTGGGGATCGCTGAGGCGCGCACGAAATATCTGGTGCCGATGCCGCCCGCCGCCGAAGCTAGCGTGATAACGGTGTTTTGGGAGATATTGGGTACCGTAATGCCGCCAGTCGCGTTTGCCTGCGCCGGCGACATATATGGACCCCGCCACTGGCCAGTCATATCCGTGCCGCAGCTCGACGGGTTCGCCGAGGCGGACAGCCATAATGCGTCAGGCCGGGTAGGGTAGCACCCGCCATCGAGCTTGAGTCGAGCCGAGCCAGAGCCGACGGTGTCCATCATCTGCAAGAGTACCGTTGCTTTGGTGCGATCGCTGTTGCTGGTGCCGGAAAACGAGTAGACAAGAATGCCGATGATGGCAACAACGACGGCCAGTTCTAACAACGAAAAACCGCCCTGCTTCTTCCGCATGTTGGTACGAAGGGTGTACATAAGTGCTCCTAAAATGGTTAAGTTAGTTGTAACGCGTGTGTTTTCTCAATTCGCGTCTCCGGCCCACGCGTCACACTTCCCGGACACACAAACTCGGTTGGCTAAAGCATTTTTCGGATTGTCATAAACAGGTCTCCGTACAACACCCACATTGCGGTGATGAGCAACGCACCGACGACACAAAGCGCAATTGCCGACGATGAATAAAGAACCTTGAGTTGGAGGACTCCTGCATCTGTCTCCAACGCTTCAATCATCATCGTTAGCGATTCGTCCAACTTATCCGCCGTGACACCGCGCATGTATCGCTTGACGTATGAGGGTAGGGTTGACTCTGCGATCACCGCCGCAAGCGGAGCACCAGCGTCAAGCTTTCGCGCGGCGAGGCGTAATGTCTCGCGCAACTCTGGTGTGGGCGTGGACTCCATCAGCATCCTGAAAGCCGCTGCATAGCCAAGTTGCGTGCGCTGTACGAGCTGGAAGGCTCGCCATAATCGCGCCTGCTCCCACCTCATAATCAAATCCGGCAATGACGGGATGACCGCAATCAAGGGCTGGGCGAAGCCGTGTTTGACCGCATAAATCAGCAGTGCAAAAAAGCCAAAGTACGCACCAGTAAACAGCGGCCATACCGACGAAACACTTGCGCTAAACCGATAAACCTCTTGCACCCACGGGGTCATCTTTTGCAGCATTCCATTCTTCGTTAGCGTTTCGAATTGCTGCGGTGCCATGATCACCAGAAAACCCCACATCAATATTGCCAAGGCAATCAGGGCAGCGGCGGTTGGCGCGAGCGATTTGACGATGTCCTTGCGCAGCTCGATCTGTTTCTGCAGTTCACTGGCCATGTTTTTGAACGTGCTTGACTCCTCGCCCATCGCACGGGCAGCACCGATCAGCGCGCAATCTTTCGCCGGAAAGCCAGCGCGCGTCATCGCTGCCTCAATTGGCAGTGTGCGTACAGCAAGAGACATCAATCTTGCCGCCTGAATCAACCGGGCGCTCTCCAGAAGTTCGGCGCTGGACAGGATCGCTTCGGAAGTACTCATACCGGAGGCCAAGCGTGAACCCAAACTCTTGTAGAACAAGTAGGTTTCCCTCAATGGAAAACCCGGCGAGTACGCAATAGACAGCGTGGCCAGCGGGTCCCACGTCAACGTTGCATCACGGATCTCCATTGCTCTTAGGCGGAAGTCGGCCAGATCCTGATCTTGCGCGATCACAATGCCCTCCACCGCCTCACGCCTCACGTCAATACCTTTATAGCGATAGGCCAACTCCATACGTCACCCCCTTCCTCGCGGCATGACGCGGGTGAATTCTGCAATCGACGTCCTACCGGCGGCGACATGCAGCAGTGCTTTTCCTCGCAGCGTCTTATCGGGGCTGATGCCTAAGTGACGAATCCTATCTGTGTCAGCGTTATCCCGCAGCGCTTGGACTAACTCACCCTGAATCGACAGCAGCTCATACACCAAGAAGCGACCTTGATATCCACCGCGGCAACAACTACACCCATAATCGCTCGCGGAAAAAATGGACGCGGGAGGGTTAACGGCCACGCCCTGGTCGTCCATTAACCGCTTTAGTGCATTAATGTCCTCAGCTCGGTGCGACTCGACACGGCAATGCGTGCAAAGTTGTCGCATAAGACGAACGCCAATCACAACCTGCAAATTGTTGGCCAGATCCTCGTCAGTCAGGCCGAGCAGTCGCAAGGTGTAGACCACCATCGCTGCATCGTCGGTATGAAGCGTGCACATGACGAGGTGGCCAGTTGATGCGGCCCGCATCGCAGTACGGGCGACCCCGGCAGTGCGGATTTCGGCGATGTCAATGACCTTTGGTGCATTACGCAGCAGGCCTTTGAAGATCGCCTCAACGTTGTCTTCCTCTGCGCCAGAAGGAACCTGGTATTGCAGCCACATTGGGTGCTGGTATTCGACGGGGTTCTCAATGGTCTGGATACTTTTTGACTCCGGGTCTAACCCGCAGAGCAGCGCGTAGCGCGTAGTCGTTTTACCGGAGCCGGTTGGGCCGGTTACGGCGATGAGGCCGGATGAACTATCCATCGCCCTTCGCAGGACTCGCATGTCCTCATCATCGAAGCCAAGCTGCGCAAGATCTAGGGCGTCTGTATCGCGCCTCAAGATGCGAATTACAAGCGCCTCTGAGTTGCGAGGCCTGGAGAGGGAAATACGAAAATCGAATTCTTCGCGCAGCGAGGCGATCTCTTTGTCGAAATCGCGATCGGTTACCTCATCCTTAAACCCTGCATCGCGAAAGACAGCGGTGGACGATTGCGCCACCGTCGAGCATTCGGTAACGAGATTGAAGAAACGCTTTGATGTGTCTGGCGAATACACATCAAATGTGGTGCCGACACCATCAATGACCAGTGTCGCATAGGCGACATCTCCCGAGCGCGCCAGTTGAACATCATTCGCACCCGAGTAGCACGCGTGTTTGAGCAGTGCCAAGAACTGCCGTTCGTAGAGTACACCCTCATCCGCATCCGTCGAGCGACGTTGCCGCTGCTCGAACTCGCGAGTGGCTTGCGCGCACTGTTGATAACGTTCGGCGGTACGAGAAAAGACGCGCTGGTATGTCTTGCGCAGCGCCGATTTAGACGCAATTAGTGTCCGTTCAATGGGATACTGTGCAAGTGCAGGGGATATTTGTGCGTGCGGATCTGACACGGCAATCACAAGCCTGCCCGCTTCGAGCGTTAACGGGATGCCTTCATTGGGATCAGTGATCTCAATGTCAGCCACAAGGCTCCAATCCAATCGGCTCAACTCGTCAGCTGCGAGGAATTGCATCGCGTTGGCATCGGCAAGGGCGCGCGCCGCTTGTTCATGGGAGGCAGCACCAACCGCAACCACTGCGGCACTCAGGTGCTCGCCCGTGTGGCGCGCTCTGAGTTCTGCAGGCCCCAACCTTGACGCGGGAACACCCGATGCAATCAGAGCATCACGCAACGTAAGTTCGCCGGGCGGCATCGGCATATCAGACGCGTGCATAAATCGAAAACGTCGCTTTGAACTGCATGTCGTTGATGCTTAGTGAACTAATCGCCGCGCCGGTGTTGCGGGCGACAGACAAATACTCGGTGAGCTGCGAAAGCGACAAGTAGTTGCCATCGACGTTGATATTGATGACGGCCGCGCCAGGGAGCGAAGGCAGCGGTTCGGCAAGGGTCGCGACTGCGCGGTCCCCGGCGTTCGTCGCCGCCGGTCCCGCTTGAAGGCGTGTCACGCGAGTGCGCGTAGGTGCCTCTGCGGCGCGCAGATTAGAGACGAGCGCAGCAATCCGCTCCTGAACAGGTCGCTTCTGGTCAGCCGAAACACCGGGCGGCGATGTCATTTTTGCTATCTCATCAATGAGACGCGCGTTACTTTCCAATAGGCGCTTTTGTTGCTCCGAGCGCGCTTGGGCTGCTGCTAGATTGGCCTTGGCCTGTATGTACTGACTGTGCTGTCGACCGACTTCCTGAATTCCTAAGACCGAGCAAGTCAAGCCACCGAGTATCAGCAGAGTGGCCGGTGAAAGTAAGCTTGAAGCCATTGATTTCTCCGTTAGTTTCAATTCCATCCATGGCGAAGCCGACTGGCGGCTTCGCGCGAAGTGCATCGAGCACTTTTTGATCATCGACCGTAGTGGATGTCACGGCCCCCCCTCTGCTAACAACGCTGGGACGTAGCGTCGGTACCCACAGCGTGAGCTTGATCTGATCGACGCTTGCATCCATCGAGACCTTAGTCCCCGGCTTCCAAAGATGGAATGCCGCGTCATATAGCGTGTCCGGCTCGAGGCTGGTTTTTAGGGGGATTCGATCTAGCGTATCGAGCAGTCTTGCGCGCTGAGCGGCCTGGGCGGCATCATCAGCACTGGCGATGATGGCCGCTTCGGCGCTCGCGTGACTCGCCAGACTTTTCGCCAACAGCGCGACGCCCCACGAAAGCGCTGCAACGGACACTGCCGCCGTAATGGCGGCATACCTTAGATAGCGCTTCTTGAAGCCATACAGCATCGGCTCATTCGGAAATCCGGTTTCCGCCTTTGCGGCATCGGCAAACTGCTTACCCGTAAACCAAAGGATGTTGCGCTCAAAGAACAGCGCCTCGGTTTCCTTGGCGCGGATGTCGCTGGCTACGAGTGCTGGCGAATACGGCAGATCGCGTAGTACGCCTGTTGTCGCCGCCGTCATCTGGCGAACACTGGCCATCACGGCATCCTTGGGTTTTGAAACGCCTACCGTCAGGCGCGAAACACCAGCCACCATGCCATCCGCGTTGTATCCGACAACCAGCACTGCCTGGTTAGTGGGCTCGGCGGATTCAAAATGAAGTGCAACGGCGAAGCTCTCTGATTCTGGACGATGCGCACCCCGCAGTAGCGTATCCGTCACCAGCGTAATCGGCACAAGTGCTGATTGCTGGCCAAAGCATAAATCGGCATCCATGCCGTAGACAGCACCTAACTCTCGTGAGCGGTTGATGACACTCAAACGTCGACCAGCAACGCGCTTGAGGCGGACCTCTGCGCTGGAGAAGGTCTCCGCTTTCGGTGCGGGGAGGCGGACGTCTGTATCCGCGCCCGCTGTAATTATTTTGCGAACGCCTCTCGGTAGCTCTTTTAAGGTGAACAGCGCTCCCGTGGACTCGTCAATCCGGCAGTTGGTTTTCTCGACTCCGCGAGTGACGACCATGCACAACTGATCGACAAGGCTGGTAGTCTGCTCGTCTGCCGTTGAGCCGACCGAGGCGTGTTGGCGCTTGAGCCACCAAGTTGGCAGAAGTTGCATATGCTGGTCGACCGTTAGACTGACTCGGCTACGAGAGCTGAGTAGCGTGGCGCAGGCACGATGCGCGCATGCACGAGAATGACAACCTCTTTTGCGGCACCACGATCATCGTGCCCGCCTAGAAGCAAGTTAAAGCCGGGCACCCGTACCGCCCCGGGGACACCGGAGGTCTGGTCGCGCGCCGAGCTGGAGCGTAGGCCGCCGAGGATTTGCGTTTTACCCGATTCCGCGATAACTTCTAACTTAAAGTCGGTCTTGCTTTGTATCGGGCCTTCCAGCGTCACTCCGTTTCCCAGTGAAAAGCGGCTGCGGCCAGTGGTTGCGGTCACCACCGGGACGATTTTGAGTTCAACGCGATGGGCATCCAGTACGTTTGCATACACAGAGAAGGTGAGACCGTCCTCGACGTACGCAAGCGTGCCGGTGTTTTGAATGGTGCTTGAGGGAGAGCCTGTCGTTGTATTTGTCGTTGCCGTTGGCAAATACGGCGATTGAACAGTCGAACGAAACACTTTCTGCGAATGGTTCATCGCGATCAGGCGAGGACGTGTGACCTCGTTGATGCTTGTGACTTTTTCGAGACCGCGGACGATGCTCGTGATGTTGCTTGAGGTAGAGCGAATTGCCAGCGCTTCGCCGGTGGAAAGCCCTGCGCTAACTGAGACATTGCCTGACGATGAACCAAATACGCCGCCAGCTGGAATAACCCGTGACCAGTCGATTCCACTCTGGAACTCGTTTTGCAAGGTAACTTCGAGCAGCGAGAGTTCGATATCAATTTGGGTTAACGCGTCTTGCGTGTATTGATCAATGAGGTTGTGAAGCCGCCTAAGCGCAGTTCCTGTGCCCCGCCCAACAATGATGCCGTCTTCAAAAATTGTGACTTCCGCACCTGATGCGGTCGCGAGGAAGCCGCGAACGCGGTTTGCGTCCGTGCTCGACGCTTCACTGTGGCGAACCGACATTGCCGAAGGCGTGCCGGCGGACGGAGCGCCGCCGCCGGTTGGTGCACTAAGGCCGCCAGCGCTCGACACTGTGAGGTTTGTGGTGATGGTTTCCAAGAGTCGCTTCGGCACGCGAAACGTGTAAGTCGCTTCCCGAGAAATGGTGATGCGATTCGGACGGTCGGCGACGGCGACGTAGCCCGCTAGGTATGCGACCTCGCGGATTGCGTCAATCGGCGCGAGATCTCGAATGTCGGCAGCAACCGGTCGGAGCGTGTCAACACCGGTCGCATAATTCACTGCAATCTTTACTTGTTCGGCCAATGCCGATATCGCCATATTGAGCGGGAGATTGTCCAACCGCAGCGTGATCGCTCCCTTTGCAGGCGGTTGGTACTCAACGGGGGTTGCCACAATATGCACCCCATCGCTGACCTTGACCGTCGTGACGGGATCGCGGTCAGTTTCAACCGCTTTTGCGGCGGTAGCAACGCGCGACTCGGCGGCACTGCGCAACTGCTCGGTTGATACACAACCTGCGAGGCAAAGCGCAGTCAACACGACGATTGTTTTCAGCGAGGGGTTCATATGTGGCTTTCTTAATGGTGAGGCTAAGTTGCGCTCACGACAGCCAACAGGTTGTTACCCAGGCTAACCGTGGCGGACAGTCGGTACGGCGCGAGAACGCTCTTGAGTAATACTTCCAGCGATGCGGCTTTCACCGTGTAGCCGAAGCGCACGATGAAATCCTTATTGCCAGTGTCCCAATCGAGAGTCAGTTTTTGTTGCGAGGCCAACTGACGCATCGCTTCGGAGAGTCGCATCCCGTCAGTAACCTTGAACTCGTACGCGGTCTGACGAAACTCAACTAGCTCGGCAGTGCCGATCGCCGGTACCGTTCCTTGCGTGATCACGCCGCCTTGTGCGACCGATGCCACAGGTGCAGCCGCTGGCGCGGGAGCCGCTGCTGACGCTGTTGCTTGCGCGGTTTGAACTGGTGCGGTGATCCCGGTTGGAGCGGGAGTCGGCGTCGACGATCTGACGACTTGCGGTGCCGCGTCAGCATTCGGCGATGCGGCTGCCAAACGCAACGGTGGCACCGGTGCCGGTACGGGCGCGGGTACGTGTAGGCGCGAAGCGGCTGGCCGCGCAACCGAGCGTGAGTCCGACTGCATCAGCGAGTCCAAGCGCTGCACTAATGCATTGAGCGCGTAGGTGAGCGTCTGCACTTGTGACCGTAACTCGGCAATTTCTTGTGCTTGCGTAATCTGCGCAGGGCTACTCACCGCTGCCGATCCTGCTGGCTCACTCACCGTCGCCGGTGCTGGCGCTACCCAGTCCGCGCGTGATGCCGGTGTCACTTGGATCGGCTGCGCTGTCTGCGCTGCCGGGACTGTCACTGCGCGCGCCGTCTGTTGCACCGCTGGCTGCAAAGTCGGCTGCAATGACGCTGGCCGAATCTGCGGTCGTCGGGTTGAGACAATTGCTGCATTGCGCCCGTCGGGCATCACCAAGTCGATGCGGCTGAACAGGTTAGGTATCTTCACGTACGGACCGTCGAATTCCGGCGCAATGACACGCGTGCCGTTGGCATCGCGCACCATCATGGTAGGCAAGTTGTTGACTTCCCGAAACTGCAGAAACATCGCTTCGCCATCGTCAAAGACTTGGAATGGCGTAACGCTGCGGTCGCGTTCAAAACGATAGGCAAAGCTAAACCCGGCAAACTCTGCCATTCGTGCGTTCGTCTGCGTGCCTTCGTCCACGCGCTGGTTTTGCGCGAGGGCGTGACCGCTCAAGAGCGTCGCCGATACAGCAAGTGCGATTGCGATAGGTTTGGCTAACCAAAGCCGTACGTGAGGTGTATTTTTCATAGGCGTTCCTTCCTTCAATATTGAGTGGATGGACGCGCTAACGTGTCTCGCGTGACACGCTGGTAGTTTTTCGCAACACGGCCCAGGTAAGGTATGCCTTTCTCTGGGTTCGCATTGTGATAGTGCGCAATGGCAAGCTTGTCACTGCCTACCTTCGCGTACTTCTCTTGCAATATCCGCGCGCCCGCTCTGATATTGCTAAGTGGATCAAGTGCTTCCCACGTGTTTTTGAACACGTGGGGGTGATGGCGCAAATTGACTTGCATATAGCCGACATCGATAGACCTCTTGCCTTGTTTAAGAAATGCCACGAGCGCATCATGCGCCGCCTGGCGGGTTGGAAAATAGTGCGCGTCGCCTTCGACATTCAGTGTCCACGGATGAGGGACTCCAGCGCGCCCCGATTCGGTCAGGGCGATGGCGTATAGCAATCTTGGCGTGATGTTCTGTTCACGTCCGACCAATACAAACAGGGACTCATCGCGACACTCAGCCCACAAGCCACGTCGCGCTTGTTTGGCATCGGCCTCGGCTTGAAAGTGATCGGGGTTTTCCGATGTTGCAAGGCGGGAAGCCGCACCCGCGTTGATCGCCAGCATGGTGTAGTCGCGTAGTTCGGCCCCGGCAAAGGTGAGCATGCGTTGCTCCGCGCCGCTGCGCAGAAAGAGTACCGTTGAGCCGGGCGGCAAAAGCGCTTGCGCCCAGCGCAACGCCGCGAATTCATGGCAGTTACGCGGCACTTCAAGCCCGGTCAGGTTCGCCTCGACGGATTGACCGTTGATGACGAGCGTGAAGCGCGAGGGCGAATGCACGCGCGTCACCGACGCCTCGATGTAGTTCGCGGCGGCAACGGCGGGCATGATGCCGACCATCAACAGCAGGAGTCTTTTCCGCATAGGCCGATGAGCTGTGGATCAATTGCCCAGTCGCGCTTAACCGACAGGTTGATGCGCTCTCCCGCTGGGACGGTGATCGTTGGACCGATGTTGGCCGTACGATCAAGGATGCGCTCTGAAACATTGGCGAATGTCTGTGCCACCACCGTTCCTGGCGTCTGCGCAGCACCGCTATTGACCGTCACGCCCGTGCTATTGCTGTTGCGATTGGCGTCCCGCGCAACCTGACGTTCGACTGCGAATGACAAGCTTGCGACGGCGAGCGCGGTTCCGAAGATGCGGAAAAAGTGATTGTTGACCTCACCCGGCACACCGGTCGCGCCACGAAGATCGGCAAGCGAGGCGTTATCCAACACCAGACTTGCGCCGTTCGGAAAAATTAGCCGAGACGCGACTGCTTGCAATCGCGCCTGTCCGACGGATACATTGCTGTTATAGATGCCAAGTATTCGCGAGCCTGCCGGCACAAGTTTGCATGAACGGCGCACCGAATCGTACACGTCGCGCGTAACCCGCGCTTCAAACTGTCCAGGCAGATCGGTGGCAATGGCACGCGTCGTGACGAGCGGGATCATCTCCCCTTCCAACAAAACCGGATGAGCGGGCGCAGCCGTTGGGCGCAATGGCTCAGGCGGGGCAGCGGTACGGCGCTCGCTAAATGACTCATTGCCAGATATGCGACCCGCTATGCGTGCGTCGCTGTTTGGCGCACCACCAATGCGGCTGAGTGCCGACAACTCGGGGATCGCGACATTGGCCGCGCTGTTTGCAGGACGCAATCCCCCCGCAAGGGCAGCCAGTTCGTTTGCGCCAGGAATATCGGCGGACGCGCCATTCGTTGCAGGCACTTTGCTCGCTCTTGCCTTGTTGCGAGAGTAAACAGTGGTCTCACCTACGAAAGAGTCTGCGGCGGTTGCAGACGCATCGTAGTTGCGGTCGGCATCCGTGGGTCTATCGGCACTCCCGCGCGCATCACTCGACGCGGGGCGCCGATTCGCTACCGCACCAGCTGACAAGTCGATTGGCGTGGTGCGCGGAGCCGCCGCGTTTGTTGCATCCTCTACGCGCTCCGGTTTGCCGAGGTAGGCGGCCGCTTTTTTGGGATCGTCGAGGTCCGCAATGCGCGGTGTGGTAGGCGCAGGCAGGTCAAGGCGCACAGCTTGCGATGGTAGCGGGCCTTGCGCCGACAGCCGCGCCTTCAGCGCGTCCTCCGAGGGGATGTCGTCGGGATTCGCCGACACGCCGCTACGATCTTTCATTGGCTTGGCGGGCCTGCCTGATCCGGTGACTTCCAGATAGACCATACCCCCCACTAGCACGGCCAGCAGCGAGAAGACGGCCCACGCGATCAGGTTACGCTTTGGGCGCGCAGCCTGATTACGCGCGGCTGCGACGGCCTTCTCCTCACCTGTTAGTGGCTGTCCTCCCATTAGCGCGCCTTCTTTGTCACAGTCACTTCGTCGTTGCCGATGCGCAGCGTCCAAGCGTCTGCCACGCGATCGACTTTCATCGCACCATTAGCTAGCTTCACCGGGACGACGAGCGATGCTTTGTTGCGTTCTCCCATAAACAGCGCCGGCCATTCAGCGCCTGACGGCATGAGGAATACCGTAAACGTGCCATTGTCCAGAACGGCAGTTGGACGAAAACCGCCTCTACCTTTGATTTCGTAATTGGTGTTCAACGATTGGAGATCGAGGGCGTCCGCTACAACAGGCTTGTTGAGCCGGGCCACCTCCATTTCCTCCGCCTCAATGATGCGACGCTGCCGCAGCGCCTTCCGCTCGACATCATCCGGGTATCTGAACGACACGCGTTGATAACGCTTCCCGCCCTCTGGCGTACTCTCCACGCGAAGGTCGTAGGTGCGCTCGATCGGTGCCCCATTCGGAATCCGCGCCATGGTGACAATCGAGATGGTGTTCACCAAGCCGGTTTGTATGGGCTTCAGGAAGTACCGTGGTGCAGCTTCCTGATCCTCAACTATTTTCGATTGCCAACGCGCAGTGTCGCTTGCCTGTACTGTGACAATTTCCTCGTTCTGGCCGAATACGATCTGGATGAACTGCCCTGCCTGTGTGAACAAGTTGTAAATTTTGTTCGGATCGTAGGTAAATACGACGTTGGTGCTCTCGTGCGGGCTTGGAATTGGCCCGAACGGATCCTGTTGGCTTGCTGATACGGTCGCAGACACCGGCGTAAGCGGCACTTGTTGTGCCTGCACGGGTGCGGAAGTTGAGGAAGCTTTAGACTCGCGCAAGCCCGCTACCGCCTTCGACTCACTGTAGGACGTAACGCGCGGCGCTTGCACGGCGGGCGGCGCGGGAGAAGCAGGCGCTGTTGTTTGTGCGAACGCGCTGTACGAAAGCAACGAGGCGAGGACAAATGCGATACGCATAGAACTAGGAGGCGTCGAGGTCACGGGCAAGGTCCACGTCGGTGATGTAGAGGCCAGCCGGATTTTTCAGAATCGTGGCCTCGTCGGTTGGCGGGATAATTGAGAACTGAAGCGTGGCAACATACTTGGTGGAGCGGGGCGTCGCATCGTTGGTACGCTGGTCACTAAGCTGGTACTTGACGACCGCCCCATCTTTGAGAAGTGAGACCGACGTTACCTTGACTTGGCGTGTGAAGCCGGGATCGGCGCGCAGCTTGGCAATTGGCTCTTCCCGGTCAACAATCGCGTTAAATTGGGTAACCGCCTTCCCTCGCGTGAAATCTCTCAGCGCCTCAGCCAAGTCTCGCTCCGTTGTGAGGCGATTGATTGAAGTAAGCTGCGTGACGTAACGACCCAGAAAATACTGAATGTCAGCGCGGGTTGGTGTGTACGGCTCGGTGGTGCGACCAACGGCGCGGACAGCACCGGAACTGGTGTCACGTTCAACCAGCACCGCATTAGTTTGTTTGAGTGGAAACAGCTGGTACGTCGCAATCGCGTTGGCCACCAAGCCGGCAGCACACGCCACGGCAACCACGAACAGGCGCGTGTTGTCCACGGTGAGCTTGACTTCTTTAGTAATCGGCGCGGCAGAGTGCGGGATTGCACCCTGCGGCGCTCCTTCTGGCGCACGAACAATAGTGGACATTGGACTGAAATTTCTGTCGTTGATGTCCAGCTATTTTCTGGAAAACAAAAAATAGTTGTGCCAGAAAACCCCCCCACTTGCAGGGGGGTTTTCCGTGTTTAAGTCGAAATAGTTGCGCTTTTAAGAGACCGCAGCGCGATAGACCGCGTAAGCACTCCAGCAGACTGCTATCACACAGGCAACCAACAACAGGGTTCGATTCTCTTCAACGAACAGAGCCAGTCCGACATAGATTTGCACCCGCTTGGGAAGAGGTCGAAAAAGTGAATTGCGCTGCTCGGCGGAGAGAGGTGGAGCTTCGGCGTCATACTGCCAAGCGTTGACCGTCGCCAACGCTCGATTAGCAATCTCAAGCTCCTCTGCTGTGAGGGATAACCACTCGGCGAGTGTTTTCACTTGACCACCTTAATGACAAATTTGACCGCAAACTTTGCGGCCTGGAATCCGAGGTGGATTACCGCCAAGACGGGATTTACCTGTGGAACGCGTCCGCTAAAGAGGCCATTGGCGATTGGCAACGCAACGGCGATGAACGACGCCATGAACATCAATCTTGTCAGATCGGCCCCTAGTCCTGTTGCCAGGTTAAAGCTGCCCACCGCACCGGTCGTCGCTGGCGGTACCGCAATGAGCGGCTCAAAGAGCTTGAGTAAAATCACCACGACGGTAATCGCTATGAGTGACGAGAGCATGACATCTAACACGCCTGATCGAAGTGTCTCGGCGATTGGCGCTTTCGTCGGCAGCGTCGCAATTGCTAGAACGCCGATGGCCAGTGCCAAGAAAAAGACTACGGTCGGTGCAACCACCCCCAGCGCTACGATCGCACCTACGATGGATACGGCTCCACCGACAACTGTGGTGATGAATGTGTTTGTTGCCTTGGATATGCCTGTGGCGTCCAAGAATTTCTCAAAGAGGGCGTCAAACAGCTTCCGAAACTCACCCTCCTTGAGCGCATCGGCGACGCGTTGCACGAACGCCGTTCCTTGTTGAATAGTATCGGCAGTATATTGAACACCGCGTCGCAGCGCTTCTGCCGCCACACGACGCAAGTAATCGTCGAGCGCTTCTCCGTCACTGCGTGCCATCCATGCCTCTTCTGGCGGAGGGTCTGTGATACCGTTTGCCGCCAGGATTGCAATACGGTAACGCTCGATCATTGATGCAATACCGTCGGCAAATTTTACGTTGTCAACGACGCTTGCACTGCCGCTGGCGGCAACGCTGATGCCACGCCTTGCGTCTTGCGCGAATGTAACAAACGTCGTGAACTGCGAAATGAGCCAGAGCGCGATGATGGTGCGCAAGATAATCTCGGCAACCTCTACTACCCAAACGGCTAACGATCCCCGCCCAGCGGCGAGGCGCATGGACGTCAGCGAGAACATCAGCACTGCGAGCGAGAGCGCCAGCGCTACGGCATATATCTGAAACGACGACGCAGCCTGCTGCGCAACGGTCGACCCAGCCTCTCCGGTCAGAAACACGCTAATCAGGTCTTGCACCGCTCACCTACTTCTTTGGCGGACCAAAGGTGGCGTTCTTGATTGCATCAGCCATCTGCGCTGCGTTATTGTTCCCGCCAAAGGTCACCTTCGGCGTGCCTCCTCTCGATGAGCTCGATGAAGGCGTGGACGCCTCTCCACCCTTCGTGCTGATGCCGGTAGCTTGGCCCTTGCCACCGCCGTCATTGCCACCTGGCTTTGGTATTGGAGGCGGTTTAGGTGTATTGAGGATGCGTTGCTGCAAGAACTTGACTCCGGCTCCGGTTCCTCGCATGGCCTGCTTCGCCCCTCCAAGTGCGGCGGAGAGGCCGGACCGCACTGAGGATGTGTTGCCACTGAAGAGCGCGTTGGCGATTTCGGTTGATTGCGAAACCATATAGGCGATGAAAAACGCCCAGACGATGAGTTTTCCCGCAACATCCGTCGCGTACCCTAGGGGTGGCCCCTCTGTTGCCGATCGCTGCGTACGCATGTCTGCGAGTACCGAACCGTCTACACCAATATAGGGCGCAAGGGTACCTTCAAGAATCTTGACAACAATGACCGCGACCAACAGCGCGGTACAGGCGACCAACATAAAACGCAGCCAACTCCAGAAGTACCCTTCTGTGCGCTCCAAAATCAGCGCGGCACAAAACAGCGGGCCGATTGCCGCACCAACCAAGAACATGACAATGCCGCTGCAATAACTGGCGATGATGATTGCCTCAGCCACCCAGAGAATCACCGCCGAAACGACGGCGGCAAGTAACGTACCGAGAAGCTGGAATGCAACAATGATCGCCGTCCATGTCCTGCCGTCACCTGCTTTCAACATCGCTTCCCACGTCGTGCGCCAAAACGTGGTGCGAAGATTGTCCATCGCGGCGAGTAGCGCTTTGATACCCGATTGCTGGTCGGTGCCCGCCACTTGGCCAACGAGATACTGGAATAAGTCCCAAATGCCACTTTTGACCATAAGCTTGTAGAACTCGGCGTCAACAACAAACAAAATAATCATCATGAGGATAATCCTCTCTGCACCATCATAGATAAACTCGGCCAAGGTGTCTGTTGGCGAAACCGTGAGCTTGAGCGAGCGCAACGCGGCGAATAAAGTCAGCAGCGCTAACGCTAGCTTGATGGCAATGGGAGCCATGCGGGCGGCAATGCCGATAGCCGTGTCCATGCCAGCGGTTTGGAGAGCGAGTGCGGCGTCAAGCAGCATGATGAGTCACCTAGATTGTCTGGTGGCGGCGCGATGCGCTGCCTGTGCCTCTTCCTCACGCTGTTTAATACGGGCCAACTCGCGTAGTTGACGCTCGTACGCTTGCTGCGCTGACATCTCTGCAACCGTGGTGTTTGCTCCGTTTTCCGCACGGCGTGCGTACATATCATTGGCCATCAGCGTGATGAGTTGTGTGTTCTGTCCAGCGATAACATTGAGTTGGGTCGTTGCCAGCTCCATCACCTTGCGCAAAGACTGCGTTTCATCACCTACAGAAAGCGATGCAATCTGGTCACGCAACTGTGTGAGTTTCTTGGCGTCAACGTTTACGCTCTTCATCACTGTTTCGGCCGAATCCAAGAAGTTACGATCTGCGGCACGCGACAGCTTCTTACGGCGCATCTCGGCCGAAAACATATCCTGCATTGACATCTTCAGGACGTCGGCTCGGTTTTCGGCCTGTCGATAGATGTTGCTTAGCTGATTCAGATTTCCGCGAGCGTTTGTGACGCTGTAATGCAGATCCGACAGTACGGCAAGTTCCGGTGCCATATCCTTCGCAATCTTGAGCACCTCGCGCGGATCCATGCCCTTTAGCGACTGCTCAACACGCCGCGCGTCCCTGAGCATTTGCTCGTACTTACGCTTGTTGGTCAGCAGGTTTTCGGCGACAGCGGCTAACTGACTTTCCGACAATACTTCCTGCCGCAACGAGGTCAGCGCCTGACGCATGTTCTCGACGTAGTTTGTCGGGTCAAACACGATATTGCCAGGCCCACCAGCATTTGTCAGGCCGCTGATGACCATTGACAGCGCGGCGGAAACTGTCATCACGATACGGGTTAGCTTTCGCATGGCTGTCTACCTTTCGTTCGCCAAGGTTTCGATGTACTGCTGCTTCCAGTCGAACGCAGCACGTTTGGTCGGGTCAGCGGGCAGGAGGTCGCGACAAAGTTTCAGCGCGCGCTTGTCAGAGCGAATCGCAGCAAGCACGGTCGGCGGTGGCGAGAACATGAACATACGACTGATGCGCTCGCGCACCAGATAGTAGTCACGGAACTTTCTGGCAGTCGCAATTCGGTCAACTTGCTCCTGAGTGAGGCCGAGTTTTTGGTTATAGAGTGCCGCCCACTCCGGCGTTGCCGCCTGCTCGTTGGGCAAGAAAATACGTGTTTTAACGTTGTCGCCGATCGCCGTAAAAATCCCCTCGAACGCGACCGACTGCACGGACTGCATCGATAGGTTAACAAAGGCAACTTTCTTGCGCAGGCGTTCTAGCCAGCCTTGCGCTTCCTTTTGGAAGACCGGGTCTCGCAAAAAAGTGCCCGATTCTTGAATGTCGATCATCGTCGGTGTGGGCACCGCCGCAAGGTCCAAGGTGGACTCGATACGATAACTGAAGTATTCCACCAAGCGAGGTGCGGCGATCGCGTCTTTGAGAAAAGCGCCCATCTCGATGCATGTGTGTTGTGACAGAGCAAACGTGTCGATCGTTGACCCAAACAAGTCGCCATAGAGTTGTCCTGGCATCCACGGCTCTAGCTCTGAACGAAGTTCTTGCGACGGCAATGAATCGTGTAACGACTCAATATGCACGTCGTCTATATCCATATCAGCCAAGCCGCGCAGCGCTTGCATGACCTGGTTCGAGCCTTCCGAACTGAGCAATGTGCCTGTCCGGGACGTCAGAAGGGACTCGGTAAAGCGCGCAAGCCAAGCAAGGTTGCGACGGTCGGCAACCAGCTTCCACGGGCAGAGCTGCACATCCCCCGTTTTTAGATCGATGTGCTTACCATTGGCCAGGACCGTCGGAATGTAGCTCGAGTAATCCATGTCGAATGTGACGGTTCGATGCGACGGATAGCGACCAAACTGTAACTTTTGAAAGTTAGTCCAAATACTCTTGCCGGTTCCGTTTGGGCCGAATGTTATCGAGTGCCCTACTTGTTCGACTAATGGCGAATACCAATAGGGTGTGTCCTTATCGGTCGGAACCAGAAGAAGTGCAGGCGCGGGTTGCCGGGTCTGCTCTTCAAAATACGCAACGCGGCGATCCCCCTCTCCTACCGTTCGCGTGAAAATCATGTCGGCATAGTTGCCGGTCGACGCGAACTGCCAACGCTTAATGTGATGATGCATCCCAGGCAGCGTTGCCTTAAACGCGCCCAACAAGCCCAATCCCTCGCGGACGAAGGCGAAGTTGCGCGCCTTGATGGTTTCCGCCACTAGCAACACATTGGCTTCAACCGCCTCTGGCGAATCGCCATAAATGAGCATAGTGAAGTTGAGATAGCCATACAATCTGTTGGCGGCGCGCATATCGCCTATCGCCTCATTCGCTTCGTCAATGGCGACCTTTCGATCTTCGTCAGCATCGCGTGTCTCATCTAGCGACTGTCGATTGATTTTTGCAGCCATGACCGAACGGAAGCTATACATCCGCATTCTGTTGTCGTCGCGGATTTTCTCAATGTACGACTTGCCGCTTTCTCGATCCAAGAGCTTCAGTGTTTGAGTGACCGTGATCTCGCAGGGCAACGACATTAGTGCATCCATGATGCCGGGAGCTGTGGGGACCCAGTGCTTCAGCGTAAGCGCTGCTGCATACTTTGAGGATATCGCAGACGTGAAGCTAAGCAAGCGCGGCGTGGGGAAATCAATTTCGTCATGCGGCAAGTAGCCGTCCAGCATAACGCCGTCTGGTGGCGCTACCAGCAGGCGGATGCGCGATGCTGGCGAACACATTGAGGCGAGTGCGCCTCGCAGCATGTCCCCCTCCAGCCTGGTCGCGCTAATGCCAGGAATGCCCGCGATGACGAGCTGTGCGGCATCGCGTAGATACGTTGCATCATCAATGGCGGATGACGCATATGCTTCGGCCATGTGCTGCTCGCTGAAGCTGGTGCGAAACGCATGCTTCATACTTGCAACCAGCCCTACGCCTGCGGAAATTTTTCCTTTGAAGCGTTGAACAAAGCCACTGCCGCTTTGGCGCGAAGCGAGCGCAAACGCGATGTAATGCTTGTTGGAGAACTGCCCCTGCAGCTGAAGGTGCTTTCGCCACTCGTCGTCGAGAATTTCACTGAATTTGTCGGAGAAATAACCTTCGGGATAGTCTGTCGCCTCGTTTCGCTGAAGGGAGGTAAAGATGGTAAGACGGCTATCGGCTTGGTTAATTGCGTTCTCAGCTTGCTGTGTCAGCACGTCAATCATCGGTAGCGGTTTACCGTCACGGTCGATGCCCTCGTACTCGTAGAGCACCAGAAAATCGTTGAGCTTGGTGCTAATGACGCTGGGGATGACCTCATACTCGTAGGGGACAACCTCGACTATTGATCGGACATCTTCGTTTGCTACGGAATCAATACGAGAAACCAGCATGACGGTTTTTCTCCCTCACCAATTCACACCAGCCCGCCCAAGCCTCGACCGGGCTTTCGCAGCGATAGCTTCCGCGATTGTGCGGGTAGCACCCACGGTACATACCGATCGCCTTCTAGCGCATATCCTTGATAAATGTTGATCACGTCCGGATCATCCGCAATGATCAAGCGCGCCATTAGGATCGCACCGACAGCCAGCGCAGCCCATAGCATCCATCCGGTAAACACCGTCATGAGGGTAGCCATTACAACCGGCAAGATAACGAAAGGACGCGGCAAACCCAAGTATTGTCGCTTCTCAGAGAGCGCCGAGTACATTGGCGTTTCGCGGGGGCGATACTCGATCTCCATTAGCAAACCTTGGCGTTGAAAATGTAGCCGATTAATGCAATCGCAAACATGGCTGCCGAACCGCCTATGATGACTTTCAGCGCCGACTCCATCGCGCCTTCGCGCGCAATGCCCGTCATGTGCATGATGCCAAAGGCGGCGACGCCAAAGGCGGCGATTGCCAAGACGATAGTGCCGGAAATGTATTGCGTTAACCGGCAGATCGGCACCGTGCCTGGTGCTGAGGCTTCGGCGGCGACGCTAACAAGCAACAGCACAACAGTCAACATTGATCGAATAGTGGAGCGTGTACGCATATGAAACTCCTTTGGGTTAGTTTGATGACCGAAAAATGTCTTCTGTGATGTATCGGCCGTTTTCATGGCCGCGAACCCGAAGCGCTTGGTGTGGCACGCGATTGCCTTCGCTATCGCGCACCATGTGGATGACCACACCGATGAAGTTGCCAATGTTCTGCGCCACTGCAGCCGAAGACCGGCCTTCATTGGCTTGCATCGCCAGCGATTCCAGCTTCTCCAGTGCGCCGTAGGCCGACTCGGCGTGCAGCGTGGCAAGCGTCTGCGCTCCGGAGTTGGCGGCGTTGATCAGTGCGTCCGCATCTCTATCTCTGACTTCCCCGCACACCAACACATCGGGTCGGGCTCGAACGCTAAAGCGAAGAAGATCACGCAGGCTAACCTGGCCTGTTTCGTTCGCAACAAGAATCAGGCGATTGGGTACGTCCGGCTCAATTTCATGCGTGTCTTCGAGAACTAGGACGCGCTTCGTCTTTGGGATTTCACCCAACATGGCGTTCATCTTCGTTGACTTGCCCTCTCCCGGCTTGCCGGCAAAGAGGATCGTGACGCCCGATGCAACCAACTCGCAAAGGTATGCGCGAATGCTCGCGCTGGTTGGCTCACCAATCGGCCTATACATCGGGACGTGCTGCTTAATCGGCTTGACTAGCGACATAAGGACGCCGCTTTGCTCTATGTCGTCCATCGTGATCTGTTTTTTACGGTGAACTCGGATACACATGCAGTCACCGTTAAACGCAATCGGTTTGATAGCAGCCGCTATGCGAAGGTTGCCTATGTGAGAGTAGACGAGCGGGGACGCAGTATTGTCCTTGGGTTGCAATGAGACCGTGGTTCTCGCGGCGGTTGCAGATGCGTTGATGGCCTGCGTCAACTGCGCCGGCGTGAGTTTCGCCTCTTTGTATTGGTAAATCGCGCCGCGCCTCTCAAAAAAAATCTGGTCGTAACGATTGATCATCACCTCCTCAACGTTCGCATCCTGAAAAAGCGGTGCGATCGGGCCTAGCGCATTAAAAAATGTCTGGTGTCGCTTGCGAATTTGGTCAGAGTCCTTGGCTGCATCCGGCGCAGCTATGCGTTCTGATTCCGGGTGGATACGGAACACAGTGGCGTCATGCGCGCTTGGCGAGAGAGTGGTTTGCATAACGACATCTTAGTCGGCGCGGGCGGATGCTTATGCCGAAAAACCCCCCCCTGTAGGGGGGGGTTTTTCACTTTTCCGATTTTTTTGTTCAGGTTTGCATGCCGATGATCGGCGCGGCTCCCGGCAGATGCGCAAAGAACACCCAAACGGCCGCTCCAATACACATGCACGCGGCCGACAGAGCGATTGCTGGCAGTGCAAGAGGCGCGATCAGGTAGTAAAGCGGTAGGAAGGCCGCCGTCATGACCGCGTAGCTTGAAAAGTTGTAGATGGCTGTGGAAGTGGCCGCGAAGGTATAGCCGCGCCGACGACGAATTGCCAGCCCGTCAATGGCAGCGGCGATGGCAAATACCGCCATTGGCACCATTGCCTCCGCTAACCATAGAAGTCGAAAACTGACCAGATACATCAGGTAACTGGCTCTGTCGAGAATGCCACGGATGATGTTGTTCATCGGCTGGGACAATTCGGCAGCGCCGCGCGTGTTTCTGGTTTGTCCAGACGCTGCTTTCTGCGAAGCCTGATACGACTGAGCAAGGCCCGTGAACGCGGCATGCCACTCATTCACGCGGCGAATTATCTTATCTACGTCCTTGCTTGGGATCAGATGCCGCGAGGTTTCGATCTCGATCATGGCAGTGTCACGTAGTTGCGCGGGCGTGACACCAACGAATACCACGACGAGCGTAATCATTAGCAAGCTAAACCAGAAGCCAAATAGTTTCCCCAGCGTCAAGGGGAGTCCTCCAACAACGCATCGAGAGTGCCGGTGAGGTGGTGAATTTGCGGCAAGCCGACGATGCGCGCCGCGAACATCTGCGTCAAGGTGCGCTTATCTACCTGTGGCACGTATGGCTCGATAAGTAACTGCGGAACGGTCGGGTAATGGCGCTGCCGAAAGCTAAGCAGTGTCTCAGTTAGTGGTACCCACACCGTCGGGTCACCGTCAACCAGCACGTAAATACGCACATTGTTGACTTCGATCATGCGCGCGATTATGGCGCGCGCAAACGCCACCACGCGCCGGTTAGTGGTAGCTTTTGATCGCGGATAGTTCAAAAACGCCTGCCAGCCCTCACGGATTGCCGCATGCAGCAACGGCTCTTCGCCAGACGTCGTCGGAACCATATCCGTGATTTGCTCGGCCAGACGCTCACTGAAATGCTGAAGCGAGGGCGTCGCGGCAAAAACCGCTTGCGATTCGTCTACGTCGGGCATGGCGCTCAGCGCGGTGAGTACCATTTCTCTCGGCGATGGCAGTGGAGCAAGCGCATTCAAAAAAAAAGCCGCGCGCACGCTAGGGGCTGAAGTTGAGCTAATTGGCATGAACATATCCGTTGGCGTGGCGTTGATAATCGTTCTTTAGAGCAACGGGTGCCCAGATCGAGGTTGACGTATCGTCGGGCGCATCGCGCATTTGCTTCAGATCTACGATGGGCACCATGCCTTTGACGGGAATTGCGCCTTGAAATACAGCAACGTATTCGAGATTTCCTAGCATCGGCAGCAAGTCGATGGGAAACCTATCGACTTCCTTCATCTGTGCTTGGCGTGACACCTGGCCGTTGAAATGAAGAACGTTGTCGTCTGTTTTCTGCGTCAGGGACTGCGAAAAAGTCATTCTGGGAATCTCAGTCTTCCCTAGGCGTGTCATGACGAACTTCATCGTTTCTGGATCGGCGACGCGAAAAGAGATCATGTTGTTGGCATTGGCGAGGATCATGTCTCGGTAGGATGTAGCGCCGAAGCGCGCCGTCAAGTCTTGGATCGATTGCGTGAAAAAGCATAGATCAAACAAAGCGCCACGACCTTTATTTTCGAGCTGAATGAATGGGATGTTTGCCACCTCGGCCAACTCGTCCACATTGACAGACACACGCACGTCGGACTTGCCTTGGTTGTAGCGGTTCGACGCGACCGCAACCAGATTCGATAGGCCCATGGAACCGATCGCGGATCCCGTGTCTGAATCCGCCAGAGAGTCGAGGCGAAAATACACAATCGCCCGCTGATCGACCATAGACTCAAAATCCCACATCGGGCGCATGTCGTCGATGTCCCCACCGTCAGGCGAAAACAGGGAGCCAAGGTCTGCTGCTGTGAGCTTCTCCAGAATCGGAATAAGGTTCAACGTGACCTTCTGCATGTGCTCGGCGTTGTGCCGGTAGGTTGCTATCAGGCCTTCAATGACATCGTTCGCGCCGTACTGGCTAAGCAGGGTCTTGTACGCAGCAACGAAACGATCAACGCGCGCCGCTTGCGCTTTTCCTTCCGGCAATACCGATTCCGGATTGTCGATTCCTGCGGCACGCATCCAAACTCGCACGCAGTCTTCCAGAAGATTTGCTACCGCTTCGGCGCCACCGTTGAACAAACGCTTGATCTCCAACACAGTTGGCTTGCTCCCAGCCATCAGCATTCCCGCGACATAACGTGATGTGAAACACCAGCCGAATGCCTTGAAATCTGATTCGTTCATCAGCGAGACGAGTCGCGAGGGTAACTCGGTGTAGCGGTTGAAAGATGCCAGCAGACTCACGCGTGCTGATTCGTTCGGTCGGGCCGGATCGATCAACACGAATGGTCGGCCCAGCTTCCTTGCGAGCCTACGGAGCGCCTCCTCATAGTCATCGGCACCCTTTGGGTCAATAGCAACCACCACATGGCCTTGCATGGCCCGTTGAATTGATTGCGCAATCATGCAGGTTGTCTTACCTGCGCCGGTTGCGCCGACGACAATGGTGTGCCCGGCTTGTTGCGAAATCGTTTGCAGGATCGGACGCTTGTTAGGCTCAATAGCGTGAATCCAAGCTGAATTCGATTGCGTGCGGTCATCGGGGATGGGAGCATGCAAGATATTCTTGGCAATCCAATGCGACACGATCCACGGCGGGGCAACTTCGCGAATATCTAACCGCTTGAGGTCGTATAGCCGCTGGGTGTGTTGAGACTGAATATCGAACCCATTGCCCAGATAGACGCTGGAATTGGCTTTAGAAGGGTCATCACCTGAGCGTCGCAGCAGCGCTGCGTTATGCTCGCGTGAAGCGTTCACGACTGCAAACAGCTCTTCGAGGGGCATGACATCTAGGCGAGATACTTGCAAGCGCGTCTTGGTAATCCAAAGATGGAACAACTGGGTTACGCGAAGCGCGCCCATTAACGCCGCGGCGGCAAGCATCCACGCGGTAAATGCGAGGCTAAAGCCCGCATAAAGCGTGAACCCAAGGCCAACGATGCTCGCGACAAACCAGCCGATGGCAGGATAGGCTTCGACGGATGGACGCCAAAGATATTCATAGTCGGGTCTGGACATTTGACGCGACGCACCTAGGAAATGGCTAGCGACGTTGTTATGGGCAACTCACTCGAAAACAGTGAACCAATATCGCCCGGCAACACAAGAGCGGAATACTCCGCATTGAGCAGCATCACCGCCGTTGAGCTCTTTTTTTGTGAAGATGTAAAGAGCTTACCGTGGGCATCTACCCAACCGGCTTGCCGGAATAAATCTGCCAGTACATCTCGCTCGATGCCGTAGGCGGCGATGAAGTCCGCGAACAATTCAACACGACCATCCGGTCGCGTGTGTGCGATTCGCTGCGCCTGACTTGGTAATCGGAACTCACGGACGAGATCGTTGATTAAAACTTGCAATGGTTTCGGCAGCTTACTGATCGCTGAGACGAGTTCGGCGCTTGGGTAGGTGCTGCTTTTCTTCTTGGTCGGGTCAGGCGCGGTATTGACATGTTGCTTGTCAGGCGACACGGCAGGAACCGGCACCTGGACGGTGTTCGTCGGCACCTCCCTTTCGGCGGAGCGCGGTTTCGCGTGTTGGAATGAAGGCTCGGAACGGCCCATTCGGATGGCAATCTCTGTGGGTTCCGGGCCTTCGCCCATCGGCCAGAGTACGGAATGCGACGCGAGTTTAAGTGCGTACACCTCCCGTCCATTTGGCAGGGTTATTGGCCACAATGCCCCCGAAATGTCATCAAAGGTCGAAGCGAAGGAAGAAATGATGCCGGCTTCAATCATGAGTTGAACGATCGTGTGCTCGTCTCGCGGAACGCCCTTGATATTCATCTCGGCTAGCCACGCGGTTAGCTCTTTTGCCGCGACTGGCCAGATGATGAACACGCCATCGTGCGAGGACCATATTCGGCCTTTCTGGTCGTTTACCGTCCACTTGCCATCGCGAATGAGGGAGCGCATCGCATCTGCCATATAGGGGCCAAGGGCAATGCCAGTCTGCTTCTTGCCGAAGCGCATCGGGTCTGTCTCAAGATCCTTTGAAATTAGTTTTAGGCGGACGGGATCAACCACCGCTCGAATGTGATTCGATGCGGCGTTGCTGTTTGCGTCGTCACTAATGTAGGCGTACATCTGTTCGACGATCTCGCGCCCGCCACGGTGCAACTCGTGGATAACATGCGGGCCAAGCACGCTCGGCAGGAGAGATAGATTATGTGCGCGGCAGCGGCGCGAACCATCTTCGGGATGCCACACTAACTGAACCGCGCGTTGCGCATTAACGAACTCCGCGAGCGTGTTTTTGAGCGGTGACCATTCGTCGCCGGTTAAGGAAGTGACTTGGTACGCGGTCATGGTGCGGTGTAAATCAACGGTCAGCCCAGCTAACGTGCACGCGAGACGCCAGCGCGGTGACTCGATTCGTCGCTTTTCAATCGCGCCCAAGCCGCTAAACTCTGTCTGATGCGCCACGCGCGCCGCGAACAAGGCGGTGTCAATTGACATACGGAAAAGACCACCCGGTCCGCGATAGAACGCGTCTCGGGTCGCAGGCAACATCAACGTCATTTCGCACAGTCGTCGAATCGGGTCGATCAGCAGTTGCGGGGTCTTGTCCACGGACATGCCGACCGCTTGGACGAGCAGATCGATTTCCTTGGCGCTATGCGTGATTACGCTATCGATGGAGACGACTTCCAACAAACCGTCATCCGGAGGGTATGGGCGAGGGTTTGATAAACTCGGCGGCGCAGGTGCGGCCATGGAAGGCGCTTGCTGACTGTCACGACCAACAATCTTCCGCAAGAAATTTTGCATTCGCATGACTCCATTGTATTCAGGGGAGCCACACTCAACATGCAAAAAACCCCCCATCTTGCGGGGGGGTTTTCCAGTTTTTTATCAACTAATCGCTTTTTTAGTTTCGCTGTCTTCTTTTTGCGCGCAGCTCGCTATCGCCGCAGGAAAAGCAACGGTACATGCCGCTCAACTGTTCGTAGAGAATGGTGCGCGGTGCGCGGCAGCTCACACACATTGCGAATTTTAAACTCCCGGTGTCAACGTCACCGACCACGGGATCCTCTGCGCTAATCAGTGCATCGAGCCCCAAATTCGCGACTAAAAAACGGTACGCTTCGTGAGCCATGACGAACTTGGCCACGGAGTCGTCGGAAGCGTGTTCTAAAGCGATGCGTTCGCAGAACAACGCTAGAGTTTGGTGGGTTTCGTAGAGGGGGTCGAGGTCACGCGTCATTCGACCTGCAAATGGCTTCGACGGTCGGCCGTGGCGCGCTTTTTTTCCAGTTTCGTCCAATGTAACCGCAGCAATTGCGTTAGCCTTCCACAAACTCTCAGCGCCGTCGCGGATTTTGAATCGCGTTGCGATCGAGGCGTTCCGCGCGCCGAGGCAAACCAGACGTCGTATGAGAGCGACGTCAGACTCAAGTCTGCTAACATTTTTGCTGCTTATCTTCACTTAGCTCGGACCAATTCAGGTACAGCGGCTGGAGCCAACAAACTGGGAAGTCGAAACAAAATTTCTTTGCCGACCCAACCTGGAGATAACTTGGATACTAAGGATTCCGAGAATTCAAATTGTGGCTGAATATGCAGCGCGGCGGCCCCAGAAAGCGTGTCAAGTTGCGAAACGGTGCAACGTCGCAAAACGAGAAAATCCGCGCCGCTGAATCCGGAAATGACCCGCATCGCCACCGGGTTGAAGTCGGCGATTTCACGACAGAAAAGTAGATGGCGGAAGACGTATGTTCTTTCGATTGGCGACCTATCCGCGTCGACCTCAACGCCGTTTTTGATTTGCGACCAAGCTGGTATGCCAACCACCTTTAGCAATGAAATCGGCAGGTTCGAGTAACAACTCGCGGCCTTTTCGTCGGTGAGCCCCGAAAAAAATTGCCGCCAGCCCGGCGAGAGCCTTAAAAAAGAAAACTCATCCTGGGCGGTCGCATCCCGGCACAATCGGATCGCCAGCGCATTCAGCGCGCGCAAGTCATCCATAGTCCACCGACCGCTAATTTGGTCCACTGGGTTGTGAATCTGGTGTGACATGTTTTGGCAGCCTCGTGGTTAGTTAACTAACCAAGCCAAGTTAATTAACTTCATGGGTTGCGATAATGGCCCTGCCGGTCAATTCCGACCGGCAGGGCGTAACGCGTCCTATAACTCATTGGAGAATGGTCATGAACTTCAATTTTGATAAAAAATGCAGCGAACACCAGTACACTCAACCAACTCAATCCACTGTCCGCCAAACCGCCAACACTGCCATCGAGGTATTGGACATGGACACTCTCGACTGCGTCAATGGCGCGGGTGGCACGCCGGACTGGGGTTGATCCGCTTACTTTATTAACAGCGACTTTACTAACGTCTGTTACCGTTCCGCAGTGTGCATCTGCGGAACGGTCGTGTCAACGTAAGAAAACTAACACGACACGCGCTCGCGCCAAATCTGGTCGGTGTACCACGATGCGGCTGCGCCTTTGTTGGCCACGTCCAACTTCGCAAACAGGCGGTGCTGCAATTGCATGATCGCTGCGGGCGACGTCGCGTCACCGATTGTTGACATGCGACTCGCGATCTGTTTTGAGCATAGGCCGTCGGCGATCAGGGCTAAAATTTGCGATTCACGGTCACTCAGGTCAGACAAACTGAGTGAGTCGGCGCGTTTTTGCGTTTGCTCCAGCATTGCTCGCAGCGCCGGCGGCGTCGGCAACGACGCGGCGAGCGCGGCAATCTGCCGACGCAGTTCCTCGCCCGGCGTGGTCAGGCACCGCAACTGCAGTTTTGCTGCTTTCGTATCCAGATCGACGTTGACCAGGCGCCCCCACTCCAACAGATGCACAATCGCTTCGCGTTTATGTCCAAGCCGTCGTTCAGCATGCACCAGGGCAAACAACACGTCTGGCAGCATGGTCGGGACCGTGCGTGCGACGGGGAGTAATTTGCGCATGCTGGCCAACGCGGAATCTGGATGGCGTGGCATTTCGAGCGTGGCTGTGAGCAGCACAGCAATGACATTGGCTTGCGGATCTGCAGACGTTTTGGCGAGCGCTAATGCTTCGTCGGCGCGTCCTATCATCTCTGTGGATGCGACTAGGTCGCTGTGCGCCGCTATCTGCACGAACACTTGTCGCAAATTCAAGGGAGCAAATGGGTTCTGCTGCACCTGCTCTGGGGTCTCACGTCGGAACGCATTCCGACAGGCAAGCAACGCGTCGCGAAACTGGCCGAGGTACAAACGACACTGGCTCAAGTTGCGTAGCGCGATGTAGGGCGAGCGCGCCTTTGTCAGCAACGGATCGTCGATCACTCGCTCAAAACAACTCGCCGCCAGGTCTAGGTTGCCGGTGTTGAG
Organism: Rhodocyclaceae bacterium; assembly: GCA_020247395.1. Classification (GTDB taxonomy): domain Bacteria; phylum Pseudomonadota; class Gammaproteobacteria; order Burkholderiales; family Usitatibacteraceae; genus UKL13-2. The sequence continues at coordinate 30,485 of JADCJC010000105.1, forward strand.
AAACACTAGGCCTACGTTATTCCAGCCGGTCACTAACTGGGCCGGCTCTGTTGCCGTTGAGAGCGCGTGAGTATAAACATCGATGGCCTGCGCGTTGTGGCCCATTGTCGACAGCACGATGCCGATTGCCGTCAGCACGCGAAACCGATTATCATCGTGCGCCACCGCCGACGCCTGTCGCGCGACTGCCAATGCACGCTCATAGTCGCCAATATTGTGCAATGTTTTGCACTCTTCCAGCAGTGCCGACACATCATCCCGGCGATGTAACGTTACGTTTGACATCAAAGCCTC
>JADCJC010000106.1 GCA_020247395.1 Rhodocyclaceae bacterium
GCAGAGTCTTGTAGCATTGGTCGCCTCCTAGACTGGAACTAGGCGAGGAGTTTGCCCGACCAGCGACAATGCTTGTGTAGAAAAACCCCCCTTGTTACGAGGGGGTTTTCGCGTCTTTATTGCATAAACGCGAGCGCGGGGGTCGGCGGCTGGCGCTCGACGACGAGCTGATCTAGGGTGTTAATATGCCAAGACTTGAAGACTTGCAGGGTTGTCAGTTCTTTGCAAGCCGTGGTCAGGATTTCCCGAAAGTGGTAGAGGTGCTTGGCTTGCGACCCGGACAGGCGTTTAAGTTCGTATACGGCAATCGGCAGCGGATCTCGATGCGTCGAGTAGAACGCCATTAACCACTGCGCCAGTGGGCGTTTGGTAGCTAGACGCTTTTACCAGGTAACGCGTGAATACGCATCGGGCGCGAACAGTGACACCACCGTGCGACTGATTTGAATCTCGTAACTTGGTGATACCTTGCCTCTATTCATGACCGAGGTGATTTTCGCCTCACTGAGTAAAGAGCCGATGAAGGCACTACGTCCACGGTCCATTTCGACGGTGAGTGCGGTTGCGATCAAGCGCTGCAAACAATCGAATAGTCGCTGGTAACCCGTCTTGTTGTTGGCCCAGCCTAATGTTTCGATGAGTTCCCACGCGCGCACGGTGAAGGTGATCGGCTGGGACGGATCGCTTGACTTCTCGCGAACGCCGGAGGCGGCATAGATCATCTGTAACCAGACGCCGGCGTCGTCTTGTCGCAGCTCTTCGCCTTTATAGAGCATGGCGACGTTGTTGGGTGCCGCAATCAGCACGTTGTTCAAAAACGCGCGTTCGTCGCGATCGGAGCGAATTGTGAACAACGCAGTACGTGCGAGTGCATTGGGGACGTTACGCACATCGTCATCAATGGGTGCTGGTATTTCATTGATGACCAAGCTCAGCTGATGCATTTTTGCCGAGACCTGTTGAACCAGCTTCGGTTCGCGCAAATCCGGCTGTTGAGTTGTGCGCACTGCGCGAGCGTTTACCCGTTGCTTATTGCGCTGGATGAATGTTGTGATCTTGTCTGCGGTCGCCGGTGTTTCGGCGTCGATACTGTCGCCTTGCTGCGCTGCTGACATGCTAGCCTCACCCTTTTATGGTTAATGCATCGTAGTTGGCGCACTGCGATTTGTAAAGCGTTTGCAACACGAGGTCTCTAACTCTACCGATGCGTCTGGTGAGCGCTGTTGACTTATTTTTTCAAACATAACGCGCGCGATATCGATGCTGGTCGATTTGCGACGGCGAAAGATTAAAACAGATTACCTTGATTAATACATATGGAGCCACGGTAGATGTAGAGGCGTTTCTCGGTAGATGTAGAGGCTAGCATCGGTAGACATAGCCTCTAACTCTACCGTGGGCTCGGTAGAGTTAGAGGCAGTTATCCACAAGCGAGAGTCATTGTTGATGCTTGGCTAAGTTGCGGCACGGCTTGAATGGTGATGGCCAAAGACCTGTGTTGGCGCGGTGTTTGAGACATGTTCGGTCGAACGTCCTGATCCGTTTAGGGCGTTGCGCTTACGCGCGCAGCCAAGTGCGCTGCACCGATCTGGATGCCACGACCGCATTTTTGGCTGGTATCTAACTCTACCGTGGGTGAAGTGCCTAACTCTACCGATGCACGGGGGTGCGCCTGTGGATAACTACCTGGGGTATCTAACTCTACCGAGCGTAGATACGCCCGATCTGTTCTGCGGATATCTCTAACTCTACCGTGGGTGCAAACGGCTTGTGTCTAACTCTACCGATGAGCAGGTCCCCTTTTGCCATGATGCTAGGACTGTGACCAGCCACCTAAGTCGCAGCGTGATACTGAATACAACTAACCACGTTTGCGGTTGTTTTGCAGACGATGGCCGAGGTTGAGGGCATTTTGTAGCGCTGCTCGATGGTGCTGCTGGGCGCACTACTCTAATGCAACTAACCACAAAGGTTGTCTGTCGGCTCCTACCAAACTGTTTTTTTCTCGCTAGGACTTGTTGGCCGAGTCTGCGGTGGTGTGAGAGGAAAAAAAAGGAAGGGGAAGGAAGGGGTGCGCGACAGCATGGCACGGTTGAGGAGTGAAGCAAGGTATTTTTAGGGGTTGCATTGACGGCGTTTGTGGTTAGTTGTATTATGTAAGCGCGTATAGCCGCAGCCGCGTTTCCAGTTGTCCTCCGTGCTGTATGGCGTTGAACATAGTTGGCATCATTTTCAAAGGCGCAGTGATGGCAGAACAACGTAGTTTTCCTGACGAATCCACCACCCTCATCCGCGAAATGCAGAACGACTACGCGCAGTGGATTGCCGGCAAACAGTTCACCGCCTCCACCCTCAACAGCAACGGTTGGCGCATGAACAAAATCGCCGTGTTCTTCGCCGGACGCGGCAAACACCTCATCAACGCGACCAACACAGACCTAGAAGCATTCCTCGAAACATTCGCCACAGACGAGGATCGACGTCGCCACGGCAAGCGCTACTTGAATCTGATTCAGGCAGTGCAACGCCACGTTGCTGATCGCGATCATGTCGGCATCACCGCGCCTGCAGCCACCCTCGCCGCTTCAACGAAGTGGAAACGCCGACTAAGCCGCAATTCGGCCGATGAGCGCGGCAACCTCAATGTGCTACTGCCCAATGAGCGCAAGCACGTGATGGCCTACCTCACCGAGTCAGGTAAGCAATTCAGCTGGCGCGAACGCCGCGACCGCGCCATCATCGCGGTGCTGTTCGGCGCAGGCCTCAAGGTCGGTGAAACACTGGCGCTAACGGTGTCTCACGCGCGCCTGGATCGCATCAGCAAAACGTACTCGCACATTCAGACGCGCGGTCGCAAACATCTCACCCCGCGCCTGATCCCGCTACCGGCCTCGGCATCGGTGGCGCTCGACGACTGGATGCCGTTGGCATTGGCCAACGACCAGGGCAACCCGGATGCACCGCTGTTCCCGGCAGTAATGATTGGCCGAGCCGTGAGCAATCGCAAGTTCACGCGCGTGGCCACCGTCGATGATGCCGCAGCATCGGCGACCTCTGCGGTGCGCAATTTTGATGACGTAGTCTCCACACATGACGACGATGAGGAGGATGCGCAATACAGCATCGGTATCGACGGCGCGCTCGACCGCACCACGTTCTACCACGTGTTCGACGAGATCGCCAGCCAGAAACTCAAGCTCGATGGCTTGTTTCCGCGCGACCTACGCAACAGCTGGATTGTCGAACAGCTGCGCGGCGGCAAGACAGATGATGACGTGCTGGCGTTGGCGGGACTAAAAGACCGTAGTCACTTGGCAATTTTTAAGAGCTTCGTGGCAGGCAGTGCAGCTGAAAAAAAACCGCTTTGATTACCCGATGCGTATCGAGGCGACAAAGCAATCGGTGCAGGATTTACTCTAAATTTGTGGCGTCGTACTGGAACATTTTTGCCAGCGCAAATCAGGCAAAAAAAAACGCCGGAGATCTCTCCGGCGTTAGTTGGTGTGCGGCTCGTACTACTCAAAGGTAATCACTGCATCGACTTGCTCCAAAAGCTCAGGCGTTTGCGTGATCAAAAACACTTTTTCGTACTTGCCCATCTCGGCGACTTTGCGCTGCATCCGAAAATAGGCTTCCTTCGCCTCAGCGTCGAGCGGGCCGTCTGCCTCATCGCCAAACAGCGCACCGTACTGATGTGACCCAACCATCGCGCAGTAAAGCGCAATGGCGCGGGTGATGGCATCGTTGATCCAAACGCGCTGACCTCCTGACATCATGAACAACGACTTGGCTTCTTCCGCCTCGGCGTCGTGCACCAAAATGTCAAAGGTTTCCACCGGCTCGCCATTCGCACGCGTCTTCTGCGTGACAATCGACACCGAGTAACGACGCCCATAGCAGGCCAACAAAATATCGTTGGCCAGCGAGGCGAGCGTTGGCCCGGCCTCGTCGATGAGCATCGCGATCAGTCCGTTTCGTCCGAGCGCCTTAGCCAGTAGCGTCCATTTTGACAACTCGACGTTGAGCAACTCGACTTTTTCACGCAGCGGGGCAGCTTGCGCCACACTGCTATCGATCGCGGCCAGCTTCGCTTCTGCTTTTGCCGATGCGGACTGCGCGGCGGCGTACGCGTCTTCTGCGCGTTTCACGGCGGCCTGTTGTTCTGCCACGCGTGCCTGCAGCACGGCGACTTCGATCACCGGCGGGATCACCAAAGCGTTGAGATCGGCTTCGATCTTGGCCTTGGCCGCAAGCGCCTGGTCACGCAACTCATCGGGCGTCTCACGACGCGCCAACAAGCGTGCATCCCGTTCGGCTTGGCGTTCGCTGTACGCCTTATCCAACTCAGCGCGTTCACGCTCGATAGTGACAAGCTCGGCATCGGCAGATTGTTGCGAACCTAATGCCTGCGCTAACGCCGGGGCCAGTGCCTCCATTTTCTGCACGGCCAAGAGCGCCGCGCGCAGTTCCGCTTCCACCTTTTCGGCTGCCAGCAGTGCAGGCTTGGGATCAGGCGCACCGGCCAGCGCCTCGGTTTTTTCCGAAAAGCTGGAGGCGAGCGCTTTGCCCTCATTGCGCATGACGTCGAGCGAGGCTTGCTGCTCATTGGCTTGGGCGCGCGCCGCCAACGCATCCGTCAGCAGCTTGCAACGCGGTTGCAACTCACTGCCGATGCACGGCACCTCGTCACAGAGCTTCGATTGCACTCTGATCCGCTCAAGAGCGGCGGATGCCGTCTGGAACTTGGTGCGCGCGTTGTTGAGCTTCTCTTGCAGGACTTTGATAGCGCCATCCTGCTCGGTCCGTGCGACAACCCGTTCTCGTGCGAGGGCGCTGTCTTGCTGTGCTTTGGCCAACGCAGTTTCGATCTCCACGGCCCTGACTGCCGCCGTTTCAATTGCTTCGCGCTGCGCCAACAGTGCCTGCCTCTCAACAGTTGCCTTTTGCACGGCCTGCAAACGCTTCTCCAGACCACTGAGTCGCGCTTGTTGCTCCGTCTTGTCGCGCGTGGCCTCCGCCTGAATCGACTGCACGACTTCGGCCAGCAATTGAGCGCGTTGCGTGATTGTGTGCTCCTGCTGTGCGCGTTGCGCTTCCAACGCTTGTTTGGTCGCGATCGCCAGATCACGCTTTGCAATGTCCGGCTGCAACGTCGCCAAGGATTGCTTCACGTCCGCGAGCGTCTTCTGCGCGCGTTCACGCGCCTCGGTGGCTTGCGCCAACGCCATACGAGACTCCTCGACCGTCCGCAGTGCTAATGGTTGCCCTTCACGTGCTTCCTCGGAAACACGTAGCAGCGGTGCCATCGCCTTCAAGGCGGTGCTCAAACCCGAGACGACTTTCGCCGCCCGTTCGCCCGTTTCGGCGATATCCCCAAAGTTCAGGAACTCGGTCAAGAGATCCTTCAGTTCGGCTTCCTTATAGTCGCAGAGCTTGCGACGGTTCTGCGCAGCGAAGGCCGACGCAAAGTACACATCCGGTGTGCCCAGGATCTCGCAAAGGGCTTGGTTGAACGTGTCCACCTTGCCGTCCGCGATCACGCCGTCGCGCGTGCGATACGGCGTTGGCACGCCTTGCGCATCGCGCTCGAACAAGTACGCCTCAGCGGACTTTTTCTTGCCAGTAACACGCCAGATGTTGACCGAATGGTAGGTCTTGCCCTCATGCAACCAGAGCAAGTCTTTCACCGCCTCCGGCCCGGCGATGTGGTCGTACATGGAAAACGCCGCGAGGCTGTACCCGGTCGCCCGCGAAGGCAAGATTGGGAACGGCTGCAGGTTCTCCAAGACCGTCGTTTTGCCTTTGCCGTTGACGCCCGCAAAGGCGATCAACACCGCATCATGGTACTGGGTCAGATCGAGTGTGAACTCGTCCTTTCCCATTCCATCCTTGATGCCACGAAAACCCCGCAATATCAGTTTCTGCGGATTCATGCTGCCTCCTGAAACAGGGTCGGTGCCACCGTCTCCCCATGGGTTGACGCTACTGCTGGCAACCCGACAAGTTGACTGACGATGTCGTCCGGCGATTGCTGTGTCAGCGTCGCCAAACGCTCATGCAGGCCGGCGTCAGCCGTGCCCGTTGCCTTGGCCCACACACCGAGCTGCGTGCTGAGGCTCAAGTCTTTCGCCATCCCCTCCGTGCGCGAGCGCAGGATAGGATTGATGCGAGGCTCGATCTTTACAAGATGTGCCGTTTCAAACCACGACAGGATCTCGTTGCGATTGACCTCATGGCGATACTCTTCATCGAGCGTGTAGCGAATACGTACGTGTTGTCCCGCACAAGTCGGGGCTTCGCGCTTGAGTTCGTGCAAGTCCGGTTGACCGGGATAGGTGAACTCACGCATTACCCGCGCAGGGGTTATGCGCTGCGTATGGGTCGCCGTTTCACCGATATCCCACAACAGCCAGCCCTTGTCGCCCTGTTCACCGAAGTGCAGGCGGCCAATCGAACCGGCGTAGGCGATGCACTGCTGTCCGCGTGGCCACGACTGGTACTTGTGGATGTGGCCGAGCATGATGGCGCGCGCTTCGCTGGCATAAAGACCTACCAACGAGAACTCGTGATCTAGCCCTGCCATCGGCACACCTTGCTCCGTGATGGAGCCGGTGACGGTGCCATGCGTGGCCAACACGGTCGGAATCCCGGCCGCGTTCGCCTGTGCATTGATCTGCCCAAAGCTCTTGAGCAGCTCGTAGACCAGATCTTGCGTCTGCGTGAGGACGTTGATCGCCCCTACGCGCGCCGCAACTTCGGCACGATTCACCGCCGGCAGCGAGGTCACCAGGAGACGCGTCCCCTCGGGGATGCGGTCAAACTTGTAGCCCTCGCTGGCGATCCAGCTCTCACCATCCCATGCAACTTGCTCGATGCGCTCCGATACGTGGATCGGGTGGCGACCACCGAAGAACCGGAACAGCGACACCGTGCCGGGTTCATCGTGGCTAAGTGTGCCTTGCAACATGAACAGGGGAGCGTAATCGACCGCATCACGCACCCTCTGCGAAAAGCGCAACAAGGCAGGCGAGTTTGCACCCACATGCCGGTCGAACTGATCACCTGTCATAAATATGGCGTCGACTTGCTCCGCCTTGGCTCCCTCAAGAGCTGCGGCGGTGCAACGATCCACTTCGTCCAGAAACTGCGGACAGTAGTGAAGATCAGAAAGATGGGCTAGTCGAAACATATCATCCTCAAATACTCCAAGTTTCACCGTCCCAGGTTCTCTTGGGACAGTTAGCGTCATTTGGTAGGAACTCAAACCAATCGAAGAATAGAGCGCCTGTATATGGATGCGCTCGCTCCAGCGGGTTCCAGCCGTTTCGGCCAACCTCCTCGACTAGTGATTGCGGTACTCTGATCCCACCCAAAGCGGCGTGGTAGTCGTCGCCTACCGCCACAAATTCCGGGGAAGAGAAATAGACGTGGTCGTGATGCTCATCAAAAGTTGCGGGAAAGCAAACCTCTGTCAACTGATGGTGACCGTAAGTTGCGGAGTACGAACATCGTGCGATGAGCTGGCCATCCACGTGCGCCCGCTTTGTCCTCCGACGTTTGCCAAGCACCATGGTTGCGCCGAGATGTCGGCTCACGAAATCACCTCACCTAGTAGGAACTGGCGCACCTCATCAGGCCCGCCTTGTTGGCGCAAGTCGTCATACAACTCATCGATGAATTCCAGATTCGATGACCAGCCCTTGCCAAAGCGTTGCAGCGTGTAGTGTCGGTATTGTTCAATGGATACGCCCGACGCCTGCACCAGTTGGCCGATCTTACGCAGCACGTTTTTGATGTCATCTGCACCGTCATTTCCCTTTGCAGCCGGTGACGATTCCAAATGCACTGCCGACGTCGTTGTGGGTGCTGGTGCATCTGCATCGCCAATGGCGGAGTTCATCAGCCCCGTTTGCGGCGGAGGTGTCGGCTCTATCGGTTCGGTCGGCTCTGCCAGTCCGACGAGCTTTTCTGAAACGACAGATGCCGTCGTGGCTGTCGAGGTCGGCGCTGGTTGTGCCAGCAACGGTGTGCGTTGTGCCGATTGCAGCAGCTCCATCACGCCAAAGTCGCGCGACTCGAACTGTATGAGCCACTGCTTCGTGCGTACCGACTGGCCTAACTCCGGAATGTATCGACTGACATCCTCGCGTGTTCGGTGAATCCATAGAATCGCTTTGTTGTCGTGCGTCCCGGAAATACGTCCGTTGCGGACAGCCGCGAGCATCTTCAGGGTCGCCAATGACTTACTCAGGGAGTAGTACGAGTTGGTCGGCACTTCGATAAGGCAAAGACCAGGCACGCCATAGACGTAGAACCGGAACGCGCCTGAAAGCTTGCACTCGCCAGTCTGGAACTGAGCGCAGTTGTTCGGCTCGCAGCGACCATCGTTGACCTGCCGCAGCATAATCGGACCGCCGCCTTCGAAGCGGCGCTTCGCTTTCTTGTCCGCTACAGAAATCGGCGCTTTTGTCATGCATACGCGATTGCCTTGTGCATCGAACTCTGACCAGAACTTACGGCCACCCTCACCGTATGTGGTCATGCGGTGAGGCAATACGTCAATCGGATTGTCGCTTGCCAGAATAACCGGCAGCGCGTACACCCGCTTTTCGTTAGGGTGATCCGGGCGTACTTCACCGTATTTTTCGACGATCATGTCGGCAAGATGCGGATTGATGAACGCCGTGCGGCGAATCGAGAAGTAGCCAACGTTCTCCGGGACCAGTGCGGTCTTGGTGAACTTGGTGCCGGACTTGATTTCGTTCTCGATCTGCTCGAACGTGGCACCAACATCGAGGCCTCGTTCGTAAATAGCGACCACATCGGGATCGTTCTGCGCCTCACGCGTGAGACGCTTTAATCCCGCACGAATGCGGCCGCCGATTGGAACGCGCAGGGGCGCGTCTCCCAAGATTGACCGTGTTTCGGTCATAGGGCATCCTTTCGGGGTTGAAATACCTGACCGGACGGCCAGGGCTGACAAATGCCAGCAGGATTCTCCTGCGAATGCAGGAGAGAAAAGCACGCGAACCCAGCGTGCGGAGGGTGAAAAATCGGGAGGCATTGTGCCTCGGAGAACATCATACCCCGACGTCAAGCGCAGGAGGTACGCTATGCGGGAAAACCCCCCCTAAGATGGGGGGTTTTTATGTTAGTCGGTACTTTGCGCCACAATCAGTCCCTTTTGTTTTGAAGGCAACCAAAGTTTTGAAAAAATGCGAGCGATGGCCGACCGCGTGACTTGACACAAGGGAGTAATTAAAAATCAGGCAATTGTTTATGCTTTAGAGCGGCGAGCTGGGCAGCATCCACAAAATACAACGCGCCCTGAGACGCGGGCGCGGAAGCCTTAACGATGTTCAGCACCGTTTGACCAGGTGCGGGTGAACAAACAGGACTCGCCGAAAACACCAAAGACGCATTGAGTACCAAATTGACCGCGCCAAGTAAGACAGGCTTATCAGACGCTGGCGCAGAACAGCCGGCCGCAAATAGCCCACTCAAAGCGGTCGAGAGAATGACGGCAAGTCTGGGGATGGTTTTCATGAAATACCTCGTGGAAAAATACGCTGTTACGGTGCTTGCTTAGAGGTATCCGCACGCACCAAAATCACCCGCATCTTATAGCCATCTGTAACATCAGATTCGACGGCAACAGGCGTGCTCGATGACGCAACCACACGATCAAGCGACACGGTGATTAAACGCGGTTTCTGCCCATTGCGAAACACGAGCGTTAACGGACCTTCCCCATCCGGTAAATGTGTATACGTCGCTTGTAAGCGCTTCGCCGCCATGTCAGCGCCAACACTACGCACGTCAACCACTAGGCCAACGTCTACCGACACGGAGCTTAGCGTTGTCGTTGTTGTCGCGCCGTTGGTGACAACCGACTCCACGGGATAAGCAAGCGTGCGACCGCTCTTAAAGGTGTTCGACTCAGACTGAGGCGGCACGATGAATTCATAGCGGTTAACAGCCCTGCCATTACGCTCTACCACCACCGTGAGCTGATGTGGTGAGGCAGTCACCTGCTGCGCATGACAAACAGCGCCAGTACAAAGTGACAGCGCCAGGAACAGAGCTAGCCGGAGATCCGGCCGCAGCTTATCGATTGTGATCATATTGGCCTCAGACCTCGAAAGTAGCGTTCATTGGATTGGCATCGGCCGCTTCGGGGCTCGGCGTTGACGTCCCATACCGTTGCTCGACCGCATTCGCGAGCTGATCCCACGCGACAAGCGCGCGGCGAAATTCACCCACCGTGGTAGGCAACTGTTCGACACCATCGCGGCGCACGAACGGCGTGATGCTGTGTGAATAACCCTGCACACGGACAACATCCAACCCCACAAACAAGGCTTCACCTTCTGTGTCGGAGGCAACCGGTAAATCAAAACTTTCACGCTCTTTGTCCATCATCACTCCTTTTTAATGCTGGCCGCAAAACCTGCGACGGTTTGTGCCGGCGTTTCCACAAATTTGCCATTCACTGACGTGCGCCCATCAGGATAAGTTTCAATCACAATCGGTGGCCCACCAAAAATGCAGGGCCACATCACTCGAGTACAGCCCTCAGCCTGCGACACCAAATCATTCCCATCCTCCAGCGGCGGCACGACATCCGGTAGCGGCGGTAAATGCACCATCGGGTCAAGGCGTGGCAACACAGGGCTAGCCTCGACCGTCGCAACAGCGGGCTTGGCTCGATCACCCGGTGTCGTTGGCGTAGTCACGCGAACACCCCGGGCATAAGTAATCCAGCCCCGCAAAACATTAACAGCCAGCACCGCCAAAGCCAAGCAAAAGACCCAGCCACAGAAATAACTTCGTCTCTTGGCCGTGATTGACTAGCACCACCGCACCCACCATCAACAAGAGCGCGCTCAACGCACCAAACACAAACACAATCACGGTGCCACCTTCTGTGCAGCACGGTAATCCCATGGTGCGACAGGCGAGGCATCCGACCAAAGCCCGCGCCGTGCGCGCCGGGCGTCCACTTCAAAGGCACCCCACGATGTTGTCACGGGCGCATAGCGTCGATAGACCCAGGCTAAGCCCGCCTCTACCATTGACCGATTAGCGTTAATACCATCACACGCAACCAAGCCGACCGCTCGCTGATAACGATCCGTGTCCACAACGACCACCTTCGCCTGTCTATCAAAGCAAAAGTTTGACAGTTGACGTTTTGCCGCTTGACCAAACGCCTGTGCGGACTCCGGCGCATCGATGTATGCCAGTCGTATCTTATGTGTCTTCTTCGCACCATCAAGGACCGTTAACGTATCCCCATCACTGATGCCCACCACGCGACCCTCTAGGGTGGGCGACAAACACCGCACACCCGAATCAATCGACGGTGCAGCACACGTCGTGGTCGCGGCTTGCGCCAACGGCACAAACGCCAGCACTACAATGAGCGCGCTCACACGCATATCAACGCGCCTTCAAATATCGGTGCGGCGGCTCATACGGCCTCGCCGGAGCCGTCAACGGGCTGTATGTTGTCGTCATCGGCGCAATTAGCTCGGGCGTCGAGATAGTCATACAGACTGCGGATGTAGTCACCGGCATCGTCATTCAACCCGACACCATTGGCGAACGCTTCGTCTTCGATTGCCTCAGCCATCCGCACGCACTCCGCGTTGGTTGTTTGAAGCGTCAGCGTGCCGATGCCATCGAGCGTAAAAACAAGATTGTCTTGGTCAAGGTGTTCACGGCCGAACATGTAGCCAATCACGCTGCGCTCGGGTCCCTTGTTCTGGCCCCCATCGAAACATCGAATCTGGTCATGGATGCCTTCTCGCAAGCTCTGAAGATCAGGATCCCACTGCAAACGGGCAACCCGATCTGGCGCGGTACAGTCGAAGGTGATTTGCTTGTAGATTTTCTGCGCGATCGCTTGCTGGGTGTCGTGCAACTGCGGCCACGCCAGGCAACTGACAACGCGCGTTGTCAGAGGAATATAGTCAATGTCTCTGTCACGCTGTTGCATTGCCATCACCTGGCGCGTGAATTCGTTGCGAGCGACTTCGATCAGACTCAGGTCCCGATTGTTCCAATCGATGCGGGCATAGAAGTCATGGCCCTTGGCGACGGCAATAGTCGGGTCGTAAGGTAGGTCTGGATCGTAGTTCCAACGGTAGTCATCGACTGCCGTAAAGAACACCTGATATGCTTCGCGCGGCTTTTCGTCAGTCGGCGCTGGCAACATCGGGCCATGCGCGTTATTGCCGACATAACTCTTAATCTGCTGGTACTGAGACATGCAATGAAGCCCCCTAAAAACGACCAAAATGGTCTGAGCAACCTTATTGTGTGTGCCAGCGAAATAAATGTCAAGCACTCCCCAAACTTCGCTTGGTCGCTGTTTTCAGCAACCGCGTAACCACTTCCGTTTCCGTCATGCTCGAAGAGGTCGCCAGTGCTTCGAGCTTTTCGACGGCGGCTTTGTCAAGGCGGAACGCCTTGCGCGCGCCACCCGCGTCCCGCAGTTTGGTGTCTAGATTGGCGGCGCGCTGGGTGCTGGTCATCGGCTTCTCGCCGAGTGGTTTTCTGGGCATGATCTTGCGTTGGAAATTGGTAACGGTGGTGTTCACGACGCCACGATTATTGCCCAGCCGCCGCAGATCAACAAATTGGCACATTTCTTTTAAGTAAAACAAAGCCCGAACCTTGTTAGGTTCGGGCGATTGTGTGGCGTGGTTGCGTCGAACCGGTCTATGCGTCTGCCAGTTCTTCATCGGTTTCTTCAGCGCTTGCGGCATCGGTCTCCTTGCCGTCCTCCTCCGTGATGCCAACGGTGTTCTCGTTGGCGCTGAGTTCGAGCAGCTTGTTAACTTCTTCCGCGCGGCGGGTCAGCTCGTCAAACCGTGCCTCATGCTCCCAAGGTGCGGTCAGCAACGCTTCCAAATGCGGAATCGACGCGCTCTGCCTGTCAATGTCGCGCTGCAGCAGTTCGATCGACTCGGCCACACTTGCACCTACAGACGCCAGTAGCCGCGTAAAGCCGACTGCCGTATTGGCCTCGCCCAGTGCAAAGGTCACGCCATTGATCTCACCAAGCCAACGGCCTTCTCTGGAGCGACGCAACGACATCGGGCCAATCGAACCGACCACTTCGGACAAGTACAAATTACGATCAGCTGCGACGCGGGTCTGTAGAACCCAGGCAGTCAACGCCTGTTTCTGGGCGTCACTGAGGTGCTTGAAGTCAACCGACTGACCCTTGAAACAACTGAGTTCAACGCGCTGCGCTTCCCAGTTGCCCACGGCGTCATTAGCCGCGACCATGTTGGCCTGTTTGCCGATGTTGTGCGTAAGACTTCTCTTGGCGTTGTTGAGTTGCCGCGCATCGTTGCGCTGCTTACTCTTGAACGCGCTGTACGACAGTTGCAGTTTCGCCAACTCGGAGTCAATCGCAATCTTCTCCATGACAGTCGGATCACCCGACGCCGCTGCCTTGACCTCGGCGTAACTCAAGGTCGCCACGCCAATGTCCTCGACGCTGCGCAGCTTGATGTCCGGGTCCATCACTTGCAGGATGAACTTCGCCTTGGTCTCCGCCGTCTGCCACATATAGGCGTCGAACGAGGACTCGGTTACGTAGCGGTAGATGGCCACCTCTTCGTTCATGTTGCCATGACGAATGCCGCGCCCGTCACGCTGCTCCAGGTCTGAGGGACGCCACGGCACGTCCATGTGGTGCATCGCCACTAAGCGATTCTGGATGTTTGCGCCGGTGCCCAAGCGTTCCGTTGAGCCAAACACGATACGAACCACGCCGCTTTGCAGCTTTTGGAAGAGGGCTAATCGCGCACGATCGGTTTCCGCAAACTGCATGAACGCAATCTCATCGGCCGGTACTCCCTTGGCAATGAGCTTGTCGCGCATCTCGGTGTAGACCGTCCAGCCGCCATTAGGCTTTGGCACGGACAAATCGAGAAACACGGCTTGCGTGCCGCGCGTCGATTCCGAATCTACCCACTCTCGGAAAATGTTATCGACGGCTAGGCTAACCTTACTGCCTTCCCAATCGACGCCGTCGGATAATGTGCAGCGCATATCGAGTGCCACCATACGACCGTCATGCACAATCTTGAGCATGTTGTCGACGCAGGGGTCAACGTTCTTTTCCTTCACTTCTTCCGCGCGTCTGACGAGTGTGTCGATGTATGCGCTTTGCAGCGGATGGCATTTCGCCGCAACAATCATTGGTTTGCCGCCTCGGATTGCCGGCTCTTTGAGAACATTTGCGAAATGTTCCTTGGTCTTGATGTCCACCGACGTGCAATACATACGCATCAGCTCTGGTACGTTGTGGAACCGCGCGAAGCGGTTGTGCACACGGAAGCCGCGACCCGTTGGCGTGACTTCAATCGAACTCACCACCTGACCGAACATCGCTGCCCATGCGTCAAACTCCGTTAGTCCCATTCGCCGCAAGACATGCGGCTGCAAATACCGCTGTAACGTGTAGATCTCCGCGATGGTGTTGGTGATCGGCGTCGCAGTCGCGAGCGTTAGACCAAAGGTGCGACCATGCAGGGCATACAAGTGATGTGCCATCGCCAGCATGGCCAGCGCGCGGCGTGAGCTCGATTGCTGCATCCCGGCGACACGCGTGCGACCGGTGCGGTACCAAAGGTTCTTGAAGCGGTGTGCCTCATCGACCAGCATGCTTTCGACCCCTAAATCCTCAAACGTCAGATGTCCGTCGTCCTTTTCCCGCGGTTTTAACGAGTGAAGGGTGGTTTCCAGCTTCTTCCGCTGTGTCTCCAGTCGCTTGACCTGCTGCGTACCTGCCAGTTGGATCTCACGATCCAAGGGCTCCATGAAATATGTCGAGAGCGTCTTGTAGGCGTTCGGCCCTAGCGGCAATCGATCCAAACTGGAATGTGCAATGATGATCGCCTCCCAATCTCCCGTCGCCATCTTTGCAGTCAGCGCTCGTCGCTTGACTCCCGACAGCTCATCACGGTCTGGCACCAGAATGTTTGCGTTGGGAAATACCCGCAAGTACTCCGCCGCAAATTGCAGCAGAGTCGAGTTTTGCACCACGATCAGGTTCTTTCGCGAAAGCCCCAATCGGTACGACTCGTGCGCAATCGCACACAGAATCATGGTCTTGCCCGCGCCGGTTTTATGGAACACACCGGTCGCACCGCCCAGTAAGCCGCGGGCAATTGCGTCCGTTTGTGTCTCGCGGAACGAAACTAAGTCAGATTTATCCGGGAAGGTAAAATACTTCCCCGAATACTTGCGCGGGACGTCGCTGTTGAATAGTCGGTTGTACAACGTAACCAACTCAGTCTCTCGCTGTTTGTCCGACCATACCCAAGCGACAAACGTGGCCTGAAGCTTCTCGATCTTCTCTCGCGCGGCATGTGTTTCGATGATATTGACCACACGTTTGTTGTCTGGAGTGGGGTCGTATACCGTTGGCTGCACGTGGTTCAGCGCATCGGTAAGCAGTTCATCGACGCCCTTGCGCCTGGTACCGTACTGAGTCCTCGGCACTTCGTTGCACCATCCTGATACATCCCAGCGGGCTGTCGCAAGTGAGTGCGTCACCTGCACCTGATCGTTATCCATGAGGGAACGCGCGTATGCTTCCACCACTTCGACAGGCACCCAGGGGGAGCCCAGTTGCACCATGATTTCGGACGGCTTGAGGTCGACCGGCTGCACCTTCTCCAGCGCATCACGATTTCGCTCAAAACGTGCGCTCGTGGCTGCGTAGGAACGGATGGTCAGGAGCTTGTCACGTACATTGCCAGAAAGATACTCTTCGGCCAGCACATGCTTGCCCTCGATAGGGTCAAAGTACGCATACCCGTGGCTCTCAAGCGCCTCGCTGACGTCCTCAACACGCTGGCCGAGCAGTTCTGCAATTCGCCCGGTGTCCACCGACAGGGTCTCGCCAAAGGCAATCACCAATGCTTCCGGCTCGACCGGCTGCACCTTCTCCAGCGCATCACGATTTCGCTCAAAACGTGCGCTCGTGGCTGCGTAGGAACGGATGGTCAGGAGCTTGTCACGTACATTGCCAGAAAGATACTCTTCGGCCAGCACA
>JADCJC010000107.1 GCA_020247395.1 Rhodocyclaceae bacterium
CACCGAGGCCTGAGGCGCTGTCGCCGCCGCGACCAGCGTGGCCTTGGCTTCCCGCCGATACACCGCACGACCGTCTTCCTTGTGCCCAACAATCAGTTCTTCGCGGCTCAGCAGCCTGCACGCCTCATCCGCAAGGCTCTCATCCGTCTTCCCGTCTTCGCTCATCTCTCCACCTACGTGTCCACGTTGCTATCTACGTGGACACGTAGTCTGACCATTCAAACAGAGCTACGATACAATGGTGTTGGGCGGACGGTTACTATAAAGAGAACAGGCAGCGAGATTTAATTCGACCCTGGAACCTTTGATTGTTAGCAGTCCGCTTATGCTATTGCATTTACAACTACTTGTGTTTTTGGTTGTCATATAGGCCGCGCCGAATGAGTGGCAGAAGGGCTGCGGTTAGGCGCTCCTGTCCAGAAGCGTTTTGATGATAAAGATCCCAAAATGCCGAACACTCGCCCGCATCGGCACGATCAAAAAAGCGCGTGAAGTCATGCAAAACAATCGTCCCGTCCGCGACCAGCGGCGCCAGCAGCTCCAAAACGTATTCCTCAGTTCCCATTGGCGCAATTTGCTCGCGCCATAGTTTCGGCACCGGCATAAGCACCACCATAACTTTCCTGCCTCCGGCCAGGCGTCGGAGCTCCCGCTGGCGAACACTGACGACATTCGCTAAGTGGGGGGGCGCGCCGATTGTAGCCCAATCACGCCAATCGAGCTGGCCTTTGGCGCTGGGCTGTTGCGCCTTACACTGGGCGACTATGGTCCTTTCATCCTCGCTTTTTGGCTCGTACTCTGCGCATGCTTGCACGCTCGACAACGGCACCGTGCAGGAGTTTGCAGCCACCTTTACCGAAAAAGTCAGCGGTGCTGCACCTTGGCCCGCATATACAGCTCTTTCCTTAAATCGCCTTATTGGCTCCTTGAATAAGTTTTGAATGTCATCTCGGTACTGGAACAGCGCTGAGTACACGCCGTAGGTACCGACATCATTTCGGTCAAACGGTACCGACCGATTGAAGCGCTCTATATCCCATCCGCGAACAAAGGGTGCCGCAATCCCTAATTCGTAGGCACCGTTACCAATGTAGGAGAAATTTGTGATGTTGGTAGCAATTAGCATCCCCTTTATATGCGGATTCTGTTCGATGATCCAGTCAGCGGCGGCCATCGTCGACAACCAGTGCATCCCGGCCAACGCCAGGTTCGCGTGGTTGTAGCCAGCGGCGTTCGCGGCGGCGGCGACTTGACGATGTTCAATTCCATAAACCGCCCGCGAGTCACCAAGGGTTACAAAATTGATTTTGTCGGCACCGAATGCCTCAACGGCCCGCTTTAGACGAACAGCCTGACCGGCATTACTCTCCGGCTTTACCAATGGCTCCCAGGCACCAGCGCGAAACAACAGCTCGGCCGCGCCCAGCAACGCGCACACAATCAAAACTCGAGGAACAAACCATCGAAAGAACTCAGAGGGGAACATAGTTGGCCACTCAAAACTGAAAATAAATAAACGGGACAGACTTCGATGGCACAAACCAGACTAGCGAAAAAACGCAAATTGCAACAAATATCCCGAATGTGACTGCATTTGCCGATGCGAGCCGATCTTTCAATTTCAACTTTGCCGTTAACCAGTGTGCAAGACCAAGAGCTCCTAGACAGGATAGCATCGCAGAATGTTGATGCCAATCTGGCAGGATATTCACGACGCCAGCGATTTTCGTGATGATGAGCAAACTTGTCGAAAAGTCTGCCGCACGAAAAAAAATCCACGCAAAGCAGATGAAATGAAAAACGATCAAGGCTCGCAATAATGCGAAAGATGCTTCGGGACTGCGCCACCATTTGAATCTAAACAACACCAACCGCTCTAGTGAAAGGTAAACACCATGCAGCCCGCCCCAAAGAATAAAGTTCCAGCTCGCACCGTGCCATAGCCCGCCGAGCAGCATCGTTGTCATCAAGCTCGCTAGAGTCCTTGCGGTGCCATGGCGATTCCCACCGAGCGCGATGTACAAATAGTCGCGCAGCCATCTGGACAAGGTCATATGCCATCGACGCCAAAAATCTTGGAATGAAGAGGCCAAATATGGGTAGTCAAAATTCTTGGGGAATCTAAAACCAAATAGCATCGCCAACCCTATTGCGATATCGGTGTAGCCGGAAAAATCGAAATAGATTTGAAACGCAAATGCGTATACAGCCAGCAATGCGTCCCACGCGGTTGCACTTTGCGGTGATGAAAAAGTGGCATCAACAGAAGTGGCCAAATTGTCGGCGAATACCACCTTCTTGACATAACCAAGACAAATTAGCACCAACGCATACTGAAGGTCCTGGCGCAGTATCCGGTTAGGAGAATCAAGCTGTTCAAAAAACTCAGAGGCGCGCACGATTGGCCCCGCCAGTAGCTGCGGGAAAAAAGTCGTGAATAATGCATAGTCCAGCACTGACCGTCGCGGGGTGAGCTGGCCGCGATAAACGTCGATGGTGTAGCTCATATTCTGAAACGTATAAAACGAAATGCCGACGGGCAGCACGACATCCATCGGCGTGAGCTGCCAAGAAAAACCCGCGACGGCTGCAGCCCCGTTTGCAGACTGAATCAGAAAATTAGTGTACTTAAAGTACGCGAGCACCCCAAGGTTCGCCACAATCGATATCGCTAGGAAGCGCCCCGGCTGGGCCGATTTCAGCAGTCGCTGAGCAAGGGTGAAATCTACGGTGGCCGTGACGAAGATGAGCAGTAGATAGAGGTAGCTCCATTGCCCATAAAAGTAGCAGCTGGCCGCAACCATGAACAGCTTCCATGCGGTCCCATAGCGAGGCAGCCAAGCGGTAACCGAAAGCACGACAAAAAGAAAGACTATGAAGTGCCAAGAATTGAATAGCATTTGTTCGAAGTTAGATTAGTAAGGCAGTTTGAATGGTGCCGCTAAACTGACGGTTTACACCGTCCTGACTCCGATGGCTTGCTGGGCATGTAGGTTGCGACATCAAAAACGACTTTCCCATCGCGTTGCCTCCACGACGTTACCTCGGGAGGGTCCCAATCCAGCTGCGTCGTCACAGACTCGATTCGTTCTTTGCGATTTCCCTCAACAAAGACCCATCTTGCCTCCCGGTTTTGACAAAGCAGCCATCTGGCATGTTTGAAATTCTCATCGCCTACAATGTCCACCTTCCCACCGGTCAAAAAGACTGCTGGCATCCAAATACCCCAATCGGGCATGAAGTGAATGGCGCTACGATGGTTGGCATTGATATCCGCCGCAAACCGATTAATGGCATCGCTGTAGAGACCGGTTCCCCCTGTCTGCCGGAGCTGATCACGGGAAACTAACTGGGCATGAAGGTTGTAAGCGCACACCAATACCAATGTCGACACCGCGATCAATTGACCTTTGGTGACATCCCGCTGCGCGCCTACCCAGTTGGGCACGAGCTTGGACCGCAGAGCATCAAAGAGCGTCTGCGAAAGCGCAAAACAAAGCAAAATCATCACCGGCACAAAATGATGGCTACCTAGACGAGCGCCGAAGATGCTTGCCGCTAAGAAGAACGAGGCGCTGAGGCCAATCAATAACCGTGACGCTCGGGTTGCCGTTCCACGCAACTCTGCGACCAGCAATAATACTGGCGGCAGTAATGCTAGGCCCACAGCCTTGACCACTCCACCCTGCAGAGACTGCACACCAGTAGTCCAGTATCCCGATTGAGCAGTGTGATTTACCAACCCAAGAAAGTAGGTCCAAACTGCCTCAAAACGCCCCATCGAATCGGTGTGTGCCTTTGCAACTTGTAGGCCGTTAAGCAAGCTAGCAACGTATTCGAAGAATGATGCGAAGCTTCCTTTGTTGATTGCCATCAAGACAAAGCCCACTGCATACGGAACCAATCCAACAAACAACCCTGCCAACCAGACTAGTAACGCCGGATAGCCACCTCGCACGTTCAGATCATCAACTAACCTAGTGTGCCCATCGTGGCACCAAAAATACACTGCTATCGCCATCGCTGGGACGAAGAAGGCATAGATAAAGTAACCGAAAATCGCTAACCCAAGGAGCAGTCCTGACCAAAACATTGATCGGCGTTTACTTTCTACCCTGCCCGTGTGCAAAAGATATATCGCACAGATCACTAAAACCATTGGTGCAGCATTAATGTAGAACTGGGTGCGAAACGAAAAAATAAATGATGGATCAAGTGCGATTGCTAAACCGACCAACCCCACTAGCCATTGCCACACGCCGAGGCGATGAAGCAACATTAGGCCTCCGGCAAGTATCAGACCGCCGTACATACCATGTACTAGCCGGACGGCAAAAATATCCGTTCCCAACAACGCGTAGAAAGGCAGGCCAATCCAAGCCATGCCAGAGCCGTGATATAGAGAAGGCAACAAGGGCCAGCGATCAAGCACCAAATTGCCGGGCATGATCCAGATGGAATTGAGTGCCGTCGACCCCAACATGCGCGGAACCATGTAATCAGGATTAATGGCATCCATGTACAAGCCAGGTAGCTCGATATCCGTGACCACCGCAGTGAAGAAAACAGCCAACGGCAGCCAGAACCAAACCGCGTTGGCTCTAGGAAACGACTGTAGCAAAGCCTTCATTTGAACAAATCTGCGATCTTCATCGACGGCTGCGCGAAATGAGCTGGTCAGCAATTAGGATATTCAATTCACGCGCGCGACGATTAACGGTGTCCAATACCATCCCGGTTGAAAACGCCACGACACCGACCAGCCCGAGGGCGGCTGCGAACATTGCCCGAGCTGGTGCCACACTTCCTTTATCCAGAAACTCCTCCACGATGACTCCCCCCATAAGAAGCGCTACGAACAACAGACCCGTACTGAGCATCCCGAAGAAAAACAATGGTCTGTAGTCCTTGTAGAGCCAAAGAATGGCCTTTAGTACCCTGTAGCCATCTCTGAATGTGTGCAGCTTTGACTCACTCCCGTCAGGCCTAACGCCGTATGGAACAGGCACCTCTACGATCGGCATATGGTGTTCCAAAGCATGTAGGGTGATCTCAGTTTCGATCTCAAATCCCTTCGACAACACCGGTGTCGTACTCATAAAGCGCGTCGAGAAGGCGCGATAACCCGACAGCACATCAGAGAGCGTGGCACCAAAAAGGGTGTTGATGGATCTCAATACAAGTTGGTTGCCAAATACATGCAAGGGGCGAAAACTCGCATCCTCATGCTTTTGCAATCGCGTCCCTACTACCATTTCGGCGCGCCCCTCAATAACCGGCTGGATAAGCAGGCGAACCTTGTCCGCTGGATAGGTATCGTCCCCATCAACCATGACGCCAATATCACACTCAATATCGCGAAACATCTGCCGAACGACCGCGCCTTTGCCTTGTACTGGGACTAAATGCACAATTGCGCCTGCCGCACGCGCAATATCGCCCGTTCCATCTGCGGATAAATTATCGAAAACATGGATATCTGCCTCTGGGATGGAAGCCCTGAAGTCACGGATCACCTTGGCAATTGTCACTGCTTCGTTGTAGCAAGGAATAATGATGGCAATTTTCATTCAACTACCTTAGTTTTGTAGACCCAAATCAGGCGCGCCATAAAATTCCACGCCATCACAAATACTGCCGCGATTATTTTGCCCAAGAGAAGCTGCATCCCGGCCAGTTCAACAGTCACCCAGACAGCTGCATTATTGAGTAACACGCCCACAACACTAATTCCAAGAACCGCGACGTAACTCGTAAGCAGCATCCGAGGCGTCCATGGATGGCCAAACACCCATCTATGCGCCATCAAGAAATTCACTAAGTTTGCTGCCAAAAAACCTAACGTATTAGCAGCCAGCAGAGGCAAAATGCCGAGGATCAACCACGTCGCACCAAAGTCGACTAGGAAGGCAATTACACCCACAACGCTGTAACGCAGAGCTTTAGTCGACAGCTTCATATTCTACGATTTCTCGGTGCTAATGAAAAGTTTACGGCTCGCCGTAAACGTCCTCGACACGAGTCAAGATACGTTACAGAGCGTTAATAAAAACTCAAAGGGCCTCCCACAACCACCAACCCCCACTCCCTTCGGCCAGTGGGAAGGGTGTCGATACGTTCACCTCTTTCGCGTAGGGCGGACGGAGTTCATACGTGCACTGTTACGGATATCAGCCGCTCGTTAACAGCTGAAGGTCTGCTTGGATATCGTCGAGACTCTCCAATCCCACCGCAACGCGTACCAGCCCGTCACTGATTCCGGCGGCTTCGCGTTCTGCCAAAGATAGGCGCGCGTGGGTTGTTGTCGCCGGATGGGTGATCGTCGATTTTGTATCACCAAGATTTGCAGTGATCGAAATCATCTTGCAGGCATCAATCACGCGCCATGCGGCTTGTTGCCCGCCTTCAACTTCAAAGGCAAGTACCGCCCCGTGCTTGGCGGCCTGCGTGAGCGCGAGCCGATGTTGCGGGTGTGACTCTAGTCCGGCGTAATGCACTCGCCGTACCGATGGGCGCGAACCCAACCACGTCGCAAGTTCAAGCGCCCGGTCAGATTGCGCTTCGATCCGGATGCGGAGGGTCTCTAGTCCTTTTAAACACACCCATGCATTGAACGGGGACAACGCGGCACCAGCAGTGCGTACGTAGCCGTAGATGGGCTCGATTAACGCTTTGCTGCCACACACCGCACCGGCGAGCACCCTGCCCTGTCCGTCAAGATATTTGGTTGCTGAATGGACGACCAAGTCCGCCCCCAACTCAAGCGGCCGCTGCAAGGCCGGTGTGAGCAAACAGTTGTCAACGGCAAATACCGCCCCCGCCTGCTTGGCGATGTTTGCGACCGCGCGGATATCGGTGATTTCCGCAAGCGGGTTTGATGGCGACTCACAAAACAGTAGCTTGGTGTTCGGCCGCATCGCGCTCTGCCACGCCGCCGTGTCTGCACCGTTCACCCAGGTTGTTGTAATGCCGAGGCGGGCGGCAATTTGATCAAAGAGCGGCACCACCGTGCCGAACACGCTCCGCGATGACACCATGTGGTCACCCTGCTTGAGTAGACCAAATACGGTCGCTGCGATGGCCGCCATCCCTGTCGCTGCCGCCACACAATCTTCCGCACCTTCGAGTGAAGCGAGGCGCTGTTGGAACATTGTGACGGTCGGGTTGGTGAAGCGGGAATACAAAAAACCCGGCTCTTGATTGGCGAATTTTCGCGCCGCCTCGGCCGCGCTCTTGTATGTGAAACTTGATGTTAGGAACAACGCCTCTGAATGTTCCTGGAAGTTTGATTGCATCGAACCGGCACGAACCGCGCGTGTATCAAACTCGAATTCCTCATCGTCCTGTGTTTCCATTTTGCCGCCTCAATCCACCGTCGTGAAACCAAGATCAAGTTGATTCACCTCGTTCGATCCTTCGTCGCCGCGCGTCTCACCATCGAGCCGACTCGCTTCAATACCCGCCAGATACTCCGCTGACACTCCGCCGGTGATGTAGTTACCATCAAAACATGATGCATCGAAGTTTTTGATCTGTGGATTGCAACGACGTACATCCGCAACCAAGTCAGACAACTCTTGGTAAAAAACCGCGTCCGCGCCAATCGCCTGTGCAATTTCTACGGCATTGCGACCAGTCGCAATCAGTTCGCTACGTGTTGGCATATCAATGCCATAGACATTCGGGAACCTTACTGGTGGTGCCGCCGAGGCAAAGTACACTTTCAGGGCACCGCACTCGCGCGCCATCTGTACAATTTCCTTGGAAGTGGTTCCCCGCACGATTGAATCATCCACCAGCAACACGTTCTTCCCCTTGAACTCAACGCCCATGGCATTGAGTTTTTGACGGACAGACTTCTTGCGCTGCGCTTGGCCGGGCATGATAAAGGTGCGGCCGATGTAACGGTTCTTTACGAAGCCCTCGCGATACTTCACGCCAAGTACCTGCGCCACTTCAACCGCAGACGGCCGCGACGTATCAGGGATGGGAATCACTACATCAATGTCGATGTTTGGCACTTGGCGTTTGATCAACTCGCCTAGCGACTTACCCATGAGCGCCCGCGTCTCGTAAACAGAAATGCCATCGATCACCGAATCGGGACGCGCCAGGTAGACATATTCGAAGATACAGGGATTGAGGCTCGGATTCACGGCGCATTGTCGAGAGAAGAAATTGCCGGACGAATCAACCAGGATGGCTTCGCCGGGCGCGACATCCCGCATGACGGTGAATCCGAGGGTATCGATGGCGACACTTTCAGACGCCACCATAAACTCAACACCGTTTTCCGTTTCCAACTTGCCAATCACCAACGGACGAATGCCGTGAGGATCGCGGAACGCAAGCAGACCGTAACCGGCGATCATCGCGACGATGGCATATGCACCTTTGGCCCGGCGGTGGACACCTGCGACCGCCGAAAAAATGGATTCCGGGTCGAGGCGCGGCCCTTTTGCCGAGAGCGTTAACTCGTGCGCAAGGACGTTTAGCAACACCTCAGAATCCGAACTGGTGTTGACGTGACGTAAATCGTCTTGGAACAATTCCCGTTGCAATTCCGGCGTGTTGACCAGATTGCCGTTGTGTCCGAGCACAATACCAAATGGAGAGTTCACATAAAACGGCTGGGACTCGGCGACACTCGATGCGGAACCGGCAGTCGGGTAGCGACAGTGGGCGATCCCCATTGTTCCGGTGAGGTTACGCATGTCGCGGGTGCGAAACACGTCTCGTACCAGACCCTTGTCTTTGTGCATATGGAACGTGCGGCCGTCAGCAGTTACGATACCCGCAGCATCCTGACCACGATGCTGCAATACCGTCAGCCCGTCATAGAGCAATTGGTTGACCGGGCTCTTGGAGACGATGCCGACGATGCCACACATATATGCTTACCCCTGAAGTACTACGGCGTTGATCGTGCAGTTCGCCGAACGCGCCGGCTCGGCGGCAGCGCGGTAGCGCACCTTTGCTGCCACTGAATCTGGTAGCAGGCTGCGGGTGTGCAACGCGGCGAATTCCATCCACGGTGTTAAAACCGCTTCTTTCCAAACGGCTGACTGCGGAATCTTGGTGAGCCCGACTGCCAGTGTGATGGCCAGTAACACTAACAATGCACGTGCAAACCCAATCAAGGCTCCCACACTCCGGTCAAGTGTACTCATGCCTAATTTTCGAACGACCTCCGAGAGCAAACTAGCTGTCAACGAGGCCGTTACGACAACACCAAGAAAGATTGTCACCCAAGCCAGCAGTGTCCGCCCTGTGGGCTCGCCCACCCAATCGGCAAACAGCGGCGCGAGGTCCGCAGCAAACGCGTGAGCGCTGCCGTAGGCGAGAATCCATCCGGCAAGGTTAATGACCTCGCGAATGGCACCGCGCACCACACCGGCACCCACCGACAATAGCGCCAGCACAATCACCCCGTAGTCAAGCGCATTCATCGTCAGGGTAGCGGCACAACTTTGCCATCAACACCGGCCAACTTCACCTGTGCCAACGTGCCATCGGCGATCTCTTTGGTCGGAAACGGGCCCACACGAACGCGTGTGACTGTTCCAGATTTGACCGGCAATTCATCGGTAAAAACTGGCAGCTTAACTTCCTTCATGCGCGCAACCAACGCCTTCGCGTTGTCGGCATCTTTGTAAGCACCAAGCTGAATCACAAACCCGGTGGTTGCCGCCGCCGTACTCGGCGCCTTGGCATTGTCTGGCGGCGCGACCGCAGCTACCGCAGATGGCGGCGCGACTTGCTTAGCATCGGATTTTGCCGGTGCTGACTTTGACGGAAGCGCCACCGCTACTTCGGGTTTTGGCTTGCCAGATTTGTCTGGCTCAGCAGCGGAGACTTTGGCGGCGGCCGCCCCAGCCGCTGCGGTGACAGCTACCGGGCTACCTTTGCCGTCCACTTTTCCACTGCTGTCACCTACCCCTTTGGGCGATGCCTCTACCAATGAGGCCGCTGGCGCGGCAGGCGGTGGCAGCGGTGGAAGTCCTTCTTTAGGCGGAATCTGTACCTCAATTTCTTGACGGGCCGCTTGTTTTTTCCGTGGTTCAGAATCGAAGATCATCGGCAACACCACTATTGCCAGTAAGCCTATTGTCAGCGCGCCGATCAGGCGTCGTCGGCCTCGGCGTTTCAGTTCCAGTTCGGCTGCACTAAGCTCAGGGGGATTCGCGGTAGGCATCGGATAATTTGCGGAATACGGCGGGCAACAAACGGCTACATCGGTTGTACATGTACACAACCATCGCGCTACTTAACCACTCTCAACAAGTCTGCCACGGTGTAGAAAGAGCCGAACCCCAAAATTCTATCATTCTGCGTAGCCCTGTCACGGGCAGCGCGGTATGCGCCCTCAATGCTGGAGTATCGATCATAGCGACCGGCCAGCCCGGCTGCATCCAATATTGCAGCAAGCTCTTCGACTGAGGTGCCACGCTCCCCAGCTAACCCAGCGATATACCAACGGTCGATCCGGTCCTTGATGATATCGACCACCTGCCGGATGTCCTTGTCTCTCAACATGCTGAACACGGCATAGGTGTTTTCATAGAACCCCATCATGCCCAGCGCGTCGTGCAAGGCGCGGGTGGCGTGCGGATTGTGGGCGACATCCAACACAACTGTCGGCCGCCCTGGCAATACTTGCATCCTGCCCGGCCACTTGACCTCCAACAGCCCGCGCTTCACGTGGTTCTGTGAAATTGGAAACCCGCTTCCAGCAGTGCTGATGGCAGCCAATGCCGCGAGCGCGGCAGACGCATTACGCAACTGATAGGTGCCTCGCAGCGCCGGGTATGGGAGTGATCCGCGGCGTGTCGCCTCGCCCAAAATCTTGCCCTGCCATTGCCACTGTCCATCCAATTTCAAATATTGGTAATCGCGACCAAATCGAATCAAATCTGCCCCGATTGACGCGACGTAGTCGCCAACGCTAGGCGGCATATCCGCATCAGCGTAGATTGCAGGCTTGCCGCTACGGTATATGTGCGCCTTTTCCCAGCCAATTTTTTCCCGGGTATCGCCAAGAAATTGTTGATGGTCGAGATCAACTGAGGTCAGGATGGCCACATCCGCGTCGATTAGATTAACTGCGTCTAGCCGCCCACCCATACCCACTTCAAGAATTGCCATGTCGAGTTTTGCCTCGGCAAAACACCAGAGAGCCGACAGTGTGGCGTACTCGAAGTAAGTCAGCGGGATCACTTCACCGTCACACCGCGCCGTTTCGACGGCGGCGAACGAGGCAACCAATTTTGCATCGTTCGCCTCGGCGCGTGCGATGCGGACGCGCTCGTTGTAACGCAACAAGTGTGGAGATGAATAAAATCCTATCCGATAACCAGCGATATCCAGAATCGATTCAAGCAGCGCACAGGTCGAACCCTTGCCATTAGTTCCCCCGACAATGATGTTGCGCGGAGCCTGTGGCGAACCCATCCGCTGCCATACTTCGCGCACACGCTGTAGTCCCATGACAATTGCTGCGGTGTGCTGGCGACCGATGTAATCGAGCCAAGCCTCAAGTGTGGTTGGCAGGTTAGCGCCCGTCATGTCGCGCATTCCAGAACCAACTTACCATCCGTATCTTCAATGACGAACCCCAACAAAGACGGGCATTTTGGGGCAAAAACACGTCGAAACCGCCGTCAATAAAGGACTTCTCGCGACTATTCGCGCGCGAGTGGCAGCGCCGCCGCGAAACTGACTGACAATCAAGTTAGCTCGATGCTCTCGGGACCAGGGGCAGGCTCTCGCTGAAGTAGCGTGACCAACGAGGCGATCTTGTTACGCATCTGGCGGCGGTCAACGATCATGTCTATCGCACCCTTTTCCAACAAAAACTCAGCACGCTGAAATCCATCAGGCAAAGTCTCGCGGACGGTCTGCTCGATCACACGCGGGCCCGCAAACCCGATCAGCGCCCCCGGCTCGGCGACCACCACATCGCCCAGCATGGCAAAACTGGCCGATACACCGCCCATGGTTGGGTCGGTGAGTACCGAAATGAATGGCAGACGTGCCTGTGAGAGTTGGTGCAAACAAGCCGTTGTTTTGGCCATTTGCATTAGCGACAACAACCCCTCCTGCATTCGTGCGCCACCCGTCGCCGTGAAACAAACGAACGGCAGTTTTTCATCATAACAGGCTTCGACTGCGCGGGCGAATCGTTCGCCAACTACCGAGCCCATCGAGCCACCCAGAAAGTTGAACTCAAAACTTGCTGCAATCATGCCAACACCCAACACCGTGCCTTGCAACACTACCAATGCGTCGGTCTCGCCCGTGGCCGCTTCTGCTGCGGTAAGTCGATCGCCGTACTTCTTGCTATCTTTAAACTTCAGGCTGTCTACCGGCAGGACTTCCGAGCCCAGTTCTGCGCGACCGTCTGGGTCAAAAAAAAGATCCAGTCGGGTGCGCGCCGATATACGATTGTGGTGCCCGCACTTCGGACACACGTGCATATTGTTTTCCAGATCCGTGAAGTAAAGTGTCGCCTGGCATGCTGGACACTTGCTCCACAATCCCTCGGGTACCGCTTTGCGAGCCGGGGCGTTATTTGACTTTATCTTCGGTGGAAGTAGTTTTCGGAACCACGACATCTTTGGGCCTCCGCCTGTGTAGTTATCGCGAGTTTACGCGTCCATGGCCGACCGGAAACTACCGACCAGTTTGCCGACATTTGCGATCACATTTTCAGGTGTCGAACTCTCGATTTCTTGGATGATTCGCGACCCGATGACCACGGCATCGGCAACCTCGCTGACCAAACGTGCGGTCGCACCATCACGGATGCCAAATCCGACGCCAACCGGAATGTTTACCTCTGCTTTGATCTCGGCGATCTTGCGCCCGACCTCTTGCGTGTCAATGTTTCCGGCACCAGTCACGCCTTTTAGTGAGACGTAGTAGACGTAACCACGCGCCGCCATCGCCACACGTTTGATGCGTTCTGCGGAAGACGTCGGGCTAAGCAAATAAATCGTGTCAATCCCACGGCTATCCATGGCTGCCAGCAACGCTGCGCTCTCTTCCGGTGGATAGTCGACCACCAGCACACCATCAACACCTGCCACGACGGCAGCGTCGGCGAACACGTCAAGTCCCATACGTTCAATCGGGTTTGCATACCCCATCAAGACGACTGGCGTTATTTGATTGGTAGTCCTGAATTGCGTAACACATGCCAGCACATCGTTAAGCCCCACACCGTGTTTCAATGCCCGCTCGGAGGCGCGTTGAATAACCGGTCCGTCGGCCATCGGGTCAGAAAACGGCACACCCAATTCGATGACATCGGCACCCGCTTTGACCAGCTCATGCATCAGCGGCAGTGTGGTGGCGAGCGCGGGGTCTCCTACGGTGATGAACGGAATGAGCGCTTTGCGATGTTCTGCTACCAAGCGGGCAAACGCGGCCTCGATGCGTGAACCCGTACGTGCCATCAGCGCGACTCCGCCGCAGCTTGGCACGAAGCGCGACAGAAGAACTGTAGCCCGCTACGCTCGGCGACGGTGGCCATGTCTTTGTCCCCGCGACCGGAAAGGTTCACCAGCAACACCTGATGTTTCGACATGGTCGGTGCCATCTTCATTGCTTGGGCAACCGCATGGCTGGATTCGAGTGCGGGAATGATGCCCTCGGTGCGGCACAGACGGTGAAACGCGGCGAGCGCCTCGTCATCGTTGACCGCGACATACTCTGCGCGTCCGCTGTCCTTCAGCCATGCATGCTCAGGCCCAACCCCTGGGTAATCTAGTCCTGCGGAGACCGAGTGGGTATCGACGATCTGCCCGTTTGCATCTTGCAACAAGTAGGTGCGATTACCGTGCAACACGCCGGGCGTGCCCGCCGTCAGCGAGGCGGAGTGTTTGCCGGTCTCGACACCCTCACCACCCGCTTCGCAACCAATGAGGCGCACATTGCCGTGCGGAATGTAGTCGAAGAAAATCCCCATCGCATTTGAACCACCCCCCACACACGCGAGCACGGCGTCCGGCTGGCGACCAATCATCTCCGGCATCTGCACGACACACTCTTTGCCAACGACTGAATTGAAATCTCGAACCATCATCGGGTACGGGTGTGGCCCGGCGACAGTACCAATGATGTAGAACGTCGACTCAACATTGGTGACCCAGTCGCGCATGGCTTCATTCAATGCGTCCTTCAACGTACGTGACCCACTCTCAACTGGCACCACGGTGGCACCAAGCAACTTCATGCGGTAAACGTTTTGCGCTTGTCGGCGGACGTCGTCAATGCCCATGTAGACCACACACTCCAGCCCGTAGCGCGCGGCGACGGTGGCGCTCGCCACGCCGTGCTGGCCGGCTCCGGTCTCGGCGATCACCCGCGGCTTGCCCATACGGCGGGCCAGCAACGCCTGACCGATGGTGTTGTTAATCTTGTGCGCACCGGTATGGTTGAGGTCTTCGCGTTTCAGGTAGATCTGTGCGCCTCCGAGCTCGTCGGACAACCGTTTCGCGTAATAAATCGGACTTGGGCGACCGACATAGTATTTGAGCTCGCGCTGAAACTCGGCGATAAACGCTGGGTCGGCCTGCGCCTTGGCGTATTCCAAATTTAGCTCAAGCAGCGCGGCTTGTAGTGTCTCAGCGACAAATATGCCGCCGTAAGGGCCAAAGTGACCGGTTGCATCGGGGAAACTGTATGCCTCAAACCGCTTGTTCAAGAGAATCTTCCTTTTTTACCGCATTAATGAAGTTTTGGATGAGCGCACGACTCTTCATCCCTCTAGGCTCTTCCACGCCACTTGAGACATCAACCGCCCACGGCCGGACCAGGCGAATCGCGTCCGCAACATTATCGGGTGTTAACCCGCCTGAAAGCACGATGGAATTGGCGAGTATGGACGGAATTAACTTCCAGTCAAATAATTCGCCGGTGCCGCCATACAGTTTTGCGTCAGCGTCTATGGTGGCATGGTTAGACCTCGCATCCGCGTCGAGCAACAACCTGTCCGCCCCACGAAATTGTTCCTGCAATTCTAACAAATCAGTCGCTGCTGAAACCCGAATGGCTTTCCAATACGGGTGGCCAAATTGAGCACAAAACGCCGCCGACTCATCACCGTGAAATTGGAGAACTGTTGGACTCACTTCGAGCAACACATCCCGGACTTGTGCAACGGTTGGATTGACGAACAATGCGACCGACACTGCGCCATGCGGGAGGGCGCGAACAATCTGCCGCGCTGATTGAATTTCCACAGCACGCGGCGAAGGCGGGTAAAACACCAGCCCGACTGCATCCGCACCTGCATCCATGGCAAACAGCGCTGTTTCAACGTCACGAATGCCGCAGATTTTGATGCGGGTACCGCCGGACCATCGGCTTACTGCCATCATATTCCCCCGGCAATAGTGCGTCCGGCAAACTTGGGCAGTCTCCAAGCGGCGTCATATTCAACATCCGTAAGGTAGAGGCCATCCGCTGCAAACGTCGGCGCGCACAGCGAACGGTCCTTCGCGGCCAATACGTGTGCAAGCCAAGCCGGTTCCCATTTGCCAGCACCCACATATACCAAGCTGCCGACCATGTTTCTGACCATGTGGTGCAAAAACGCACTGGCACGGAAATCGAAAATCAGCATCGCGCCATGCCGACGCACCGCCGCTAGGTGCATCAGTTTGATGGGCGTCTTTGCTTGGCACTCCGCCGAACGAAATGCTGAAAAGTCGTGTTCTCCAAGAAGATATGCAGCGGCAGCTTGCATCGACACGACGTCAAGCGGAGCATGGTACCAACCGACGCTCGCATGGTCGATACCGGGCGCAACTGCGTCATTCAGAAGTAAGTATTGATATGCCCGCGCTCTAGCTGAAAAGCGGGCGTGGAACCGGTCTTCATCAGACTGCCTTGGCAGTTCCGCGAATTTTGTCGCCCAAACGACTCGAATATCGCCCGGCAAGTGGGCGTTTAGACCACGCACCCAGGATTGCTCGGCGCGGTCGATATCGGTATCCAAATGCACAACTTGCGCTCGCGCGTGTACCCCAGCGTCAGTGCGTCCGGCACAGACCACCCGGGCTGATACACCGAGAAACAGGCTGATCGCTTTTTCCACATAGTCTTGCACGCCACAACCAGTTGGCTGAGATTGCCAGCCGCAATATGCGGTACCGCGATACTCAATGCCCAACGCAACACGCATGGCTTCTGCCTAAAAACAAAGGGCGCGGCGAACCGCGCCCTGAAATACCATCGAAGAAGACTACAGTCCCGCCAACATCTTTTTCGCTTCGTCCTGTTGCGCCGCCGAACCTTCTCGCGTGACTTCCAACAGAATCTCCTTCGCACCAGCGTTGTCCCCAATCTCGACATAGGCCTTGGCTAATTCGAGCTTGGTCGCAACGCCACCTGCCTCTACATCCGCGGCAGGTGCAGCAGCGGGTCCCAAGGTTTCGAGGTCTAACGACAGGTCAGACAGGTCGAGGCTAGGCGCGGGCGGTGCTGCTTCGGCAGCCGGTTCTGCGACGGAAAGATCGATGCTCGGTGCTGCGCCCGGTTCCTCTAATGAAAGCGAAGACAAATCAAAGTCAAAA
Organism: Rhodocyclaceae bacterium; assembly: GCA_020247395.1. Taxonomy (GTDB): domain Bacteria; phylum Pseudomonadota; class Gammaproteobacteria; order Burkholderiales; family Usitatibacteraceae; genus UKL13-2. The sequence continues at coordinate 16,581 of JADCJC010000107.1, forward strand.
CCGCTCGAGGATGGCACGGCAGCCGCAGCCGGGGCGGCGACAGACATATCCTCGGCAGGCGAATCAAGCGCCAAGTCAAAGTCCAGTCCGCCTGCCTCACTTGGATTGTCGACCGCCGTGGTTGGAACGTCGGACGCACCTGCACCCAAATCGAGTTCAAAATCCAGCGCAGCATTTGCTTCAGCCGGTGCCGATTGATCGGTTGCCGCTAACGTAATGTCAAGCGTTGCCGCAGGCTCTTGTGCTGTCGCTGAATCGCCAAAACCCAAGTCAAAATCCAAATCTGGTTTTTGCTCGGCGTCAGCGGTCGCCACGTTCATCGAACCAACGGCGGCAGACGCAATGGTTGATTCAAATTGTGCAGCACCGCTGTAAAGGCTGTTCGTCGGGTCTATCGACGCACCCATTGACGCCGCCTTAGCCCACATTGGATCGTTCTCACTAATCGCCTCTTTCAACTCTCTGGCAACGGCCTCAAACGCCGCCGTCGCAGCTGCCGTCTTGCGAGCGTGATAAATCTCCAGCAACTTCATGGAAATTTCATGGCGGCCTTTGTCGCGCAGCTTCGCTTCTTTAAGTATCTCTTCGGCCTGCTCATCACGACCATAGGCAATATAAACTTCCGCTTCCGCGACCGGATCGACTTCGTCGGTATCAATTGCGCCGGGACCTTCCTTGCTAAAGTCGGTCAAGAAAGAACTGATACCCGTATCAACGAGTCCGCCAGCCTTCGCACCCATTTCTGAATTGGATGCTAGCTCCGACGGCATCAGCGACGATGACTGCGCCATTGAACTATTCAAACCAGCAGCGGCTTTGCGACGACGTAAAAATACGAAGCCACCGATGGCCAGCAGGCCCGTTCCACCAATACCTGCGATGATCGGCAGGTTATCCAACACGGTATCCAGCAATTCTGGCTCAGGCGGCGGCGGAGGCACCTTTGCCGCAACCTTCGGCGCCGGCTTCGGTGCATCGGCCTTCGATGCTTCGGGCGGCTTTACTGCCGCCGCTGGCGCAGCACCCGGGGCCGCCGGGGGAGGCTGGGTCGCGGGAGGTGTAGTCACGGAAGCCGCGGGGGCTTGAGCGACTTGTGCAGGTTTGGTAACTGCCGCAGGTGCCGCCTTGAGTTCGACTAATTTTTGCGCATCAGCCTTTTGTTTTTCGAGTTCCGCGATCCGCGATTTCGCCTCGGCTAGCGTCTTTTCCCTTGCGATGGCGTCTTCTTTAGCCGCAGTTTTTGCAGCCTCGGCACCCGCTTTGGCACCGGCTGCGCCGACTTGGGCCGATGTTTCCGCTTTCGCTATCTTCAATTGATCAGACGACACTGGGGGCGGTGGTGCGACCGGTTTAGCGGCGGCGACCACGCCACTCGCAACGTTGGATGCACTAGGCTTAGCTGCTGCCGTCGCAACGGTCCCTGCAATCTGCTCTCGGTAGGATTTCCAATCTGCAACTTGAATCTTTATCTCTTTTTGCGCTTCCCCTTTGGAAATTTTGCTGATTTCAACCGCGGAGGGAACCCGGAGGATCTGCCCGGTTTTCAACATATTCATGTTGCCCTTGCCAAAGGCCTGTCTATTCTCTCGGAACAAAGCGACTAGCATCTGGTCGAGAGAAACACCATCGACCTTCATTTCTGCGGCGATCTTGGAAAGGGTGTCACCACGCTTGACAGGGCCATAGGTGGCACTTTTTGCATCTGACTCGGCCTGAGCAGAAGGTAATCCTGCTCCGCTGGGCGCGGTAGATGCCGCCCCTGTTCGCGGTTCGGGACGCTCCAGCGCCACCGCTGCGGTTGGCGCTTGAATCCGCGCCTCGTTGAATCCCGGCGGATCCAACAGGATGGGGTACTCGCGGACAAGACGACCAGCTGGCCAGCTTAACTCTACCAACAAGTCCAAAAACGGCTCGCTGATAGCACCACCGGATGTAATCTTTAACACCGGCTTACCGTCGCTCTTGCGCTCAACGCTAAACAGTAGCTGGCGCAACAAAGGCGAATACTCGATGCGCGCGTCGGCGTACGCTTCCGCGCTTGCTACGCGCGCGGTAAGAACTTCCAATTCTCCTGGCTGGAGAGAGACAAGATCAATTTCGGCGGAAAGGGGCTGTCCCAGCAATGAATTTACGGAAAGTTTCCCTAAACCGGCAGCATACGCAGTGCTAGCGAAAGCGAGGATCATCCCCGCTAGTGCCGCAGCAATTGTCTTTTTCGGTGGACGGCCCATGCGGTAAACCCCAACCCTTCCAGTTTTTCGACGAACTACAATAACATCAACAAGTTATAGTTTCAACTTTATTCTGTTTCTCATGAGTCTGCCGTGGTAGCAGCGGACTACAGGCTCGTCGCTTACCGAGTCCTCGACCAAATCGCAATCGTCCAAACGCCTCTCAAGCCTACGCTAACTCATTATTTTGCAAGGATTATTCTGAGCATCCGGCGCAGTGGTTCCGCTGCTCCCCACAGCAGCTGGTCGCCTACTGTAAATGCAGACAGGTAGCTCGGACCCATCGCAAGTTTTCGCAGGCGACCGACCGGGATATGCATTTGGCCACTAACGGCAGCCGGAGTAAGTTCCCGCATGGACGCTTCTCGCGTATTCGGTACAACTCGTACCCACGGGTTGGCCTCGGCAATCATGCACTCTATCTCAGGGAGCGGCACATCATGCTTTAACTTGATGGTCAGCGCCTGCGAGTGACAACGCATCGCGCCGACACGAACACACAAGCTATCTATGGGCGTTGACTCTGTACCGAAGCCGGGTCCCCGGCCGAGAATCTTATTGGTCTCGGCCATGCCCTTCCACTCTTCGAGCGACATGCCGGGGTTATCCATCGCCGCCATGTCTTTGTCGATCCAAGGGATGAGGTTCCCAGCAAGAGGCACGCCGAAGTGCTGGGTCTCACCAGCCGAAAGCGAATGTTGTTTGGCCAAAACGCGGCGATCAATTTCAAGAATAGCCGAGTGCGGATCATCCAACAGTGCTTTGACTTCCGCGTTAATCGTGCCGAACTGCGTCAACAACTCGCGCATGTGTGTCGCGCCACCGCCCGAGGCCGCTTGATAGGTCATGCAGGTCATCCATTCGATTAAATCGCGCTGGAAGAGGCCGGATAGACCGATCAACATACAAGACACTGTGCAGTTTCCACCGATGAAGTTCTTGATGCCGCGGTCGAGCGCGGACTTGATCACAGGCATGTTGACGGGATCGAGAATAATGACAGCGTCGTCATTCATACGCAGCGTCTTCGCCGCGTCGATCCAAAAGCCCGCCCAGCCCGCAGCTCGCAGCGGCTGATAGATCTCCGTGGTGTAGTCACCACCCTGGCAGGTGATGACGACGTCCATGTGCTTCAGCGAGGCAATGTCCTTTGCGCTTTTCAGCGGCGCGCCGCTGGCTTCAGTGGGTGCAGCACCACCGACACTTGATGTCGTAAAAAAAAATGGCTCGATGTGCGCAAAATCGCCTTCTTCGCGCATCCGCTGCATCAATACGGAACCCACCATTCCGCGCCAACCGACTAGTCCGACTTTTAGCATGTTGTACTTCCTCATCAAAGTGAGTGAGGTGAGAAGCTGAGGAAGTTAGCAACGCCTTCCTCCCCGCCATCATCGCCTGTTCACAAGTTCCTTAAAACCGCGGCACCCATCGCTGAAGTCGAGCACACTGGCTCCCCGGCCTTGGCGATATCGGCTGTGCGCAGCCCCTGCGCCAAGGTCCTTTTGACTGCGCCATCGACGCGATCCGCCCACTCGACCAAATTGAACGTATAGCGCAGCATCATGCCCAAAGACAAAATTTGCGCCAACGGATTGGCAATATCTTTCCCGGCAATGTCCGGCGCGGAACCGTGGATCGGCTCATAGAGCCCTTTGCCGTTAGTGTCCAGCGAGGCCGACGGCAGCATGCCGATTGAGCCAGTGAGCATTGATGCTTCGTCAGACAAAATGTCGCCGAACATGTTTCCCGCGACCATTACATCGAATTGCTTCGGATTACGGATCAACTGCATGGCAGCGTTATCCACCAACATATGACTCAATTCAACATCCGGATACTCCGGTGCAATCTCAATGGCAATGTCGCGCCAAAGTTGCATGGCCTCAAGCACGTTCATTTTGTCGATGGAGCATAGCCTCTTGCCGCGCTGCCGCGCGGTACGAAAGCCCACGTGCATGATGCGTCGAATCTGCGCTTCGGTGTAATGCATGGTGTTGATGCCGATCCGCGCGCCTTTCTCGCCGCTCACGCCACGCGGTTCACCAAAATAAATATCCCCGGTAAGCTCGCGAATAATCATCAGATCGAGACCGGCCACCACCTCCGCCCGAAGGGTCGAGGCATCAGCCAATTCGGGAAAGACGGTCGCAGGTCGCAGGTTGGCAAAAAAATCGCATTCCTTGCGCAGCCCAAGAATTGCTTTTTCCGGACGGTGTTCTCGTGGCAGTGCGTCGTGTCTAGGACTGCCAACCGCACCAAACAATACCGCATCCGCCTCTTCTGCGAGTTTCAGCGTCGCGGCTGGCAATGGGTGACCGTATGCATCATAGGCTGCCCCCCCAACCAGCGCCGACTCCATCTCGACTTTCAGACCATCGCGGCGCAATGCATCCAGCACCTTAAGCGCCTCGGCCATAATTTCGGGACCGATCCCGTCGCCCGGAAGAATTGCAATTTTCATATTTACACTCAGTTTGGTACCAGCCGAGCGGGTACCTAGGTTCAGCCTCTTTGTTCGGGGAAAATCCACGGCTCTCTGATTGCGCGGGATTGCTCATAGGCGCGAATTTTATCGACGTGGCGGAGCGTAAGCCCTATCTCATCCCAGCCATTGAGAAGACTCTGTTTGCGCGAATCATCGACCTCAAACTGATACACCTCACCGCCCGGAACCTCAACCAATTGCCGCTCAAGATCAATGGTCAGCCTCAGCCCGCTGGTCGCCATGACGACATTGAAGAGATGATCAACCTGCAACTCACTCAGCACGATCGGCAGCAAGCCGTTCTTGAAACAGTTGTTGTAGAAGATGTCCGCAAACGAAGGTGCGATGATGGCGCGAAAGCCAAACTGTTGCAGCGCCCATGGAGCGTGTTCGCGTGACGATCCACAGCCAAAATTCTTGCGCGCCAGTAATATCGTTGCGCCTTTGTAGCGCGGTTGATTCAGCGCAAAGTTTGGGTTTAAGGCGCGCTTGCTGTTATCGACACCCGGCTCACCGTGGTCCATGTAGCGCCATTCGTCAAACGCGTTCTCGCCAAATCCGGTCCGTTTGATGGATTTCAGAAACTGCTTTGGGATAATGGCATCGGTATCAACGTTCGCACGGTCAAGCGGCACCATCAATCCGGTATGTACTCGAAACGGTTCCACTACTTTCTCGCCGCCTTCTCGATGTTTTCGCCGCCCTTTTTGATGTCCTTGCCAATCCCCTCAATGGCGTTGCAGCCTGCGCGGAACAGAACTGCCAAGACCAGCGGCACGTATTTGTACATATCCAAACTCCTCAAAGAATGTCGCGCACGTCGGCAAAACGACCGGCAATCGCAGCCGCCGCCGCCATTTCCGGGCTAACCAAGTGTGTGCGGCCTCCGGCACCTTGGCGCCCCTCAAAGTTGCGGTTTGATGTCGACGCGCAGCGCTCGCCCGGGCTCAGGCGATCGTCGTTCATACCGAGGCACATCGAACAACCAGGGTCGCGCCATTCGAATCCTGCGGCCAAAAAAACTTTATCCAATCCTTCTGCCTCTGCCTGACGTTTTACCAAACCGGAGCCGGGTACTACCATCGCCAGTGTGATGTTGCTTGCAATGTGGCGACCGCGGAGCACCCCGGCCGCTGCACGCAAGTCTTCAATTCGCGAATTGGTGCAACTGCCAATAAACACCTTATCAATCTTGATCTGTGAAATCGGCGTACCGGGATCAATGCCCATGTACTGCAAAGCGCGCTCCATTGCTTCTCGCTTGACCGGATCCGTTTCTTTTGCGGGGTCTGGAACGTTTGCCGCAATGCCTGCGACCATCTCCGGCGAAGTTCCCCAAGTAACTTGCGGCATAACGTTGGTCGCATCCAACTCCACCACCCGATCAAACACTGCGCCCTCGTCGGAATGCAGGCTACGCCAATGGGCGCTTGCTTGATCGAACTGCGCCGCCGGCGGGGCATAAGGACGACCGCGCAAATAGTCGATGGTTTTGTCGTCCACCGCCACCATGCCAGCGCGCGCGCCAGCTTCGATCGCCATGTTGCAGACCGTCATGCGACCTTCCATCGACAGCGCGCGAATCGCGCTGCCCGCAAATTCAATCGCATAGCCCGTGCCGCCGGCGGTGCCAATTTTGCCGATTATCGCCAGCACGATGTCTTTGGCCGTGGGTTGCCAGCGACGCCCGCCGCCGACCTTGCCTTCAACGCGGATCAATAACGACTTGGACTTCTTAGCAACCAGACATTGTGTTGCCATCACATGCTCAACCTCAGAAGTGCCGATGCCAAATGCCAACGCGGCAAACGCGCCGTGGGTGGAGGTGTGTGAGTCACCGCAAACCACTGTCATGCCAGGCAGGGTTGCACCTTGCTCAGGGCCTATCACATGTACGATCCCCTGTCGGCTATCGTTCATACCGAAGTAGTCGCCAACGCCGAATTTTTTGATGTTCTTGTCCAACGTCTCTACCTGTAGCCGCGAGACCGCGTCGCTGATACCTTCATGGCGTCCGACTGTTGGCACGTTGTGATCCGACGTGGCAAGGATCGATTTTAACCGCCACGGTTTTCGACCGTTGATTTCAAGGCCTTCGAAGGCTTGAGGGCTGGTGACTTCATGTACCAAGTGGCGATCAATGTAGATCAGCGCAGTGCCATCCGATTCGGTGTGAACGACGTGCGCGTCCCACAGTTTATCGTAGAGGGTCCGCGGCCGCGCCTGCGGCGGCAACTGTGGCGTCGATTGGGGGGAACTTCTCATGGCAGGATTATACGCAACAGCATTGCCCGGAACCGATTCGGGCATGTGCGCTACCGCTCGTGCAGCAGCTCTTGAGAGACCAGCCGACCAATCAGCACCGCCGGATACAAGGTGCCAAACACCGCCGCCAGCAGCGTCATTGACTTCGCAATAGGATGTACAGGGGTGATGTCGCCAAAGCCAAGCGTGGTGAGTGAGACGAAGCTAAAGTAGGTCAGATGCGGGGCGATCTCCGCATAGGCTACCGACTTGCCGAGATACAAGAAGGCTCCTGGAGCATGCAACGCGATGGCCCGAAACACTTGGCCGAACAGTAAACCGACCAGCAAATAGACCGCGATCGCACCTTGGATTCGATGCGCATTGATTCTGCCGGGCGCGAGCACCCGACGCCCGATCAGCGCCGACAGCAGAAATAAATTCAGCGCCGCAAACAGCGCGTCGTACAGACGCAAGTCCCACTCGGGCATCAGAATCGCCGCGAGCCGCGTTCCGATGGTCACGATGCCAGTGGCGACAAAAACATCCGCAAGCAGCAAATTGCCCCAGACCACAAGAGCGCCCAAAACGAGCACCACGGTGAGGGTAAGATCGAACCATGCCGGGTTGTTGGAGAACGTTTCTGCCAACGGGCAGATGAAAAACACATCGACGACGATAATGCCGACCATCCATGTCAGCGCGCGATCGGCAAACGGGCTTCGTCGACCCGGCGCGGTAACATCCCCCACCGCTATGCCTCGCTGGGATTCGGATTGGTGGTGGTGCGCGTCATATCAGCCGCCCCGCCCGAATTCGATGAGGGCGCGCCGTGGGGTGCGACTCTGGGAGTGGCTACCACCACATCCGCATTTTGCGCCCGGTGTAGTAGCGCATGATCGATCAACACCAATGCAAGGTAGGCTTCCGCAATGGGCGTCGCACGAATACCCACACACGGGTCATGCCGCCCGTGAGTATTGATCACCACACTCTCGCCCGCTTTATTGATGGTTTGCCGATCCAAACGAATCGACGATGTCGGTTTGATCGCAATTGAAACCGTGATGTCTTGCCCGGTAGAGATGCCACCCAGCACCCCACCCGCATTGTTTGACAAAAATCCATCCGGCGTCATTTCGTCAGAGTGCTCGGTGCCGAGCTGTTCAATCGCGGCAAATCCGGCGCCAATCTCAACACCTTTAACCGCGTTTAGTCCCATCATTGCATAGGCGATTGCGGCGTCGAGGCGATCGTAAATCGGTGCGCCCCATCCCACTGGTACACCGGATGCAACCACATTAATTCGCGCACCACAACTTTCGCCAGACTTGCGCAGCCGATCCATATACGTTTCTAGTTCGGCGATCACGGTCGCATTCGCGGCAAAAAATGGATTGTGGTGCACATGCGCGAGCGACTCAAACG
>JADCJC010000108.1 GCA_020247395.1 Rhodocyclaceae bacterium
CAAACTTCAAACAACAACATTCCAGACACAAGCTGATGGGGCTGCTCATGGTGCGGTTACGCCCCGCACCATTCGGCCTTCGGCTCGCGCTCACTTAATTCGCGCGACCTGCGCAAGTCCACCGGACTTGCTGGTCGAACCTCACGACAACTGCTCAGTTGGAAAACCCACAATCTAGGACTCTACCGCTGAGCTACAGCCACCGACCGCCACCATTTACGCGACGTGTGAAAGCCAAAATTATATCAAGCCAGCGCCACGGCGTCACCCTCGGCATCAACAAGCTGGCAACTCAGTCAGCGCGAGCTAGGTAATACCACTCGTTACCCGGCAGTGACTTCGCATCTGGAAACATCATATAGCCGTCGAATGGCGCAACCAGCTTGGTGCCATCTTGCCGCGTACCAATCCAATCCCCTTTCGTCAGCCGATTGAAGCTCGCCCACTCGCGGCTGAAGCTGTCACCCGCATCGTGTTTATCGATCACGTCCTGCAAATGCAAGTGCTCAACATTGGTCACCGGTTGTGGCTTCTGGCCATCGCTAATGCCGAGTAATGCCAGCGTATTGAGGATAGCTCGATAGCCAACCTCGGGCGACTCCGGGTCGTCATGTTGACCGCACTCCAGCGTGATGGCGTAGCCGCCAACGGATCGCATGTATTCGGTCGTGCCCACGCCATAACGAGGGTCCATATTGTGCGGGTTTAACGGTGTCGCGGTGGTTTGCGCTCGTTGTTGACGGCGCCTGACACCAAGCGCATAGGTGTCGAGCCACCCATCGACAAAACGGTGAACGCCGAGATGCGCCGCCATCTCCCGTTCCTTGGCATGATGTTTGAAAGGCTGCAAGTCTCCATCATTGTCGACCGGCCCTAACATCGCGAAAGCGGGGTTTTTTGCACGCGTCGAGTGCAGATCCAACAACGCATCGTGTTCGGCAAGCAGCGGGCAAAGCCAATTCGCCACGTGATCCTCAAACTCAACCGGCACGTCAACGGGATAGAGGTTGCGGTTGAGGTTTCTATCACCAACTCGGTCGCCTTTCTGATACGCGAGCGGATTCGTGATTGGCACAAAGGTGACATGGCCGGCAACGATGTTCACCCGACCCGCGTCGATGTCTGCAAGCACTCGTTTGATGGCGATGGTTCCGCACGTCTCGTTACCGTGCACCGCGCCGGTAACAATCAGGCGTGGGCCGGAGCGAGTGGCGGAAAATTGAGTGGATTGAAAGTGCATGGCCGCGATAACAGTGTAGATACAGGGAATCCGCTTGCCACTCAAGTTGCGAGTGGTCTTTTAAGTCGCTAGAGTGTGATTTTACCCGCGAGCGCCACCCCTCCGAGCGACCGCATTTTTGTTCAGCTCAACCACCACCAGACTCGAGCGATGGCCGCACCCACTTTTCGTATTGAAGATCTTGCGCTACATGCCGGGTTTCGACACCTCTCGTCTATCGCCGGCATCACGCTTGATCTCAGATACGGCACGCCGAACAATTTTGTCGGCCGTGACCTTTACGGCGACTTGGATTGCGCATGGCTGCACAAGGAGGCCGCCGATGCGCTTGAGGCGGCGTCAAGCGTATTGTCGTCGACACACCCTCATCTTCGGCTGCTGGTGCTGGACGCGCTGCGTCCCCAGCGCGTGCAAGAAGCGCTTTGGCAAGCGCTTGAGGGCACACCCTTGACTATGTATCTGGCCCATCCCGCGGCGGGCTCAATTCACTCGTTTGGAATGGCGGTCGACGTCACGCTGGCCGATGCTGGTGCCGGCGAGCTTGATATGGGCACGCCATTCGACGACTTGACCGAACTTTCCCACCCGGCTCTCGAGGAAGGATACTTTCTACAAGGCCAATTGACGGAGCACCATCTCGCCAACCGCCAACTGCTGCGGCGTGTGATGACCGGCAGCGGCTACCGCGGGATCAGTACTGAATGGTGGCACTTTGATTTTGGCGACCGCCAGCAAGTCCGGGCAAACTATCCGCGTGTGCTTTGAATTCGGATTGCCTCGGCTACTTGGTCGACCCAGATGTCGTGTTTGACCGCGCGACTTCATCCAGCAAAGCGTCGAGTATTGCGCGACCGCCAGCCAGCGCAGCACGATCATCGTTGACCATGCCGACCACCGCATGGACTTCCCCGGCGGCATTGGTGACATATCCTGCGACTGACACCACATTGCGCAGCCCGCCGGTTTTGATGCGCGCCGTCTCGGCTGCGGGGCTATCCTTCAACCGGCTGCGCATTGATCCATCCACCGCGACGATGGGCAGACTCGATAGAAACTCCGGTGCCCACTTGCTGCGATGGGCAGCCTGAAGCACACTGGCCAGTTGACGTGGCGAAATGCGCTCGCTGCGCGACAGCCCCGATCCGTTGTCCAGAACGATGCCCGCTGTATCAATACCCCGCTGCTTCAGCCAATCCTTGACTTCGTTCTCCGCGCGGGTAAGGGTCGGCAGGCGTGCTGTCATATCACGGCCTTCTGCCGTTGCCCGGCTCACCATATCGGTGCCCAGCGTCAGGTAGATCATGCGCGTGATGGTGTTGTCCGAGACCTTGTTAATGTTGCGCGACACCTCCGCCAGTGGGCGCGCCCGGTGCTCGGCCAATACCCGTACGGGCGATGTCGCGGCTCCCGTGTTACTGGCTTCAGGACTTGGTGATTGCGTTTCTATCACAGCCCCCTTTATGGTGCCGCCAAGGTCGCGCCACAACTTACCGAACAGGCGGGCGGCATATTCCGCGCGGTCAACAACGTTCAAGTTTGTCGTCGTTGTGCAGTTTTTCGGATATTCGCCTTCCAAGTAAATGCGTAAATCATCCGCTGCTGCGTTCACCACGGTCGGTATCTTCCAGCCATCTTCCCACTTCTCGCAAGACCGTTCGACCAATGTCATGTTCGAAATCACCTTTACGCCGTCCAGAGGGGGCGTCAAACGGAGCTGAAAATAGCCAGCCGTCGAATCAATATCGAACTGCGCCACGTTGGTATTGATCAGCAGTGCGTCAGGAATGACGTTATAGCGAAACTCCGGCGATTCGTCGAACGGAGCCAAGCCGATATCAAGTCTGGTCGGGGAAAAAAACGTCCGATCAACGATCAAATTTCCGGCAATTTCGCGGATTCCTCGATGGCGAAGACTCTGCAACATGCGCTGAAAGTCCTCCCAAGTAATATCCGTATTACCCTCGCCGCGTAGCGTGAGGTCCCCCTGCAGTACGCCTTCGACCACCGGCGCGGTTGCCAGCAACACGGTCCGGCTTCGATAAGCAGGCCCGAGTTTGTCTAGCCCAACGATGGCGGTGAGCACCTTGATCGTCGAGGCGGGTTGCATCGACTGGTCGGCGAATTGAGACCAGACAAGTTTTCCATCGCTCAGACGAATTACGGCGACGCCCAGCGCTCGCTCAGACATGTTGCTAATACGCAACATCTCGGTGACGCGCGCGGGCAGCTGAGCCATGGCAGCGGTGGAAAGTAGCGCCGAGGCAACGCCACCAATTATCCAGCGCCTCAGCATCTTTCCCTCTCGAAATTGGTCACTTGCTGCATGTTTTACCCAACAGTTTGCGTACATGAATCAAGACCACAGGGCACCACCCCGAATTGTTGTATTTTGGAGATGGCCACCACGGAAAACAGCATTGGTAGTATATTGGTATTAGGTTTTTTGCGTTACGTCATTTCTGATCGTCGTCGGGTTGTTTCCACAACATTACCGAGCAATGGCCACAAGCTGTTGTCATCACAACCAGAGGCAAGGACCGCTCCCGAATATCATCGTTTGCAGACATCGCTCAGACGACATTTCTTAGCAGCAATTCGGCACCAATTCGGCATCACCCTTCAGTTTAGTAATAACAAGGAGAGTCAAGTGAAACTCAAACAGCTTGCACAGATAGTCTCGCTGATCTGCATCGCAGGTCCGGCACTTGCGCAAACACCAGCGCCCACAGTATCGCCAACAGCACCAGCGCCCGCCGCAAAACCGCCGGCAGCAAAAACAGAAAAAATTGAGGTCACTGGCTCAAACATCAAACGTGTTCAGGATGAAGGCGCGTTGCCAATCCAAATCATTTCCCGCGAAGACATTGAGCGAGCCGGTATCACCAGCGCGGAACAGTTGGTTGCGACCATCAGCGCGAACGGCAACGGCACAGATAACTTGTCATCGAACATGGGTGTGATCAACAACAGCCCTGAGTTTCGCAACAACTTCGGCAACGCCAGCGCCAACTTGCGCGGCCTGGGTGCCAGCAGCACACTGGTTCTCCTCAACGGCCGCCGCGTCTCGACTCACGGCGCAAAGGGTAACGCGGTTGACCTTTCCACCATCCCGCTCGCCGCCATCCAACGCGTTGAAGTTCTGAAAGACGGTGCCTCTGCAATCTACGGTACCGACGCCATCGGTGGTGTTATCAACTTCATCATGCGCAAAGATTACAAAGGCGTTGAATTGACGGCCTTTGCAGACATGACGCAAGAAGGCGGCGGCAACGTCTATCGCGGCAACGTTTTGGCGGGCTGGGGTGAAATCGGCAAAGACCGCTTTAATGTCATGGCTAACCTGACATGGGACAAACAGGAAAAACTGCGCGCAGAAGACCGCCGCTCCTTTGTCAACGGCTTCCAGCCTTCGCGCGGCCTGTCTCCGGATACCACCGGTACGCCGTTTGCAACCGTCGGCACCGGCGCGGGCTCCGCACTTCCTGCCGCGTTCACTACCCCGAATCTTGGTACCGGCACGACGCTCTTCACCCGCGCCAACCTGCTGAGCTTCCAAGGCCGCTGTGACAGTGTGCCGAACATGACTCAATATCAATTTGTATTGTGGGATACACCGTCATTCCGTTACGGTTGCGCCTACGATTATGTCGGCCAGCAAACCCTCATCCAGCCGTTGAGCCGCTACAACGCTGTTGGTCGTGCCACCTTCGAACTCACGCCGACCAATACGCTGATCGCTGAATTCGTCGGCAACAAGACCAACGCCACTCGTGCGTTCGAAGAAAGCCAGGTTGTGACCAGTGTTGCCGCCGGCAACGCGTACCCGGTGACTGGGGCTGCATACGCGACGGTGGCAAACGCACTGCGCTCGTTCATCCCGACGTTTGATAACACCCGGCCGCTGAATTACCGCTGGCGTTGCTTGGAGTGCGGCAAGCGCACCATCGAGACCGATACCCAAGCCTACCGCGGTTTATTGGCCATGGAGGGGCAAGTTGGCAAGTTTGACTACAAGGTGGGGGTATCAACCGCCAAGAGCACGGCCGATTCGGTGCTCAAAGACGGCTACATGCGTGCCACAGACTTCAACACGTTGCTTGCAAGCGGCTTGGTAAACCCATTCTTGTTCCCGGGCCAAACCCAAACGCCTGCCGCAATGGCCGCGATTCAAGCCGCCAAGGCGACCGGCACCAAGTTGTTTGGTGGTGAAGCGACCTTGAAGCAGTTTGACGGTTCGATCTCAGGCGAGTTGTACCAGCTCCCCGCCGGCGCCATCGCTGCTGCGGCTGGCTTTGATTTCCGCGAGGAATCGTACAAGTTCTCCGACGGGTCAAGCTCCGGGCCGGCAGGCGGCGTTCGTGATGCACCATTCGATGCTGAGTTCCCGAAAGTCTCGCGCAAGATTCGGGCGTATTACGCAGAAGCCGTTTTCCCCATTCTGAAAAATCTTGAGCTCACGACAGCCGTACGCCGCGACAAGTACAGCGACTTTGGAACCACCACCAATCCCAAGGCATCGCTAAAGTTCACGCCGTTTGACGTCTTGGCGTTGCGCGCATCCTACAACGAAGGCTTTCGCGCACCGTCGTTTTTCCAGCTCTACACGGCCACATCCGAATCACCGATCCCCGGCAACGTTGCCGACCCGGTGTTGTGTCCTCAGAATCCGGGCAACCCAACCTTCTGTGCGATTCGCCCGAACGGTCGGTCAGGTGGCAATCCCGGTCTACGGCCAGAGTCCTCAAAACAGTGGAGCTTCGGCTTCGTTGTCTCGCCAGCAGACTGGGTAACCGGCAGTGTCGACCTATGGCAGGTGCGTCGCAAGGACATCATCTATTCGCTGACGCCGCAGACCGTGGTCGCCAACTTCACGACGTTTCCGGGGAACTTGGTACGCGGCGCAACTGGACGCTTGGATGAGCCGGGTGGTTACATCCGCGCCGGTTACGTGAATGCGGACGGCGATATCTTGCGCGGTTTGGACTTCAGCGCAGAGGCAAAGACCAAACTTGGTAGTGGCAAGCTTAGCGCCACATTTAACGGCACGTACATGGACTTCGCACGTACGCGCGTTTTCATCACCCAGCCCTACACCGATCTGGTAGGCATCCAAGACCCGAACTTCACCACCCTCTACATCCGCTGGAAGCACACACTGAGTGCAACGTACTCGCAAGGTCCTTGGAACTTTACGGCGACACAATACTTCACGGGCCGGTACAACGATCAGCGTCCGTTTACCCCACCACCCGGCTGGGATTCGGAAGTGAAAGCCTACGTCACCTACAACTTTTCGACCAGCTATACGGGCTTCAAGAATACGACGCTACGCTTTGGCATCAAGAACGTGCTTAACACGAAGCCCTCCTTTACCGCCCATAACGTTGACTTCCTGCCGGGTGCCGGTTGGGATGCCCGTGTCGGCGACCCACGGCTGCGCGCATTCACAATGTCAGCAACCTATAAGTTCTAGGCTCACCTAGACCGTTACGGCAACGCTGAGGGGTGCTTTCGAGCACCCCTTATTTTTTCGTGAATGGATTAAATGAAACGACGTGATCTGTTGCTCGCCGCGAGTGCCGCCGCTTCCGTTCTGGTTGCGGCACGCGCATTTGCCGCACCTAACCAGGCCCAATCAACCGGCCGACTCACGCGCGCGGCGTCGATCATCAAACCGCGCCAGCTCAATGGTGGTGATTTGATCGGCCTCATCGCGCCGTCCGGGGGCAGTAACTCTGCATATGTGGAAGCCCGCGTAAAACACCTCGAAGGGTTGGGGTTCCGGGTCAAAACCTCCAAAAATATTTTGGCCGTTCGCGGCAACACCGCCGGCACCCCCCAACAGCGCGTTGCTGACCTGCACGACATGTTTCTCGACCGCGAGGTGAGCGCCATCTGGGCGCTGCGAGGCGGCTCAGGCGCATCACAAGTGCTGCCGATGATCGATTACCGCCTGATACGCAACAATCCAAAAATCTTTATCGGCTTCTCCGATATCACTGCACTCCATCTGGCCATCTTGAAACACAGTGGTCTGGTCACCTTTCACGGCCCAACCGCGCCGGGAGCCGCCATCAGCGACTACTCGATGACACAGCTGCAAGCGGTGCTCATGCATCCTCGCCAACAGACCACGATCTACATGTCGCAGGCCAACCGCGTGGAAGCGGAAAACGCCGCACCGGCAGCCGCCGAGTACAAGCTCCGCACACTCACGCCGGGCGTGGCGGAGGGCCGCCTGATCGGTGGCAACCTCGCGGTGTTGTCGGCGTTGATCGGCACGCCGTATGCGCCAGATTGGCGGGGCGCGCTGCTGTTTTTGGAAGAGATACGCGAAGCGCCTTATCGCATTGATCGTATGCTCACCCAGTTAAAGCAGGCGATGCCGTTTAACGACGCCGCTGGTGTGATGTTGGGCGTGTTTCGCCGCAGCATGGACGCGGGTACGCCCACCGACAGTGAGCCGCGCCTATCGCTCGAACAGGCGATCGACGATCATTTTGCCGGCCTGCGTGTGCCCGCCGTCTATGGTTTTTCGTTTGGTCACATCACAAACAATTTCACCATTCCGCTCGGCGTTCGCGCACGTCTCGATACCGGCGCGCAAACGTTAACGCTACTTGAAGCGGCGGTGACGGCACAACGCTGACTGAGAAGCCGTCAGAGGACGGGGAAACATCTAATGATTCGCAATCTGTCGCCCCGGACAGCGTGTATGGATAACAAAAGAACCTGCTCCCGTGAAGGCGGGAGCCTAATTTTGGCGTCACCAACGCTGAACAGAATGGGTCCGCGCCCGGCGCAAGCCTTGTGGTTGTGTGCGGGAATGAGGCGGCTTTATTAACTCGGCAACTACATATGAATTACAAAAAAAACCCGCTCCAGCGCGGGCGGGAGCCTAATTTTGGCGTCACCAACGCTGAACAGAATGGGTCCGCGCCCGGCGCAAGCCCTGTGGTTGTGCGCGGGAATGAGGCGGTTTTATTAACTCGGCAACTACATATGAATTACAAAAAAACCCCGCTCCCGCGCAGGCGGGAGCCTAATTTTGCGTGGCAAACGCGCAGTCAAATTGGGTCCCCGCCCGCGCGGGGACAGGTGGAATTTGCGATTCTTTAACTACGACAATGCTTGGAAACGCCCGCCAGTCGGCGAGCTGCACTTTCTGCAACTGGCCAATCTATTGCGCGGGATTCACCGCCAACGTATACAACGCATCGAGAATTTTTTCCTCGTGGCGGTACATGCCGGAGTATTCACCGGGTGTGGTTTCGGGATCAACGCCGTGACCACCGATCAAGTAAATCATTCCATCACGCGAAAACGGGTTGAACACCATCGCCGACTTCAATCCCCACGCGTCACCAAGATGGCCGTACGCACGATAACCGCCACCACGCACCAAACGATCCCCGTTGCCCGCACCCGTAATGTCGAGGAAGTGTTGATTGCCCAGACCCCACGCGTTCATCAACCGCCGTGCGCTGCCAAAATCCGCCTCGCCGTTGGGGTCCCCGTTGCTTCCTCCGGCCACCTTCTCGCCTTTGCCATTGTGCCGCCATTGTTCACGCAGCATTTCTGCAACCGACGCCGGTTTCAAAATCACCTTTCCGCGGTGAACACCATTATTCATCAGCATCAACATGATTTCGGCAAGCCCGGCCGCCGACAAACGGCAATTGCCTTGCGGGCCAAACAACGTACCGTTGGTGCCTACCTTGTAATCCGGTAGTGCACGTGGCGCGGGGCGCCGTTTGCTGTGGTCGTCGACTTGCGGAACCCACGGACCGCTCGAGTTCCAAACCTCCTTGCCATTCACTTCCGTACGCTTGCGGTATAGGGTGGCGACATTGGCAAGATCGGCCTCGGATAGATCAGCCGGATGAAAACCACCCGGCAGCGCCATCGGGTCGAGAACAAGCCTTCGCATCAACCGATCAAAACGCTCGCCGGTGACACTCTCCATCACACTGCCAATCACCCCCCACGGTAGATTGGCGTACTGAAAATAGACACCGGGTTTGGCGTTTCTTGCCCACATCGCGCCTTTGCCGTAACCGACCCCGCCGGGTAGCAATACATCGCGCAGGCCGAGCTTTAGCGACGCTTCCCAATAATATCCCGCATCATCACGTAGCGAAGATGTATGCGACAACATCTGCCGCAACGTAATTGGCGTGTCAGCGTAGTGCGGATTGCGGAACGTGTAGCCGAGATATTGGCTGACGTCTGCGTCGAGATTGAGTTTGCCCATGTCGACTAACTTCATCACGCCAATGGTGGTCACCAGTTTTGAGATGGACGCAATGCGATACATCGTCGCCGCATCAGCCGGCTTGTTGTTGGCGGGGTTGGCGACGTCGATCCACTTCGCGCCAAATTGTTTGTGATAAACCGCTTTACCAGCCTTCACCGCCAGCACCGAGAGGCTCGATAGCGGCTGCGCTGGACTATTCAAGATCGCCTCAAGCGCAGCATCGAGGGCTTTGTTCGGTGCAAGCGCGTTTTTTGTTGACGCAAGCGGTGCACCCGCTTTACTTTTGCCTTCAGCCATTGCGCCCCTTCCCGCAACCCATGCTGCTGTACCCACCATCATTGCAATCACACTACGTCGGTCCATATTATTTCGCCAAGTGAATGGTGCCCAACTCGTTGGCCCGTTTCAAAACCGAACCGCCGGAGGTCATCACGTCCAAAATGGCTGCGGTTTCGGCGTCCGGTGTACCGTCAAACTGGCTCTGGCGGTACTTCAATTGAAAGGCGCTAATCATCGCCCGCGTCGCCTTGTCCAACTCGCTGTTTTGCGGCGGCGAAAATCCATGCGCTTCAAGTTTTTGCTGGAACCACAACACGTTCGGCAGCACCGTGTCGTAGTAGGCTTTTTTCTCCGCAACCAACCTCTCATCCGGCCACGTAATGAGGCCCTCGTCAGCCAGGCGTTTCCAGGGAAAACGAGGCCCGGGATCGGTCTTGCGCAAAGGCGCAATATCACTGTGGCCCAAGATACGATCTGGCTGAATATTGTGCTCCTTGACGATCTTTTTCACCAACGCCACGACCAAATCCATTTGCGCCTTCGGATAGTCGAAGTACTCACGACCGTTGGGGCCATCGCGAAAACCGATGTTAACGATCTCGATGCCAATCGAAGCGGCATTTAGCTGCGTATGCCCCTTCCACGAGCTCAACCCTGCATGGTAGGCGCGCCGAGTTTCATCCACCAGCTGAAATATCTTTGGGTTTTTCTGGCCTGGCAAATCATTTGTATGGTCGGTGACAAGGTAGTGACTCGATACTGCGTCCTCGGTGAGAACACGTAGCGACTTTGGATTGTCGATGGCGGTGTAATGCAGAATCAAAAACTGTGCGCGGCTGTCCTGGCTTTTGGCGGTGTAAGTCCGATCAATATACAAGCTCGAACAACCGGACAGCATGATCAGCAGGCCACAGAGTAATACACGTCTCATCAAAGTCTCCCCCTCGGCACGCTAGCCTGAATGTTTCAGCGGTCGCCCGCCGCTGCGAAACAACAATCTTGCCGCAATGCGGGATGCAGCGACATGCGCTTCGGCGACCCGCACCGTCAATTCTGCGCCATGCGGTAGCTGTTCGCGCAATGTCGATTCAATCAGTGGATGCAAACGCGCCGCTCCCCCGGCAAGAGCCAGCGGCCGCAGCCCAAAACGGCGGATCATCGCGTTGCCTAACCTCGCCAGTTCGACACCAGCTTGCTCAATGATAGTACGCGCGAACGGGTCGGTGTCGACGGCAGCCGCCACCGTTGTGGCAACCTGTCCGATCTCACCGCGATCACGTGTGTAAAAAAATTGGCGGGAAAAAGACCAGTCGCTACCACCGATATGCGCAAAAATTGCCACGGCCATCGGCGATTGCTGCCACCGCCCCGGTTGCTCGTCTTCCAAGCGCCAAATATGACGCAAGGCTTCGCGTACGATCCAGAAACCACCACCGGCATCATCGAGATACACACCACGCCCGCCCGCACGGTGCAAGGTATCGGCGGGATCAATGTAGGCGGCAACCGAACCGGTTCCGGCATAAATGACATAGCCTTCTCCGGGACGAAACAAATCGCGGTATGCAATTTCAATATCGCTGTGCACCGTAACCTCTTCACTGCCAATACCAAGTGGCACCGCAATTTCCCTGCACAGCAGTTCGTCTCGTGAATCCAGTCCCGTCACGCCCGCACAGACGCGCTTCGCGCCGCCGTAAGCGGCCACTTGCGTAGCAAGATCGGTCATCGCCTGTTTAATGTGCGCCCTGCCGTCGCTGGTGTTCAGTTGTAGCGCAGTCAAACCGGCGACGAACCCCTCTGCCACCAACTCGCCGTCTGGTTGCGATAACGCCCAGCGGGTTTTTGTGCCACCGGCGTCGAGTCCCAATCCTAAGGAGGCGTCACGGCACGCTGTCACGGCGCACCCTTTGCCGCTTGCAACTGCGCCGCCGTAATTCTGATGCGCGCGCTCTCGTTGCCAAATCGATCAATCGTCGACCAGACCACGACATCCGGCAACGCATCTAAGCCAAACTGCCGCGTATCGAGAACTTGATCGGCATTTTCCCCGCGCGTCGGCAGCAGCTGCAACTGCCATTTGCCGCTCTGGCGTGTCCACACCACATGGGTGAATGTGGCGTGGTCGCGCGACAAGGCGGCCATCACTTCAATATTGGTGCCACGCCGCACAATTTCGATTTTTGGCGGTGCAGGTGGCGTACGGCTCAACCATGGTGACGCCGGCACCAACACCGGGGTTGCGTACAGCTTGGCTAATTCGTCGTTCACGCCGCGGCGGTTTTGTGTCAGGCCGACCATGCTGAAGTGCACATGACCGGTGGTCATCGGCTGTGTTGATTGGCGGCCGCGTGTCAGCGTGATTTGGTTGACGATCTCACTGGGTGCCCACGACTTGGCTTGGCTGTCTGCGCTTTGAATGCGCGTCAAATACATGCCTGGCCAGAGATGGCGACCGGCGGTGTTTTCCTTCGCCCAATAATCGAGCAGTACGCCAAACGCTTGTGGTGCTTGATCAATCGGCCAATACAACTGCGGCGTGAAGTAATCGAGCCAGCCATTTTGTAACCATAACTCGGCGTCAGCATACAGCTTGTCGTATTGGCTGAAGCCGGCGATGCCCGCCGGGCGCTTTTCAGGTTTACCCAAACCGAACGGACTGATACCAAATTTGACGTGCGGTTTTTCGCGCTTGATACCGGTATAGATTTTTTCAATCAGCACGCTCACGTTCTGCCGCCGCCAATCGGCGCGGGCGAGCTTTCCGCCCGATGCCAAATACGCCTGCCATGCCGGCTCGTCGGGAAATGGCAACTCAGCACGCGGCTGCGGCGTATCGTCAGGCGACGGTGCTGCAGCTTCGGTTCCCGCAACCGGTACGGGGTAAGGATAAAAGTAGTCATCAATATGCACGCCGTCAATGTCATAACGCTTCACCACGTCGAGAATCACGTTGAGCGTGTGCGCCGAGGCGGCGGCTTCGCCCGGGTCCATCCAGAGCTGAGCGCCGTAGGATTTCACTGCATGCGGCTTGGTATTCGAAATGTGGCTTTCGGCGTTGGCAGACTGCGCGGCTGTTTGGCGCGCGCGATAAGGGTTGAACCACGCATGCAGCTCAATCCCCCGTTTGTGCGCCTCGTCCACCCACATCTTCAGCGGGTCATAGTAGGGATCCGGCGCTCGGCCCTGCGTGCCGGTCAGGTATTCAGACCATGGTTCAAGCTTTGAGTCATACAACGCGTCCGCGCTGGTACGAACCTGCAACACAATCGCGTTCATGTTCAGTCGCTTGACGCGCTCTACCGTGTCGATGATCTCCGCTTGCTGTTGCGCGACCGTTAGATCGCGACGGCTCGGCCAATCAATGTTGGCAACACTCGCCACCCACACGGCACGAAACTCGCGCTGCACCTGAGGCGGCTCGGGGATCGGCGGCTCAGGCTTCGGGCCGGTATCGGCACAACTGGCGAGCAATACCAACGAACCTGCAACGGCCAAACGCAGCGCCGCATTAGCGCCGCGCAGTAGGTGGGCAACTAAACTTTGATAAACCATCTTTTCTTCCAGAGTAAATACCCAATCGCAAGCATGGCGAGATTGAACAAAACCGCGAACAGCAGTGATTGATTCACCGGCGCCAACGGCAACGCCTTGATCGGCGCGTAAAGAGCCGCCTTCAGGCTGAGCATCTTGCCGTCCTCCCCGGTAAATTTAATGAATCCCAACATTTTTGCGACCAAACCAGAGAACGCAAAAATAAACAACGCGTTCATGCCGTAGATGGTCATGGGCAAAAACCACTGGCGCGATTGCTTGCGAAGTCGTTGTGAATCATTGCCGTCGATCAGCCAGAAGAACGCGGCAAACATCAGCAGGCCCCAGCCGGTCATGAAGATGGAATACGACGTTGTCCACAATGGTTTGTTGATCGGCATGAAGGTTGCATCGATGATGGCACCGACCCATAGACACAACAGCCCCGCCAACATCATCCATACGGTCTTTTCCGCGTTGTTGTAGGCGGATGCCAACCAGTGACCGAGCAACACACCGAACAGCATGCTGGTCAGTGCGGAAACGGTGGTGAACAAGCCTTCCGGGTCCCACGTCTTGGACTTCACCCACATATGGCCAGTCAGAAACAGGCGGTCGATATAAGAGCCAAAATCGCGCCCAGGCTCAAGCGCGCCCGCCACCACCACACCATTAACATCCGCGACTGGAACGAACAACATCATCGCGGTATAGAAGGCGAGCAGGCCGGTAATCCACCAACATTGCTGACGCCAGTTAAACCACAAGACAATCGGCGCGGCGAGCGCGGTGCATAGTGCGATGCGTTGCAAGACACCCGGGATGCGCAGCGTGTCGAGGTTGAAGTTAGGGATGAAGTTGAGTGTCAAGCCAATCAAGAAAATGATGCCGGCCCGCTTCCAGAGTGAGAACATCATCGCCACACGGTCCTCAACACCGCCTGGGTTGGCCGCGCGTTTATTCGCCAACGAAAACGTCATCGACACGCCGCAGATAAACAAAAAGAACGGAAAAATCCAATCGGTAAACGTCCAGCCGTGCCACTCCGCGTGGGCGAGTTGCGGATAGAGACTGCCCCAGTCGCCAGGGTTATTCACCAGCACCATACCGGCAATGGTGAAGCCGCGGAAGGCGTCGAGAGAGACTAGGCGGGGACTACTCATGCGGCTGATATCCGACTTTTAGAGAGACTTGGCCCCCTCTTTGAGCCGTCGTACCGGCGAAGGCCGGTACCCAAGTTTCTACGCCAACTGACCACGACCAACTTGGATCCCGACCTTCGTCGGGATGACAGTTTGACGAGTGGTGCCTTGGGGGAACTTCTAAAAACCGTCGCGAGCGGGTGAAGTTGGCAGTGAGGAGCGGACACGTACCCAGTGTACGGCGAGCACCGGAACTGACAGATTCGCCCGCGCAGTAGGTTTTTATTGATCCGGCAATAAAATATGAATAATTAAGAAGACCCCGCTC
>JADCJC010000109.1 GCA_020247395.1 Rhodocyclaceae bacterium
AAATCAACACGACAAACTAACTGACACTCATGGCAACGTAAAAAAATCGCGATCACGACGCGCGAGCGGAGCGATAGTGGGTTTCGAGAAGTTCCCAAAATTGAATAGCGCCGATCCACAGGCACTTTCAGGCAAAAACGCTTGAAAACTGCCGTCCGTTCTAGGCCTTGCAGTTTGAAAGCCGAATAAATTCGGCCACGCTCAACGTCTCTGCACGGCGTGCAGGGTCAATATCGCATGCGCTGATTTGGGCGGCAGAAACAAATGGCTTCAACGTATTGCCGAGCGTTTTGCGGCGCTGACCGAAGCCTGCGGTGACCATCGCTGCGAACCGCGTGCTGTCATCGGCTGCGGGACGATTGGCCGGCAGCGGCACCATACGAACGATTGCTGAATCCACTTTGGGTGGTGGCGTGAAGGCGCTAGGCGGTACAACGAACAGGCGTGTCATGGCAAAGCGATATTGCAGCATCACCGAAAGCCGCCCGTAGTCCGGCGTACCGGGGCCAGCGACCATGCGATCGACCACCTCCTTTTGCAGCATGAAGGTGGCATCGATCAGCTCGTCGGCAAATTCGCCCAAGTGAAACAAGAAGGGGGTGGAGATGTTGTACGGTAGGTTGCCGACACAGCGGAATCGCGACTTGAGTGCGGCAAAGTCAAACGCTAGGACATCCGTCTCATACAGGCTAAGCTTCTCGGGTGAAAAACGGGCGCGTAGTGCGGCCGCAAGGTCCCGATCAATTTCTACGGCGTGCAGATGTGCGAGTCGCTCTACTAGCGGAGCCGTCAGCGCGCCGGGACCGGGACCGATTTCGATCATCACGTCGGTCGTCTGCGGCGAAATCACAGTGATGATGCGATCAATGTAGTGCTGGTCGGTCAGGAAGTGTTGCCCAAACTGTTTTTTTGCCCGGGGCAACATCAAGGGATCACTGCGGCTGCCGACGGGCGGCAAGATCTTGTGCGAGCGCAATCGCCGCGCTCATACTACCCACATCAATCGCACCGCGCTTACCGGCGAGGTCGAGTGCCGTCCCGTGGTCGACTGAAGTCCGAATAATGGGAAGCCCCAGCGTAATGTTGACACCTCGGCCAAAACTGACGTGTTTCAGCACGGGTAAACCTTGGTCGTGATACATCGCCAGTACCGCGTCAGCTCGCGCCAAATGTTTGCGTGTGAATAGTGTGTCTGCGGGCAGTGGGCCTTCCACTTGCATGCCCTCGTGTTGCAAGGCGCGGATCACGGGCTCGATGATCTCATTCTCCTCGCGCCCAAGATGCCCCGATTCCCCTGCGTGGGGATTTAGCCCCGCCACCAAAATTCTTGGGTAGGTTATGCCGAATTTTTTCTTCAAGTCATGGTTGACAATATGTAGGGTGTCAATCAGCCGGTGGCGCGTGATGGCCGCTGGAACAGCAGAAAGTGGTATGTGAATGGTCGCGAGCGCTACGCGCAAGAGGGGATCATGTCCGCCCACGAGCATCATCACCACGAACGGTGCGCCGGTCTTTTCCGCAAGGTATTCGGTGTGGCCGGTAAAGGCCACACCGGCGTTGGCGATGACCGATTTTTGGACGGGGGCTGTTACCATTGCCGCATATTCGCCGGACTGGCAGCCAGCGACCGCGCGGTCCAACAGGTCCAACACGTAGCGCGCGTTGGCCACGTCGAGGTGTCCCGCCATAACCGCCTTGGGCGTCTGGACGTCTTCAATGTGCAAACGCGAAATGTCGCAGCCGTGTATGGCGGCGCGGGACGCAATCAACCGCGCATCGCCGAGAACGACGATCTCACTGGAGAACGAACTACTCGAGAGCAACGCACACAAATCGGGGCCAATACCCGCAGGCTCTCCCGAGGTCACGACAATCTTCATTCGTGTATCAAACTTAAGGGCTCGACAACTCAGGCGACAGGAACGCGCGCTTATTTTTCTTCGAGGCGGTATTCGACGAAGGCGCGATCGCGCGTTTGTCGGAGCCAGTCGATGTAGGCCTCATCGGCTTTGCGCGCACGAATTGCGTTTCGAGCAACGGCTCGCTTGCGGTCTTCCGATAGTCCTTCGCTTCTTCGCTCCTGAACTTGCACAATATGCCAGCCAAACGGCGACTGGAAGGGTTGCGAAATCTCGTTATCGCGCAGTTGATTCATCGCGCGTTCAAATTCCGGCACGGTATCGCCGGGAGACATCCAGCCCAAGTCGCCGCCCTTGCTCGATGATGGGTCGTCAGAGTGAACCTTGGCCAACTCGGCAAAGTCGGAACCGGCGATGATGCGCTCACGCAGGCGCTGCAAACGTGAGCGGGCTTCGTCATCAGTCAGGCCGTCTTTGTTACGAATCAGAATGTGTCTACCGCGGGTCTGCTGAATGGCCGGGGTGGCATTCTTGCCGCGTTTGTCCAATAGTTTGACGATGTGAAAGCCATTTGGTGAACGCAGGATGTCTGAGGTCTCACCCGGCGTAAGTGTGTTGATTGCCTCAACAAAAATTGCCGGTAAACGGTTCGCAGCTCGCCAACCGAGGCTGCCGCCCTGCAACGCATCGGGTGCATCAGAGAACTGGGCGGAAATTTGTGCGAACTCGGCACCCCTGCGCAGCTCAGAAAGCGCTTGCATCGCGCGCTTGCGCCGCACTTCGATCTGCTGGGTGGTCGCTTGCTCGGGCACCAGCACCAGAATATGCGCCAGCCGATATTCTTGATCCGTAGTTGCCTCGCGCGCCTCTAGCGCAAGCTGCGTATCAACCTCGGCTTCGGTAACCCCGACCGAGCCATCGACTTCACGCTCTCGCAACCGCGACATGATGACCTGACCGCGAATGTCTTCCCGAAACTTGGACCAGACGATGCCATCTTGTTCCAGCAAACGTCGAAATTCTGTCATGGAAACGCTATTCTCGTCGGCGATGCGCTGCAAGGTCTTGTCGAGTGTGGCGTCGTCAACTTTAATGCCGGTCTCTTTGGCTTCTTGGATTTGAATGAGGTCATTGATCATGCGCTCGAGCAGTTGTTTTTGCAGCGCATCTTGGGGCGGCAAAGCCGTCCCTTGTTTTTGCAGGTTTTTTGCGACCATCGACATTTGGTCGGCGAGTTCACCCTGGGTGATCACTTCGTTATTGACGATCGCGACGATGCGGTCAAGCGGCACGATGCCGTTGGGCCGCGCTGGCGGTGTGGGCTTGGCGTCGGGCTTTGGCGGCGCGCCTAACAGTGGGTTACCCTGGGCGGACGGCAGAATAGGCGACTGGGCAAGGGCGGGAGAAAGATTCAAGGCGGCGCATACTGCCGTCACTGAACCGACGCCATTGCGTGAGAAAAACTTGTTTAACATGGGCGCTAGCGACATCTTCGTTACTTCCATCACGAAATCATAAGGCGGTCGACGGTCGAGACATTTCGGCGGCATCAAATATACGGTCTTGGATTTCTGGGTAGTGATTCAGCCTAACGCTCGTCTGACCGGCCCGACCGACGATACCCGGCGATGTTTTGCTTAATGGTCTCGAAGGGGTTGACGCCCAGTTTCGATAACCCGTTTAGTTCCAACTGGAACTGGAATGAGTTTGAATATTGGTTGGTCGCCGTCGTGAATCGATGCGCAACTAAGCGAAACTCCCAGCAGCCTTGATTATACTCGACACCGAACAGACCCTCTAATAGCCGACGGTCACGAAGAGAGTGGTTTGCACGTGCGAGCAATGTCCAGCCGGGCGCGCTTTTGCCAAACGGCCATTGCGTTGAGATATCGATTTGTTTTAAGTCGGCGCGAGTATAACGGTACGAAAAATTGATCAGCCGTCCGGCGTCCGCGTTGTAACGCGCTGAGACGTTAGATTTTTGGAAGCTTGAGGCAGAGGTTGAGTACTGGAAGCTCGAATCGAGCGACCAGGCATCAGTCATCTGCCCGCCCACGGCAAACAACAAGTCGGACTTGCTGGCGGCGCGGACGGCCCCGTCGTTTGAAGCTGACGGTGTAATGCCCAGCGCGGTGCCGGACAGCCCGACTTGCTGCGGACGGAAGTAGTAGCGTTGCCCGATCACCGCACGCAGCCGTTCAATGCCGGTAGCATCATCGATGAAGCGAGTGGTGACAGCAGCCGTCAGCTGCTTTGCGTCCGAGATTCGATCGCCGCCAACAAACAGATTCTCGTTAAATATCTGTGCGAAGTTGAAGTCAGTCTCCGAAGTTGAAAACTGCGGCAGTTTTGTTTGATTGCGGTACGGAACGTAGAGATAAAAAAGGCGGGGTTCCAGCGTTTGGGTAATGGCGCGGCTAAACAACTGCACGGGACGCTCGAAGGCGAGTCCCGAGTCGATGCTGATGATCGGCAAGGCGCGGTTGCCGCCTTCAAATCCCGTCTCGTTCTTGGTCAGGTCGTAGCGTGTGACGTGGTAGCCAACCTTCGGCGTGATAAATCCGAACGGGCGGGTGATCGCGTACGAAATGGAAGGGTACATTAGTAAACGTCGCCCGTTTACCAACGTCGGGTGGCGGAAATCGGAATACTCGCCGAAGGTGTTGAATTCGAAGCCCTGCACGCGTGCAGGGCGCGCATTGAACGCCAGCTGCGGTTGCAGTTTGTAAGGCTTGCCTATCGGAGCGAGTGGGTCTTGGAGGGTTTGAAAGTTCAACGTGCGAAGGTTGAAGTTACCGAAATCTGACGCGTACGCAATGCTGGCGTCGCGCGCGAGATTGGTCTGCGTGGTATTCGAAATACGTGTGGAGAGGTCGCGGAAGTAATTGTCGTCCGAGACTTTCTGTGCGTTGATGGAGCCACTCCAACCGTGACCAAGGAACGGACTGAGATTCTGAAAGTGCCGCATGGAAAGCAGCAATCGATTTTTGTCCGCTTTTCTATCATTGGGAAGAAACTCAGCGTCCAGTTGGCCGAACGCGGAGGGCCGCAGGTAGCGCAGCTCCGCGCCAAGCTGAAACCCGCGCTTGGTAAACAACTTCGGGGTAATCGTCGCGTCCGTTTCATTCGCGATGTTCCAATAGTAGGGAATTGCCAGCTCACCACCACTGTTGGACGAGGAGCCGATGGAGGGGGGCAAAAAGCCCGACTTGCGCTCATTGTTCAGCGGAAAAGTCATGAAAGGCACGTACATGATCGGTAGGCCCTTAAACTCAACATAGGCGTTGTATCCCGTACCGATGCTTGCCGCGCGGTCCAGCCCGAGTTCACTTACCTTCAAAAACCACTCGTTCTCGCCGGGCCTGCAGGTTGTATAGGTGGTTGTGAACAGGCGCTCCTGCTCCGGGCCCTCCATGCGCATACGTAGCGCTTCCCCGCGTGCCTCGAAGCGTTGGGTCGGGCGGCTCGGACTCCTGCCGAACAAGAAGGTAGGGAGTTCGACATATCCAATATTGGTGTCGAGTGCTAACTCCATCAACGTGCCGGTGAAGATATCACCGCCACGATCGAGCCGAACATTCCCTAGTGCTCGGGCGGTATCTGTGGGGCGGTCGTAGTCAATGCGGTCTGCGGTGAGTGTCAGATTGTCTTGGGAGAGGACGACATTGCCGGTCGCCGTCGCCCGTTTCTGCAGGACGCCCTCGATTCGCTCGGCTTCGATGACCCGCGGCCCGTTTTTGCCTTTTTGGTCTTTTGGGAGCGGCGCAGCGCCCGGTGCCGGAAAGGGGCGGTTGATCTTCGGCCCCTCGCGTAGGGCGTCATCCAGCTCCGTCTGTGTCGGTGCTGTCGCCAGCTGCGCCCGCACCGGCAGACACGCAAAGCCGATGAGTAACAGGCCCAGAACCGCCATCGAAGCAGGCGTGGGCCTCCGGTGCTTTGTTGCGCTTTGCGGTGCGCTCTCGGGGGCGGAGACGCGGCTCATGGTGATCGGGACGCTATTGAGATGATAAAATTCGCGCAATTTTTCGTGGGAAGCAGATGAAATCAATTGAAGCGGAAGACCTGCGTTTGCGCGAACTATCGGATTGGCTTGCGACCGATGACATTAAATCAGCGGTTGGTGCCAGCGTGGCGGAAGGTCAACTTGCGCCAGCATCAGCAGATGCAAGTTTCCGGCGGTATTTTCGCATAACCCACGACCGTGGAACGATCATCGCGATGGATGCGCCGCCTCCCCAAGAGGACTGCCGCCCTTTTGTTCGAATTAGCCGCATGATGGCCGAAGCCGGGCTAAATACTCCCACCGTCTTTGCACAAAATCTTGAGCGGGGATTTTTGTTGCTGACCGATCTGGGTCGGGAAACCTATCTAGATGTCATCAACGTGGGCAACGTCAGCCCTTTGATGCGCGATGCCACTGATAGTCTTTTGAAGTGGCAGCTGGCTTCCAAGCCCGACACCCTGCCAGCTTACGACGAGGCGGTACTAAGGAGAGAAATCTCGTTGTTTCCTGATTGGTACGTGGCGAAACATCTGCAAATCGAGCTTACCCAGCAACAACGCGAAATCATGGAGTCAGTGTTCTCTACTGTGATTGCGTCGAATCTCGCGCAGCAACGGGTCTACGTTCACCGCGACTTTATGCCGCGAAACCTGATGGCATCGACCCCCAACCCGGGTGTGCTCGATTTCCAAGACGCCCTGTACGGACCGATCAGTTACGACATCGCGTGTCTCTGGCGTGACGCGTTCGTTTCATGGGAAGAAGAGGTCATCCTTGATGGCACTGTACGTTACTGGGAAAAGGCCAAACACGCCGGGCTGCCTGTGCCGCATGATTTTGGTGACTTCTATCGCGACGTCGAGTGGATGGCATTGCAGCGCCATTTGAAGGTAATGGGTATTTTTGCGCGCATCAACTACCGCGACGGCAAGCCGCGTTATTTGACCGATACGCCACGATTTGCTCGCTATATCCGCAGGTGTTGCGAGCGTTACAGCCAGTTGTTCCCGTTGGCCCGACTGTTTGATCAGCTCAAGATTGAGGACGGATTGGTTCGGACAAGCGGGGTATCGTTTTAGTGCGCGGCGGTCGAGAGTTATTGAAACAGTCCTATTGGCGGGCATTTTCAGACATTTATGCCCCAAGACGCCCGTTTTTGCTTGAGTTTTGCTGTTGAAGTATCGGGTGATGATACTTGGTGCCGGTCTCGGCCTGCGCATGCGGCCACTAACAGACCACACGCCGAAACCGCTGCTGCACGTCGCCGGCCGACCGATGGTGTTTTGGCAAATAGAGTCGTTGGTGAAGGCCGGATTCGTCGACATTGCCATCAACACCTCGGTGCATGCGGCGCAGTGGATTCAGGAAGTCGGCAACGGGAAGCGCTTTGGCGCACGCATTTCACTTCTCCACGAGGGAGATGTGCCTTGGGAGACCTTGGGCGGCATCCGCGGAATGCTGGCGCACTATTCGTCTGAGCAGCACGCGACATGCACGCCGTTTGTGGTTGTCAGTGGCGACGTGGTCACGGATTTTGACTACCGCACTCTGCTGCCTGCTCTGGCAAGAATCGAAGCGGGCGACGTCGATGCACACTTTGTGCTGGCCGATAATCCAGCGTTCCATCCGACTGGTGACTTCGCCATTCACAACGGCCTGGCGACCCGGTCGGGGACACGGTTGAATTTTTCGGGTATTACCTGCTGGCATCCAAAGGTTTTTGAGCAAGTTCCGCAAGGCGCACGCGAGCGTCTGTTTCCGTGGGCGGATGCGCTCGTCGCTCGCCACCGCGTTTCCGCCGAACACTATCGCGGGCTTTGGGAAAATGTCGGTACGCCCGAGCAACTGGAGGCGCTGGGTCAGCGTCTGAGCGCTAAAATGCGCTAGAGCGCTGCACAAAGTCGCCTTGAGCTTCCCAACTCGTATTCGAGAGCATACCCATGAAACGCGAAACCCTGCCGTTACCCGTTGTTGTTCCCAAAATCGCGCCGCACGTGAAGCGTCGCCAGCGATTGGCGAAGTTGCTGAAGGAAGGCTTGATGTTGCTGCCGACATCGCGGGAAGCCACACGTAATGCCGACGCGCATTACGATTACCGCTGGGACAGCTATTTCTACTACCTCACCGGCTTTCGCGAACCCGAGGCGGTGGTCGCGATTACGTTAGGTAAGAACCCCCGTCACATTCTGTTCTGCCGTGAGAAAAACCTCGAACGCGAGATTTGGGATGGCTTTCGTTTCGGGCCAGCCATGGCAAGGGAGATTTTCGGCTTCGACGAGTGCTACCCCATTGCTGATCTCGACCGACTCGTACCAGACTTGATGAGCAATCAGGCAGTGATCCATACACCTGTCGGCGCGGATGCTCTTTGGGATGCATCGGTCGCGAAGTGGCTAAACGCGGTGCGCGCGAAGATCCGCCAAGGAATTTCGGCCCCGTCGGAGGTTCATGACGTTCGCCGACACATCGATTTGCAGCGCTTGATCAAAGACGAGACAGAAATCGACATCATGCGCCGTGCGGGCAAGATCTCGTCGGACGCGCATACCCGTGCGATGCGGATGGCAAAACCGGGCATGTACGAGTACCAAGTCGAAGCCGAACTGCTGCACGAATTTGTCCGCAACGGTGCACGGCAGCCAGCGTATGGCTCAATTGTTGCCGCTGGCGGTAACGCTTGCGTGCTGCACTATCGCGAGAACAGTGCGCAGCTCAAAACAGGTGAACTCATGCTCATTGACGCCGGGTGTGAGTTGGAAAGTTATGCGGCAGACATCACGAGGACGTTTCCGATTGCCGGTAAGTTCTCGCCCGCGCAGCGTGATGTTTACGAGTTGGTGCTTGAGTCCCAACTGGCGTGTATCAAAGCGGTGAAGCCCGGAAATCCCTTCGGCAAGTATCATGAGGTGGCGGTTAACGTGCTCGCGCAGGGCCTCATCGATCTTAAGTTATGCAAGGGCAGCCTTGCTAGCGTCATCGAAACTGAAGCCTACAAGCAGTTTTACATGCATCGCGCCGGCCATTGGTTGGGGCTGGATGTGCATGATGCCGGCAACTATCGACAGCCGAATGGCAAGTGGGTGGAGATGGAGCCGGGGATGGTGGTTACCGTCGAGCCCGGCATTTATATCCGCCCGGCAGACAAGGTGCCGAAGGCATTTTGGGACATAGGCGTGCGCATTGAGGATGATATCCTGGTGACGAAGAAGGGCAATGAGAATCTGACGGCGTCCTGCCCTAAAGCAGTGAAGGATGTCGAAGCCGCGACCGCGACGGCGGCAGGCTAACCAGCCCTTGTCAGCGAGCTGACCCGATGTGCCACGTTCTCGTTATCGGTGCCGGACCCGTTGGCGCAACCTTTGCGCTATTGGCAAAGGCACACGGTCTGGACGTGTCGCTGATCGATGCGCGCGATGGCCCCTCGACGGAGAAAAGAACCTTGGCGCTCTCCCACGGTAGTCGTGTTTTGTTAGAACGCGCCGGCGCATGGGGACAAGGTTTGCCTGCGACTGAAATTCATCGCATCCATACATCGCAGAAGGGCGGCTTTGGCAGGGTGATGCTCGATCGTTCTGAACTTGGTGTTCCGGCGCTTGGCTATGTGGTGCGCTACGCGGAGCTTCAAGCTAAGCTCGATGACAGGCTGATGGCGGAAGGGATTTCTGTTATCTATGGTGCCAGCGTAACCGCAGTTCAATCCCGCGAAGGGATTGTCAAATATGCGACCAACGATGGTGAGTTTAGTACCGCTGGCGCAGTGGTCGTGATGGCTGATGGTGGGGCAAATCTCGACAAGCTCGAAGGCGTCACTGCCGTTGTCAAAGACTACGGGCAGTCGGCCATGCTCGCGCACGTCGTCACGGATCGTCCGCATTTGAACGTGGCTTACGAACGTTTCACACCTGAGGGGCCTGCCGCATTGTTGCCAACCATCGGCGGCAGTTGCGATTTTTCAACGGTCTGGGTCGCGGCCCACGAAAAAATTGATCGGCTAATGGCACTTAGCGACGAAGACGCAAAAGAAGCGTTCCAGATGCACTTCGGTAAGCGCGCAGGCCAGTTTACGAAGCTCGTCAATCGGCGACGTTACCCGCTAAAGCTCAAACAAGCTTGCTTGCGGGTGGTCGACAAGGTCGCCATCATTGGCAATGCCGCGCAGGCAATGCATCCGGTTGCAGGCCAAGGCTTTAATCTCGGCTTGCGCGATGCTTCCGCACTCGCCACCGCGCTCGCCGCAACGCATGCCCCGACAGGTGTCGGCAAGTTCCGACCGCCTTCCGACGTAGGCGATGTGCTCAGCAAGTACGCGGTATTGCGTGAAACCGACATCAAACGGGGGGTTGGATTTACCGACTTACTGGCTAGTGCATTTCTGTCCGACGCCGCCACGCTTCGATGGCCCCGCGGGTTTGCGCTTGCCACCGTGGATATGCTGCCCTTCGCCCGCAGGGCGCTGGCGGACCGCATGTTGTTTGGAGCGCAATCGTGAATCGCATTGTTGTTGTCGGCGGTGGGCCTGTCGGGCTGACGTTTGCCATTTGTGCCGCCCAAACGATGAGCAATACTGAATTCGTTTTGCTGGAAAGGGCTCCCGCTCAGATGGCATTGACTGATCTGGTGGATGAACCGGTCTACGACAACCGTGTGTACGCCCTTTCGCCGCAGTCAATCGCATTACTGGAAGACATCGACGTTTGGTCTGGTCTTCCGAGCGGGCGTGTTACTCCCATCGATGAAATGCGGGTTGCAGGCGATGCCGATAACGTCGACGCCGACAACATCGCAACGGCTGCCGGAGTTGTGTTGCCCAGTATTCGTTTTGTGCGCGGTGCGGCGCTCGCGCATATTGTTGAGCACCATCAACTGGTGGCAGCACTGAACCGCGTCCTGGCCGGGACGGACGTGGTGGTCAAATACGGCACGACCCTCGATGCGATGACAGTCAACGGTAGCAGGCGCGTCCTAGCATTGACTGATGGCACCCGCCTTGAGGCCGACCTTGTGGTAGCGGCGGATGGTCGGCAATCGGCTGTGCGTAAACTCGCTGGGATCGATGCGCATGTCAAAGATTACGCCAGTGTGGGTATTGTGGCTAACTTCACTTGCGAGATGCCGCACGCCAATATCGCGCGACAGTGGTTTACGCCCGACGGCGTACTTGCCTACCTGCCCTTACCAAAACAGCAGGTCTCGATTGTTTGGTCAGTCGCACACGCCCATGCAGCTACCCTGCCGCAACGTGATTCCCCGGACTTTGCAGACGCGGCGGCCACTGCCGGTCATCACAGCCTCGGCAGGCTCACGCTGAGTTCCTCGGTTGAGGAGATTCCGCTAAAGCGCATCACCGCGCATCGTGTGGTCGCGCCCGCGCTTGCGCTCATCGGTGATGCTGCCCACGCCATTCATCCTCTTGCCGGGCAGGGCGTGAATCTGGGATTTGCAGATGTGCAAAGCCTGGTCGATCTGCTTGCTAGCCGGAGTGAGTTTTCGGCGGTGGGGGATTTGACAGTCTTGCGGCGCTACGCGCGGGCGCGCTCGGAGGCGGCCGTTGCGATGGGTGAGGCAACTGATTGTTTGCATGCGCTTTTCTCGCGCAACGATAACGTGTCAAAGTGGGTCAGACGGGCAGGATTCAGTTGGTTTGATCGCTCAACATGGGCTAAACGCGTGGCAACAGAATACGCGGCGCGGTCATGATGCATCGGCCAAGCGAGGCGGTGAATGGAATATTCAAACAGAGAGTTGAGCTTATGAAGAAGGTGTTTATCGCACTCGCCGCAGCGTTTTTTGCAGTTTCCTGCGGCGTGCAGGCCAACCCGGATGAAGTCAAGAAAGAACTGGCAAAGAAATTTCCGGACCTGAAGACGGAGCGGATCACAAAGACCGCTTATGGCGGTCTGTTCGAGGTATTCACCGGCACAGAAATTTTCTATACTGACGAGAAGGCGACCTTTGTCGTGACGGGCAACCTAATCGATACCGCGACACGCGCAAATGTGACTGAAGCGCGGGTAAACAAACTTACCGCAATCAAGTTTGATGAACTGCCATTTGAAAACGCGATTAAGATTGTGCGCGGTGATGGCTCGCGACGTATCGCGATTTTTGAGGATCCGCTATGCGGATACTGCAAGAAATTCGAAGCGGACGTAAACTCTCTGAACAACATCACCGCATACGTATTCTTGTACCCGATCTTGGCGCAGGATTCGTTTGTCAAATCAAAGGCAATCTGGTGCGCTAGGGATAATGGTGCGGCATGGCAAGATTGGATGCTGCGTGATAAGGCCCCGCCATCACCTGCCCCGGAGTCGTGTAAGACTCCGCTTGATCAGAACGTCGCGTTGGGGCAAAAACTCCGTATCAACGGCACGCCGGTGACATTTTTTGTTGATGGGGAACGTATTGTTGGGGCGCTCCCGCTGGCCACTATTGAGGCGAAGCTGGCGTCCGCCGTTTTGCCCCCCACAGTGAACGCGGCCTCCCCGCCCGCAGCGGCGGCACCAGCGGTTCCGGCAAGAAAATAGATTGCGATCAATCACCTTGTACCGCAGGTACTTCGGCGGTAGCGATTCAACAGACGCGTCGCGGTTCGAGGCACAGTTACTTTGGCACAGTCGAGTTGTTGGCCCCATTCGGGTCATATCCATTCGGCAGCAATACCCATTTTTCGCCGCGCTGTTTCATGCGACCGGCTTGGGCACCAGCGTCGTCGCCAAAGCCCCAGAAGAAATCCACCCTCACGGCACCGGCGATAGCGCCGCCCGTGTCTTGCGCTACCATCAGACGATTCAGCGGCTGATTTGTGCCGGGAAATGTTGTTGATAGAAACACCGGTACGCCAAGCGGGATGACTCGCGGGTCCACCGCAATCGAGCGCTCCGCCGTCAACGGCACACCAAGCGTGCCAATCGGGCCCGTGCCACCCGCGTCGATTTCCTTAAAAAATACATAACTGGGATTGGTGTGCATGAAATGATGTAACTTTCTTGGATTACGTTCCGCCCATGCCTTTATTCCCTGCATGGACGCGCGCTCGGGCTTTATTTCACCGCGACGTATCAAGGCACCGCCGAGTGAGCGGAACGGATGTCCGTTTTGGTCCGCGTAGCCGAGACGGATACGTGAACCGTCGGGCAGTTGCACTTGGCCCGATCCTTGAATTTGCAAGAAGAACAACTCCACCGCGTTGTCGACCCAAACCAGCTCTAGACCCTTTAGCGGCGCTTTGGCAGACTCGATTTCGGCGCGGTCGTAATAGGGCACCAATTTGTTGTCAACCAGCCGACCGCGCAGACGCCGGAACTTAAGATCCGCGTACACGTCAGCCAGATCAACGGTTATCAAGTCCGGTGGCTTTGCGTATATCGGGTACTTAAACACGTTGGTGCGGGTGCGTGATCCTTTGAGCAGAGGTTCGTAATAACCGGTGACCATGCCGCTTGCCGTTTCGTCGGCGTTGATGACGCGAAACGGCTGAAAATTTTCGCGAAAAAAATTTGCGGCTGTGGCTCTGTCAAATTTCGCCGCGACTAGCGCAGAGGCTCGTACGCAAACATGCTGCCACTCAGGACGATCACGCAAAATCGGGCAGCCCTGTTCGAAGGCGGTTAGCGCGTCGCCGGTATCGTCGTTGCTCCAGTCGCGAAGCCCATCCCAAGAGCTTTTCTCGAGCCGACCTCGGGGCACCTCTGGCGTTGTTGAAGTTGCGGTGATATCAATGAAGGGCGGCTCTTGCGGGATAACCGGGCAGGTCGGGCATACCGGGCAGGTCATGCCGGAAACAGTAGCAGGTGCCGGGCATACAGTTGCCATGTTTGCCGACCCCATTGCTGTAGCGGCGGGCTGCGACGGTGGCCCGGATGCGCAGCCAGACAGCGCCAGCAGAATTGTTACGTTGGCAGCCAAGCGAGCGGCTTGCGGCCTGGCTCGTGCCAAAATATGGGTGATATTAGTGTTACGGCAGACGGGCGGGTGGATCGCGAGTGGCATAGTCGGTCGTGGAATCCTGTAACGACGGATGGATCAAGGGGCGGGAGCGATGGCTTGGGTGTTGTTTGAGGTGTTGCTGGCGTTTGGCATCGCAATTTTCATTGTCTGGTGGACATTTCCGAAGAAGAAAAAGAAACCTGATCGTCTGATAGATAAG
>JADCJC010000011.1 GCA_020247395.1 Rhodocyclaceae bacterium
AAGCAAATGGCCTACACCGCCGGCATGGACTTAAAGAGTGGGGTGCCGTTCGACGCCAACGCCTTCATGACCGCCGCCCAACAAGGCGCCACCGTCAATCAAAGCGAAGGCTGGGTGCAGAACCTAAACCAAGCCAACATCCAAAGCCAACTCACCGCCTACCAGAACCAACTATCTGCCTACGTCAACACCCAGAAGCCCAACGGCACTGCCACCGTGGGCGACGTGTTGGGGACAGAACGCATTGTTTCCAATGACATTAACGGCAGCCCACCCAACATCCTGCCTGGAAGCCTGCCCTACAAGGTCATCACTAGTGTCGCCAACGCCCCGCGCTACGCCACCCTCCCAGACAATCTGCGCCACCAGTTTCAATACAAGCTCTACGCCGATGCGTATCAGCGCACCATTGACAACCCCACCTTCAGCTATCAGCAAAGCCTGCCCAGTCTCGCCGTGTAGTACTCCTCTTTTTTCTTGCGGCGACTCTCACTCGGAATTGGGAGCTAGTCATACTTGCTGCTCTTACGTTGGGAATCATCATGTTGCTTGGGTGCACTGGCCGCAGACCGGAACTGATGTTGACGGATGCACATATTACTTACCAAATCGGTAAGTTTTCTTCCCAATAATGGGACTCGCGATGCTTGTGACGGTTTCGGCAGGCTTTTATTGGCTATTCATGCTGGAACTGGTGGTAACAATCTTGCTATTCAGAAAATACGGACAGAAGTAGTGGTCTCTTGTTAACTGAGAATCGCAATTAAAGGGACCTACTCTCCGAATTTCGAGATGAAGAGTTCGGCGAACGCAAAACACATCGTCGCTATACATCCCATTTGGTTGTTTCTTTATCCGCGAGCATTTTGCTGCATTTTTGCCTGAAGACGCCCGTGTTTATTAGAGTTTCATTTGCCGATGAATTTCGCCGCTCGTTTCTCGACAAACGCGGTGACGCCTTCTTTGAAGTCGCCGGTTTTTGTGCAATCCGCAAAACGCGCGATTTCGTTATCCATCTGCCGACGCATCGGCGTTTCAAAACTTTCGTTGAGTAAACGTTTTGCATTGGCGTAGGCCACAGTCGCGCCATTGGCCAGGCGGTTGGCCAGACTCAACACTTCCGCGTCCAGTTCCGCGGCAGGAACCACCTTGGTGACGATGCCAAGCTGGTGGGCGACCGAAGCGTCGATGGACTCGGCGAGCATGATGAGCTCGGTTGCTTTGCGAATTCCAAGCAGGCGCGGCAAGACCCAGGTGGCACCACCATCCGGTGACAGGCCGATCTTTGTGTAGGCGGTATTGAAGGTCGCCTTATCCGAGACGACCACAAAATCACAAGCCAATGCGACACTCACACCCGCGCCGGCACACGCCCCGTGGATTTGTGCAACCACCGGAAACGGCATATTGCGGATGGCGACAATCGCATCGTGCATGTAATCGCCCATCGGCTTCACGGTCGCGGCCAGAGTGGGATCATCTTTCTTGGCGTGAAACATACCGACATCGCCGCCCGCCAGGAACGCCTTGCCGGCGCCTTTCAGAATCAACACGCGAATGTCGGTGGCGCGTGCCAGCGAAACTGCCACCTCACGAAACTCGCGAATGAGTTGTTCGTTCATCGCGTTGAACACCTCCGGCCGGTTAAACACCAGATAGGCAATCGCCGGGTTTAACGTATCGCGTGAGGTGTAGACAGTGCTATTGATTGGTGCTGGCGCTGATGTATCTGCTTCGGTCATGGCTATTTTTCCGTGTTGGTGTCACTTGCCGCGAGTGATGCGCTGCCCGGAGGCGGGCGAGCAATAATGCCACGGTCAAGATAGGCGGCTCGCAGGTGGCGCTTCAAATTCGGCAAGTTAACCGCGAATGCCGCCGCGCCGATTGCGCAAATGCCGCCGAGCAGCATGTAGGCCAGCGGCGCGCCGAACTTTGCCGCCGTCCAACCAGCAAACATATGACCCAACGGCGCACCACCGGCAAAAAATGTGGAATAGACGGACACCACGCGCCCGCGCTTATCGTCGTCAACCACCGTTTGAATGATGGTGTTCACCGTGGCGGACGTGCCCATCAAGCCCATGCCCACAAGCGCCATCGCGACAATTGACATGGCGGTGTTCTGCATACCGGCAAACAGCGAAAACAAAATCGCGCCGACCGCCGCGATGCTTGCTGTGATGACGACCCAGCGTGCCAGCCCCCGAACGTTTTCACGCCGCGCTAACAGGATGGCGCCGGTCAGCGCACCAATCCCGACTGCACTTACAAAAACACCGTGCAACTCGGCACCTTTGCCGAAAGTTTCCACGGCAATGGCCGGCATTAAGATTGAATATGGATTGATGGCAAAACTGACCAAGCCAACAATCAGCACCAATGGCAGAATGATCGGGCTGGTAAGCGCGATGCGCCAGCCTTCGATCAAATCGCGTGCAAGTGATTGGCCCGTCGCGATTCGTCCGCTCGCTTTGGGCGTGATGCGAGACAGCTGAAACACCACGGCAAGATACGACACCGCATTGATGCCGAAACACGCCTCTTCACCGGCCCAGGCAATCACCAGGCCGCCGAGTGCCGGGCCGATAAAGCGCGTGGCGTTGATGTTTGCAGAATTCAACGCGATGGCATTCGGCAGGTCGGCGCGCTCGCCCACCAGTTGCACAAAAAACGAATGACGGGTGGTGACTTCGAGCGCACTGAGTGTGCCGCCCAAAAACGCAAATGCGCCAAGAATACTGATCGTCATGTGCCCGGTGTAGGTCATCACGGCAAGCGCTGCGGCGTGAAAGAAGAAAATGATCTGCACAACCATCAGCAACTTGCGGCGACTGACACGATCTGACAAGGCGCCGGCGACCGGAGTCACAAACAAAAATGGGATCAGCGCCAGGAACCCGATGGTGCCCGTGGCGGCGGTGGAATTGGTCAGTCGATACGCCAGCCACATGATCGCTACCGACTGCATCCACGAGCCGAGCTGGGATATCGTTTGCCCGAAATAGTAGCGACGAAAATTAGTCGAACGTAATGCCCTGAGTGCAGTTGGCAGGTGCATCAATCCAGCTTTGTCAGTTGGCTTTGCATGGTGGTGAGTTTTTGTTTAAAGCCGGCCAAACGTTCACGCTCTTGCGACACCACAGCAGGTGGCGCTTTATCGGCGAATGCCGGGTTGGCCAATTTTGTTTGCGCGCGGCCGATTTCCGCACTCAGTTTGGCGATTTCTTTGTTGAGTCGCTCCCGCTCTGCGGCGACATCAATTTCCACTTTCAGCATGACGCGCGCGCCCCCTGCGGCAGCAACAGGGGACGCAACTACAGCATTACCGTCCGGCAGTTGGGCAACGAGGTTGATTTCGGAGAGGCGCGCCAATGCTTGGATGTAAGGCAAAAATGCTTGGAGATGCCCGTCTTTGCGTGAGTTTGCGGATTTATCTGCAACATCCGCCGCGATGAAGGCTGGTACCTTTTCAGCAGGCGAGAGCTGCATTTCGCCGCGCAAATTCCGAGTGGCGTTGGTGATTTCTTTAAGCTGCGAAACAAATGCTTCTGCGGCAGGGTCGATCTTTTCCGGCTGCGAAATCGGGTAGGGTGCCAGCATGACCGTCCTGCCCGTTTTTCCCGCCAACGGCGCAATTTTTTGCCACAACTCTTCCGTTATGAACGGAATGATCGGGTGCGCCAGGCGCAGTGTGGTTTCGAGCACGCGGATGAGCGTTCGGCGGGTGCCGCGCTGTTCAGCGTCATTGCCGTTCTGCAATTGCACTTTCGCCAGCTCCAAGTACCAGTCGCAATACTCGTCCCAAACGAATTTGTAGATGGTGCTCGAAACATTATCAAAGCGATATTCGGCGAAGCCTCTGGCCACTTCTGCCTCTGCGCGCTGCAATTGGCTGATGATCCACTTATCTGCTTGCGACAATGTGGCCGGTAGCGATTCGTCCAGACCGACGTCTTTGTTCTCAACATTCATCAGCACAAAGCGAGTCGCGTTCCAAAGTTTGTTGCAGAAATTACGATATCCCTCGCAGCGGCTCAAATCAAAATTGAGTGTGAGCGAAAGCGGCGCCAGCGAGGTAAATGTGAATCGCAGCGCATCGGTGCCGTAGGCGGGTATGCCTTTCGGGAAGTTCTTCTTGATGTACTTCGCCGCCTTATCTTTGTGCGCATCAAGCATCAAGCCCTTGGTGGATTTCTCCAGCAGTGCGTCGAGAGCGATGCCGTCGATCAAATCGAGTGGGTCTAGCGTATTGCCTTTCGACTTCGACATCTTGTTGCCTTCTGCGTCCCGCACCATGGCGTTGATGTAGACGTCTTTGAAGGGCACCTTGTCGGTAAAGTGCAGCGTCATCATGATCATCCGTGCGACCCAGAAGAAAATGATGTCGTTACCCGTGACCAAAACACTCGAGGGCAAGAACGCCTGCATGTCGGCGCGCGTTTTGGCGTCGCTATTCGGCCAGCCAAGGGTGGTGAATGGAACCAGCGCAGACGAGAACCAAGTGTCGAGTACGTCTGGGTCGCGTGTGAGGGGTTCGCCGCCTGCCTTGGCTTTTGCTTCCGCTTCCGTTCGCGCCACATAGACGTTGCCCGCATTGTCGTACCACGCCGGAATTTGATGCCCCCACCAGAGTTGGCGCGAGATACACCAGTCTTGGATATTGGTCAGCCAGTGGTTGTAGGTCGCCGACCAATGATCTGGATAAAACTTGATTTCACCCGAGGCAACTGCATCAAGGCCGCGTTTGGCGAGGCCATCCATTTTTACAAACCACTGATCAGTCAACATCGGTTCGATGATGGTGTTGGTGCGGTCCGAGCGCGGCACATTGAGTTTGTGTTTTTTCTCGGAGACCAACGCGCCGAGCGTTTCGAGGTCTTTAAGCACTTGTTTGCGGGCGTCGAAACGGTCAAGGCCACGGTAGGCCGGCGGCGCAGCGTCGCTGATTTTGGCGTCAAGCGTCAACACACTGATGGATTCAAGCTGATGGCGCAGTCCGATCTGAAAGTCGTTGGTGTCATGTGCGGGAGTGATCTTGACGCAGCCGGTGCCAAAAGCCTTGTCGACATACGCATCGGCAATTATCGGAATTTGTCGGTTCGATAGTGGCAACATCAAGTGTTTGCCAACAAATGCCTGGTAGCGCTCGTCCTCCGGGTGCACCGCAACCGCCACGTCACCAAGCATCGTTTCCGGGCGGGTGGTGGCAACCGTTAGTCCGGTCGCACCATTGATCGCGCCGTCGGCGAACGGGTAGTGAATCTCCCAGATCTTGCCGTCTTCTTCTTGGTTGATAACTTCTAAATCGGACACGGCGGTGCCGAGCACCGGGTCCCAACTGACTAGGCGCTTACCGCGATAGATGAGGCCTTGCTCGTGCAACTTCACAAATACTTCCACCACGGCGGCGGACATCTTCTCGTCCATGGTGAAGTAACCCGCTTGGTCGCCTTCGCTATCGGCGTACTGCCAGTTGGCGGAGTCGCCGAGTCGGCGCATCTGGCGGGTGATGGTCGAGCCGGATTCACGTTTCCATTCCCACACACGTTTGAGAAATTTTTCACGCCCCAGTTCGTGGCGTGATTTGCCCTCCGCCTGCAGTTGACGTTCGACGACGATTTGGGTGGCGATGCCAGCGTGATCGGTGCCCACCACCCAGTTGGTGTTGTGACCGAGCATTCGGTGATACCGCACGAGGGAATCCATCAACGTTTGCTGGAACGCGTGCCCCATGTGCAAGGTCCCCGTGACGTTGGGCGGCGGGAGTTGGATGGAGTAGCTTTCGCCTTCGGCGTCCGGCTTGTGCCGGAAGTAGCCGCTGCTTTCCCACACCGGGTACCAACATGCTTCGATGGCCTTGGGGTCGAATGACTTGGCGAGTTCGCTGGCCGGGGTTGGTGGCGTTTGGGGATTGATGTTTAGCGCTTCGGTCATTGTGGGCTTTTGGCTACCCACAAGATTGATTCGATGTGGGCGGGGATTAATCGTTGGTATTGGTAAGTTGCTTTACGTTTGGCGTAGCCGGTCTGCGAGAGCCGCGTTGATGGCATCGCCGATTTCATTGGCAATGCTCAGTTTCATGTCGGTCAATGCGCTTGTCACCGCCGCATTAATTTGCGACTGCAGGCGATCGTTCAAACACGCTTCGAGGGCGGTGGCGAGTTCGGCGTCAATGCGCTGAGAAACCCGGGAAAAAATTTCTTGTGACAGTAAAGCGACATCGTCGCCAGACAAGAAGGGCAGCACGCCCGTCTCGACCATTGCGTCTGGCACCAGTAAGGAGGGCGGCATTTCCGGTTGTGGTGCTGGCTCAGTCTGGGGCGGCCAGGCAGGCGCGTCAACCAAGTCGGTCAAGACCGGAATGTTGCGCTGATCGGCAACGTCAGCGGCGTTAGCGCCGATGTTTCGCTTCGCGACCAGCGCGTCGACCTTGCTGGCTAAAACGCTTGTGCGGTCGTCGTTATCCATGTGTCTCCTCAATCTCGAAATAGGCGCAAGCCAATCACATTACCGACGTTGAATCATGTCCAGGTTCTGGATCTCGAAGCCACGCGACTTGTAGAATTTTTGCCGATCACGCGCCCGGGCACGGTCTTCATCATCTATCGATACCACCTCGCGCAAGTATTCGAAGCGCGTGAAGTAGGGTGGTGGCTCGTCGGACAAATTGAGGATCGCGTCATGGTGCGGTAGTTGAGAGGTTGCGTTCGCAATCACAATCGGTGTCGCCTTGGCCAGCGCGTGGTCTGCGCGAACGTGCGGCACAAACGATAGTGGGGCGAACGACCACAGCAGACGGTCGAACTCCGCAGCACGGGCTTCATCGGGCGCGTAAACGACTAATTTCTTGCCCTGCTCGAGCGCGGCCTTCGATAACTTGCAGGCGAAATTGAGGCGGCTATCGACATTAAAGAAAAACTTGACTTCAGTCATCTGGTCACTATCGTTTGCAATCCGTACTTCACCAATTTCATCGTTGCTGAGTCAGTTTTCATCCAGCCTGACTGAGGCACCGCACTGCTCACCGGTGCCCATCAGTCAGACGGATTGGATCGTTTTTGACTCGATCTTGACTTGCTGCCCACTACAGTCCTGCGCGCTTCAACAAAAATTTCGAGAGCAAAGGCACTGGGCGACCGGTAGCGCCTTTATCCGCGCCTGACTTCCAAGCGGTACCGGCGATGTCCAAGTGTGCCCACTTGTAAGATTTTGT
Organism: Rhodocyclaceae bacterium; assembly: GCA_020247395.1. Taxonomy (GTDB): domain Bacteria; phylum Pseudomonadota; class Gammaproteobacteria; order Burkholderiales; family Usitatibacteraceae; genus UKL13-2. The sequence continues at coordinate 7,214 of JADCJC010000011.1, forward strand.
GAAGCGCGCCAAGAAACACGCCGCCGTAATCGCCCCACCAGCGCGTCCGCCACTGATGTTGGGGATGTCAGCAAAGTTTGACTTAAGCATGTCATCGTACTCTTCGCCCATTGGCAGGAGCCATGCTTTGTCGTGCGCGTGATTGCCCGCTTGGACAAGCTCCCAACCAAGCTGGTCGTCATTGGCAAACAGCCCCGTGGTGTGATGTCCCAGCGAAATTACCATGGCACCGGTCAATGTTGCGGCGTCAACCACGGCTTCCGGTGTAAAGCGTTCAGCGTAGGTCAATGCGTCACACAAGATCAAGCGGCCTTCGGCATCGGTGTTGAGAATTTCAACCGTTTGGCCGGACATCGATTTGACCACGTCACCCGGACGAGTCGCTTTGCCACCCGGCATGTTTTCGCAGGTCGGAACCAGCATAACGACGTTTAACGGCAGCTTCATCATGCCGACCATCTTCATCGTGCCCAGCATCGAGCCTGCGCCACACATGTCGTACTTCATTTCGTCCATCTCGGCGGCGGGCTTGATCGAGATGCCTCCCGTGTCGAAAGTGATCCCTTTGCCAACGAGCACCACCGGCTTGTCGCCTTTTTTCCCGCCATGGTGTTCGAGAACAATAAACTTCGGCGGCTCAGCCGAACCCTGCGAAACTGCGAGCAGGGTGTTCATGCCGAGTTTCTGCATGTCCTTTTTCTCAAGGATGGTCAGCTTGAACTTGTAGTCCTTGGCAAGGCGTTTCGCCGTCTCTGCGAGGTAGGTCGGTGTGGCGATGTTTGGCGGAAGGTTGCCTAACTCTTTGGTCAGTTGCATGGCTTCACCGATAGCTTCGCCAGCCTTCATCGCCGCCTTCATGGCTTTTTCGTCGACCTTGCCATCGACATGGAAAATCACCGCTTTGCCAACCGACTTTACATCGGACTTCTTGGTCGCGGTGTAGCGGTAGGCACCGTCGATCGCGGCAATCGCGGCCTGCTCGACCTTGTGCGCAATGTCCTTGGCGTATTTGGTGCTGAGGGTTATCGTAACATCGGTTGCTGCGGTGTTCTTCAGCGCTTTAAATGCGGCGGTAATCGCTTTGCAGAACGCATGCGATTCGTAACTTTTTTCCGCGCCCAGACCCACCAACAACACGCGCTTGGCGGCAATCCCCGCGATACCGTGCAACATCATGCTCGATCCCAGCTTGCCGGATATATCGCCATTGTTGGCGGCGGCCGATATCGCGCCCTTGGACGCCTTGTCCAATTCTATTGCCGCAGGAGCGGCGATTTTTTTTGAGTCCCAGATGCCAACCAAGACACAATCGGTTTTGATTGCTGAGAGGGCTCCCGCCTTTATGCTAAATTCCACTGCGTTCTCCTAGAAATTTTGTTTGGGAGCAGCGCTGATTTAGGTACCATCGACGGCGATGGCGTGGTCAACATTGCCTTCCGAATGCCAGACAAGGCGACCGAGGACCAAAGCTGAATAACCGGCGCTGCAGAGATGAAATTATCGCTCGTGCAGACGACTCCCGTCAAAAGACAACATAACCGGCATCTCTCAGGCCCCAAGTGCAGATATTCCAACGCAGCCTAACCAAGGAATTCACCTCGATCGGACTTAGTGTGATCAGCGTACTGGTGGCGATCATCGTCACGCACCAACTGATCACCTTTCTTGGGCGCGCTGCCACCGGTGCGGTGGAGCCGGAAGCGGTTGTTGCCCTGATCGGCTTCGCCCTGTTGGCCTACCTGCCAGTCTTGCTGGCGCTGGCACTGTTCATTTCGGTACTGGTGGCGCTATCAAGGAGTTACCGTGAGAGCGAGATGCCGGTCTGGTTTTCGTCCGGCCTTTCTGTCATGGCATGGGTCAAGCCTGTTTTGTCTTTCGCCGCACCGATTGCCTTGGTAACGGCGATTCTCAGCACGGTGCTGACCCCTTGGGCATTGCGCGCGAGCGCGGAGTATGAGCGGCTGTTGCGTAGCAAAGATGATGTCGCACGGATTGCACCGGGAAGTTTTATCGAGGCGCGAGATTCAAGCCGGGTGTTTTTTGTCGATAACACGGCGGCCGATAGCGGGGCGGTGAACAATGTCTTTGTGCAGTACAACCAAAATGGTCGTTTTGGCGTTGTTGTGGCCGCCAAGGGGCAGACTGAAATTGCCGCCAACGGCGACAAATTTCTAGTGCTTTCGAACGGTCGACGTTATGAAGGTACGCCGGGCGCGCTTGATTTCCGGATTGTCGATTTTGCGCGCCAAAAGCTGCGGATAGAGACCAAAGCGGAGCGGGCGGAGGCCCCGTCTAACAAGCAGCTCCCGACCTTGACGCTGATGCAAGAGCCCACGCCGGATCGCATCGCAGAGCTGCACTGGCGGCTGGCGCTCCCGGTCGCCGCAGTCATACTGTCGCTACTTGCGATTCCATTGTCGTTTGTAAACCCCAGATCCGGCACATCTTGGAATGGCGTTTTCGCCGTCGTCGTATTCTTTTTGTACTACAACACCCTGTCAATTTTCCAAGGCTGGACCGCGCAGGGAAGCATTCCAGGCTGGCTGGGCGTGACACCGGTGCATATCGGGATGGTACTTATCCTCGTGTTTTTGTTCTCTAAACAGCTGTTCGGCTTTCGGTGGCTGGCGTTTGCCCGAAGCTAAGCGCCGTCAGTACGACCAATAAAAAAGCCCCTGACGGGGGCTGTTTCATGTGGCGGAGAGGGCGGGATTCGAACCCGCGGTAGGCTATGAACCTACGCACGCTTTCCAGGCGTGTGACTTAAACCGCTCATCCACCTCTCCAAGCCCCGCAGAGTTTACCAGAGCTGACCCGCCTCATGGAGACTCGCCATGACGTTTGGACCACTAGCCTGAATATCTCACGCTGGGTCACCCGCCGCGACCAAGAAACTTGCTTCGGTACGATTGGCAGACCAAATGAGCTTGTTCCGCATTCGCCGTGGATGCGGGCTGCACGTTCACTTTCGCGCGAGACAAGCCAGATACAACCTGGGGTCCGGTGCCGATCGGTTGCGCTGGGCGTGCCAAATCATTTCACCCAGACAATCCATCATGGCGTGTTCGGCGGCCTTCACATCGCCCATGCTAATCGCGAGGCGCTGGCGTTCTGCACGAACGCCGGCTGGTTGGTCGATGGAGACCTGCTCACGAATCGACAGGTGCATGGACATGTGCAGAAACGGGTTGACATCGCCACTCTCGGGCGGATAGTCGCGATCGACGTGCCTCTCGCGTTGCGAGAGCAGGGCATGGTATTCGGGATGCTCGTTTATGATCTCGACGGCCATCGCTTCTAGGGCAGTCAGTGGTGCTTGGCTGCTGAATTTCTGCCACGTCTCAAAGAAAAAATCGCGTACTTGTTCACGCGTCGGGTTAAACAACGTCGAGCCCCCCGTCATCACTATTCGACATAGTCTGCCTTCTTCCTGAAACCGCATATGTCATACACCGGGCACGCACCACACTTGGGCTTTCGTGCGATGCACGTGTAGCGACCATGCAGGATTAACCAGTGATGTGCGTGCATCATGAATTGCTCGGGCACAATCTTCAGCAATTTTTTCTCTACCGCCAGAACATCCTTTCCCGGTGCCATGCCCATGCGGTTGCTGATGCGAAAGATGTGGGTATCGACCGCCATCGTCGGTTGGCCAAAGGCGATGTTAAGCACCACGTTGGCCGTCTTTCTACCCACGCCGGGCAGGGCTTCGAGTGCTTCGCGTGATGACGGCACCTCGCCGCCATGCTGCGCAAGCAAGACTTCGCAAGCCTTGATGACATTCTTGGCTTTGCTGCGGAAGAGGCCGATCGTCTTGATGTATTCAGTTAGCATCTCTTCACCGAGCGCAAGTATCGCGGCTGGCGTGTTGGCTAGCGGAAACAACTTTGCGGTGGCCACGTTGACACTTTTATCAGTCGCTTGCGCCGACAAGATGACGGCGATGAGAAGTTCAAACGGCGTTGAGTATTGCAAGTCTGACTTCGGCTGCGGATTGATCTCCTGCATGCGGCGAAAAAATTCTTGCCGCGCGTCGGCTTTCATGACATAGGCTTCAGCCATGGTAGTTTCCCATCTGCGCTAAGGCTACCGACTCGCGTGCGGCGAGTAGCGCATCGCGCTCTGCTTCGTCGCGCTTCTGGCGGAAATTGTGAAAATTAAAGCGTCCGCGTGCGATGTCGGTGCTGAACATCGATGGATAGTTTTTGTCCTCGGCCATCGTAATGCAGTCAACCGGGCACGCCGGGATGCATAGCTCGCAAGCGGTACAAAACTGTGGCATGACGCTATGCATGTATTTGTTTGCGCCGATGATGGCGTCGGTCGGGCAGGGCTTCAGGCATTTTGCACAGCCGATACATGTTTCCTCATCGATGATCGCAACTCGGTGCGGTTGTGTAGCGCCACACGACGGGTCGAGCGGAAGTATTTTCGTGTCGAGCAGCGCGGCCAGCGCGGCGATACCCGCCTCGCCCCCCGGCGGGCAGCGATTGATCGGTGCGTTGTTTGCGGCAATTGCCTCGGCATAGGGCATACAGCCCTGGTAGCCGCACTTGGTACATTGCGTCTGCGGCAAGATCGCATCGATTTGCTTGGCAAGCGCGAACGTGTCGGTTATCCGCCTCATCGAATCTGCCTCGCACAATCGGCGACGAGTTGTGGCCCCTTGTAGATGAAGCCGGTATAAATCTGTACGAGTGAAGCGCCGGCGTTGATTTTTTGTTGCGCGTCGTCAGCCGACATGATGCCGCCCACGCCGATCACGGGGATGTTTCCCTTGAGGTGTTTGACCAGCTCGCGCAGGACTTCGGTTGAGGGGGAAAACAGCGGACGTCCAGACAACCCGCCTGCCTCTGTCGCGTGTTTGAGTCCCATCACGGCGTCACGCGAAACCGTGGTGTTGGTAGCAATGGCGCCCTCGAACCCATACTGCAACAGCAGCGCGGCGACATCACGAATTGCGGTAAGGTTCAAGTCGGGAGCGATCTTTAACAGTAGCGGGACATGGCGTCTATGCTGTTTTGCCAGTGTCTGCTGTTCGGCTTTGAGGGCGGCTAGCAGGTGTTCGAGTTGTGCGGCGGCTTGCAAATCACGCAAACCTTTGGTGTTGGGCGAGGAAACATTGACAGTGACATAACTGGCATGTGGAAACACCCCGCGCAGGCAGGTCACATAGTCATCGACTGCTTTGTGATTGGGGGTATCGAAGTTTTTGCCGATATTGAGCCCCAGCACGCCTTTATATTTGGCGCGGGCAACATTGACCAAGAACGCATCGAGACCTTGGTTGTTGAATCCAAGACGATTGATCAAGGCATCGCGCGCAGGCAAACGAAACATCCGTGGCTTGGGGTTACCCGGCTGTGGTCGCGCGGTGACGGTGCCGACCTCGATGAAACCAAAACCCATCGCTGCCAAGGCGTCGATGTACTCACCATTCTTGTCGAGACCAGCGGCTAAGCCCACCGCGTTATCAAATGAAAGTCCAAGCAGGGTGCGGGGTTTCAGCACTTTTTGCCCGAAAAGGCCGGCCAGATGGCAGCTTTCCAGTCGCTTAAGGCTTTTTAGGGCGACGTCGTGCGCTAGCTCGGGGTCGAGTTTAAAGAGTGCGCTACGGGCAATGGAATACAACACGGGGAGCGCCTTGGTATCGGTAGTCAATAACCCCGATTTTAGTCGAGTCGCGCTTGTATGCCGTGATTGCGGCGCTTCTGGCAGACAGCGATCAATAGGACGGCGCAATTTTGGCTCACCGTGCCGGCTCCTTCCCCCTCCATACCAGTGGGAGACGGTTAGGATGGGGGCGACATTTGCGCCGTCGCGTGTGTCAGATGCTTGAAGGCGCGCATCCGCAGGCCGATTTTATCGGCGCTAGAGTGGACCCCAGACGCCCTTGTTGAGGCCTTCAATTGGCCGGAAATTTGCCTTGTAGTTCATCTTGCGGCTTTCGCGGATCCAATAGCCTAAGTAGACGTAGGGCAATCCACGGCGCTTGGCTTCGGCGAGCTGCCATAAAATGCTGGCAGTGCCATAACTCCGGCGGTCATCCGCCGGTTCGTAAAAAGTGTAAACCGATGATAGCCCGTCGACCAATTCGTCGATGATCGAGATCATCTTCAGCTTGCCATGCTCGCGAAACTCGACCAGTTTGCTGGCGACATTGCTTTGCAACAGGAAGTGGGAATACTGCTCGCGCGAGTCGTGGTCCATGCCGCCACCCTGATGGCGGGCCGATTGATAACGACGATACAACGCGTAGTGCTCATGTGAAAAGCGCAAGTCGGTGACACGCACCGTCAACGAATCAAGCTGTTTTGCAACACGCCGCTGACTGCGGTTTGGAGAAAACGCCTCGGAAAGCACCCGTACTGCTACACAAGCGCGGCAATGGTCGCACAAGGGCCGGTAGGTGAACGCACCGCTCCGGCGAAAGCCCGCCGAAACCAGCGCGCTATACGCGTTTGTATCGATCAAGTAGCTGGGCGTGGCGACCTGCGAGCGCGCCAAACGGCCCGGCAGATAACTGCACGGATAGGGTGCCGTCGCGTAAAACTGCAAATTTGCAAACGGCAAGTCGTTGAGTCGCGACATTAGACTGTTAGAAGGTGGGAGTTGTGGCCAAACAAGGTTTCCAAGCAGAACGGTGGTCGTCTAATTCATTTGAGTTTATCAACTCGGCCAGCCGTTGTAAGAATTCTGCACGGGGAATAGGGCGTGCGCCAAAACTGGCGAGGTGGCGGGTTTGCTGCTGGCAATCAATGAGCCGAAAGCCGTCGCGGGTTAGTTTATCGACCAACGTGGCAAATGCGACTTTGGAAGCGTCGGTTTTGCGCGTGAACATCGATTCACCAAAAAAGACTTGGCCGATCGCCACGCCGTACAAGCCACCGACCAATTCGTCGCCCGCCCAACTTTCCACCGAATGCGCGAAACCCTGATTGTGAAGCAGGGTATAGGCGTCCTGAATCTGCTCGACGATCCAGGTGCCACCTCCGGGCTCACGCGGGGCGGCACAGTTTTCGATCACGCGTCGAAAGGCGACATTAAAGGTCACTTCAAACTTTTGCTGCCTTATGGTTTTTGTCAACGAGCGGGATAACTTGAATTCCTCCGGGAACAACACCATCCGCGGATCTGGCGTCCACCAGAGAATCGGTTGCCCGTCGGAAAACCAGGGGAAGATGCCCTGTGAATACGCAGCTACGATGGTCGCCGGACGCAGATCGCCACCAGCGCAGAGCAAGCCGTCCGGGTCAACCAGCGCGGTATTCGGGCTGGGGAAACGCGCGCCGCGTGTGATCCAAGGGATCAAGGATATTCCCGGCTGATCAGCACTGCGCGGTCTGTGTTGAGTGGGCGGTCAAGTCGCGTAACACCACGCTTGTCGCAACGCGCTCCCTGGCTTTGCCACCGCCGGGCTCTAAGGAGAGTTTAAATTCGTACTTGGTAAAGAACTCGCCAAACTTTTCGCCGCCAACTGTACCGGTCGCGTAGATGGTGTCGGTTTTCGGGTCGTGTTCGAGCAAGATTGCTGCGAGCGGTTGCGGGGCGGGGCCACCCAGAACTCGCGCCCCGGCGAACGGGTCATAGGCGCTTTTGTCGGCGCAACAGCCGATCACCTTGCCAGTTGGGCTCAATGCGGAGGGTTTATCGCGAAAGCTGATGAAGCTCACTTGCGGTGACGGGTACGCAAGTTTATGTGCACAGATCGCCGAGTACGCAACCAGATTTTTGCGCGGGCCGACGCCGGCTGGTGAGACATAACTTTCACCGCGCTCGGTGACCAAGTCAGGATGTCCGTTTGCCGCTTTGTCCAAGCTCAGCAGAAAACAGGGGGTTGATTCAAACGGGTAGTTGAAGATGTAGTTGTGATTAACCTTCAATGACGCTGCCTTGATCGCTCGACCGTCTTTGTCAACTAGCTTAACCCGCGCATAGTTTCTTGCTTTCAGGACCACCCCGGTTTTTTTTGCAGGAGTGGCATTGCCGCCAACCGATGGTGTTCTGGGGTCGGCGTGAACCGGCGAACTTGCCACGCAAGTCGTCGCACATGTCCCACTCAGTGCACAAATTTTGATGAAGTCGCGTCGTTCCACTAGACCACCCCCTCCAGAATTTGTACGTCTACCGTGGCGCCAGCCTCCACATTGCCGACGTGGTCGTGCAGCATGATGAAGCAGTTGGCGTCCGACATCGATTTCAAAATGCCGCTTCCCTGTTCACCGGTTGTGCGCACCTTCCACGCGCCATCTTCAAGATACAACACGCCGCGCTGGAACTCGGTGCGACCCGGGGCCTTTCTGATGGGGGACGTACACACGGCTTGCAACAATGGGTGAACAGGCAGCGGTGTTACTCCCTGTAGCGTGAGTAGCGCATCGCGCACAAATTGGTAAAACGTTACCATCACGCTGACCGGATTACCGGGCAGACCAAAAAAATGTGCGTCCTGAATCTTGCCGTAAGCCAGCGGGCGGCCGGGTTTCATGGCAATTTTCCAGAACACCACTTCGCCGAGTTTGCCGAGCAGCGTCTTCACAAAATCGGCCTCGCCAACTGATACGCCGCCCGAGGTGATTACCACGTCGGCGATAGCTGCCGCGTCGCGGAAGGCGCGTTCGAGGATGACGGGGTCGTCACGGACAACACCCATGTCGATTGCCTCGATGCCCATCTTTGCCAACATGCCAAATAACGTGTATCGATTCGAATCGTAGATCTCTCCTTCACCGAGTGGTACACCGATCGAGACCAGCTCATCACCGGTCGAAAAGAACGCCACCCGCAGCGGCCGCACAACGGCAACTTCGCCGATGCCAAGTGAAGCGAGCAAGCCGAGTTCCGCCGGGCGGATGATGCGGCCTTTTTGGAGCGCGACCGCACCCTGCTGGAGATCTTCGCCGGCTTGCCGTACGTTTTGCCCAAGCTTTGCGCCCGCCGAAAAGGTGATCAACTTGCCATCTGCCTTTGCGCGTTCTTGCATGATCACAGTGTCACACTCGACGGGTACCACCCCGCCAGTAAAGATACGCACACATTGGCGTGTGGCGAGTCTGCCAACAAACGGCTTACCGGCGAAACTCGCGCCGACCTCTTCAAGTGGCAGCGTGTCGTCGCCCAAATCGCTGAAACGCACCGCCCAGCCGTCCATGGCCGAATTGCGATGTGACGGCACATTGACAGGAGAGGTGATGTCCTCTGCCAGCACCCGGCCTAACGCGGAGCGAATCGGTAGTTTTGCGATCCCCGCTATCGGCGTGAGAAACGTATGGATAAACGCCCGTGCCTTATCGACCGGCATGGAGTTTGGGTCGTAGTCGTCGGCGCAAGAGGCTTCTGCAATGGTCAAAGGCTTGGTGGCGCTCATGGTTTATTCGCGGGATAGCGAGACTGTTTTATCAATGGTGATTGTACCGTCCGCTGCATGGGTGATGATGGACAGGTCACGCATGGTGGCTCGGTAGGTATCGCGAAAGCGAAGTTCGGCGTCGGCAAGCGCTGCGTCGAACGCCGCATTGGTGTTGCTTTGGGCCAGGGTGATATGTGGGCGATATTCAATGTCATCGCGCAGGAAGCCGGCCAGCACCCCCCGGTAGAGCCGATCGTGCAACTCTGTCACCGCCTCGTGTCGCAGGTCACACATCAACAACGTAAACAATCCGCGGGGACTGGCAACACTCTCTACGCCGCGGAACGTGACCGGCAGCACCGGCCACCCGACGGTTGCGCGTTTGACGTGGCTAACCAACTGCGCCACGGTCAGACTGGCGTGAAATGGAAACACCACGGCAAGGTGCGGGGCGATCTTCGCCCCAAGCGGATCGTGCTCGAGCCGGTAGCGCTGCAATCGCAGCAAACCTTCGGGTGCCTCAAATTTGGGAAACCAGACAATTGCCCGTCTGGGCAGCGACGGTCTGAACTGTTTACGAAGATGACGGCGACGCATCGTGCAAGCTACGCTGTTACGGGTGCAGGCCGGGCACGGCAGGCATATCTGGCTCCAACTGTCTGAGTTCGTTTACGCTATTGATGTTGGCGAAGGCCTCGGTGCCGTCGTTGTTCTTGGGGTCAAACTGAACCTCGACCACATTGAGGCTGGCATACCATTTATCAATTTTGCGCTGGCCGCTTTGCAGAAATTCTCGCAAGTGCGGTTCCAGCGCCGTTTTGGTGAGACAGAAAACCGGGTGCGGCTGGTCAAACGTTTTCGCCACCGCGAGGTCGGCTTTTTCTGCGGTCAACGCATCGTCGAGTCGTGCGATGAGATTTAGCGGAAGAAATGGCGAGTCGCAAGGGGCCGTGGCAATGTATGGCGAGGACGCAGCCAGCATGCCGGCATGCAGCCCCGCCAGCGGACCGGCAAATCCGTCGATACCGTCGGCGACTACGCGGTGGCCGTAGGCCTCGTAGATCGATAAATTGCGGTTGGCGTTGATGATGGTTTCGTCTACCTGCGGGGAAAAGCGCTCGATCACATGCTCGACCATCGCTTTGCCGCGAAACCGTTGCAGGCCCTTGTCCAACTCGCCCATGCGTGAGCCGCGCCCACCTGCGAGGATGAGGCCGGTGATGCGGTGACTCGTCATACTTGGAGTCTTTGCCCGCCGGTGAACAGCAAGTAGTGCTTGTTGACTGCGCGGCCGATCATGGTGATACCTACTTGTTCAGCAATCGAGTAGCCCATTTGTGTGAGCCCCGAGCGTGACACCAACACAGGGATACGCATTTGTGCCGCCTTGATTACCATCTCTGAAGTAAGCCTCCCCGTCGTATAGAAAATTTTGTCGTCGCCGCTGACCCCCTCGAGCCACATCCAACCGGCAATGGCATCAACCGCGTTATGCCGACCGACATCTTCAACAAAGGTGAGGATGGCACCGTTTTGCATACTGGCCAGCGCGCAACCGTGGACTGCACCAGCTTGTTTGTAGATTGACTCGTGGACGCGCACATTGTTCATCATCGCAAACAATGTCTCCTGCTTTAGCGCCACATCGTCACGGAGATGAACGCTGTCGATCTCGGCCATCAAATCGCCAAACACAGTGCCTTCCCCACAGCCGGTGGTCTTGGTGCGTCTGGCCATCTTTTCGTCGAGGTTTTGCAGACCGTGGCGCGTCACGACCGAACATGCGTTGGTCTCCCAATCGACTTGTATCGACACGATGTCTTCAATAGACGAAATAAGCCGCTGGTTACGCAGATAGCCAATCACGAGGGCTTCGGGGGCTGCACCCAGCGTCATGATGGTCAGAATCTCCCGCTTATCAACATAGATGGTGAGCGGATGTTCGCCGGCAATCGGTGTGGGTTGTGTGACGCCGTGCTCGTTGGTTGCGCCGACGGTAAAAGTTGCGGGTCGCGCCGCAGAAGTCATCTCAGGCCGATACATCGCTACTTCTTGTCTTTGCTGATCAACAGCATAAATCCAAACGCCGAGATAGCGAGTGTGAGCAACAAAACAAAGCTATTGGTTGCGCCAGTTTTCTGCGCCGCAAAGATAAAAATGATCCATGGGCCGATGAGCAACAATAGGGGAACAAGATACTTCAAATCAGCAAAGTCCAATAGGGACGGGAATTTTCAGGCAAAAGTGTCCGTAAACGCCCGCCAGTTATAGGGTTTCATTTTTATTCGCCTGCATCGCTGTAGTCGCCTCGTCGCTTACCAGTTCGACTTGCAATGACATCGCGAACGTCGCGTTTGCGTCGTTAGTCGGCAGGCTGAGTGAGACTTTTTTGCCTAGAGCCGCCTTTAACTCCACGGTCAGTTCTCGGGAAGTCAATTCTGGTTTGCCATCGGCCACGGTTTCGGTCGTCAGTTTCACCGTGACCGGCATCAGTACCGTACCGTCGTCTTGAATCACCGGCGAAAACGCGGCCTTGGTATTCCAGTTGCCGGGAGTCCCTTTTTCGCCGATTACGATAGTTACAGTTTTGCCATTCGCCACCACCACTTTGGGCGAGGCAAAGACTCTGTCGGCGGACGAGATCACCGCTGAAATTTTCAACATTTGTGTCTCGGCAAATGTCGCGCTTGATGCGAACAGCGCGGCGACAAGAGCAACACGGGTAAGAATTGGTTTCATTGGAATGCTTTCTTTTGGGAAGAAGATTAGCCACGCATCGACACATCCGCAGTAGCAGTGGTGTCGCGCAGCCACTTTACCAGCGGATATGCCGCTTCACAGCGTTCGGCGATCCATGCCGGGAGATCCCTGGGCACTTTTTTGTGCAGATTGGTTTCAACAGCACAAATGTAGTGGCGGTTCTTAATGTACTCAATCAGGGGCAGGTCGGCCGAATAACCCTTGGGTGGACGCAGCATGCGGTCTTCGTCGGATAGTCCGCCGTAGGTATCGACGAACCGTTTGTCTTCAAGCGCCTTGGTAAATGACTTGGGATTGCTGGCGAGACAATCGCGGATTTTCTTATGAGCGTCTTTCTCGGGCATCCAAATGCCGGACGCTACCAGCAGCTTGCCGGTGTGATCGATGTGTATGTAGTAAACCGGTCGAGCCTTATCCGTGGTGCGTGCACCAATCACCGCACCCAGATGGGTCTTGAGTGGAGATTTGTCCTTCGAAAAGCGGATATCACGGTAGATGCGAAACAATGCCTTCTTCGCCTCGAAGGGGCCGATACCGTCGTCGAATTGCTCGATGCGCTTGCCGACATCGGCGATCAGCTCGATGAACTCGGCACGCAGAATGTCATAGTGCGGCTTGTTGTGCAGAAACCACGACTTAGTGTTGTTTTCAGATAGTTCGTGAAGGAACTGGAGCAGGGCGGGGATGTGCATGGTGACGATACCGGATGCTGGTGATTGATGCTGCCGATCTGTGAATGGCTCAACCGATTAACCGCCGATAAAACTCATCTCGATCTTGCGTTGTCGCGCAGTCTCGGCGGTGCGAACCTCGGAATAGTTGTCTTGTCTGGCTTGCCAAATGCCGCCAATCGCCTTCGCAATCAATGTGTCGTCTTCGCCACGGCGCAGCAGGCTCTTGAGGTCGTAGCCGTGTTGGGCAAACAAACAGGTATACAGAAAGCCATCGGTGGACAGCCGTGCGCGGGTGCAGGTTCCGCAAAAGGCGGCAGTGACACTTGAAATAACACCAAACTCGCCTGCGCCGTCGAGGTACTTCCATCTTTTTGCGACTTCGCCAACGTGATTGGGGTTGGCGGGCTCACAAGGCAGTGCTGCGTGAATCCGATTGACCACTTCTTGCGACGGGACCACATCGCCCATCTGCCAGCCATTGGTCGATCCTACATCCATAAACTCGATGAAGCGCACGATGTTACCCAGCGTACCTGGTGCCGGTTTGAAGAACTTGGCCATGTCGATAATTTGATGGTCGTTAACCCCACGTTTGACAACCATATTGATCTTGATTTGCTCAAACCCGGCGGCGTTGGCCGCGTCAATGGCGGCGAGTACTTTGGCAACCGGGAAGTCAACATCGTTCATCGCGCGGAAGACTTTATCGTCCAGCGAGTCAAGCGATACGGTCAAACGATTCAGGCCAGCCGCTTTGAGTGCCCCCGCCTTTGCCTTCAGTGCAGAGCCATTGGTCGTGAGCGTAAGGTCAATACCGGGTATCGCGGCGAGCATCGCCACAAGATCTTCTATGCCACGCCGCATCAGCGGCTCACCGCCAGTGAGGCGAATTTTTGTTACACCTTGCGTAACCGCGATACGTGCAACTCTGGTTATTTCCTCGAAGCTGAGCACCTCAGAGTGGGGAAGATACCGATAGTTGTTATCGAACACTTCTTTTGGCATGCAATAAGTGCAGCGAAAATTGCAGCGATCTGTCACCGATATCCGCAAATCACGAAGTTGCCGACCGCGCTGGTCCTGCACGCTTGTGCCGCCTGATGTCTCGCGCATTTTGGGAATAGGCAAACCGTCACCCCGCCGCAGGTCGGTGATGGGGATGACGCTTTGAGTGATCGGTGGCGACGTGTTGACTGGCATGCCGAAAGTATAGCGGTCGCTTACAGGCGAGAGCGGGAGACGAGGTATAAATGCCTTAACATTCACCCATGTCAAATTCATCAACGCCTTTTTCGTTTGCTGTGTCAGTCGTGATGGAGCGTGTCGCGATTGACAGTCGTTGGCAGTCACACAAGTGGCAGCCAGTCGGCATTCTGCCGGACGACGGTACGCGGCAAACATCGCAGGTCATGTCTTCGGCGGCCGACCTAACCGAGGTTTTGTTTCCCGGCTTCGCATTGCAGATTTATGCCGACGAAGCGGAGGGTTATTTTCTCAACGTCTCCTCGCCGAGTCCGAAAGTGTTCGTCATGTGGCGCCTTATGGATGAGTTGCCCGAAGACGCTACCGGATACGCATTACCGCATTCAGTCACGCTGTCGTACAACGAAGCCGCTCGATGGATGGATGCGCAAGAAAAAGTCGATGCCGTTGCGATGCCGCCGCAGATTCTGGCGGCACTTGCCGAATGGGTGAAACTCAACTACAAACCTCCGGAGAAGAAACAGCGGATCCGACCGAAGTCGTTTGAGAGTAAAGAGGGACGCTACAAGAGTGGTTTGACGTCATGAGCGAGGCTGGATTCTTCTCGCGTTGGGCCAAGCGCAAAGCCCAGGTCGCGACCCAGACGGCGGGCGACGGTCTGCCCCCGACTGACTCGGCGGCAGTTGATGGTTCGATTGCGTCGGCTCGTCAGTCGGATGGCATCGCTGAAAAAAGAATTGTAGAGAAAGATTGTCCAACCGACCGGCCGTCACCTCTGCCATCGATAGAGTCACTCACGGCGGACTCAGACTTCGCGCCATTTATGGCCAAAGACGTCGCACCTGACATGCGCAATCAAGCCATGAAAAAACTCTTCACGGCCCCGCATTTCAACGTGATGGACGGTCTCGATATCTACATTGACGACTACAGCAAACCCGACCCACTGCCCGAAGGCTGGCTGCAACGCATGAACCAATCCAAGAGTCTCAGGCTGTTTGAGACGGTGGAAGAAGAGTCGGCCAGATTGGGCAGCGACGCCGCAGTGCCACAGCAGGCACCTATTGCTGCAACCGCACAACCTAGGGGTATGATAGGGGCCGATGAGATAGAAAGCGCGTCGCCAGACGAGCTCGATGCAAAGGCGTTGCCCTCGGCCAAGCCGACGAATGCTTCATCGGAGCACTTATTGAGAGATACTCCTGTCGCGCCGACCAGCGTATCTAAATTGACTCAGACGTAATGTACTTGTTACCCGTGATGGGGTAGCGAGCCGCGCAACTTGTGGGGATCTGGTGTCAAATATTGCAACGAGAGAGAATACTGACGGGGAGTCATAGCGTGCGGACCTTCTTTGAGAAACGACATTGACTGCAACCACAATCGACACGTCAGAGCTCGGCAGCCAGCGTCCAAAACTCGAGGCACTGGCAGCGTTGGCGGCGCTAGCGCCTTTTGAGCCGGTCGCAAGTGTCTCGTATCAGTCGTTCGGCAGGCTGCTGATCATCGGTTGCGATGAACGCGTAATTGAGGCGGTAACAGCACTCGGCAGCAAACTTTCAGCGGCTGTGTTTTGGACTGGTAGGACGCTCCCGTCGGTGCCGAGTGGCACCGAGATTCGGCTCGGCGAAATGGTAAGTCTCAATGGCTTCTTGGGTGCCTTTGAATTGTCCTGGCGGCCTTCGGTGACAGGGGCGGTCGCGCCAGCGACCGAAGCGACCGTGTTTGACATGGTGTTGGACCTACAGGCCGCGCCCGCCTTCAAAATGCTGCAGCCCCCCCAAGGGTATCTCTATGTGCCGAAGGCGTCGCCCGACGCCTTCGCCGCCGCACTCGCCGCGCTACCCGAGATGATTGGTGAGTTTGAAAAACCCAAGTTTTTTGCCTACAAAGAGGCGATTTGTGCACATAGTCGTTCGCGCAAGACTGGGTGTTCAAAGTGTATCGACATCTGTTCTACCAAGGCCATTTCGAGCAATGGTGACACGGTTGTGGTTGATGCGCACCTTTGTATGGGGTGCGGGGCCTGCGCTACGGTTTGTCCGTCAGGGGCGATGAGTTACCAGTATCCCCGGGTAGCGGACCGCGGTGCCCAGCTTCGCGCGCTGCTAAGCAGCTACAGGAACCATCAAGATATCAAGTCACTGCCACCGGTGATTGTTTTCCATGACGGCGGGGACGGCGCGGCTGCGCTGGCCGCCATGGAGCAGGCTTCCAACCTGTTACCACTTCAAGCGTGGCACATTGCCTCGATCGGGCTCGACTTATTGCTGGGTGCTGTCTCGTACGGCGCGAGTGGTGTGGTTGTCATTTCCGAAGGGAGTGAAGCGCCCGACTACCTTGCTGCCATCCAGGCTGAGATGCGAACCGCTGAAACCATCCTAGCCGCACTTGGCTACGGTGGCACCCACTTCGCACTTTGTGGCACCGCAGCAATGGCAGCGCAAGTTGCAACTGTACAAGCGGCCGCAACCGTTGCGAAGTCGGCAACTTTTCATCTCTCCAACGACAAACGCGCCACGCTTGAGTTTGCCATTGAACATCTTGCGCTGCATGCACCGATTGGCCAGCTTCCGGAGCAGGTCCCGCTTGCGCCGATGTCCATGTGGGGCGGCATTCGGCTTAATCAGGATAAGTGCACCATGTGCCTAGCTTGTGCCGGCGCGTGTCCTGAGTCCGCGCTGATGGATGGCGGTGAAGGTGCTGTTAGGCCGCAACTGAAGTTCATTGAGCGCAACTGTGTGCAGTGCGGCATTTGTGCCGCAACTTGTCCTGAAAGCGCGATCACTCTGCAGCCCCGCTTGCTACTGACCGAGGCGCGAAAAAAAGCGGTCTTGCTGAACGAAACCGAACCATTCGATTGCATCAGTTGCGGCAAAGCACTCGGCACACGAAAGCTTATTGACGCGATGCTGGGTAAGCTGGCGGGACATTCCATGTTCCGAGCAGAAGGCAGCCTAAAGCGGTTACAGATGTGTGCAGATTGCCGTGTGGTTGACATGATGTCGAACAAACATGAAATGTCGATTCTCACCGGGAAGCCAATCGAATGAGTGTGACCCAGCCGCCGATTTCTGCCGTGATGTTCGACGCACCTAGGTTGATCGAGCCAGAAGACCAGGCGCGCGCCGATTTTTACGCGCTGCTGGCTAGTCTTTTTTACCGCGCCCCGGACGCCACACTGCTACAGGCAATTGCCATCGCCGAGCCGCCATCCGGTGTGCTCGCGGCGGCCTGGCAAAAGCTCGCAGATGCATCCAATGTGGTTCCGGAAGATGCGGTTCAGGAAGAGTACGCAGCATTGTTCGTTGGTGTCGGAAAGCCGCCGGTGATGCTGTACGGCTCGTTCTACATGGCCGGCTTCATGATGGAAAAGCCGCTTGCTGCACTGCGGCAAGAGTTGGCTGAACTCGGTTTTGTGCGCGCGGACTCTGTGCGTGAACCGGAGGATCATGTCGCCGCAATTTGTGATGTGATGCGCGCCATGATCCTCGGTGATTTGGAAAACAAGCCACATAGCGTTGAGACGCAAAGGCAGTTTTTTTTGACCCACGTCAAGCCTTGGATTTTTGATTGCTTTGCGGCAATTTCGGCGTATCATCAGGCTAACTATTACAA
>JADCJC010000110.1 GCA_020247395.1 Rhodocyclaceae bacterium
CTACCTTAAGAAAACTTCCCTCTTGTTGACAAACTAATTGGCGAATTGAGCGGCAATACAGAAAGTGTCTCCCCGGCGAAGGCCGGGGCCCAAGTTCGCGCAGCTACTCGAAAAATCCAACTGGGTCCCGGCCTTCACCGACATGACATGCTTAAGGTAGTGCCATGAGACCCTGACCCATTTGATTCGCACGCAATCAAACGACGACCGACAACACACGCCTACTTAACCGTGCCACGCGTGCAGGCAAGAGCAGCAATCGTCAACGCGCGCGCGGTTCAAAAATGCGTTGACATAAACCATAGAATCTACTGGCCGATTCCGCTGCCATTCTAAATGCACGGTTTTAGTTGCTGAATTCGCACTGTGAGGCATCAAACCGAAAGAGTGTCGCCTTGATGTCTAGCGATCTGGGCTGCTCTCTGCTGAGCATTTTTGCTGCCATCGGATTAGCCTGCCGCCGCGCCTGTGCAATCTCGGTCTCGCTAAGTTTCATATCACGAATGAACAAAGTGATACCAAGGTCTTCGTCGTCCTGTAGCGACTCAAGGGTCACTTCCTTCAATGCAAACTTTATTGCTAACGCGCGTACAGGGTCCTTGGGAATCGGGGTTTTCCAGATGTCTCCTCTCGCGAGGGCGTTCGTTGCGATGTAGAAAGCCTCAGGGTATCCCGCATCCAACGCCTTCTCTAGAAAACCATGGGCCTCGGCATTGAATGCCGCCATCGCGTCTGGGTCAGGCGGTTGTTGCGCGATTGGAGGTATCGTCAAATAGAGAATCATTGAAGGGACATGGCCAGTACGGGCACCTTGCAACGCATAACGCCACGCTTGGGTCGCTTCGTCTTTTCCAACGCCCTCGCAAACCTTGGCGGTCCTCTGGTATTCCCCCATCGAATTCTCAGCCCGCAAACTAAGCTGCAACTTCTGCTCTGGTGACAGATCGCCGGCTTGGCTCTTCTTCAGGTCGCGGTCTGCAAGCGACTTTAGGCCATCAACGCGGTTGCACTGAAGGAGTTCCCACGCAACTCGGCAGGCTGCATATGCATTGCCTGCATTTGACAATTCCTTGAGAGAGGTGAGATATGGCTTGATTGGCACGTCAATCGGAGGAAGCATCGCTGGGCGTGCAGGATTTCGGCTGGGGCCAGAAGGACGCGCCTTGTTTTTTCTTGCGGCACAAGCTTTACGATCCGAGCTTCGTCAGTATTGCGGAAATCGAGCCAAAGCAAGGCCGCAACGAGCGCCGCCAATATGGCTAAAACTAGGATCATCTTGTATTGAGAAGGCCGATTCATCGCCGGTGTAAGCTCAAAACTCAAAAGCTGGGAGACTTTCCTGGAGGACTGCTATTGGCCGAAATTTGTATCAAGGAATAGCTTGCAATCCTGACTTTGTGATGGCTGCCGCAGACTCGGAGTCGGCCAAAATCTTCATGAACCGCTTGGCAGTATCTTGCTTTGCTGATTTCGCATGCAGACCAGCGGAGTAGGTTGTTACGCTTTGAATTTCTGTAGGCAGTGGTCCAACGTAGTCGACCCCTTTCGCATGCACTAGCTCACTGACTTGTTGGAAGCCGATTTCTGCGCTTCCATCCGCAATTAGATCGCCGATCTGTGCTCCCGAAGGAGGTTGCTTAATCTTTGTCTTCAATTGGTCTGCGATTCCAAGCTTGGCAAATACCTCAGTAAGGTGCCGACCGCTCGTGCCCGAAGAAATCGCAATTGATTTTGACGACAGCAGCGCTGCCTTCAATCCTTCAACCGTTTTAATGTCAGGCTTTGGGCTGCCAGCACGGACCGCGACGCCAATCGATGAATTCGCAAAATCTACGCGGCTGCCCGGCGAGAGGTGACTCTCGGCTGTAAGCTTGTCGATGCTTGTGCTCGTATTCAGCACGACATCAAATCGATCACCGTCACTCACTCTCTTAGTAATTGCTTCCGTGCCGCTCCAGATAAAGACAACACGATCTCCAGTTGACTGCTGAAATCTTTCGGCTGCCTTCATTACCGCGTCTTTTACCGCATTAGGGGCGGCTATCGTGAGTTCTGCTGCAATGCATGACGCTCCGGCGAATGAAATGAATAGCGCAAGAAAAGTGCGAGAGAATGAAAAACGAAAGACTTCTTTCATATAGCTTATTCCCCATTCTTTATTTATCCGAACGAGCTCGCGGTACACCGAGGCAAGCCAAATACTACCAAATAGGTAGACCACAAGCAGGCGGGATAAGCTAGTTATTCCATTCGTTCCACGTATCAGCGTATGAAATCAGCCGACCGATGCATACTGCCGCTTTTGGCCGTATGTAACCAGACATGCTGGCGCCTACGGCCTTGCACGGCGACTTGCTGAGACAACTGCGACAGACTTGGCGCTCGGCAGGGTTGCTTTCAGTCCGGCTTGGAAAACCTGCGTCAGGCTGTCCGCAACTACCCGGAAATCCTTTCTTTCTTTCGCAAATTCATTCATCTCTTTGAGCGCTGCGCCGACACCTTCTCCTACCTGTCCAAGCAGTTCGTCGACACGACGCTGAGTTAGCCCGCAACTCTGGCGCCCAAATGTGACGATTTGTAGCGAATCTGGGAACGCCTTTGTCCCCGCTAACGATAAGGCGAGCACGTCACGCGGCAGATAGACCACGGTTGATGTGATGTCGTACGGCGGCGCAAATGACACCTCTTTGGTGCAATCGCTGTACAACACACCGAAGTTCTTCAGATGGGCATCCCCGTTCCTCACCACGCATGACAACGCTACATTGAGAAAAAGTTGCTCCATTGCAGTCACCAAATGGCCTGGCGACACGAAGGTCCGTACACTCTGTGCAAGGCTTTCATAAGACGCGTCGTACTTGCCGTGAGATCTCACGGCGCGTAGCACGCAAAAATCCTCGAATCCTAGGTACCGGCCTTCATGGTTGATATCGAATCGCTCTACCACTAAGATCTGTCGGTCATCGGACAAACTCATTTTGGGCGTGGGTAATCCGGCGAGCTGTGCGGCTCGCATGCAAAAAAACTCGTTTGCGGCCAGCTCCGGATATGTCTTGTTATCGAAGGCCTTGACGATGTGCGTCGCGCCCTTACGGGTAATGCGGTCGAGTCCCGAGCCGCCTGTAGCCGCGCCAACCAATATCTTAGGCTGTGCGCCAGATACACCGGAAGAGGAAGCATAGCGACGGAGCAGATCATCAAAAAGCGCCTTGGTGCCACGCGTATTCAACAGCTCATTGAAGTCCACGTCAGGCACTTGGTCAGGGGTTTGACCGGGAGGCATGAAACGAAGTCGGCCAATCTGGGAATGACCGACGATCGACAGCAATGACAAGTCATCAAAGGCAGAAATAGTTTTACTAAATGCCTTCCTCAGCGCTTCGCGAAGGGCGCCCTCTGGCAGGTTCATGTCGAATATCGGTAGCAGCCCGCTCATCGCATCATACGAATTACGAACCACCGGCACGGTGAGAGATACCGCAGATGAGGGCGCACAGCTTGCTCTATAGCTAAACAGAGTCGTGTCAGGCTCCAGATCGCTTCGGGCGAGCGTCCCCGTAATCTCTTCACCGGTATAGACGTTAAGAGCGTCGTTCCGCATCGCGTGTGGCCTTGAGTTGATGATAAGTTGGATACGGCGACCTCGCGGTTACGGAGATTTCCAAACCGACTGCGGCACAAACTGAGGCCAACTTGCGAGCGCCCAACTCATTGAACGTGCCGTTCTCGATTGCAGAAATTGTCGCTCTACTCATGCGCAGCGATGCCGCCAAAGTATGTTGGCTCAGCCCTTTTTGTTTTCGGGCAGTCCGAACGGTGACCCCAATTTGTGTAAAGTCTGTCATACTCAATTATTGCATTGCATGCGATGCATTGCAACTGGCCTGTGCCAAGATGCATCGTATACTATGCAATGGAAGCTGGAGGCGCTTACGGCAATCTAGCTTCGACTGGAGGACGGATCTAGATGTCGGCTATTGGCCGAATTGGTTAGCCATCTTTGCGACTTTGATTTGCGGCGCTCTCAGGCATGGCATCTAGACGGGCAGCCACGCAACAATTTTCTCCGCAGAACACTCCTGCCAGCCCAGTTTCGGGCAAAGGGATTCAGCCAGAGTTGCGTAACGAGAAGATTCAAGATCTGCGCCACGTTTTTTGCGAGCACTGACAGCCGCGCATACGCCAATGCGGTGTCATTCACCGTTGCCTTCGTGCCAAAAACGCGCTCCGCACTTTGGAAGTGCGTCTGGAGATGTGTGATGTGTTCTCGGAGGGCGTTTTCGTAAGCCGCATCGTCACCGGACTTCCTCGCTCGCTCAAGCCTGCTAAGGGATTCACCCTGCAAGGCAATTTCTTGGCCAAATTCGAGTGTATTCCTCCACTTGACAACCAGATAAATACAGTCTGCAATGCCGGTAAGAAGGAGCACCCCAGCAAATACTTGCCACTTTAGTATCTTCATTAGCTGTACCGATCTAGATCATCTAGCAACGCGGGCTGAGTTCGCGATGACCGCTATTGGCCGTTCTAAGACAGGCTGCCTGTTCCTCGACAGGGATCATGTCGGCCCTCTTGGTCGGAAGCGCTTAGCCTTCTCATCGTCAACGGCACCGATCCAGTCAGTCTTGATTTTTCCCGCCTGCCTATCTGTGGCGTTGGGATTGACGGTTGGGTTAGCCACCTGAATTTCTTCCCAGACTCTTCGAGCGTCGGGAATTTTCCCCATTGTTTGCAGTGTTTCCAAAAATGCCCGTGTCGACAGAATATGGGTATTGCCCGGCGTTGCCGCTCCACTATTCAAGAAAAAATCGTCCTCGGCTAACACCAGAACCGGGGTGCCAGGTGGACGCTTAATTAGTTCTGCGGCGTAGGAAACAATGCTCAGTTCCCCAGCGTCTCTTGACACTGCGGGCGGCTCAGCATTTATTGCAAGCATTGACGCGCGGAACTGCGCATCCTGCTCAAAGCGCTGCCTCATTAAGTACATCTGCTTCATCGTCTTACCGAACAGCGTTTCCTGAATTTCGACCCGCCCAGCATTCGCAGAAATGAAATTGCAGATCCGCTGAGCATCTGGAAAGCGATCCTTGAATCGCGTCGTTTCGAACTCAACGTAGTCGGTAATGACAATACGAACATCATCCTTAAACACGAGGAGGATTTCCAACGCTGCCGCCCGCGCAAGTGAGATAAGTGGCCCCGCATCTGGGATTACCACTTGAATCTGTTGCTTCGCCCCTTTTTTCATCAGCCAAGCACTTTTGATGCATGCTTCGACATAGCTGACCTAGCCTCTTTAGGAAGCGAAGGTCGGGCTAGATTGGCTTCCGTCAAAGCATCCAACAACTGGCCATACCATTCAAACCCCAAAAGCTTCATCGCAGCTGACCGCGAGATCGCACCTTGAACATATGAGGATAGGACCATTCTTTTTGCTAAAGGAGCAGAGAACGCCATAAAGGCCGCTTTACCATTCTTCTCTATTAGGAGGCTGTCATCTTCTTCGAACGACAGCGCCTCTCCCAACCGATTCTTTACTTCTGTTGCGGCTAAGACTCTCATGTCGCCTCCAGCGATTGTGATAATGCGAGACTACATCAGTTTAGCTAAAGAAGCAATAATAGCTAATATGCATTGAATAGTCGGCCGAGTCTCTCGTAGGCGCGATGACCGCTAGTGCGCTCAATCAGATGTCGGCCGACTCAGAATCAAAGAATCAAAGGTTCCAGGCTCGAATTAAATCCCGCTGCTTAATCTCTTTATAAAAAAAGAAGCATTCACCCAACGCCCGCATTGCGGGCGTTGTTCATTTAGCCGCTAGGTATTTTGCAACAGAATTAAGATCAAACGGGCGCGATAAGTCGCAAACC
>JADCJC010000111.1 GCA_020247395.1 Rhodocyclaceae bacterium
CACGCGAAACCGATTATCATCGTGCGCCACCGCCGACGCCTGTCGCGCGACTGCCAATGCACGCTCATAGTCGCCAATATTGTGCAATGTTTTGCACTCGTCCAGCAGTGCCGACACATCCCGGCGATGTAACGTTACGTTTGACATTAAAGCCTCGATATTAGGTGGTGCGTAAAGCGCAGATTATATGCAACTGTAGCGACTGGGCGCACGCAAAAAAAAACGCCCCTAGACAGGGGCGTTGGCAGTGCAGTACGTTTTAGATGGTATACGGTTTGCACCCGGCTTTCGAACCGACTGATACCTCGTTTAACAGATCGAGGAAGTCTTTGCTCGTAATCGGGTTGGACGGCCTGGCGGTAGGCCATTCGACCTTGACCTTCATTCGGCCCGCATAGCGTTTTGCCAGGGTGAACGCCGCCGCCTGACCGGTAAAGGAAACGTCTGGATCGCCAAATATAACCAGCTCGGTAATGCCGTCTGGCACCAAGAACTTGGCCAAATTTGTTGCCGATAAAGTCGCCCATACCGGCAGCGCGTACAGTTGTTCGCAGGCTAGCGCCGTTTCAAGCCCTTCCGCGACGCCCAGCACCCCTCCTTGGCGGCCAGCTAACTGCACACTGCCGCCGTGATTTAACTTGCCAAGCGCCAGTTTGCCGTCATCGCAATACTTGGTGCCCTCGTTTGTCAGGAAATAACGCTGCAAACCAATCGGCTGCTGCGACCGATCCTTAATCAACGCGAGCATTGCCGGGGTGATGACTTTTTTCTGGCCATCGAAATTGAACGGCACCGCAGCATGGAACCTGACGTCACAGGGCAACCGAGCGAGCTTGAGGCCGCGGTTATGCAGGTACTGTGATGCTAGGCAATCGCCGGTGATCTGCTTTGCCTCTCGCCAGAGCTGCTCCCAGTATTCCAGCTTCTTCGCCTTGGGTTTGGTGCGTGTGCCGCTAGGCTCAAACACAATCCCGGTCAGGCGCTCCATTTCCTGAATGACGGCGAGAAACGGCTTGCGCGACACGGCTTCGATCAACGCGTACGCATCGTATGACCTAGCGCAGGTTCGGCAATAACCATCCCCGGCACCATACTTGTTGTCGAAGGTGAATCGCGTGTTTCCGCCACACACCGGGCATGGGCCTTCCCTGCCTGTTAGTGTATCGGCTGGGATATTGAACCCGACGAGCAGCTCACGCCAGGTATCGAGTGTCATCGCGGCATGCAAACGCGCTTTGTGTGTATTTGCGGTGGTTTGCGTACTAACTTGCATCGCTACCTCGCCATGCAATACGACGCGCTTGGCTCACCATGAGCCAGCGCACTCCCCGCAGGGAGATCGCATCGGCACTTGCGACATGTGCCAACGTGTCTGAGTTGAAAAGCATACTTCGCCTCTCTTGAAAAGCAGTCGATTGAAAAAAGGCTCGATTGCG
Organism: Rhodocyclaceae bacterium; assembly: GCA_020247395.1. GTDB lineage: Bacteria > Pseudomonadota > Gammaproteobacteria > Burkholderiales > Usitatibacteraceae > UKL13-2. The sequence goes on from JADCJC010000111.1 coordinate 1,437, forward strand.
TGGCCTTGGAAAAGGTTCACCCAAACTAGAGCAGCTTGGGTGAACCCTCTCGACAACGAGGGGGTTCTAAGTGCTCCCTAGATCACGCGAGCTACTCGTAGCCTGCTTCCTTCGATCACGCGCACTTTGTCGCCGGCGAAAAAGTCGCCGTCACGTTCTTGAACGACGACGATTTGTTTGCCATCGTTGAGCTTGATAAGCAGCTCCAAGCCCACGCGTGGTTTTGGTTTGCAGGCGTTTTTTCCGCTGATGCCGCCGATTGCTGCACCTGCAATCCCCGCGAGGATGCGACCGTTGCCGTTTCCTATGCTTTGCCCGGCGATGCCGCCAAGCGTTGCGCCAAGCGCAGCACAACCATCGCTTGAGTCCAAGCGCGGCTGAGACCAGCCAAACGACTGTGCTGGCTCGACCAAGCGAACTTCACGCACATCGAGCACCTCGCCCACGCGGACAGTGTAGGCACGACCCGCCTCACGCGGCTCGTAATCAGCACCGCCGACTGGCTGAGCTATTGCGCCAGCAGCGATGGTTTGCAAAGCGCCTAGTAACAGCGCGATCAATACAATCTTTTTCATGTCAACTCCAATGATGTTGTTAAGGGCGCATCGACCTAGTCAATGCGCCCGCGTCGGGTGATCGGGAAGGCTCTTCGCTAGAACGGAATGTCGTCCTCCGGGTTGTCAAAGCCACTCCCTCCGGCATGTGCCGTGGTGCGCGCCTGTGCCGCGTTTTTCGCGGTTTGTTGACGATTGGGCGTAGTGCGGCCCGGCGTTGAGGCGATACTTTCGCTGGCGCTGCCTGTACTGCTGCCGCGTGCACCGAGCATTTGCATGGTGTCTGCGATAACCTCGGTGGTGTACTTGTCTTGGCCGTCCTTGTCTTGCCACTTGCGTGTGCGCAACTTGCCTTCGACGTACAGCTGCGATCCTTTCTTCAGATACTCGTCCGCGATTTCTGCGAGTTTGCCGAAGAAGGACACACGGTGCCATTCGGTTTGCTCCTGCTTCTCACCGGACTTGTCTTTCCAGGCTGATGTCGTTGCGACCGATATGTTGCAGATCGCGCCGCCGTCGGGCATATAGCGGGTTTCCGGGTCGCGACCCAGATGGCCGACGAGTATGACTTTGTTTACTGAGGCCATAAGGCTCCTTTGTTGTTATGCAGCATTGGGATAGCCACAGAAAATATCAAAGCAATTGCGGGTGATGGTCTCCCCGTCAATTTCTAGGCCGGGGCGCTTGCCGCGATAAATGATGGTCACGACTTCGCCAACCACGAGCTTGCCCGCGTCGAATGCCTCTTTGAGGTCCTTTCCCGTGAAAGGGTGGATGACCCCATCCTTCTCCAAGACGACCGTAAACCCCTTGCGTCCCCGGTTAAATTCCGCCGAACAAACCCGGCCTGAAATTGGTACGTCCAACGCATACGCATGTCTCGACCTCGGTTTTAATGCTGCAGTCGACTTTGACTCCACTACCTTCAGTTCCAGCGCTGCGGTCGGCTTCGACTCCATTACCTTGGGCTTGGGAGTGATGCCTGCTCCAGTTGGAATTGACGGTATGGGGACAGCGCTACCGAATCGCTCACCAATGGTTCGTTCCATTAGTTCGGGCAGGTTCAATCCCAACGCGGTTGGGATGCGTATAGGAGGCAGCTCTTGCTCTCCGATGCGCTCTCGCGAGCTGGGTGTGGTTGGCATCTTGCCGAATTGACGCGGGACTGGGACGGGTAGGATGCGATAGACCGTGATTCGCCGCGTAACGTCGTATCCTTGTTCGGTACGATAGGCTTGCAACGTCACTTTGACCGTGCCGCATTCCGCATATCTCTCCAACAGGAGCGAGGTACGCGGTGACATCTGTCGGGACGGCTCCGCAGAGCCGCCGTGACCAATCAACGCAGGACTTAGTGCTGGGCTTCCATATGCGGACCCGAGTAGCCCAAGCTGTCGCAACCGCTTGTGGATACCGGCCAGCTCAACCGCGTTACGATCACCTGGCACGTTAACGATGGATAGTGCCGCCCGTGCCGACTTGGGTTGGGCGGAACGTTCTCGTTTCCATGCGGCGATAAGCGGTGCGTACTTGCCTTGCAAGTAGATCGCAAGCGCGATCAACAACAAGGTATAGCCAATCGCCACGGCCATCGGTTACTTCCTTTCTTCTTTGCCCGGCGGCTTTCGTGCGGCGCGTGCGGTTTTACGCGCAGCAAGCAGCGGTGCGTACTTGCCCTGAAGATAGACTGCAAATGCGAGTATCAACAAGGTGTTACCAATGGCGTCTGCCATAGTTTTTCTCCTAAGTGAATGCCAACGCTAGGCCGCTTTACGGGCGACATTGAGGTTGTCGTCCTCGATGTCGCTACGTTCTACGCGGACAGCTTCAGCGATTGCGGCGTTCCCCTCGAGGTTCGCCAGTTCTAAAAGCCATGACGCCGGGTACGGCATCATGGTTTCCCCACGGTACCAGGAAGCGATCTCTCGCCAGCCAGTTTCTCGTTCGTTAATCTTGGCGAGCAATGCGTTGTGTGCATGTCGGCAAATCTCACGACGAATCACATCGGGATCCGCGCCGAAGGTCTCGACAATCGATATGAAACTTGTCGGTTCCCTTCGCTTCGACCGCAACCAGGCCATCGCTTCATACGCGGATAGCGTGCGTTGCGAAAGATCGTCGACCGTAGCGACCAAGAAACCGAGCCACCACGTAACGGTGACATCGCCCTCGGTGACAAGAACTTCAAAAGGTATGGGGGCATCGTCACAAATCATGACGCCTCCTACAACAGCTGGGTGGATGCGACGCATTGATGCCCAGCAACATCAAGCGCTTGAAAAAACGTGCAATGAGTCGCACTACGCGACCACACTAGGGTCATTACGACCTCTTGAAGCGACCAGGTGCACGATGGCGCGATCGACTCAAGAGGTAGCACCACGCTACCCTCCCCCAAGCATTACTGTTGGGAAGCCGCCTCGACATTCGTCGCGTTAGGCCGTTGCGCTGATAGGTGTTCCAATGCTGGAACAAGCGCGTGTTTAAAGGCAAGAACCGCCATTATTGCGGCGATCAGAAGCGTATAGACAATGCGACGCATTGATGTTCCTTCGCCCTTGCTCAGCGTGAATAGAAAATATCCACGCGGGGGAGCAAGCCGGGCGTGAGCCCGGTTGGGCGTAATTGTCATTGACGCTTGCGCGTAAACAACTGGAATCCTTTACTGGTGCGTCCTTCCGGGACGTTATGCGCAAGCGCACTATCCCTTCGGGGACCAGAGAGGCGGGGTCAAAAACGACCTCGAGATATGCAGCAGGGCTCCTTTTTCGCAGGATCACGTCGGCGTGCGCAACAGCGCGGGGCGAAGTCCACTGTGGTGTTTCTCTATTCGCGTGGACGAGGTATAAGCAGGTTCCGTTTCTGAGCGGAATCACTGCTCTTGCGCAATGTGGCGGGCAGCGTCAGAGACGCGCGCACAACATCGGCAGAGGCCTGTGGCAGAACGCGCACAGGCAAAGCGGCGACAGCACCGCAGGAGTGGCCAGGGCCACATCGAGGCACAGAGCACCCCGAAAAAAACTAACGCATATCCACCACAGCCAAAAAAAGCACGAAAAAAAATGACGGTGGTCGTGCGTTAGCTTCCTAGCAAAGCTGGATGAGGCCAGCACCGACTACAGTTTTATTGTGCATGAAACTGTTTCGATTAAATAGCGTTATCGGAAAAACCCCCCCCCTAGAAGGGGGGTTTTTTGCAAAAACGTCCATACTGGGTCTGGCATCATTTCGCGCATGGATCTAAGCACGCCCCCGGCTACTGGCCCGCGCCTTCGTCGCGAGATACCTGCTGCGCCGTTATCGGGGCGCTTTGCCATGCGTATCACCATCACACTTCGGACATCAAAAGCGGCAAAACATATGACCAAGGACTTGGAATATTTGCTTCGGTACGCACCGCTGTCAGAGCAAAACGGGCGGGCACGTGAACGCACCGTCGATGCCTTGGCCTGGGCTCGCGAACGCATTGCCGCTCGGCAGTCCGGAATTCCCAGACATTGGTTCGACGGCTTCGACCAAGCTCCATCCATCACACTAAGTTATGACGCTGAACACCGAAGCGTTGCGAAGTTTATTGAACTATTGCCAGAGTGCGACAAAATCTATTGGGCATTGGGGTCACTAGCGGCACACGACACATTCGAGACACCACTGTTGCGATCCCAATGCGCTGATGTTTATCGCATTTTGCGTAGCTACGTGGTCCAGATCGGCGGAGGGCAGCCGGACCACCGCATCCGTTAATGAGCCTACGACACCAACATCTTTCTGACCATTGACCTGCGTGTTTTTGAGCGTAATGTTTCGCCACTAAACACGGCGTTTGCGCGAAGCGTTGTTGGCCCATGCGGATCCATCATAGACGGCATCGCGTACGTACCGACCATGGCGTCTGTCAACGCGGTCAGGCTGAATCCATAGTGTTGCTGGCATGTCAGTTCTACGTCGTCTGCTTGTAGAACGACCGCCGCGCCATCTGGGTCCAGTTGCGCGAGTGACAGCAACGGCAAAATTGGTTGAAGTGCGAAATACAGGCACAGGATTTCTTCTTCTGGATGCGCATTGGCGAGCGCTGCTGCATTGTCCGCCGCCAGCTTCGACAATCGGATGTAATACGCCTCTAACTTGGCGGCCATGACTTGCGACACGTCATTGTTCGGCGCGACCTTAGCGACCAGCTTGAACGGGTCAATGCGGTCAAATATATCGCTTAGTTTTTTAGCTGGGTTTGGCCCGTTCAGTGGCTCACCAAGTTGCCGACAACGGTTTGCCACCGACAATGCAAAGTTGACGTCTGCTCTCATCAGCGCGCACAGCTTGTCGACCAACTCGTCGCGCTCGCTTTGCGGCGTGAGGACAAGATCCCAAAGAATCTTGCTGGTTTTTCTTAGGTGTGGAAACGAGTAATTACGCTCCTCTAAGAACAGTTTGAGCCGCGCATTCAACTCTGGCGTCCTTTAGCTCGTAGGCATCATACGATACGGGTTTCCGGTTTTCTTTATACTTATTAACATTGTATATTATGCATATTGCGCACCCCCAAAGATACGGAATAGCTTGATTTAACGGGTTATTTTTTAATTTTAATTTTGTGGCTATGCCTATACAATGGGATAGCGCGGTGGTGCAAACTACGATACTGGCAGCGGCTGTCCGATCGACCAGACGAACGGAGGATAGAACGCTTTTGAGGCATGCGGCGCATCGGCATCGGATACGACGGAGAGCGGGCCTTTATCGGTCTTTGGCAGCGACAGAAGCGGGTAGTTTTCCGGCTCGATCATGGCACCTTTTGGTAGGAAAAACGGTATCTGACGTTCGATCAACTGGCCATACAATGCCGCGTGTAAGTTGCCGATGATTGGCACACCTTCGTCAGCGACGGCGACAAAGGCAGTATCGTGAACACGGAAATTTCGATCCCAATACACTGCGATGAGCGCATATACCTCCGCGCGCGCCATCGTGGTGGCGAGATCAAATGCAGCTTGGGCTGCGTTGACGCACGATTTGTCTTGCGACCAAAACGCAGTCTGCTCTCCCCTAAAACGTAACACGGCGTCGTTTGCGGTCAACTTGGTCATTTCCAACGGGCCGCAGATAAACCGAATCTCGCGCGCAGCCGATTGCTGCTGTTCCATTTGCCGAAGGAAATCGCGCAGCTGCGCTTCACCCGTCAACGCGAGGCGCGGACTTAATTCCGCATCAGAAAGCTGCAATTGGTGCGATGCGAACCGCAAAGCTGAGCGATGCCGCGGCCAACCACAACGCGCACGGTCGGGAGCGTATCGACATAAGCCGGCTCGATGCCACAGAGCGGATAAGATCTCTCTTAGTGTACTGGTCTTCACCGCAGCTGGCGTAGGGTCGGGTTTTCGATAGTCGCGCCTGACACGATCCACTGCTGAGGTCACATAACGATGTGCTTGATAACTTAGCGTCGTCGAGGGTTTGTCGGCCTGTAACTCAGCCAACTCGCTAACTAGCTCATGCGAGCGACAATCAGGTGCGTGGTCGGCACCGCGTGACGGAAAGCGCCGCACAAAAAAGTCCTCGCGCTTGGCAACGACCATCGGGACGCCGCTTGGCTTACACATACACATAGGATGATGACGAACTTGGTGCGCGCGGGCCAAGGCCGCTTGCCAGCAGTCGTAGCGGCGGGCGATGTCCTCGCGAGTGTACCGCTCGCCTTGTACGATGAAACAGAGCCGATCCATGCCAGTAGTATCGACCAGGCACTGAAACATAAAAAGCGAAAAACCCCCCTGCTGAAGGGGGACTTTATGAATTCTGTTGTGGAATTTGTCGCAGGATAGCGACCATCCCACCAACCCCGATCTGCGGCCATTGCTCTGAGAGCCGGCTCAAGGCGAGTGCACTTACGTTGAAAAGGTCGGCACCTCTCAGAGGGACCTGGATCGATCGAGATGGTTGATTTGCCACAAGCATCCATCCGTCTTCACTCGGCAGCCTAAGCAGTCGTAACGATTTGTTTCGTTGCTCACCGTGATACTCACAAGCGAAGGCCGGAGCATGGCCAAGCAACACACGATTGAATTGGATCAACTCGTTCGGCGTAAGTTGTACTGTGATCTTTTCATCCCATGCATAACGGTCAGAGCCGATGAGTTTCTTGGCAAGTTCAGCGCTCAGCGTCGGTTCGCCTTCGCGGGTGACGGTCGCCTCGATCGTGGCCGCAGCTTGTCCCGAATACACTTTAACCTTGCGGCCAAAATCTCTTGGCTGTCGGCCTGCTTGAGACGGCGCTGATACCGTGCCCATCCCATCACCTCTCGGATAGGTCGAAGACCAAGGACGCACTCCTCGTTCGCCGCTGCACTAGGTGGTTGGCAGTTGGCCAACAATTAGGCACTTGCGATTCAGTTGGCACCATCACACGGGTCAAGGACCAATGCAATTGGTGGCTCAATCCTTGACGCAATCGCACATAGGCACGTTCACCAATACAGAGCCCACTCAATTGGGTACACCGAGAGTCCGCTTCAGTGTCGTCACTAGACGTGCCCGGTCTTCAGGTGACGATACTGATACTTCGACGATTACTCGCCCGCTATCAAAGTCTTTGATTACTCCGCTGAGGTAAATGTCGTTCGGTGTGAGCTTGTACTGCCGAGATGACTCCTTTTCTTTGCGTTCCTTTGGACTCGCAATATGCTTTGCTGTTGATTCGACTTCCTTGGCTGCGAGTTCCTCGACTACGACCCGTTTTGCGAGGTCCAGCGCCTCTGTTTGAAAGCCCTTCTTTGCAAGCGTATAAAGTTCATAGGCCACGCGTAGGCCGAAGCGCTGAGGATGCTCTTTCACGTAGTCAAGCAACGTCGCGGGCATTTCGAGAAGCGCCAGTGTTTTCGCGACCGTACCCTCCGATTTTCTGGAAGCCGCCGCAAGCTCAGACTGAGTATTGAACACTTTGTCCTTGAGCAGTTTCTGCCATACCAATGCATCGTCAATCGGCGTCTGTTGAGTGCGGAAGCCATTCTCGGCGTCAGACGCCGAGTACAACTCGCGGTCATTCATTGGCGCGCAGAGCTCCGCGCGTACAGTCAATTTGCCGGCGATCGCGCAAGCTCGACGACGGCGATGTCCAAATACCGAGATGTAGCGGCCTGAACCATCAGGCTTTGGGAACGCCTTGATTGGCTGCTCTTGTCCATTCGCTTGAATCGACATCGCAAGGTCACTTAGATCCTCTGCTGGATATAGCGCTCGGACGTTGTAGGGGTTATCGTCAATCTTGTCGAGGGGAAGATCAACGATGCCAGAGGCAAAGCGCGGCACATCCGGGGCCGCAGGCCTGAATGCGACAGCAGATGAATTCGGCAGAGTCTGTGATGTGGAGCTGGCATCTCCGTGACGCGCTGCCACGCCCGCTGCGGCAGCTGCGGCTCTGCGCTCGATTTCTGAGACTGAATTGCTTGGGGCTTGCCGTTGACGGCTAGCCAGCTTGGCCAACTGATCAGATTTGCCGCCCATAGTTATTTCTCCAATTTCTTATAAATTTCATTTACAAGTAAATCTACCTCTTCAACAGCATTTTTTGCTCTTGGGAGATCGCGCATAGTGCCACCATAGAGCATGACCTCTTGATACGGGGTTCTCTCGGAAAGAGTCGCGAGAGGGGACACTTGAGTGACTTCCTTGATCGCTGCAACCATGATGGGGTGTACGGAGCGACGTTTGTCAAATCGGTTGATCACGATTCCCCACTGGAGCGCGCTATTTCTCGCCTCTGCGTCCTCAACTACCTTGAGCGCGCGGTGCACAGACTCTCGCTCCTGTGGGGTCGGCTGAACAGGTATTACGGCGAGATCACTGACGACCAGCGCTGCGAACGGCACCGAAGAAGCATCGGAAGGAGGGCAGTCAACGACTATCACGTCGTACTCCGATGCGTGCTGGGCCAGTGCCTTAACAAATTTCTCACCCAAGCTGGCAAGGCTAATCACTGTCGCTGGAAATGGCTTCGCTTCCGGGGCATTGGGCAACCAGGCGACGGCGTCTCCTTGGCTATCCATGTCGATCACCATTACCTTTAGCCCTCGCCGAGCTAGTTCGCCGGCAACCAGCATTGAAATCAAGGTCTTGCCAACCCCGCCCTTGTGATTGAACACTGATACGATTTTTGCTGCCACAGAATTCTCCTGTAAATGAACGGCATCTTTCAG
>JADCJC010000112.1 GCA_020247395.1 Rhodocyclaceae bacterium
CACTGCCAACTTCACCCGCTCGCGACGGTTTTTATTGATCCGGCAAGCAAATATGGAAAACCATTTCAGCCATTCCCGTCCCCGCGCACAACCACAAGGGTTGCTCCGGACGGGGACCCATTAATTTTGTTCAGCGCGGGTGACTCCGATATTGGGCTCCCGCCTTCGCGGGAGCAGGGGAGTATGGGTTTAGTGGTTGTTAATCTAACCCCGTCCCCGCCCAGGCGGGGACCCAAGTTGACCTGCCCGCGCACAACCACAAGGGTTGCTCCGGACGGGGACCCGTCAATTTTATTCAGCACAGGTGATTCCGACATTAGGCTCCCGCCTTCGCCGCAGCGTGGAGATTCGCCATATTTACTTGCGGATCAATAGAAGTCCCAATAGGAAGAACTCGCCTATTGACGGGTATTTCAAAGCAAAAAGCCGTGGAAGTGCCCGTGGATGCTAGAGGTTAACCAGTAAGCCGCTGAAGAATTTTCTTCACCGGCGCTGGTAGCGCGGCACCGGCAATATCATCCATGTTCAGCCACATCACACCCGGCTCCGCAAGGTGATCATTGCGTTTGGCTACCGCAATTTCCATTGGATAGATGGTCAGTGAGTAATGGGTAAAGCCGTGTTCCACCTCCGGCAGTGGACGAGGCCGACGGCCTTTGCTGAGCTTGACGCGATATTTCGCCTTTGTGATTGCCAACACATCCGCTTCCACTGCAACCTCTGGCAGCGACCAAAGTCCGCCCCAGATGCCGGTTGGCGGCCGACGTTCGAGTAACACCTCGTTGGCGGAAATGAGCACCAACATCTTGGTTTGCCGGTGCGGCGTGTCTTTCTTGGGGCTCTTGCCGGGCAGGTCTACGATGCGCCCTTCGTTATATGCGATACAGCCGTCGCGCAAGGGGCACAACAAACAGGTGGGCGTGCCGCGGCTGCAGATGGTTGCGCCAAGATCCATCAACCCTTGAGTGTAGGCCTCAATCTGTTTGCTTGGAACCTCGCGCTCAGCAATTTCCCACATGGCGTCTTCAATTGCCTTCTTACGAATGTCCCCTTCGATGCCGAAATTGCGCGCAAACACGCGCTTTACGTTTCCATCGAGAATGGCGAGCGGCTCCCCATACGCAAAGGCGCAGATTGCGGCAGCGGTCGAACGGCCAATGCCGGGTAGCGACCACACGTCTGTATGCGCTTTGGGGAACACGCCGCCGAACTCTTCGACGATGGTTACAGCGGCTTTGTGAAGATTTCGCGCACGGGCGTAGTAACCGAGCCCCGCCCAATGCTGCATGACATCATCAATCGGTGCTGAAGCGAGCGATGCAATATCCGGAAACCTCGCCATAAAGCGCACGTAGTAGCCGACGACGGCGCTGACCTGGGTCTGTTGCAACATGATTTCCGATACCCATATACGATAAGGGTCGCGAGTGTTCTGCCAAGGCAGGTTGTGGCGACCGCTTTGTTTTTGCCAGCGAATGACGTTGTCGGCGAATGAAAGCATGGCGGTATTTTGGCGCAGGTGCAGCGTTGTGGCTGTTCGAGGCTTTCTGATCATTGAAATTGACTATTGAAAACATAGGATCAATCTATTTGACCAATAACATCGATTGCACGATAGTTGCGCGCTGCGCGGCAAATGGATGACCTGCGTAGTTGCAGAAAATAGTTTCAACCCGTTTCAAACCCTGTCTTTACGCCGTTTTTACCTTTGTACAAAGGAGTTTCATATGAGTCTAAAAGGCACCAAAACCCATCAAAACCTGAAAGATGCATTTGCAGGCGAATCGCAAGCCAACCGTCGCTATCTCTATTTCGCGAACAAGGCTGACGTTGAAGGTCATACCGAGATCGCTTCGCTGTTCCGTAACACCGCAGAAGGCGAAACCGGCCACGCACACGGCCACCTAGACTATCTGGCTGAAGTCGGCGACCCGGCGACCGATTTGCCGATCGGCACCTCCGAGCAAAACCTGAAGTCCGCTGTTGCTGGCGAAACCCACGAGTACACCGACATGTACCCGGGCATGGCCAAGACTGCGCGGGACGAAGGTTTCGAAGAAATCGCTGACTGGTTCGAAACCCTGGCAAAAGCAGAACGTTCACACGCGAACAAGTTTGCCAAGGCGCTTGAAGGCATCGCCGCCTAAGGTGTCGTTTGCTAATCGGCAGAGGCATCTTTGGGCATCACCAAAGGTGTCTTTGTCGATCCTCCATCGTCCAGTAGGTGCAGTATTTCGTTTTTCTACAGAGAGTCATAAATGAGTGAACGCGAAGGCAGCCTCGAAGCCCCGACCCGACATCCCATCGATTGGCAGAACCCCGAGTTTTATTCAGTCGAATCGGTGATGAAAGAAATGGAGCGTGTGTTCGATATTTGTCACGGTTGCCGCCGCTGTGTTTCGCTGTGTAATTCCTTCCCGGTCATGTTCGATTTGATCGATGCGAGCCCAACGCTTGAGCTCGACGGTGTGCCGAAGGAGATGTATTGGAAGGTGGTAGACCAATGCTACCTTTGCGATGTTTGCTACCTGACCAAGTGCCCTTACGTTCCACCGCATGCGTGGAATGTCGATTTCCCGCACCTCATGTTGCGCGCGAAGGCCATCCAATTTAAACAGGGCACCGCGACTAAATTTCGCGATGTCACGCTGTCCTCAACGGATCGTAATGGAAAACTGGCGACCATCCCGGTGGTGGTGCAGTTTGTCAACGCCGCGGCGAAGATGCCAAGCATGCGCTCACTCGGTGAATCGGCAATGGGCGTGGACAGAAATGCGTGGGTGCCGGAATTCACCACCAAGAAATTTCGCTCGAACTACATACCGAGCAGAGCCTACACACCCAAAGACGGTGCCAAAACCAAAGGCAAGGTTGCGATCTTCTCGACGTGTTACGTGAACTATAACGAGCCGGGCATGGGCCATGATTTGCTGAAAGTGCTAGATCACAACGAGGTTCCATATGTGGTGGTTGAAAAGGAAGCGTGCTGCGGAATGCCAAAGCTTGAGCTGGGTGATATTGATTCTGTCATTGCGCTTGCCCGCAAGAATCTGCCGGTATTGGCCAAACTTGCCCGCGACGGGTACACGATCGTTACTCCCATTCCATCATGCACGCTGATGTTCAAACAAGAGCTTCCGCTGTTGCTGCCCAATGATGCCGATGCGCAAGCGGTTAAAGCGGCGATGATGGACCCGTTTGAATACCTGATTGGCCGCAACAAAGACGGGCTGTTGAAAACACAATTCTCACAACCGCTGGGACGTATCTCGTATCACATCCCCTGCCATTCGAGGGTGCAAAACGTCGGCCAGAAAACGCGCGAGATGCTGGAGCTAATTCCCGACACCAAAGTCACCACCGTGGAGCGTTGCTCTGGACACGCCGGGACCTGGGGCGTAAAGAAAGAATTCCATGCCATGTCGTTGAAGATCGGTAAACCCGTCTTTAAACAAATGTCGGACGCCGCCCCCGACTACATCTCGTCGGATTGCCAGCTCGCAGGCCACCACATCGAACAAGGTATAGGCCTGCTAAAGAAAGACCGGCCCGCCACCACAACCCAACTTGCGCACCCGCTTACCCTGGTACGCAAAGCCTACGGATTACCGGAGTAACGTAATGAATAACCAAGCGATAACCAACATGAACAAAATCACCCGTGATTCTCTAATGACCCTTGAAGCCTATGCCAAGGCCCGTCCTGAATTTCGTACCAAGGCGATTGCACACAAGAAGCTGCGCACCGTGCATATTGGCGACCACGTCACCCTTTTCTTTGAAGACGAGCTCACCTGCCGTTATCAGATTCAGGAAATGCTTCGCATCGAGAAGACTTTTGAAGAGCAGGGCATCTTGGATGAACTCGAAGCCTATAACCCCTTGATTCCCGGTGGCCGTGATTTTCGTGCGACGATGATGATTGAGTATGGTGACGAGGCCGAGCGCCGCATCGCGCTGACGAAGTTTAAGGGCATCGAGCGCAAGACGTGGGTGCAGGTCGAAGGTGCTAAAAAAGTCTATGCGATCGCTGATGAAGATTTAGAACGCGAGAACGAGACCAAGACATCAGCAGTCCACTTCATGCGCTTCCCGCTGACTGAAGAAATGGCTGCCGCACTCAAGTACGGCGTCACCTTGCAAATGGGGGTTGATCACCCGCAGTACACGGCAGCGGTAGATGTGAATGCCGAAACGCGCAATGCCTTGGTGAAAGACCTGAAATAGATTTCAAGGACTTAGCGCAACCCGCCGAGGGAACATCCTAAATCGTTGCACCGAGTACTTTGGAAGCAAAACGACTGTTTTGCGGCAACGATATGCTTCCGAGCACACGCCCCCAGTGGGGCGCTTTGTTTGGAGCGGGTGAAGGGAATGTGATGTTTCGGCTTTGGGCCAAAACATCATCGCTGCTCGACCGTTTGCGGCATGAACCGTAAAGGTGCCACAAACGTCCAACCGAAGTCCGCTGGACTTCGATTAGTCGAACCCGCCGAGGGTGCTCATCCCTCCACACCGCCCAATGCAAAAACGCCCCCAGTGGGGCGCTTTGTTTGGAGCGGGTGAAGGGAATCGAACCCTCGTATGCAGCTTGGGAAGCTGCCGTTCTACCATTGAACTACACCCGCTTTGATGGCGTTGATTCTAACGATTTCTCGGCCAGCGTGGGAATCGCCCCATCACACTGATCAACGCCGCAGTATCGCCTGATATGCGCCACTGGACAGGAACACTCCGACAGTCACCGCAGCGATACCAAAGTAGTCCGAGGGTGCGGGTACTTCGCCCAACAGCGGAATGGCGGCGAGCATTGCAAGTACCGGCACAAGAGAAGCGAAACTCGACCCAAGTGAGGCACCCAAGATACTTACGGCTTTGGCGTAGGCGAAGAGTGAAACAATCGAGACGAAGATGCCCTGATAGATTGTCTGAACGGCAATAACACCCCATGACGCCTCCGCGATGCGATGAGGCAAGAAGAACGCGTAGACGGGAAGGTACCATACGGCGGACACGACCGAGACAATCGCCGCAGCGTGCAGTGGGGTGAGCCCCTTGCTGCTCGCGCTGCGCATGGCAACGGTGAAGCTTGCCCAGCATAATGCAGCCGTCAGAAACAGCAGGTGGCCACGCCAGTAGCCCGACAAAAAATCCGTCAGCCCAGCACCGACAAAGATGACGATGCCAACCGGGATCATCAGCAGGCCGATACGTCGAACGCCGTCGATCTTTTCATGCAGGAAGACCATCGCGAGCAGCGCGACCCAGAGCGGCATGGTGCCCGGCACGAGCGCGCCCGCATGTGCGGCGGGTGCGAACTGCAGCGCACCGGAGGCAATGAGTACGTAGGGAACGCCCGCGCCAAAACAAATTACACCCAGCAACGGCAAACCAACTCGCCTAATGGCGAAGCCTTGCCGAAGAACGATTGGCAGAAGCAGCAACCCCGCGCAGGCGAAGCGCAGTGCCGTGATGTCGTAGGGCGAAAGCGACGTAGTGACGCCATAGCGCGTGAGTAATATCCAGCCCACCCAAATGGAAATTGCAAACAAACCCCAAATAGCGCCTGAAATGTATGATGAACGTGCTGCCGCGCTAGTTGTCGATAACATTTACGAGGTGTGCCTGCGCTTGGCACGGCGACTGAAGCAAAATAGCAGTCTAGCCTGAATATTTCATGGGTCGCCCGCTGCGTCGAAGGAGGTTTCGCCTGAACGATTGGCAAACCAATTTGGATCGCTCCTATTTTGCAGTAGATGCGAGCTGCACGTTCGCTCTCGGGCGATTGGACGGCGGTTTTTTACCTTCCTCCCGCAGCATAGCCTGCTATGCTTTGGTCGGTCAGGCGAAAAATCACTCGTCCACTCACCCGCTTTCGAACGCGCCCCATGAAATGTTCAGGCAAGCAGCGCAGCCACGCGTATTCCGTCATGACGCTTTTGAATTGAATCCAACAATGCCCACAATGCCTACACCGCCAAGCAGGCCGTACAAGATCCCGCGTTCCACCCTGATCGTGATCTACAACGAGCGGATGGAGGTATTGTTGATTGAGCGAGCTGATCGTCCCGGATATTGGCAAAGTGTGACGGGGAGCCAAGATGAAGGTGAGTCTTTGCTTGAGACCGCCACACGTGAAGTGCTGGAAGAGACCGGTATTGAGGTTAGCCGTCATGCCTTGACTGACTGGCAGGTTGAGAATGTGTATGAAATCTATCCGATTTGGCGGCATCGTTATGCGCCGGGGGTCACGCACAATACGGAACACGTGTTTGGGCTGCGCGTGCAGGGCCGCGTTGCGGTTAGCTTGAGTGCTCACGAGCACCTTCAGTACGTTTGGCTGCCGGTTGAGCAGGCCGCGCCGCTTTGTTTTTCGCCGACCAACCGTGATGCAATTTTGTCGCTGACTGGGCGTGGCAAATAAGTGAGAATAAGTTTGTGAGGACGCGTTTTCTTATCGCGGAAGATCTTAGGGCGGCAGAAAATTGAACGCTATGTCGAACAAATCAACGATCACCATTGCGACCTACAACATCCATAAAGGATTATCGCCGCTTAATCGCAAGTTGATCATACACGACGTTCGGAAAAACTTGAATGCGCACGATGCGGACATCGTGCTGCTTCAGGAAGTGCAGGGTGCCCACACCGCGAACGCGAGACGATTTGCCGATTGGCCGAACGTGCCGCAGCATGAACATATCGCCAACGGGCGCTACACAGATATTGTTTATGCGGCAAATGCACGGCACCGTATGGGAGACCACGGTAATGCAATCCTGTCATCATTTTCCATCGCTCACTCAGTAAATCACGATGTGTCACACCACCGCTTTGAGTCGCGCGGGCATCTTTTTGCAAGTATCAACGTGCCGGCGCTCGCCAAGCCGCTAACCTGCGTGTGCGTTCATCTGGGGCTGTTCCATCGAAGTCGCTTGATGCAGGTCGAACGATTGATTGATCTCATCAGCGAGGTTGCCCCGGCGGACTCGCCACTGGTGATTGCGGGTGACTTCAACGATTGGCGAGCGGGGCACAGCCGGATCAGCGCCAAACTCGCCGATCGTCTCGGCGTGGTGGAGGCGTTCGAGTCGTCGCATGGCAAACTCGCTCGTACCTACCCGGCAATGATGCCGATCCTTACACTCGATCGCATCTACATTCGCGGTATGAAAATCGAGGCTGCTCACCGCCTCCACGGTGAGGTGAAGGGAACACGTTGGCGGCGCATGTCAGACCATCTCGGGTTGGCGGTGACCCTGCGCGCCAAATGAAAATTTACCGGGGGAACCGCATCACGCTGCTAAAGAATGGTGCCGCGTTTTTTCCAGCCATGTTGGCCGCCATTGATGCCGCTGTTGACGATATACGAATTGAAATCTATATCTTCGAAGATGATGTATCGGGACGTGCCATCGCCGAGGCGCTCGCCCGCGCATCCCGGCGTGGGGTTGCGGTACGATTATTGATCGATGGCTTCGGCTCGCTAAAGGCACCCGAGACGTTTTTTGACGCAATGCGCGCCGCTGGCGTCGACGTCCTTGTTTACCGACCGCTTCGCGGGAAGTGGTTTCCCACTCGCCATCGGATGCGACGTACACACCGCAAGATTGTGCTGGTCGATGGCAAAGTTGGCTTTTTGGGTGGTATCAATTTTATCGATGATTTCACCGAAAATCTTTCGACGACACATCCGCGTTACGACTATGCGGTGAAGGTGGAAGGCCCGGTGTTGGCACCCGTTTATGAAAGTGTTTACCGCCTGTGGCGGCGAACGAAGTGGTTAACTCAGCTTCGTCGTGAGCATAACGGCGCGCTGCCAACAGTCGCATCGGAGGCTGTCGGCGACACGCTGCTGGCGTTTGTGAGTCGCGACAACGTGAAGCACCGCCGCAATATCGAGCAGGCGTACCGCGCGGCAATTTCAGCGGCCAAATCGGAAGTTCTCATTGCGAGCTCGTACTTTCTTCCGGGCAGGCCACTACGGCAGGCATTGGTTGCAGCAACCAAGCGTGGCGTGAAGGTGGAAATTTTGTTACAAGGCGCGGCAGATCATCCGCTGATGCAAATGGCAACGCGCTCGTTATACGCGGATTTGTTGGAAGCGGGCATTGTTATCCATGAGTACAGGCCGGCCATGTTGCATGCCAAGGTTGCGGTCGTCGACGGGTGGTGGGCAACAGTAGGATCGTCCAATCTCGACCCGTTCAGCTTGCTGCTGAATCGTGAAGCAAACATCATCGCGGTCGATGCGGCATTCGCAACGGAACTACGCGCCTCGCTGCATGACGAGACGGTGCGTAACGCCGAAAAATTGGAGGCGCATGTATGGGCAACTCGCGGCATGAAACAAAAACTTGCCTCGTGGCTGGCGCTGGGCTTGATCCGTATCAGCTCAGCAATCTTTGGGGTAGAAGCCGAGTGAAACTTTAGAAGTCGTTTATTGGCGGGCGTTTTCGAGCGAAAAGCCGTGAAGACGCCCGTCAAATAAGGAGTTCTTCTCCTATCGATGGTGGCCGCCACCGCGATTCGCACTCGCGCCACGGATCAGCGTACCGACGCCTTCGCTGGTCAAGACCTCGAGCAACAGCGCGTGCGGAACACGACCGTCGATGATGTGTGCCGTCTTCACGCCGTTTCGCACGGCATCGAGCGCGAAATCGATTTTCGGAATCATGCCGCCGGATATGGTGCCATCCGCGACCAATTCATGGATCTTTGAGGCGGTGAGCCCGGTCAGCACATTGCCTTGTTTGTCCAGTACGCCTTTAGTATTGGTGAGAATGATGAGCTTTTCAGCTTGTAATGCAACGGCGATCTTGCCGGCCACCACATCGGCGTTGATGTTGTAGGCAGTCCCGTTTTCATCCACTCCTAACGGAGCGATGACGGGGATGAAATCCTCGGAATCAAGTAAATCGATGATCGCGGTATCGACCTTCACCACTTCGCCGACTAGGCCCAAGTCTATTTTTTTGCGCTTGTCTTCAGTGGAGGTCATCGTCAGTTTGCGGGCATGGATGAAGTTGCCGTCCTTGCCTGTGAGGCCAACTGCCTTGCCGCCAGCTTTATTGATCAGGGTGACAATTTCCTGATTCACCAACCCGCCCAAGACCATTTCGACGACGTCAAGTGTTTCGTCGTCCGTGACGCGCATTCCTTGGATGAATTGACCTTCTTTACCAATCTTCGACAGCAGTGAATTAATCTGCGGGCCACCCCCATGTACCACCACCGGGTTCATGCCGACGAGTTTCAACAGGGTGATGTCTTCGGCAAAGTCCTCTTGCAACGAAAGATCAGTCATTGCGTTGCCGCCGTATTTGACGACGATATTCTTGTCCCAGAAGCGTTGCAGATACGGTAGCGCTTCAATGAGAACATCTGCCTTCTGTGCCGCAGTAATGGTGCCAAGCTTATTGGCAGTATCTTCAATGCGACGAATCGCTGCTTTTTTGATGGGCATTTGCTTGGAGACGGCTCCTCCAGCAGCAGCTTTTTTAGCGGGCATTACGTTGTCTCCTGACGTTCGTGGGTGTCAAAGGATTCTAAGGTCATTCCGCCTTCGCGTCGCGCGCGAGTAGTGCCTTTAGTGCGTCGCGCGGGTCGGCGTTGTTAAACAGGACGGCATTCACCGCCTCGGTAATTGGCATGTTGACGCCGTGTTTTTGGGCGAGTGCCAGGGCAGCGGCCGCAGAATTTACGCCCTCTGCGACATGGCCGAGATCGCGCAAGATGTCGCCAAGCGATTTTCCGTCCGCCAGTAACATGCCGACTTTGCGATTGCGGGAGAGATCTCCGGTCGCAGTGAGGATAAGGTCGCCGATGCCTGTCAAGCCCATGAAGGTTTCGGCTTTACCGCCCATTGCCACACCGAGTCGAACCATCTCGGCAAGCCCGCGAGTAATAAGCGCTGCACGCGCGTTTAACCCGAGCCGCATGCCGTCGCTGATTCCGGCGGCGATCGCCATGACATTCTTCAGCGCACCGCCAAGTTCAACGCCAATTAAATCGACGGACGAATAAACACGCAGTGTATTGTTGTTGAGTATGCCGGCCATTTCGCTGGCGAATACTCGGTCGTTCGCCGCCAGCGTTAGTGCACAAGGCAGGCCCCTTGCCACTTCTTCGGCAAAACTCGGCCCGGACAAGGCACCATACAGCGCTCCGGGAGGGACAAGTTCGGCGATGGTCTCGTGCGGCAGTTTACCGGTCAGCTTGTCGAATCCCTTGCATGCCCAGATAATCGGCAGCGTCGGCAGCGCCGTCTTTGCCATTGTTGTCTCGGTGAGTGTTGCGCTGATCATGTCGGCCAGTCCGCTGGTTGAGGTGACGATCAGCGCCAAATCTGCGCCTGCCAGCGCCTCGCTGAATGAAGCCGTGACGGAGACCGTGTCGGCAAGCGTAATGCCGGGAAGATACTTTTGATTTGTTCGGCTGGCGGCGATTGCCTGCATCTGTGCAGCGTCGCGGCCCCACAAGGTGACGCCATGTTTGCGTCCCAATGCTATCGCCAGAGCGCTACCCCAGGCACCCGCGCCGAGCACCGCGATACGCATGAGTTAGTCGCCCCAGATTTGTGTCAAACGAACAAACCCGGTTTGCCCGTCGCGGTGCTTGACTGGCAACCAGTCATCCTGCGCGGGGCCGATCACTTCCAACACCACCGAGCGCTGTGCTTCAAACACCAACGCAGCCGATGCAGAAGCAGCAGCGCGCACATCAGCGGATGCAGCGGAAATTTGTATATGGCGGCGCTCGCCTAAGGCCGAGTTTTCCACCCAGCCAACCGTACCATCGACGTCGCGCACCTTTGTGAGCTTGTCCAACTTCACCAACATTTCAAGTGGTGTGTGGGCGTTGATGATGAAGATTTTGTTTGTGCGGATGGATGGCGCGTCAAACATAATCGCAGGCCTGTCGCCGATGCTAACGAATGACCTGACGGGGGCGGCTACTGCGGCAACCGGGGGAATTGCATTAGGCGTCGACACTGACGTAGTGCTTTTGACTGTAGCGGGAGCCGATTGAGGCGTTGCAGGTTGCGGTGACTTTTCAGCCACGGGTAACTGCGCCAGAACCGGCGGGCTCATCGTGCCCAACACGCCGCCAAACAAAAACGCCGCAGCAATGGCTGCGGCGTACGGTTGGCTGGTAATGGTGAACGCAGTAGATAGTGCGCGCATCATCGTCGACCTGATTAGTGCTTGGTTGTAACCATCGGCGTTTCAGCACCATCTTGTGCTTCTTGCGCCTTTTGCGCTTGATACAGCGCTTCAAAATTTACCGGGTTCAACAGAACTGGCGGAAATCCAGCGCGTGTGATGGCGTCCGAAATGGTCTCGCGCGCATACGGATACAGAATGTTCGGGTTGCCTATTCCCAGAATCGGATCGAGATCCTGATTCGGCACGTTGCGAATCTGGAAAATACCGGCCTGGTTGGCTTCAGCCAAGAACATGGTCTTCTCCCCGATTTTTGCCGTGACCGTGATGGTCAGTTCGGTTTGGTAGATGCCTTCATCAACCGACTTCGACGTGTGGTGAAGCTGGACGTCGACAGTCGGTGCCTCGCGCTCCAAAAAAATCGACGGTGCATTAGGGACTTCCAACGATAGATCCTTAACGTAGATTTTTTCGATGTTGTAGGTTGGTTGATTGTCTTGAGCGGCTGATGCTGCGGCGGTTGCGTCGGTCATTTCGGTTTTCCTAAAAGTGAATCGATTGTGGGTAAAAGAGCGAGAACAACTGGTATGCGTCGGCCAATGCCAGCGTGTTGGTGGCGACTGCTAGGTTTGCAAAAGCGGATCGAGTCCGCCCGCCTTGTCGAGTGCGGCAAGATCGTCAAATCCGCCGACATATTGTTCGCCAATAAAAATTTGCGGTACGGTTCGGCGTTGGGTCTTGGCCATCATCTCATCGCGTTTTGCCGGGTCGAGATCAATTCGGATTTTTTCAATGCTGTGCACACCTTTTGCCTTCAGAAGCCGTTCAGCCATCTGACAGTAGGGGCAGACTGCGGTTGAATACATAGTGACAGTGGCCATGATTGTTCCTATCGTTCAACAGGCAGGCTGGCCTGTTGCCAAGCGGCGAATCCGCCGTCAAGTTGCCGCACGTTGGTGAAGCCCTTTGACTTCAGCAAACGCGCCGCCGCGCCAGCGCGGGTGTTGCTGCGGCAAGTGATGATGACCGGCTTTTCTTTGAAGCGGGAAAGGTCATCGATGCGTTTGTCGAGCTCCGCTAACGGGATGTTTTTCGACTTTGGAATGCGCCCGCCGTTGAATTCGCCGCTGTCACGAATGTCGAGCACTAGCGCTTCACCCGAGTTCATCAGCCGGGTCGCTTCCAAGGTGCCGATGTCACTCGCGCCGCCAACAGACTTGGCAATCGTTGGCCAGATGAGCATGATGCCGCTGGCGATGAATAACCCCAATAGCATGAAGTTTTGTGGTTGTGTGAGAAATTCAGTCATGTGTGGTGCAACAGCGTTGGGTGAAAATGCAACTGGCAGATTAATCTGACAGCACAGGTAGGGTCTTGCGGATTCAGGCTTGTACGCATCAGTGCCTAGAGGGCACTGCAACGAACCAAACTAGTTTGGTGAGATAGTTGGCAACTGCCCAATACCAAATGCCCAATACCAACTGCGTCACCGATTCCGCGCTGTCATGTCAAACGTCCGGCTTGGTACGAGGCGATCGCTCACGTAAACTTGCTATTGTACCAATTTTGCCTCGACTGGCAGGGTGCCCAGTAACGTGGTTGGACGCGGGCCGTTGCTAAGGCTTTCTCGTTAGCGGAAAAATCGTCTGCCAACAAGTCGTACATATCGTTTGAATTTCAAGGCTTGAGTAAATAAAACATGAAAAAACTCGTCCTGATGCGCCACGGTGAATCGCAGTGGAACCTAGAAAATCGCTTCACTGGCTGGGTGGATGTGGATTTGACCGACAAGGGCGTTGCCGAGGCTCGCCGGGCGGCTCAGCTTCTGAGAGAAGCAGCTTATGGTTTTGATATTGCCTACAGTTCGGTGCTGACACGCGCCATCCGAACCCTTTGGTTGGTCCAAGAGGAGCTGGACCGGCGCTGGATACCGGTGGTTCGTCACTGGCGCTTAAACGAACGCCACTATGGTGCACTGCAGGGCCTCAACAAGGCAGAAACCGCAGCAAAATTTGGCGAAGAGCAGGTGTTGGTATGGCGGCGCAGCTTCGACACGCCGCCGCCACCGCTCGGCCGACATGATGCCGGCCACCCATCCAAAGACCTTCGCTACCAGTGTTTGCTGCCCGAGGAGCTGCCGGATACTGAGTGCTTGAAAGATACGGTGCAGCGCGTTGTCCCGTACTGGCAGATTGAAATCGCCCCCCAGCTGCAAGCGGGAAAGAGAGTCTTGATTGCCGCGCACGGTAATTCGTTGCGGGCGCTAATCAAACATCTAGA
This sequence comes from Rhodocyclaceae bacterium, assembly GCA_020247395.1. Taxonomy (GTDB): domain Bacteria; phylum Pseudomonadota; class Gammaproteobacteria; order Burkholderiales; family Usitatibacteraceae; genus UKL13-2. The sequence continues at coordinate 13,446 of JADCJC010000112.1, forward strand.
CCATCTGTCAGATGAGGCGATTGTCAATCTGAATATTCCGACGGCTGTGCCGTTGGTTTATGAGTTGACCGACGACCTGCGCCCTATCCGCAGCTACTATCTGGGTGATGCGGCGGAGATCGCGGCGGCTGCGGCCGCGGTCGCCGCACAGGGTAAGGCGAAGGCCCAGCTTGATAAGCCGTAATAAAGCCAAGCAGATACAGGCATTTTGGGGCGATTTGGCTTGGAAATGCCCGTTGCTATTGGGTTTTGGTATCGTTGCACTTGTCGTCCTCACCCCTGCGTCGGCAAGCGCGAATGACGAGAAGAAGCAGGCATTAGACGATTTACGCAGTCGGATCGAAAGACTGAATCGAATGGTCGCCAAGGGCGAAGAGTCGCGTAGCGAGGCGACGGATCAGCTCAAGGTGTCTGAGAAGGCGATTTCGGAAGTCAACCGTAATTTGACCGGGTTGGCGAGAGATCGGGCCGCCACTTCGCGAGAACTGGCGGATGTGACGCAGCGTATCAAGGCGACCAAGAACGATATACAGCGGGAAGAAGCGCTACGCGACAAGTTGATCCGGCATCAATACATGTTCGGCAACACGGATGCCATCCGTTTGGTACTCACTGGTAAAGATGTCTCAACAGTGGAGCGGCAGCTAGGTTATCTGCGGTACGTCACCCGATCACGGGTTGCCACCATCAGTCGCTTAAAGACGAAGGTGGCGCAGTTGGCCGCGCTGGAAATAGAAGCGCGCGAAAAACAAACCCAACTTGCGGCAAATGCAGACGAGCAAAAAAAGGCGCGCGCAAGGCTAGTCTCAGAAAGGATGGCTCGTCAGCAGGTTTTGGGGCGAATCCGGGCAGATATTGCGAAGAATAGGCGGGAGGTGGGCCGGCTCAAACGCGATGAAAATCGATTGACCAAACTCATTGAGCAGATTGCAATTGAGCTGTCGCGCAAGACCGAATCGCGCGATTCACGGCGCGGCGACGCAAAGAAACAGGTGGACGAGGTAGCTCGTGTGCGGAAGCCGGGGGAGGCCATAAATGATGTGGTGGACGCTGGATTTGTCGGACGGGCGTTTTCCAGTCTAAGGGGAAAGCTAAAACTACCGGTTAAAGGTGAACTGACTGGGAAATTTGGTGCCCAACGAGAAGACGGTGGTTTGACTTGGAAAGGTTTATTCATCCGGGCCGAAGAAGGGCAGCCGGTGAAAGCGGTCGCCGACGGTCGTGTTGTGTATGCAGACTGGCTGCGCGGTTATGGCAATTTGGTCATTGTTGACCATGGAGCCGGTTTTTTGAGTTTGTATGGTCACAATGAAAGTATCGCCAAACAGGTTGGCGAAAACACAGTTGCCGGCGAGGCAATTGCGTCTGTCGGATCGACCGGTGGTGCGTTGGATTCGGGTGTATATTTTGAATTAAGACAAGACGGCAAACCGTTTGACCCCATGCGCTGGGTTGGGCGCTAGTCATAAATGAAAGTCAGGAATAAAGACGTGGAACAAATGGACGGCTCAGGCCAAGTAAATGAAGGCAACACCTCGCGGGTGCCAAGCGTTAGCCGCAACGATATGCGGGTTGCGGCGGGTGATTCCACGCAAATGCCGGCCTCGCCGGGCGGGGCCGCTGGAGTGATTGCCAGGTCAGGGGCGAAACTGAAAGCGGCGGGATTGGTTGGTCTGGGGACTGTGCTGGGAGTATCGCTTTCGCTACATTTCTCGGCGGTCGCCGAGCGCCAACCAGCAATAGCCAACCTGCCTATCGAAGAAGTACGCATGTTGTCTGAGGTGTTTGGCCGCGTTAAGGCCGGTTATGTGGAGGAGGTCGACGATAAGCGCCTGATCAAAGAAGCGATCAACGGGATGTTGACTGGGTTAGATCCCCACTCTGCGTTTCTTGACAACGACGCGTATAAAGATTTACAGACTGCGACTTCCGGAAAATTCGGCGGTCTTGGTATCGAAGTTGGTATCGAAGAAGGTTTTGTTAAGGTTATTTCGCCGATCGACGACACTCCCGCCTACAGAGCCGGCATCAAGTCGGGTGACTTCATCCTGAAAGTAAATGACAGCAATTTGCGCGGGTTGAGCTTGACTGAGGCTGTCAAGCGCATGCGTGGCGAGGTGGGTAGCGACGCAGTATTGACCATTCTGCGTCGCGGCGAAGCTAAAGAGTTGGTGTTCAACGTCAAGCGGGCAGTCATCGAGACTCAAAGTGTGCGCTCGCGCCAGTTGGAACCGGGTATCGCGTACGTACGGATCGCACAGTTTGAGCAAGCCACGGCTGAGAAACTCGTGCGTGTGATCAACGATGCCTACAAACAGAATGATGGCAATGTGCGCGGCATGATCCTTGACTTGCGCAACGATCCCGGTGGTGTTTTGGAGGCTGCGGTCGCCGTGTCTGCGGCGTTTCTGCCGAAAGACGCCCGCGTCGTTTACACTGAGGGCAGGATGCCGGATGCAAAGATGAATCTCGTCGCGCGGAAAGAGGATTATCAGCGTCGCGGCAAGGAAGATGTGCTTGCGAAGCTGAATCCCGCAGTGAAAACGGTTCCGCTGGTGGTGCTCGTTAACAACGGCACGGCATCAGCTGCTGAAATTGTCGCTGGCGCGTTACAGGATCATAAGCGTGCGTTGGTCATGGGGATCCGAACCTTTGGCAAGGGATCGGTGCAGACCATTCTGCCGATCAGTGACAACACAGCGATCAAACTGACCACCGCACGCTACTTCACGCCGAACGGCCGTTCGATCCAAGCAAAAGGGATCGTGCCAGACAAGATCGTTGACGACGGCGCGCAGCGTTTCATGACGCGCGAAGCCGATCTTGAGCGGCACTTGACGAGCGAAGAAGAGCAAAAGGCAATTGACGCGATCAAGACCGCGTTGCCTGATCAGAAAAAATCCGCAGATACTGTGGCGGCGAAAAAGGACGACGAAAAACCTGTTGACTACAAACCGGCTAATGGTGCCGATGGTCTGCCGATCGATTTTGTTTTGCAGCAGGCACTCAATCATTTCAATGGCCAAGTGGTTTCTGCAAATCCGCGTGAGTGGTTGGCATTGACAACCGGCACCAAGGCCAAGCCAGTTGCTGCTGTGGCAGCGGCGACCCCGGTTGCGGCAGATGCAAAGTCGGCGACGGCACGGTAGGAGCGCAACAAGCAGAGCCGCTTTTGATGGATGACCAGCAGTTACTCCGCTACTCGCGCCATGTACTCCTCGATGGCTTTGGCGTCGAAGGGCAGGCCAAACTTGCACAGTCGACGGTGTTGGTGGTTGGGGCGGGTGGGCTAGGTTCCGCCGCGCTGCCGTACCTTGCGTCGGCCGGAGTTGGCAGGATCATTGTTGCCGATGGCGATATGGTCGATTTGACAAATCTACAGCGACAAATACTCTACCGCGAGTCTTCGATCGGTACGCGCAAAGCTGCCTCTGCACGAAACGCACTACTGGCACTCAACTCGACGATCGAAGTCATGGCCGTTGAGGAGCACCTGTCGTCAGACCGCCTTGGTGCAATCGTGGCCGATGTAGATCTGGTATTGGACTGCTCCGACAATTTTGTCTCGCGGCATGCAATTAACGCGGCCTGTGTAAAGCACCAGAAACCTCTGGTGTCGGGTGCGGCGATTCGGTTCGACGGACAGCTCTCTGTGTTTGATTTTCGTTTGCAGAATTCACCCTGCTACGCTTGCGTGTTCCCGGATGAGGTTGCTGCCGAACAGGCGGAAGAAGACCGGTGTGGTGTGATGGGAGTGTTTGCACCACTTGTCGGAGTGATCGGCGCGATGCAGGCAAGTGAGGCGCTTGGCCTGCTGGCCAACGTTGGTGAATCAAGTGTCGGTCGTCTGCATTTGTTTTCTGCAAAAAATATGCGTTGGCGAGAGGTCCGCGTTAAGCGGGACACCCACTGTTTGACGTGTGGCTCATTGGCCACGTCTGCTGCGATTTCATCGGAGGTCGGCTATGCCTAAATTAACCAACCTGATTTGGTGCGGCGTGTTGGTGCTAGGCAGCTTTGTTGCGTCGATGGCCGGTGGCGAAACCCTCTATCGATACACCGACAAAGATGGCAAAGTGACGTACAGTGACAAAGCGCCAAAGAACGGTGAAAAGGCCGAAGCGGTGCAGCTTGAGAAGGGCAACAGGATCGGCAACACCGTAAAACTGGACACCAAGGACAGCAAGGGGGTGCAGCAGCAGTTTTCAGATATCAAGGCGCGCGGTGATGCGCGAGTCGCCAGTCGCGATAAGTTGCAGAGAGAGGTTGATGAGGCCGTCGAACGTCTGGAACGGGCAAAAAAGGCGCTTGAGACTGGGCGCGACCCCAAAAGCGGCGAAGAGCGTATTGTGGTTAGGAAAGGCGGCAACGCCGTGATTCGTACTGAGGAATACTACGCACGAATTGCCACGCTAGAGCTCGCCGTGAAAAAAGCGGAGGAGGCGGTGAGTTCCGCAAAGGAAAGATACAACCGCAACTCGCCCTAGCCTGAGTTTTTCATCACTAGGCCGGGCGGGTGGTGGCAAGCTCAGAGAGCGGCCACCGCGGCCTGACACTGAAAGCACCTTGCATGAAAAGGTTGGTGCCGACCTCGGCGGATAACCGCATCGCACCGGCGAAAGCGATCATCGCGCCGTTGTCGGTGCATAGATCGACTGGCGGATAGAACACGGCAAAGCCGAGTTTGGCCGCTGCCGCATTCAGTGATGATCTCAGACGCTGATTCGCGCCGACCCCACCGGCCACAACCAGTGTTTCGATACCAGTATTTTTAAGAGCAGCCACACACTTGGTGGTCAGAACGTCAACGATGGCCGCTTCAAAGGCAGCGGCGACGTTTGCCCGATCTTGATCAGTCAGATCAGCGGCACTACTTCGCAACTTCTTAGCTAGTGTCAGTACGGCGGTTTTTAGTCCACTAAAACTGAAATCCAGATCGCCTGAATGCAGCATCGGTCGTGGAAGTTTGTACACACTTGGATCGCCAAGTGTTGCCAACTTGGCAAGCGCTGGTCCCCCCGGGTAGCCCAAGCCGAGTAGAGAGGCCGTTTTGTCGAAGGCTTCGCCCGCAGCGTCATCAACCGTTTCGCCGAGCAGTGTATAGAGCCCAACATTACCAACGGACATCAACTGGGTGTGCCCACCTGAAACCAGCAAGGCGATGAACGGAAAGCTTGGAGCGGGTACAGCCAGTAACGGCGATAGCAGATGGCCCTCCAGGTGGTGGACACCCAACACCGGTTTTCCTAAAGCCGCGCCTAAAGCCGTGGCAACGCTGGTACCGACCAATAACGCCCCGCCGAGTCCCGGTCCCTGCGTAACGGCAATGGCATCAATGTTGCTAAGTTGGCGTCCACTATCAAGGAAAACCTTGTCAAGTTGGGGGAGTATTCTCTGGATATGGTCGCGCGAGGCGAGTTCTGGCACCACGCCGCCGTATGCCGCATGCATTTCAACTTGTGAAAAAAGCTGCTGAGCGAGCAGCCCTGATGAGGTGTCATACAACGCGACACCTGTCTCATCACAGGAGGATTCGATGCCGAGGATTAGCACGGTAGGGTCTTGAAAATGTTGCGGAAATTGCAACTTGCGGCTATTATAGTGGGCTTGTTTGGCCAAGCGTTGCGTGACCGACACGAGGGCCAAAGCAGGAAGCAAAATTTCAGACCCACGGAATGCAGGTTTCCGGGCGGGCATAACCAGAAAAGTTTATTTGTAAGGGATCCTATCCATGTTGGTAAAACTTAAAGAAAACGAGCCGTTTGACGTCGCGCTACGACGCTTCAAGCGTGCCATTGAAAAGACTGGCCTGCTCACCGATTTACGTGCACGCGAGTTCTACGAGAAGCCGACTGCGGAGCGCAAGCGCAAGCACGCAGCGGCGGTTAAGCGCCGCTACAAGCGCCTTCGCTCGCAGATGCTGCCACCAAAAATGTACTAGTCACACTCGGGCAACAGTAGTTCCAGAATTACCAGAGTTACACTAAGGCAGGTGGTGCGAACCACCTGCCTTTTTTATTGACGCCTCAATTGAAACTTGAAACCGGTGACGAAATGAGCCTAAGAGATCGTATCAACGACGACATGAAAATCGCGATGAAAGCGAGGGATAGCGAAAGGCTGTCCGCGATTCGTCTACTCACATCGGCTCTTAAACAGCGGGAGGTCGATGAACGCATTGAAATTACAGACGAGGTGGTATTGGCGGTCATCGAAAAGATGCTGAAACAACGAAAAGACTCCATCGCGCAATATACGGCAGGCAAGCGTCTCGACTTGGTTGCTAAAGAACAGTTTGAGGTCGGAGTCCTTCAGGTCTACATGCCTGCGCAGTTGTCCGACGCCGAATTGGCTGCCATTTTGGACGGTGTGATTGCCGAAGTAGGGGCGACTTCAGCAAAAGACATGGGCAAAGTAATGAATGCCCTCCGGCCCAAAGTCGCGGGTCGTGCCGACATGGGTAAGTTATCTGGCGCGGTTAAGGCGAGATTAGGATAATCTCTCAACGTCTGGGCATTGCATGGGGACGCGTTTGAAAGCAGGCGAGTGGGCGAGTGATTATTCGCCCCACCAGCTACAACATAGCGGGCTATGCCACAGAGAGAAGCTGGAAAATTGTGCCGTCTCAACCCCTGCAAGCGCGCGGGCAGCGCGCATCCGCAGTGAAAGAGGAGCGAGCCAAAATAGGTAGCCAATTGTCTGGAGGCAACCTCCTTCCACGGAGTGGGCGACCCATGAATCATTCATGGCTAGCAGGCGATGTGCGCAACGACTGGCGGGTTGTCTCCTGCAGCTTCCCTAAATTCAATTTGCACCAACCGAGGCAGCATGCGTGATTTGTATGAACTAATCGGTGTACCCGAAACGGCAAGTGAGATCTGGATTGAGCGCTCGTACCAAGCCGCACGCCAGAAGATCGAGGCCAACGACAAACTGCCGTCGAAACGGAAACAGGCGGTGCTGGCTGAATTAGACTCAGCCTACGCCATACTGTCCGACCCAGTGGCGCGAGCACAATTTGATTCGAAGTTCGAGCAGTGGCGCGAAGCAAAAGCCAACGGCGGCGTGGTCGCGTGGCTAAAGAAATCGATATTGCTGCTGGTGCTGCTTGCCGTCATCAGTGCGTCCGTCTACTGGTACAGGCATATAGAGCAAGAACGCGTTCGTCTCGAACAAGAACGCGTTGCGTCCGATCTGGCCATGAAAAAGAAACTTGCTGAAATTGCTGAACAGCGTCAGTTGTCTGAAGAGCGCCTACAACGTGAGGCAATCGAACGACAACAGGAAGAAGAAAGGCGGCTAGAACTCGCTCGTCAGCAGCGGGCGGAGGATGCGAAAAGCCAGCGTTTTGTGGTCGATGATCGGTACGAAAAAGCGCAGCGCGAAAAGCGCGCGGAAGCTGAGCGGCGGGACCGGCAGAATGAAGAGCTGCGCCAACAACTTGAGCTTGCGCGCATCCGCAATCAGGCGCAGGCAGAAATGGAACGTCAGCGTCGATTTATCGCACAGCGGGAGAGGGAAGAAGCAATCGCCGCGCAGCAACGCGCCGCAGCAGAAGACGCGCGACAGATGCAGGAGCAGGGCAAGAATCGCTGACCCCTAAACCTGTTCAGTCGCGATGCCGACCAGTTTTGGACTGCCTCTTATAATTAGGCGAGCATGATTCCGCAAGATTTCATTCAGCAGTTGTTAGCTCGCGTCGATATTGTCGACGTGGTGGATCGGCGCGTTAAGCTAAAGAAGGCCGGCCAGAACTATTCGGCTTGTTGCCCGTTTCACAGCGAGAAAACGCCATCGTTTTCGGTGTCACCGACCAAGCAGTTCTATCATTGTTTTGGTTGTGGCGCACACGGCACTGCGATTAGCTTCTTGATGGAATACAACGGAATGGGTTTTCGTGAAGCCGTTCAAGAGCTCGCCGAAGGTGTCGGCATGACGCTGCCAGTCGAGGCAAACCGTGAACAATCGCTGGAAAAGGCGCGGGTATCTGCTTCGCTCGCGGAAGTGATGTCAGCCGCGATGCAGTTTTATCGTCGTGCACTCAAGGACTCGCCGGCGGCCATTGATTATCTTAAGAGTCGCGGTTTGACGGGTGAGATTGCCGCTAAGTTTGCGCTTGGTTATGCGCCGGATGCTTGGCAGGGTTTGAAGGCGGCCGTCGAGGACTACACATCTAGTGCATTGAAAGACTGCGGCCTAGTAGTCGACTCCGACGAAGGACGGCGCTATGATCGCTTCCGTGACCGCGTAATGTTCCCGATACTGGACCAGCGCGGCAATGTGATCGGCTTTGGCGGCCGTGTTATCGGTAACGGCGAGCCCAAGTATTTGAACTCACCCGAAACGCCGTTGTTTGAAAAGGGGCGCGAGCTTTACGGACTCTTTCACGCGCGCAGGGCGATTCGCGACTACAGCACCGTTATCGTTGTTGAAGGTTATATGGATGTTGTTGCATTGGCGCAGGCCGGGGTAGAAAACGTGGTCGCAACGCTGGGTACGGCGACGACGCCGATGCATGTGGAAAAACTCCTAACACTTGCCGATAACTTGGTGTTCTGTTTTGATGGAGATAAGGCCGGACAACGTGCCGCTTGGCGCGCATTGGAACAGACACTGCCGATAGTACGGGACGGTAAAGACGTCAGATTCTTGTTCCTTCCGGCAGAAGACGACCCGGACACGTTTGTCCGGCGACTCGGCAAAGACGCCTTTCTCGCGGAGGTAAAGAACGCGAAGCCTTTGTCGTTGTTTTTGCTCGACGAATTGCGTACACAAGTCGACGCCGCCAGTGATGAGGGGCGCGCACGCCTGATGACACTCGCCAAGCCGTTGATTGGACAGGTGAGGGCACCGGCGCTGGCGCTGATGCTGCGGCGAAAGTTAGCAGACGAAATTGGACTAAGCGTGATTGAGATCGAACGCGTTGTGCCTCTGTCGCCGCAGGTGGGCAATATCGGTAATGGTTCCAGCGCTAACCCGGCCGGGGCAAGCACCGTCGGCGGCCGTGCGAACCGTGCAGACGCTGCGGATTGGGGAAAATCTAAGACGGACAAGCCGTTTTTGCGAAAGAAGGGACCGGAAGCAGGCGCACCGGCACCTCGAATCAAATTGCCCCCGGCCTCACGCCCAGTGCTGGCCATCTCACGCATGTTGGTGAGACCCAAGCTCGCTAACGTGTTTGACCTCAGCGTTGAAGGGGAAGACGAAACCGCATTAGGTGCAGCGTTCCGAGTGGCGACATATATCCGCGATCACGATGGCGAGAATATCAACCAGGCGATGATTGTTGAGCACTTCCGACCCACCCCAGACTGGATATTCGTCAATCAGGCCTCACTTCTGTTAACCGAAGTTGATATTGATCGGCTTGATCTCGATACTGAGTTTGCCGAGACGCTGGCGCGGCTGCGTGCAGATGCAGCCGCAGCAGCGAAAAGAGCAGACGAGGTGCGGCGGGCACGCGATCTCGGTCTAAGCTAAGCATCCATTTGGCGGGCGTCTTCAGACACTTTGGCCCGGAAACGGTTGTGGTGCGTCGAGTTGGCCGAGCTTGGCACTTTTCTTGCTGGCGGGTGTCATACGTGCGGCTCTCCAGTCGCTAGTTAAGTCCTTGTCTTCATTCGCAAATCTGCTAACAAGGGTATCGGAAAAAGCTGCGGCATGATATAGTGTTCGGTTCTGCTTCCGGCTTGCTGGTGATTGTGTTTGTTTGCTGCTTTTTCGCCCAATGACGTAAGCAAGCTTGTCTTTGGGACAACGTTGGCTTTCACGCCGGAATTAGCGTGGAGCTGACTGTTTCTCCCATTATTTTGACCTCGCCCTACTTTCCCCGGACTTCACACATGGCCCGTAAACCAAAAAGCGCGCAAGACCACGACGAATATCCGTTCCCCAAAGGAAAACTCGCGAAAGCCGCCGAGATGGCACCGCAAGACATCGAGGCCCAGAAAAAGCGCCTCAAAAGCCTCATTACCTTGGGAAAGGACAGGGGCTTCCTGACCTATGGCGAGATCAACGATCACTTGCCGGATATGGTGGATGCGGAGCAGATTGAAGCCATCATCACCACCTTCAATGACATGGGTATCCAGGTCTACGATGAAGCGCCTGATGCGGAAACGCTGCTGATGAACGAGGCGGCTCCGGCCGTGGCCGATGACGACGCTGAAGAAGAAGCGGCGCAGGCGCTCTCAACGGTGGATTCCGAGTTTGGTCGCACCACCGACCCTGTCCGCATGTATATGCGGGAAATGGGGTCTGTCGAGTTGCTCACGCGCGAAGGCGAAATTGAAATTGCGAAGCGCATTGAAGACGGCTTGAAACACATGATTCAGGCAATTTCATCGTGCCCGACGACGATCGAAGAAATCTTGGCCCTTGCTGACAAAGTCGAACGCGACGAGTTGCGTATTGACGAGGTGATCGACGGACTGGTAGATCCCAACGAAGATCAGGTAAAGGAAGCCGAGCTGGCCGACGAAGACCTCGACGACGATGAAGAGCTTGACGAAGAAGATGCCGATGAGGATGGTGCCATTGCAGCGGCAAATCTTGAGCAGCTCAAACAAGATGCGATGGTGCACTTTAACCAGATTCGCAAAACCTACAAGAAGATGAAGAAGGTTTTGGCGGAAAAGGGTTATCGCTCACGTGCGTACAAGGACTTGCAGGAAGAATTGTCTGCAACCTTGATGCAAATTCGTTTTGGCGCGAAACAAACTGAATCGTTGTGTAACGGTCTGCGTGCTCTGGTGGATTCGGTTCGCAAGAAGGAGCGTGAAATCCAACATCTGTGTGTGCAGAATTCCTCGATGCCGCGACCGCATTTTATTAAGGCTTTCCCGGGCAACGAAATCAACTTGAAGTGGATTGCCGATGAGATTGCCGCGCCACACGCCAAGTCTTACGCGACAGCATTGCTACGCTTCAAGCCGGCGATTATAGAGTTGCAAGAAAATCTGATCGCGCTTCAAAAGGATGTCGGTATTCCGATCAAAGATCTAAAGGAAATCGCCCGCCAGATGTCGACGGGTGAAGCAAAGGCACGCCGAGCCAAACGCGAAATGATTGAGGCTAACTTGCGCTTGGTGATTTCGATCGCCAAGAAATACACCAACCGTGGCCTTCAGTTCTTGGATTTGATCCAGGAAGGCAACATCGGTCTGATGAAGGCGGTGGATAAATTCGAGTATCGTAGAGGCTACAAGTTTTCGACTTATGCAACGTGGTGGATTCGTCAGGCCATCACCCGCTCCATCGCCGATCAGGCGCGTACAATTCGTATCCCCGTACACATGATCGAAACCATCAACAAGATGAACCGTATCTCGAGGCAGATCTTGCAAGAGACAGGTCTTGAGCCCGACCCGGCAACGCTGGCGCTAAAGATGGAAATGCCGGAGGACAAGATTCGCAAGATCATGAAGATCTCGAAAGAGCCGATCTCCATGGAAACCCCAATCGGTGACGACGATGATTCACATTTGGGTGACTTCATTGAAGACACGAACACGCTTGCGCCGACCGACGCGGCACAATACGCGTCACTACGTAATGTGACCAAGGACGTGTTGGATTCACTGACGCCTCGCGAAGCGAAAGTGCTTCGCATGCGGTTTGGTATTGAAATGAATACCGACCACACGCTGGAAGAAGTGGGTAAACAATTTGACGTGACACGCGAGCGGATTCGACAAATCGAGGCAAAGGCGTTGCGCAAATTGCGTCACCCCTCACGCTCTGAGCGCTTGAAGAGTTTCCTCGAGCAAGAGGGTTAGGTCAACGCTTCGCGACACGAAGTGACATCGTAACAAGGGCAGCCTAGGCTGCCCTTTGTTCTTGGTCGAGCGTGGTCGACGGCTGAGCTACTACTTCACCAGCAACACCGGCACCTTGCTCTCGGCAAGTGCGCTTGTTGCCGCTGAACCCATTAGCAAATTGGCGAGCCCGGTACGACCTTTTGTGCCCATGACAATCAAATCGAAACCATGGTTTGCCGCCGCGGCAACTTCCTGCCCAGGTTCTCCGATCTTGAGTAGCTCGGCGGCAGTGCGTTGATTCTTAGCAAGTAGCGCTCGCGCCGGTCCCAAGGCAAGCTCCGCTTCCTCTTTGTAGTACTGTTCAACCACATCGTGTCCAACCCACGCCTTGGCACGAGCCGACGGAATCGGGCGATGAACGTTAATCAGCGTGAGTTCGGGCGCCGTCCCGAACAGAGAAGTGTGCTCAAGTACGTACGATAAAGCGCGCTGGCTACAATCAGAACCATCAATCGCAACAAGTATTTTCATTAATCTTCTCCTGTCTGTTTTTGTATGATGTCATCGGGGCGGCTGGAATTACTTGATCTTGGTCATACGCCTGTCAGAATGTATCGCAGCCGCACGACGTCCCGGGAATCGCTCGAGGCACGGGTTGAAAAACCGAGACGACTGGCAAGCGCCAACATGGCTTGATTGGCTTGCAACACGCTTCCCTCCATTTCGGCATACCCGGCATCCCTTGCGCAGTTGATTAAACTGCGCATTAGCAGCTCGCCAAGTCCTTTGCCCTGCCAGTGGTCGCCGATCGCAATCGCAAACTCAACTTTGGTACCGTCAGCGTTTGGTGAATATCGGGCGACGCCGGTAATCACCGCCTCGTCGGGCGTAAGCGCGATTAACGCCATTTCGCGGTCGTAATCCAGTTGCGTGAATCGCGCAATCATGTCGTCTGACAACGCGGTGAGCGAGTGCATAAACCGGTAATAGCGCGATGTCTCGGACATGGCCGCGACAAATGCGCGCTCGCGGGCTGCGTCGTCGGGGCGAATTGCACGCATATGAAATAGCGTGCCGTCTTTGAGTCGAAGTTCCCTTTCGAGTTGCACGGGATAAGGGAAAATCGCCATGTGTTTGTAGCGCATATCGGTCGCGGCGGAGTCGGCATCAATCACCACGCGCGCATCGAGTATGGCGACGCCATTCGGATGCGCCAACACGGGATTAATGTCCATTTCGCGCACCCAGGGCAGAACAGACGCGATGGTAGAAACACGAACGATCAATTTTTTTAAGGCGCTCCGATCAATCCCGCCCACATTGCGATACGGCCCCAGCACACGGCTAATCGCAGTGGCACCTATTAGATTCTCTGCAAGTGCATCGTTTAGAGGAGGTAGCGCGAGGGCCAAATCGTTGATCACTTCGACACCCACGCCCCCTGCGCCAAACGCGATCACCGGTCCAAAGGTTGGGTCACGGGAGATTCCCACCAGCAGCTCGCGGGCATCCAAGAATTTCAGCATCGGTTGGACGTTGATTCCATTGATGCGGGCGTTTGGCTGACTATCCTTTACGTCCGCAAGCATCGCTTCAAAAGCCGCCTTAACTTGACGGGCATTCATCAGGTTTAGGCGGACGCCGCCGGCATCACTTTTGTGTGTGATATCTGGCGAATCAATCTTCAGCGCGACCGGGTAGCCAATAGCTGCCGCTGCGCGGGTTGCCGCCGCCCCATCTTGCACCGTCGCACCGATACTCACCGGGAGCTGAAAGGCGTCCAATAGCGCCTTTGCTTCACTTTCTTGCAGCAGGGTGCGCTTTTCCGACAGCGCGCGCTCGCGAATGGCGTGTGCCTTGGCGATCGCCTTGGACAGGTCGTGGAAGGTCATTGACTCAGCCGCAGAGACAGACTCACGCAGCAGATTCTGATGCTCTTGAAAACGTGCCAGGTAAGAAAAAGCGTCGACCGCGCTTTCTGGCGTGAGAAAATTCGGTATCCCCGCCGCATCGAGCGCAGCTTTTGCCTGAATGATCGACCGTCCGCCGAGCCAAGATGTGAACACCGGCTTGGTACCAGCTGCCAGTGCTGCGGCTGCCACCGGAATGACGGCCGCAGCCGCATCTTCGGCGGGGGTGACAGATTGCGGGCAATACATCGTCAGCACGGCGTCAACACCAGTATCGGTAACCACGGCCGCCAATGCATCGCGAAACCGCTGCGCCGACGCATCGCCGACAATATCGATTGGGTTGGCGCGTGACCAATGCTTGGGCAACACCTGGTCCAACGATTCGAGCGTTGTGGCGGAAAGAGTTGCCAGGCGAAGACCATTGCGTTCCGCCGCATCTGCCGCAACCACCCCCGGCCCGCCACCGTTGGTGACAATCGCCAGGCGATTTCCCTTCACCGAATTGACGATGCGAGGGTCGGCTAACAGGCGTGCAGCCGCAAAGAGTTGAAGCGAGGACTCGACCCGCACTGCGCCCGCACGAGCGAGCGCGGAATCCCAAACCTTGTCGCGGCCCGCCAGCGCACCAGTGTGGCTGGTGACAGCTTGTGAGCCAGACGTGTTGCGCCCGGCTTTGAAAACAATGACGGGCTTCACCCGCGAAGCCGCGCGTAGCGCCGACATAAAGCGTCGCGCATCGCGAACCCCCTCCACATAGAGCAAGATGCTCTTAGTCTTTGGATCGTGCAGGAGGTAGTCAAGGATTTCGCCGAAGTCGAGATCCAGCGCACCGCCAAGCGACACCACGCTGGAGAAACCAATCTCCGTGCCAGCAGCCCAATCAAGAATCGCCGTACAAACGGCACCGGACTGTGCCACCAGCGCAAGCGAACCGGTTTTTGCGCCTGCGTTGGCGAAAGTGGCGTTCAGGCCAATCGATGGCCGGATGATGCCGATGCAGTTGGGCCCTAACACCCGCAACCCGGTTTTCCTTGCTTCTGCCTTCACCTGTCCGCCAAGCGCCGCGCCTTCGGCGCCGATTTCTGCAAATCCTGCGGTAAGCACAACAGCGGCGCGAACGCCGCGCTTGCCAGCTGCACGGATGACGCCCGGCACCGTTGCGGCGGGGGTTGCAACCACAATCAGATCGGGTGTTTCTGGCAGATCCTCGATTGTCGAATAAGCAGTCACGCCCTTAACCTGCTGATACTTTGGGTTTACTGGGTAGACCGGACCGTGAAAACGCGAGCCGACAACATTCGCAAATACGAACGAGCCGAGCGCGCCTGCGCGCTCGGAGGCACCGATCACGGCAACGGAATTCGGTACGAATAACTTCTCGAGGTAATGCGGGTCTTGCGAGAGTACCAGTGGAGCGGGCTTTGGCGGGGGCTGAGCAGGTGACATTTTGTGGTGATATCGGAGGACGGATCGTAAGTTGAGACTAGGGGCCGATGCAGCCTCCGCTATAATGCACCTATGTTATGACATTGTTTGTGCTCTATTTGTGTCAGATTCACCCGGGTGCCGTCAGTTCCGTTGGAAAAGGCCCGCGGCTCCAAATGTGCCTTCGCACATTTGGACGGAGCCGAATCCGAACGCCATGCAGGGCGTGAGGTGGGTTTGTGCGAAGGGTCTTTTTCGCACAAACGAGCAGAGGACGGAAAGTAGCAGGAGTACGGAGGGCCGTTAGCTCAGTTGGTTAGAGCAGAGGACTCATAATCCTTTGGTCGTTGGTTCAAGTCCAACACGGCCTACCAAAATCAATGACTTACGCGTGAGTTTGTCGCAAGTTTTCTAAATCAATCAATTTTTTCTAAAACGCCGACGCGTTCGTAACCCATTTGAATTCGGCGTACGTCAATTTCATGTCGATCCTTTCCAACAGTTCAGTGCACACGGCCTGTCACAATGAAAACGGCGAAGCAAGTGCTTATCGTACATTTATCTAGACTTGTTATGGTTGCACAGGTGTATATCCGCTGGGGCCCTGACCAGCATTCGTGAAGATAGTCGGACTGGCGCCATTTCGGTTGTTCAGCCACAGTACGAGAGTTCCATCCGGGCGTCGCCAAACTATGTCCATGACACCATCCCCATTGAAATCCCCCGCTGCGTAGAACTGCCACGACGGATCGGTTGTTCCAAGCTGGATAGCTGTCGTTGGCATTTGTAAAGAACTCGCCGTGCACGAGGCGTTCTGATCATCAGGCGCTCCGGTGTAAGGTGGCAAAGACAGATTCGTCGCATCAAGTGAGAGCAATTGAACCTGTCCACTGCTCGCGTCTCGAAGCAGGATATCGCCTCGTCCAGTGCCTGAAAAGTCTGCGAGTTTTAGCGCTGTGAGATTCGAAGCGATATTGCCGATCAGTACGTTGGCGCACGTGCGATTGGGCGTTGCCATCAGTGCTCTAGCTTGATTTGTCGGGCTAATGTAGACCATGTCTGCGGCACCATCACCATTAAGGTCAGCAGCGCCTATCAGTTGCCAATTGAGCGGAGCCCCGCCTCGCTTGCGCACCTGTGTTACCGACGATCCGTTTGTAAACCAAATGTAGGAAACGCCGGTGTCCGGAGACTCGGTTACTACATATCGCCATACTAGGTCGCCGAAGCCGTCTCCATCCAAATCACCCCCAGCTTGAACATCCCAGACCTGCTTTACCTGCCTCCACAGGACTTCATTTGATGGTGAGAATCCACGCCAAATCCTGATGTCACCAAACGTGCCTTGCGTCATATTCTGAAAAGCTAGGTCGGATCGACCAGAGTTAAAAAAGTCGCCTACGCCGACAAGCCTATAGGCGGGTCCAGGGTCTTGTGTAGGGGTGAACTGAAAGCTATTGTTTACGAGTCGCCCTGCTTGTAGCTGTGCTGAGGCCGACCTAACAAGAATCGCGCTTTTTCCTGATCCATCAACGTCAATTCCGCCGCGCCGAGAAAGCTGTAGTTGTGGGGTTAACGTCGTAAACGTTCGCGGGGCCGAAACATTCGCGCAATTGCTAAGCGTGTCCGCAGAAGAATTAGTGCACGCTGCAACAGTCCACCGGTATGTTGTAGCGAGAGATAGATTAGTTATTGTGATTGAGGTCGCTGTTTGAAGTGGGAAGCTGGAGGAGGTACCCGTGCTCGCGTCAGTCACTTTGATACTGTATGCCCCCGCACCAACAAATGGATTCCACTGGAGAGTAACCGCGCGTCCGGAAATCGTTGCGCCGTCAGAAGGTGCAGCAAGGACTACAGCGGAATTGCTGATGCCTGACCCTGAAAATTGAACTGAATGTGGGCTTGCGGGTGCATTGGACGCGACGACGATTGCCCCTGTGCGCGTTCCAGCAACAGTTGGGGCGAATGCGAACGAAGCGGTGCAGCTTCCCCCTACGCTTACGAAGTCGCCACAGTCCGATGAAATAAAGACGAAATCACCAGAAATTGATGCAGACGTGAGCTGCAGTCCTGCGCTGCCATTGTTGGTTAACGTTACAGCCTGAGGACTTCCTTGGGTACCTATTGCCTGCGAGCCAAAATTGACTGTAGTTGGCGAGAACAATACTGAGGCTGCACCAACTCCTAATCCGGACAGCTCAATCTTGAAGGGGCTCGATGGAGCGTTGCTTGATATGTTCACTACTCCCGATTTGAAGCCGATAGATGTTGGCCTAAAGACGGGATCAATGCGACAAGTTCCGCCGGCCGGAATTGTTGCACCGATGCATGTTGTCGTTCCACCAAAGTCAGGTGAG
This sequence comes from Rhodocyclaceae bacterium, assembly GCA_020247395.1. GTDB lineage: Bacteria > Pseudomonadota > Gammaproteobacteria > Burkholderiales > Usitatibacteraceae > UKL13-2. The sequence goes on from JADCJC010000112.1 coordinate 30,900, forward strand.
ACTGTTACGTTTGAAATTTGTAGGTTGGTCGCGCCAGTGTTGGTCACAGTAATTGGCTGAGAAACGCTTGTAGTGCCAACATACTGCGGATTAAAGGCAATTTTTGATAGCGACGCGCTTACCCCAGGTGAGTTTGGAGATATCCCGATACCCGCCAAAAGCATGGTTTGTGTCCCACCAGGCGCGTTGCTTGAAATAGAAATCGTTCCGAGAGCATCACCTATGCTAGTCGGTAGAAAGCTGATCGTTAGCGAACAGGCGGCGCCAGTCACAAGGGTTGCGCCGATGCAGTTAGTTGTTCCGTTAAATGGCCCAGAACGGGTGATGCTATTGATGATGAGCGGCTGTAGACCGCTGTTTAGGATTTGTGCAGTTAAGGATGTTGAACTGCCGGTCAGCCTGCTTCCGTAGAAGAGAATCGGCTGTGCATTTGAGTCGAATATCCTTCCAGGCGCATCAAAAAAAATCGCAGGACCAGTCGCTGCGAGCAAAGTTCTAGCTGCGTCGGCAATCCCCAGTCCGCAACCGCCATACTGCCAACAGGAGGTTGTGTAGACAAATGGGCGTGAGTTAGCAGTGATCCCATCTTTCACTGTGGCAGCAGTGAGTCCTGGCACTATGGATAGAAGGAGTGAAGCAATGCCTGTAACGTGTGGTGCGGCCATGCTTGTTCCCGCACTAAACTCAAAAGTATTAGCGAGCGGTGTCGTCGTTCCGCTGTTTCGCGTTGAGTAGACGTCATCGCTCTTTGGCTCTCCACCCCGGCTGTTGGCTCCGCCTGGTGCCGAAACAGCTATGCCCGCGCCGAAATTGCTGTATTGCGCCAGATCGCCTAGTCGGGTGTTGGCTGCAACTGCAATGACTCCGTTGCAATTTGCTGGGGTGTTGTTAGAGACATTTACGGCATCGTTGCCAGCTGACGCGACGATCGTTGCGCCTGCAGAAATTGCATCATTGATAGCGGACTGGTACGCAGAAGGACATGCGCCTGCTCCACCCAGACTCAGATTGATTATTTTTGCTGGGCTAGTATTGGTTGGCACGCCAGGAACCTGAAGCCCCGCCGCCCAACGAATTGCATCCGTGATGTCTGCGGTAGTTCCACCGCATTTTCCTAGTACTCTCACAGGGAGGATTTTCGAGTTCCAATTGATGCCCGCAACGCCGACGCCGTTGTTGCTCGCGGCGCCGATGGTGCCGGCGACATGGGTGCCGTGCCAGGTGCTCGAGCTAGGCCGACCACCTGGACACTCGCCGAATGTGTTCCAACTGCCAAGATCGCTGGCATCTGGTGACCGCCCAATGCCGTTGCGAGCAGCGCTAGGATCGCTGATCATGTTGTACCCTGGAAGTAGGCGACCCGATAGGTCGGGGTGACCGAAAAGCGCGCCTGTGTCAATCACAGCAATCGTGAGATTCGCTGCGCCAGTGCTGATATCCCAAGCGCGGGGGGCGTTTATGCCGCCCGTGGGCTCGAAGTAGTGCCATTGCGAAGAATAGAGCGGGTCGTTTGGTACCGCATTTGTCTGGGCAATCGTTACCGCATCAACATATTCGACTGAAGAATCAAACTCAAGACGATCGATTATTCGCCGTACCGCGGTGATTGGCATCGAGCTGGGGAGCGCATACACATGAGCGCCGCCAGACATAGCGGAAACATGCTTTAACTCAATGCCAGCGACCTCGCTTAGCGACCTGATATCGCTCAATGGAAGAGGCTCATTGTGTTCAGCTGCTCTGGCGGCTATGGGTGATCGCATCTTTATGATGACCTGGCTGACCATTTCTTCATTTGCAACCGCACCTTCCTTCAGGTTGGTTTCTGCGCGCCAGTTTGTAGTCTCTGCCGTCGGTTCGACGTAAAGCTCAGCCCATAGAATTCCCGAAACACGTCGCAGCCGATGAAGAGCGATTTGTACTTCCTCGTTTGATAGCAATTTGCCCGCTGAAACAACTTGTCCGCCAGTGCGCGTCGTTCGTTCGTGGATCAAGTCTTGGCCCGTTGCCGATTTGAGCAGAGCTAGCAATTCCGAATGCTGGGGCAAGTCAGCCGCGCCGGTCGCCGTCGCCGGAAACTGGACGACGAATTTTGTGACCGAACTATTTTTTACGGCCAGAGTTTTGCTGCGACTATTTTCGAGAAATTGCAAATTGAGCTTGTTGTCAGCCTTTGGTGACTCAGCCGCGAGCGGGAAAGTGGATCGTTCGGCCTTGCGCAAATTCCTGCTGTTCGGCAATTCCTTGTATGTTCCTTTAGACGGCCGAATGGCAGATCTCTCGCCCTCGACAGTCAGTAATTCTGAGTCAGGAATTGGTCGCCAACCTGGTACTTTGCCTTCCGCCGCGAAGCTAGACGTGATAGCCGACTGCATTAAGAGCGATGCGACGATGATTAGTTGACTTACATTCATCCGTTTGTCCAATCTGCCAATTGGTGATGTACCGACGGAGCCTGCGCGGTTTTGCAAAGAATCACAACGGGCCATTTGCTCAGTTCGTATTTCGCGGATCGTGACCGCTGAGTTCGCGTCATCGTGACCGATGGCGGCATGTTGTGTGGGTCTGGGTAAATATTACCTTAATCGGTCACGCTCGCCGTGAAATGGCGGTCACGCTTTGGTGAAATGGCGGTCACGCTTTGGTGAAATGGCGGTCACGATGACGTGAAATCGACTCGTTGTCGGGCTGGCCGAGTCTTGGTCAGGGGCGGTCATGGTTTGTCTTTTTCAGGTTTGCGAAGCGATTCACCGGCCAGTGATACTTTGTGAGCGGCGTGAATGACCCGATCTAGGATCGCATCGGCTAACGTCGGGTCATTCAGATACGCATGCCAATGTTCAACCGGCAATTGGCTGGTGATGACTGTTGAGCGCGCACCAACGCGATCATCGAGTACTTCGAGCAAATCATTGCGTTCCGTCTGACCCAACGGGGCTAATCCCCAGTCATCGAGAATCAGCAGATCCGTCTTTGCCAAACTCGCCAGACGCTTGCCAAAGCTGCCGTCGCCATGGGCAATGCGTAATTCCTCAAGCAAACGCGGCGTACGTACGTAGGCCACCGAGAGCCCTTGTCGGCACGCCGCGTTGCCTAATGCACAGGCCAGCCAAGTCTTGCCACAACCGGTGGCCCCGGTCAGGATCAGATTCTGATGGGTACGAATCCACTGGCAACTCGCCAACTGGGCAATCAAGGCACGGTCCAGCTTGCGGCCGCCGCCATAACGCACATCCTCTAGGCAGGCCTGACTGGACTTGAGTCTGGCCTCGCGTAACAGTCGGCTGACGCGTCGATTCTCGCGCCAGATATGTTCGCGATCCACCAGCATGGCGAAGCGCTCATCAAACGGTAGCCGCGGTCGCTATGATGAATCAGCCCCGGCTTCGGCTTGCGTTTGAAGCGCGCCATCCGAAGTGCGTTTAGCACCAGCTCTTTGGTCATCCGCGTATCCATCGCATAGCCGACAATCATCCGGCTATACAAATCCATCACCGCCGCCAGATATA
>JADCJC010000113.1 GCA_020247395.1 Rhodocyclaceae bacterium
CGAACTACCACTGGCAGTTTTCCATTGAACAGACGCGTTTGGAATGCGGGCTGGACACGCTGTTGGTGGTCAACGACTACACCGCACTCGCGGTCGGCGTGCCTCACCTTTCCGACGACCAACGGCGTCAGGTTGGTGGCGGCGTGGCGAAGGCGCGTAGCGTGATCGGGGTGCTCGGCGCGGGCACCGGGCTCGGCGTATCGGCTCTGATTCCAGCTGATGATGGGTGGATCTCGCTGGGTTCGCAAGGCGGACACGTTAGTTTTTCGCCCACCGATGACCGTGAAGTCGCGATTCTTGCGTATGCAGCGACCAAATTTCCGCATGTTTCGGCTGAGCGACTATTGTCCGGCAACGGTCTCGAACTTATTTACTCGGCGCTGCATCACTCGGCTGGAAAGAAAGTAGACAGGATTGCCGCCAAAGACATTACGGCCAAAGGCCTCTCAGGCGAGTGTGCGATTTGTAGTGAGACGCTTGAGGTGTTCTGTGCGATCTTGGGGACGGCTGCGGGCAATCTAGCAGTCACGTTGGGCGCATTCGGCGGTGTCTACATCGGCGGCTCGATTGTTCCTAGCTTGGGTGAATATTTTGACCGCTCGCCGTTTCGTTCGCGGTTTGAAGCGAAAGGTCGCTTCCGTGATTATCTGGCGGGTATTCCAACGTTTGTGATTACGGCGGATAACGCGACAACAGTCGGCGTGGCTGCAATTCTTGACGCGCAGCTCAGGCAACGCAGCAGCGTGGTTTCCATGCTTGACCGTATCCGGCAATCGCAATCTGAACTTTCGCCCGCGGAGCGGCGGGTGGCGACGTTGGTATTGTCGCGCCCACGCTCGATTCTGAGCGATCCGATTGTCGAAATTGCGCGTGCGGCGGATGTGAGTCAACCCACCGTCGTGCGTTTCTGTCGATCCATGGGGTGCGAAGGCCTGTCCGATTTCAAACTCCGACTGGCGTCGAGTCTAACAGGCACCATCCCAGTTACTCACACGCAAGTGCGTGATGATGACTCCACGCTTGAGCTTAGCGACAAAGTACTGGATAACACGGCCAGCGCCGTGTTGCAGTTGCGCGACCAACTTAATCGGAAAGCGATTGATCAAGCCATCGAACTGCTGCTTGCCGCCAAGCGAATCGAGTTCTTCGCCATTGGCAACTATGGTGTGGTGGCCGAGGATGCGCAGTACAAATTTCTTCGCTTCGGCCTGCCTACGAGCGCTTACACGGAGCCAAGGCTGCAGCTGATGGCTGCAAATGTGCTCACGCCTGATGACGTGCTCGTCGTCGTGTCGAGCACTGGAAAGGTGCCAGAGCTGAATGCAGCAGTAGATGTTGCGCTGCAACGCGGCGCCAAAGTGATTGCGATTACCGCGAATCAGTCACCGCTTGCGCGCCACGCGAGTATCAATATCGCCGTTTCGCATTCAGAAGATGTTGCTTCACAAGTCGCGATGATCAGTCGAATCCTGTTCTTGCTGGTTATCGACATCCTAGCTGTTGGGGTTGCCATGCGGTCTGGCGCACAGGAACAAGTTGCTGCCCAACGTACCATTGCCATCGCTTCACCCGGAGACACCATCGACTAGCGGACAGATACTCGAAGCGTGATTCGTTACTCGTTCCAGGAATGGCCGTTGCGCTCCGTTAATGCGATAGCGGCACTTGGCCCCCAACTACCCGCAGTGTAAGGCTTCGCAGCATAGCCGGTGGTCTTCCAGCCATCGATGATGCCGTCGATCCACTTCCATGCTGCTTCGACTTCATCACGGCGTACAAACAGGGCGGAGTTGTTACGCAAGACATCAAGTAGCATCCGTTCGTAAGCGATCCGGCGGCGCGAATGGCCAAATGTTTCACCGACTGAAAGGTTGAGCGGGACTTGCGCGAGTTTGACCTCATTCATACCCGGCTTTTTGTGCATGAGGGTGAGTGTGATCATTTCCTCAGGTTGTAACTGGATAAGCAACGCATTGGGTGAGAGGGTGGCACCAATGTCGGCAAAAATGTTAAACGGTGCAGGATTGAATTGGATCATGATCTCGCTGCAGCGTTTGGCCAAGCGTTTGCCGGTGCGCAAGTAGAACGGCACACCCGCCCAGCGCCAGTTGTCGATGCCCACTTTGAGCGCAACAAAGGTCTCGGTGTCACTCGATGGTGACGCGCCTTTTTCATCGCGGTAACCAACAACCGCCTGCCCAGCGCTGTAACCGGCTGCGTATTGTCCGCGCACGGTGTGAGTTTCAACATCTGTTCCGGTGATGGGATGGAGTGACCACAGCACTTTCACCTTTTCGTTACGTACGGCCGAAGGTGTGAACCCCGCGGGAGGCTCCATTGCCACCAGGCACAATAGTTGCAGCATGTGGCTTTGCACCATGTCACGCAACGCGCCGGTGCCATCGTAGAACCCCCAGCGTCCCTCAACGCCGACCGCTTCGGCTACCGTAATCTGCACCTGCTCGATTGCATTGGCGTTCCATAGCGGCTCAAAGATTGCATTGGCGAATCGCAGCGCCAACAAATTCTGCACAGCCTCTTTGCCGAGATAGTGATCGATGCGAAACACCTGATGTTCTTCAAAGGCGGCACCGATGGCTTCATTGACCTCGTGTGCCGTTTTCGAATTCGTGCCGATGGGTTTCTCAACCGTGATGCGAGAGTGCGGGTCAATCAAGCCAGCGTCGCGCAACGCGAGGCAGATCGGACCAAACAATTGTGGACCGGTGGAGAGGTAATAAATCACGCCGCCTTCACCCTGGTGTAGCGCACCCTTTATCGAATCCAGTCCGCCCGCAGTTTGAATATCAACCGTTACATAACGAATACGTGCGGCAAAAGCGGCGAACTTAGCTTCATCGAACAGGCTCGCATTTGCGGAGGTGCAAATGGCGTCGCGCACTTTCTGCCGGAATTCATCGTCGGTTTGTTTAGACGTCGCCGCACCAATCAACCGAAACGCTTTCGGCAATAAGCCATCTGTGTCCAAAGCGTACAGCGACGGCCACAACATCCGTTTGGCGAGGTCGCCGGTTGCGCCAAACAACACGAGCGCGCGGCATTCTGGAGCGGTTGCAGAAGGGGTCGCAGTCATGGAGCGGTGTCCGGTCAGTGAGTGTTGCTGGCGTGCAGCGGGAGAAGTTTGAGTTTAGAGGCTCTACGGTGAAGTCGTGACCGGGGTGGTAGTAACAGCGCGCAGTGCGGAAGCGGCGACTGCGCGCAGTCGGATCGCCTCCCAGTCACCACTGTTAACGAGATTGGCCGGGGCTAGCCATGAGCCACCAACACAAGCCACGTTAGGTAACTTCAGGTAGTCCGGTGCGGAGGTCGCATCGATACCACCGGTGGGGCAAAACTGAATGCTGGGAAACGGCCCGCCGAGGGCCTTTAACATCTCAATGCCGCCTGCTTGTTTGGCGGGGAACAGTTTTACCGCATGAAAGCCAGCCTGCATGGCGCGCATGAGATCAGATGGCGTCAGGCAGCCTAGCAGAAATGGAAAGTTTTGTTTGGCCACATGGGTGAGCAATTCATCGGTGCTGCCGGGGCTCACGCCGAAAGCCGCACCTGCTGCAACCGCCGCATTGAAGTCCGCGACGGTGACGATGGTACCCACACCAACAATCGCTTCCGGCACTTGCTGGCGAATCGCGCGCACACTATCGAGCGCGACCGGTGTACGCATGGTGACTTCGAGCACCCGGATACCACCAGCAACTAATGCGCGGGCGAGCGGAACCGCATCTGCCACGCGATCCAGCACGATAACAGGCATGACGGGGCTCGCAGCCAGGATTTCACGAATCTGTGTCATACGGTTTGCTCCTCGGTGGCGGCTCTACGGATCGCGCTGTCAGTGTTTATCGGGATGACACCAAACGTTCCCGCACCATCTTCTGCGGTTAGTGCTGCCGTACGAGATGCATAAAACAGTTCCCGACCTGAGCCGAATTGGTTAGCATCAAGATTCGCAGCAGGCGTATCACGTTTGGTCCACTCCGCTGTGTCAACGATTGCCTCAAGCACACCAGCTTCAGCATCCAAGCGAATCAGGTCCCCGCTCCGCACTTTACCTAGCGGCCCACCGGCAAGACACTCCGGTGAAACGTGGATGGCAGCTGGCACCTTGCCAGAGGCACCCGACATACGGCCGTCGGTGACAAGAGCTACGTGAAATCCCGCGTCTTGCAACGAGCCCAAGGCGGGAGTGAGTTTGTGTAGCTCCGGCATGCCATTGGCGCGCGGGCCTTGGAAGCGAACGATGGCGACAAAGTCCTTTTGAAGTTCGCCGCGCTTAAAAGCAGCGAGGACATCATCTTGGTCATCAAACACCATGGCGGGCGCCTCAATGACTCGGTGTTGTGGCTTGACCGCAGACACTTTGATCACCGAACGGCCTAGATTGCCGCGCAACACACGAAGGCCACCATCGGCGCTAAATGGAGCCGCCGCCGTTCGCACAACACTCTCGTCGCCACTGGTGGCAGGCGCACTTTGGTGGATGATACGGCCTGCTTTGAGGGTGGGTTCCTCGGTGTAACGTGCGAGTCCGCGACCTGCTACCGTTGCTACGTCTTCGTGTAACAGGCCGACCGACAAAAGCTCTCGAATCACAAACCCCGCGCCACCGGCCGCATGAAAGTGATTCACGTCAGCACTCCCATTCGGGTAGATACGAGCCAGCAGGGGTACCACGGCGGACAAGGCGTCGAAGTCGTCCCAATTGATGATGATGCCAGCTGCACGCGCGATGGCGATGATGTGGATAGTATGGTTGGTCGAGCCGCCGGTGGCGAGCAAGCCGACGATGGCGTTGACGATGCAGCGCTCATCCACAATATCGGCAATGGGCGTGTATTCGTTGCCAAGATGCGTGAGGTCGACAACACGTCTGGCTGCCTCCGCAGTTAATGCATCCCGCAGCGGCGTGTTGGGCGTGATGAATGCGGAGCCGGGCAAATGCAGCCCCATTACTTCCATGAGCATCTGGTTGCTGTTGGCCGTGCCATAGAAGGTGCAGGTACCCGGGCCGTGATAGGCGCGGCTTTCAGCTTCAAGCAGTTCGGCACGGTCAACCTTGCCCTCGGCGAACTGCTGACGAATTTTTGATTTCTCGTCGTTAGAGAGGCCGGTCGTCATCGGCCCCGCCGGTACAAAAATAGTGGGCAGATGACCAAACTGCAACGCGCCGATCAAAAGCCCCGGCACAATCTTGTCACACACACCAAGACACAGGACGCCGTCGAATACGTTATGCGACAAGGCAATAGCCGTGGCCTGGGCAATGATGTCGCGTGAAAAAAGTGACAACTCCATGCCAGCCTGACCCTGCGTGACACCATCGCACATGGCCGGAACACCGCCTGCAAATTGCGCAGTGGCACCCGCCTCACGGGCGGCGTGCTTGATGATCTCTGGAAAACGCGCCAGCGGTTGATGCGCGGAGAGCAGGTCGTTGTAAGCGGAAACGATACCGATGTTCGGCGCACGAATTTCGCGCAAAACCAGTTTGTCGTTGGGTGCCTCAGCAGCAAACGCGTGCGCCAAGTTGGTACAGGAAATCCGACCGCGGGCGGGGTCGGTGTGTTTCGCGGCATCCACATTCGCCAAATAGCGGGCGCGGAAAGATCGGCTTCGTTGGCAAATGTCGTCCGTGATGCGCGCGACGGTGGGGTGTGGTGTGGGATGAGTACGCATGCCATAACTCCGAGCCAATGGGGCTGGCTGACGATGGAATCAATAAAATTGTAGAAAATCTACAATCTACTGTCAAGTTGGTTGTGGCGGCCTCGTGGGCGTCGTTCGACTGAACGCAGGACGGAAGCAGGTCGAACGAGGAGCCTGCGGTTATGAGCTGTTGACAATCTACAAAAAGTTGTTGAGTATATGCATATGCCGTAATCGCAGACCTCGTCAAAGAAAAAGAATATGCCGTCAAAATCGCCAGTTGCGTCAACCGCACTATTGGATCGTATTGAGGCGTTGATCGACACGCTGCGACCCTCAGAGAAATTGGTGGGCAGGTTTGTACTGCGCCATCCTAATTTGGTGATCAGTTTGTCGTTCCCTGACATCGCAGCCAAGTGTGGTGTCAGCCAGCCGACGGTGGCGAGGTTCTGTGTTGCGGCCGGCTTCAAGGGATATCGGGATTTCAAGTTGCGTCTCGCACAAAGTCTCGCGCTCGGAGTACCGTTTGTTCACCATGATGTGGGAATGCAAGACTCGATGGCGGAGGTAGGTGCTAAGGTGTTTGATCGCGGCATCGCTGCGTTAGTCAGCGTGCGAAACCACCTTGATCCGGACGCGCTTACACGGGCAACAACACTACTAGCCGAAGCGAGCCGAATTGAGTTTTATGGCTTGGGTAATTCTGGGATCGTTGCCTTGGACGCCCAACACAAGTTCTTTCGGTTAGGGGTGCCAGCGGTCGCATACTCCGATCCTCACATTCACGCGATGGCGGCATCGCTGCTTGGCAAACAAGATGTGGTGGTAGCCATCTCCGGTACCGGACGCACCCGCGAACTGATTCGCAGCGTGGAAATCGCGCGGGACGCTGGGGCATCCGTGATTGCCATCACGGCAAGCGGCTCACCCCTGGCGCGCTTGGCGACGGTTGTATTGTTTGCGGATGTACGTGAAGATCTCGATGTTTATGCGCCGATGACGTCCCGCATGGTGCATTTAGTGTTGCTCGATGTGCTGTCGGTGGGGGTTGCGGTGGCGCGCGGACCTGCGTTAGCTAAACGACTAAAGCGCGCAAAAGAGGTGATTGCTGACCGGCGTACGGAAGATACTTGATACTTGACGCGAGTGCTGCTGGATCATGCTGAGCCGGCAAAGCTAGAGAACGCAAGCAAACTGTCCGCCTTCAGCGGAGGTACTGAGCATTCAGGCCATTTCAATGGGCGCACTGCTGCGTGAAGTTTCGGCAATCGTTTCGAGATTGCCCCGGTTACCTCGGACGAGATCGCTATGCAGACTCGCATCGTGAAAAGCAGTCGCCAGTTGTGTCCCGCGTTGCAAATACTGGTCGGCAGCCAATGATACTGATTTCAGTACAGTACTAATCCCGAATGCGCCAGCCAAAGCCCGGCTCAACTAGGCTGGTAATACCGGCGATACCAATCCACAAATTTCGCCACACCATCCTCCACCCTAGTTTGTGGTTTAAATCCAATGAGCGCTTCTAGGCGCGTAACACTGGCCGAAGTGGCGTGTACGTCACCCGGCTGAATGGGCAACATCTCCATGTTTGCCTTTCTGCCTGTTGCTAACTCGATGGCATGGATGTAACGCATCAGCTCGACCGGCTCGTTGTTGCCGATATTAAAAACTCGGTAGGGCGCGCTGCTTGTCTCTGGTGTTGGGTCGGAGCTGGACCAATTTTTATCCGGCGTTGCGGGGCGGTCAATCAGCCGAACGACACCTTCAACGATGTCATCGATGTAGGTGAAGTCCCGCACCATCTTGCCATGGTTAAACACTTGTATGGTTTCACCGGCCAAGATTGCCTTGGTGAATTTGAAGAGCGCCATATCCGGGCGACCCCACGGCCCGTAAACGGTAAAGAAGCGCAACCCCGTCACCGGGATGCCGAACAAATGCGCATAGCTATGTGCCATAAGCTCGTTGGCTTTTTTGGTGGCAGCGTAAAGGCTCACCGGATGATCGGTGTTTTGCGATTCATCGAAAGGCAGGGTGCTATTCAAGCCATACACTGAACTGGTTGAGGCGAACACGAGATGCCGCACATTGGCGTGGCGGCAGCCCTCCAAGACATTGACAAAGCCTTGCAAGTTGGCCTCAACGTAAACGTGCGGGTCGATTAACGAGTGGCGCACACCAGCCTGTGCCGCGAGATTAACCACCGCATCAAAGTTATGGTCGGCGAAGAGAGCTTCCATCGTGGATTTATTGGCGATATCAGCCTTTACAAACGTAAAGGCGGTATGTGCGGCCAGTTGGGCTAAACGAGCCTCCTTTAACGAAACATCGTAGTAGTCGTTGAGGTTATCAATGCCAATAACAACGTCGCCGCGGGCGAGAAGGTGCAGGGCGAGAGCATGGCCAATGAAGCCGGCCGCGCCAGTAACGAGAATTTTATGCATAGCCGTACTTTACCTAATGCTTGGGGGATTTCTTTGAGCGGCATGTTGCTACGCGCGAAATGTCGGCGTGCAGTCACTGCATTTGGGGCACCATGTCACGGTTGGAGGCCGTTATTCGCACTACCCATGCCAAATTTGATGTGGCTTTTGGTTCGCCGCAGATGGCCGGAGAAATCAAGGCGCAGCGGCCTGCCGGTGAACAAGAGGTGGGTTCGCAAGCCGATGCCGGCCGATGGTATCCATACTAGGCATAAACGCCGCTACGGTGACACAAACAATCCGGCGCTCCATTTGTTCCGGTAGCCCAGAACGTGCTCAAGCGCCAACTTTAGCCGACCGCGCAGTATTAGTCGTGGACGGCCGACATTATCTAGTTTCTGACTGCTGGTGGTTCATTTGTATTTGAAGGTTGTGATGGATTTGGATAGCCGAATGATTGTCAGTGGCGCTATGCACCCGCTGCTGACCAAGAAGCTGGCGCTAAATGCAATTCGCATGGCGCGCTTCAAACTCAAGCCGAAGCCGGGGATGATTCATCATAGCGACCGCGGCAGCCAGTATTGCAGCTATGACTACCAAGCGTTCATCGCAGATATGAAGGCGGTATCGAGCATGAGTCGTAAGGGCAATTGCTGGGATAATGCGCCGACGCAAAACTAGTTCGACAGTCTGAAGAGGCAGCGCGCCTTCCATTGGCGCTATCGGACGCATGGAGGGGCTCGTGCTGAATAATTTGATTACATCAAAGTGTGTGTTGATCATCAATGCGGACGCGCTGAGCTGGGCTACAGCATCTAGGGCGAATGCCAATCGACTTGGCTGGATTAACAAATACCGGAACGATGAGCCCTATGTTTGCACCCGTTAAACACGACCAATCTCACCATCAAGGCCCAACGAGATTGCCGAGGAACTTAACGATCGACTGCGTTAGCATCCTAGTCGGGAAGCGCAAAGAGAAGAAGCGACTGCAGTTCATTAGCAGATGCTGTCAATATTCTTTCCCGAATCGCGCCCGTCTTGTGAACGATACGAGATAGCTCGATGAATAGCTTGTATTTGCATAGTTAACATCCGCTGCGCGAGAGGTGTCCAACTAATGCGGCACAAGCGCTTTTCTCATAAATATTTATCATGCCTTGGCCATATTCCGCGATTTTGCGCGACGGGTTTCAGCGAGAATAATGGGGAGGTTCAAGCTGTTCGAGGCGTACTCAACTTAAGCGTACGTTTGGATCACAAAAAAATTGAAGCGCCTATTTTTGGACGCAGGGGTTGCCATTCTGTATGAAAAACTGGGGAATTGACGCCTTCGTCAGTCGGGGCTGGCTTGTTAGTCGATTTGCGTTCGCGCTGGCGATGGCAGGAGCGTTACTTGCAGTACCTAACATCACATGCGCACAGGTGACGGTTAACGCGGTTAATGTGCAGGCCAACATCGGTCGAGGCCAAGACGCGACGGTAGGGCTCGACTACACTCGGACGAACTCAGCGGCCGCTACAATCACTGTCCCTATTCCCGCAACCCTATCTATCAATCCGCCGACAGTTGTCGCGCCTTGCACTGCGATTGCCGGACCAGCAGTGCAATGTGCCATTCCGCCTGGTGCTCTTGGTGACACCGGCACCATCAATTTTCAAGTTCGTGGGGCAGCCACCGGTAGCGTGGTCCTTACTGCAACGGCAACTGGTGGCTCGAACGCGACTAGCACCAGCAACGTACGCACTGCCGGTGACCTGCAAGTTTCGAAAGCGAAAGTAACGCCCAGTGGCAATCCCATCGCCGGCCAGTCAGTCACATTCCGATTAACGCCAACCATCAGCCCGATTAACGGGGTGGCGGACGATATCCCGGTCGGTGCGACGGTTGTGGTAACCGACAATCTGCCAGGCACCGCTACTGACTTTAGTGTGAGCTCGATTACCGCCAGCAACGGCGCTGCGGTGGCATGCAATGGTGCTTCAGCGGCGAATACTTCTCGCACGGTGACCTGTACGATTTCAGGGCCTGTGTTGGCCAGTGCGCTGGGTAGCATCGATATCACCGGTGTTGCCAATAACGTTGGGACCTTTAACAATGCAGCCAACATCGCCTCGGGTGGTATCGACTATATTGATCTGAATCTCGCCAATAACCTCGTCAACTTTGGTTATGCGGTTGAAGTGGGTAGTGATTTGCGTCCCAACGGCTCGATTTTTCCATCTGGCAGTGTGCAGACGGATTCCGTGCAAACCTTGGTGGTTGCCTATAACAACGCTGGCCCAACCAACGCACCAACCGGTGGCATGGTGCGCGCCGCGATACCGGTCGGCTTCACCATCGGGACTCTGCCTGCCGGGTGCTTAAATAGCGGTGCCGGCACGGTCAATGGCGTTACGGGTACGGTAATCACTTGCACCACGGGAGCCGTCGCCGTGGGGGCGACGCAAACGTTCAACATTCCACTCACCATGCCCGCAACTGCGGGTGGCGGGAATTTCGGCGTCGAGGTCTCGCCGCCGGTCGGGTTTGGCGATACCAATCCTGCCAATAACATGTTGCTCATTCCTTATGCCGTCGCTGTGCCGTTCGCGGACCTGCGTGCAACCAAGACAAAGTCGGGTGGCCCACTAGCGGCTGGCAGCAACATCGTCAACACCATCGTGTTGCGCAATGAAGGAATTTCCCCGGCTGTCTACACCGTCGGCGCGGGTGCGAACCCGCTCTTCTTCGTCGACACTATGTCGATGGACGAGGAATATGTGAGTGTGAGCGCAGGCTGGACATGCAGTGCCGTTGATAACTCTCCTTCGAATGGCTTGCGTCGCGTGAACTGCACTAAAGACGCTGCTGGCACCTTAAACGTGGCGACCAACGAACCGGCCGTGACACTCACGACGCGCGTTCGTGCGGCAATTGCTATGCCAGTCACATTGACAAACACCGTCTGTACCGGGGCGAGTGGAGCAATGCAGTCAGGGCTTGCCGGCCCACTACCGGCGGATAACGCTGGAGGAAATGACTGTGATAGCAAATCGGTCATCGGAACGCCGGTAACGACCGGACTGGCGCAGGCGAGCATTATCAAGGCTACCTCGGTCGATGGCGCCTCCTACGGACCGACATCGACCATTGGTGGAGCAGACAACAGCGTTTACTGGCGCATGGTCATCACGACACCAACCACTGGGACCAATCCAACGCAGGCTGTTATTCCAACACTATTGCTCACCGACAATATTCCGGGATTGCTCAATGTAACGTCACCCGGCGCGCCGGCACCCAGTTATGTGACGCCTGCAATTTCTGTGACAACCAGCGTGACGGCGGGTGCCGCCGCAGGTACATGTCCGAATCTCCCGGCTGGAAGTTCTGGTTCGCTGTCGTGCGCCTTCACTAACGTGGCTCCGGGTACCACGATTGAAGTCTCGTTCAGGGTTGACCGCCCGTTTGACGGCGGTACGCTTTCCAATACCGGCACACTCACGTCACCCGATGCGATCCTGACCTCGAGCAGCGGCGGGCAACTCTCGAGTGTTGCAACCGCAACAGTGTTGCCACGCGTCGATATCGCGCTGACGACCAAGACGCTTAATCCTACGAATACCGCTACGTCCCCCCGTATCGGCCAGCTGCTTGAATTTACAGTCTCAGCGCAAAATCTCGGCCCCAACAATGTGTCAGGCGCAATGACCATCACCGACAACATTGATCCGGCGAAATATCAGGTCTTGTCGATTGCGGGTGCTGTCGGTGGAACGATGGACTGCTCGGCGTCGAACCTCGTGACCGGGGCGCTTTCATGTACCACGTTAACCACAATCAATCGATACGCTGTCCGTTCGATTTTGATCACGGTTCGCCCGCGAAAAGTCGGTGTACTGCCAACTGGACCTAACGACGTTGCCTATCCAGGTGAAACCAATACCGCTGTGGTATCACTAAACACGGCAAGCAACTGCGAATTCAAAACTGAAACTGTGACCAACGGTTTGGTTTCGACGTCATGTAACGACGCCAGTTCAACCAGCAACAATTCCCGAGCGGTCACCTTCGACATTAAGGTACCGCGATTCGATTTACAGCAACGTAAAACGCGGGTGTTACCGGGGGGGCAAACCGCATTTGGGATCGGCGATCCACTTCGCTATCGCTTCCGTATTCAGAACAATGGGCCGTCACGAACGGAAAAGGTCCGCGTGACGGACGTCTTGTCTGTCCCAGCCGGCTTCACTGTGTCGCTGGCATCAGTCGAGAACGTAAATGCAGTAGCGGCGGAGGCGGGTTACACCATCGACACGTCGAAGAACGCTTCAGTGAGCTGTGCGCAAGCTGTGGCGAACGCAGATGTCATCTGTGTACTGGCGGGGGTCGCCCCAGACGACACGAGTACCGGCAATTTTCTTGACGCGGCGAGAGAAGTGAATTTTGAGCTGGTTTTGAACATGAGCGGTATCGCGATTACCCCGGTTTCGTTCGGTAACTCCGCACGCGTGTGCGGGGAGGAGTCCGTGAATTTCGAAAGTTCTGGTGCGTGCAGCCCCATCCCCGTAGTTGCCGGAAACAACTTAGCGTCGGTAAACGATGTGGTGTTTCCCAAGACGGATCTCACGATTAGCAAGACAACGGTGACTGCCCAATCTGCGGATATCAATCAACCGATTCGTTACGACCTCGTGTTGAAAAATCTCGGCCCAGCTGCAACGCCGCAGATGCGCGTCGCCGACGTCTTGCCTGCTAACTTTGAGTTCATCGCGACTGGGTCAAATGCGCCGTCGATCAGCGTGGGTTCGTTTGTGACCGGTTCAGGACTCACCGCGCAAAATGTCAGCTGTACTGCGACTCCATCATTGATCACCGTGGTGGGGCAGATTCAAACCGTGTCTTGTCTTGCCAACGCGACAGGCGGGTCAGCGGCGTTCCCGGGTAGTGCCGACGTCAACAACACGGTGACGGTCACGATATTCGCGAGAGCCAAAGAGGGTTTTTTCGCAGGACCTTATACGCCGACCAATCTCCCCAATACCGCCACGGTTTCGCCAGGACGCAACACGGTCACCGATGAAGCGTTTTCGATTGATCTTGTTAGCGGCAACGATTCGGCGTCGTCGAACTCGAGAATCCAGTCGGCATCTATCAGCGGGCGCGTATTCCGCGACCGTAACAATAATGGCCTGCAGGATGGCACTACCTCTACCCAAGATGAAGGGATTGGGAACGTCACCATCACGCTGACGGGCACCGATCTTTACGGTAACGCGGTGAGTCGTACCACAACGACCAACAACGCCATCGGCGCAACACGCGGCGACTATATATTTGCCAATCTCCCGCCATCAAATTCGAGCGGCTACACACTTGTTCAGTCGCAACCGGCCGGGTTCATAAATGGAATTACTAACGGCACTCCTGGCAGTGGCAACGGGGGTACGGTAGGCGCTGCTCTTAATACGGGACAGGTCTCAAGCACCATTCCAGCATTGGTGCTCACGGCTGGCTCAAATGCGATTAATTTTGACTTTGCAGAAATTCCACCAGCGACGATCAGTGGATATGTTTATCATGACCGCAACAATAACGGGCAGAAGGAGGCTGGTGAACCAGGTATCGCCGGTGCGCAGATGCAGTTGGTCGGCACCGACATCATCGGTAACGCGGTATCCCTCAGTGCGACGACCGACGTCAATGGCCAATACACCTTTACGGTAGCGCCGTCAGACCCAACTGGATACACGGTTCGACAGGTTTCACAACCAACCGGGTTTTTTGATGGAAAGGAGATTCGCGGACAAGTTGCGGCGGGTGAGCCGCCAGTGGGTAACGTAATCGCCAATTCCAGTAACAGCGCAGGTGCTATCAACTACACCGCAGCTGGAGTGGCACCTGGAACGACCGCCATACCCGTCGGTACGTTTGATGTCATCACCGGCGTTGTTGTTGCTGGGGAGACCAACCACGACAATAACTTCGGTGAAGTGTTGCCGACGTCCATCAGTGGAACGGTTTATTTTGACCAGAACAACAACGCGAGCAAAGATGTCAGTGAGACAGTCGGTGTTGCCGGCGTGGTCATGACCATCACCGGTACTGACCTCAACGGTAATGCGGTCTCGCGCACCGTATCCACCGATGCATCTGGGAACTACATATTCGCAGATCTTTTGCCGGGTACTTACGCAGTCGCACAGGGCGCTGCAACAAACTTCAATAACACTGGCAGTGCGGTTCAAGGCCCCAACGCACTTGGCCTGAATTTTCAAAATCGAAGCGGTGGCTCGACCACCACTGTTGGTAACGGCTCTAGTGCGGGCGGAACCACGTCACCGGTGGTGAACACTATTGCCATCGGCCCTAACGGTTCTTCGCAGGGTAATAACTTTGGCGTACTGGGCAGTGTGATTAGTGGTCGTGTTTGTTTGGACGAAGGCGCAGGTGCCAATGCTAACAATGGCAGGTGTGATGTCGGTGAGGTGGGCGTCAATAACGTCACAGTCACACTAACTGGACTCGCTTCAGATGGCGTGACGGCTGTTAATCGTAGTGTGATAACGGATGCAACCGGTGCGTATAGCTTTGCGAATGTGCCGCTACCGAATGCCACCGGCTACACGTTGACCCAAACACAACCAATTGGCTTGCTTGATGGCAAACAAACTCCCGGAACGCTAACGCTGATTCAGGCCGGTCCACCGGATGCGGGTGCGAACGCGGGAACAGCATCTACAGCAACCAATACGGATACGATCAGCGGTATCCGCTTCACCCGCGCAACCAACGCAGCAGGTTTTGATTTTGGCGAGTTGCGACCCGCCGTCGTGCGCGGATTCGTTTATGAAGATAACAATAACAATGGTCAACGCGAGGCGGGTGAGGCACCAATTGTCGGCGTCAACATCCGCATAACCGGCACCGACATTTTTGGCCAAGCGGTTAACCAGACGGCCGGCACAGATACGACGGGCGAATATGTTTTCAACGTGCCGCCGTCGGACAACACAGGCTACACCGTCGAGCAGGTCGCCCAGCCCGCAGGATACTTTGATGGAAAAGAAATTCGCGGACAAATCGGTGCGGGTCCGCCGCCACCAGCGAATGTGATCCCAAACTCGAGCAACGCTGCCGGCGCAACCGGCTACTCGGCTGGCGGTGTCTCAACGGGCACAACGAACGCCGCAACGGATCGCATCACAGGTGTGGTGGTAGGGAGTAATCAGGTCTCTCAGGACAACAGCTTCGGCGAATTGCGCGTCGCGCAGATTTCCGGCGCCGTGTTCCTTGACCAAAATGGCAATGCCATTCGCGATGTTGGCGAGACCACGGGTGTGCCCGGAATTGTTATCACCCTGACGGGTACCGATTTGAACGGCAATACGGTAACCGCGACGGCAACCAGCGATACGTCTGGCAATTACACCTTCGCAAACCTGTTGCCCGGCATTTACAACGTTACTGAGGGGCCGGTCGCAGCCTATACCAACACCGGGGCTGCCGTTCAGGGGCCGCAGTCGCTTTCGACAAACTTCACCGATCGTGCCGGGGTGACGACCACTACCGTGTCGGCGGGCTCAGTTGCCGGGGGCTCGACCGCACCCGTAGTGAATAGCATCGCGATAGGCTCCGGTGGCACCTCTCAGGGCAATAACTTTGGTCTGCGACCATCGCGCCTTGCGGGCCGGGTGTGTATTGATAACGGTGCTGGTGGCGGCACCATTAACAATGGGCGCTGTGAAGCAGGGGAAACCGGTATTGCTGGGGTGACAGTGACACTATCCGGCACGGCTGCCGACGGTACGGCGATCTCATTGGCGGCATTGACGGATAGCGCCGGCAGCTATGTATTTAGTAGCCTGAAGCTGCCGAACGCCGCGGGCTATACGCTCACCGAAACACAGCCGAGCGCATTTGTTGATGGTAGGCAAGCTGCTGGAATGCTAACCCCGTTTGCCGATGTTGACTTGACGCCACTCATTGGTGCCACGACGAACGTGGTCGGAAATGATGCGATTACCGGGATTCGTTTTACGGTCGCCACCAATGCAACTGGGTATGACTTCGGCGAGTTTCGACCGTCCAGTGCCTCTGGCTTTGTCTATGCAGATTCAAATAACAACGGCGTTCGGGATGTTGGTATCGATCCCGCGCTACCGGGGGTGACCATTACCCTGACCGGCACCGACATCGACGGCAATGCCATCTCCTTAAACACTACGACTGACGTTAATGGCCAATATACCTTTGCCAACCTCCGGCCTGGTACCTTCCGGATTGTCGAGACGCAGCCGCCATTCGCTTCACAAGGTGCGAACAATCTAGGCACTGGCTTTGCGACCGCAGCAACAAATACGGCATTGGATACGTTCCATATCACTGTCCGAGAAAATGAGACTGGAATCAATTTCAATTTTGGCGAACTGACGACGTCTGTTTCCGGCGCGGTGTACGAAGACTTGAATGGCAACGGCTTGCGCGATATAGGCGAGCCGGGTATAGCAGGTGTGACTATTCGATTGACTGGAATCGATTCGAGTGGCGCAACGGTCGATCGAACGACGCTTACAAATACGACAGGCGCTTATAGCTTCCTTGGATTAGTAGCAAGTAATCCTTCGGGCTACACGATCCGCGAAGTGTCCCAACCAGCTGGTTATGTGGATGGTGCCGAGTCGATTGGTACTGTTGGCGGCGTCAGGCGTGGCACCAGCAGTGTGAATGACCAATTCACGGGTTTGGTTCTGGGGCCCGCCGATACGGCGATCGACTATAACTTTGGCGAACTTCGGTTGGGTTCGATTGCGGGCTCTGTCTATGTGGATGCGAACGGTGATGGCATACGGAATCCTTCGGAAGCAGGATTGGCGGGGGTGATCATCACCCTTACAGGTACAAGTGGGCTGGCGATTACCGCGACAACCGATGCGGGCGGCAATTATGTTTTTGCCAATCTCTTTCCGGACACCTACAGCCTAAGCGAAACTCAACCGCCTGACTACGGCAATGGTGCCACTAACGTTGGTTCCGGCGGAGGTTCGCCGGGTGTTAACAGCGTAACAGGAATCGTGGTGAATTCCGGCCAGAATTTCACCGGTTATAACTTTGGCGAAATACTAAAGGAGATCGTGCTCGGCTCTGTGACTCCTCGGTGTACACGTGATTCCTTGTTCGTTGACTATTCGATCAGTTCGCGCGGTCTTCCGCTAGACAGCCCTCTCACGATTACCTGGCAGAAAATCAACGGCGAAGTGGTTCGTATACTGACCAATCAACCGTATTCAGGTTCTCTGCTCTGGCCGGGGACAGAGGTAGACACGGCCGGCAACCCGACGGCGTGGCCAGGCTGGCAGTTCGTTGATGGCCAGTGGAGCCAGATCGCGGACGGCTTGCGACCGGAAATGCGGGTGTTGTTTCAGATCAACCCGACGGTCAGTGGCGTTGTTTCGTACCTACCGGGAACACCTACTTGTGCTGCCAATCCGCCCGTGAGTTTCATTGACGGGGTTGTGTATATCGATACCAACAACAACGGTCTACAAGACGGAGGTGAGCTCGGTATTGCGGGCGTGACTATTGTGCTTACCGGGGTTGATACGAACGGGAAGGAAGTCGCCGCAACAACAACGACCGACGCGGCGGGACGCTATCGGTTTATCAATCTGTCTCCAGGCGTATATCGCGTCACGCAGACCAATCAGCCGCCAGGCACTTCGAATGGGATTACGACGCCGGGAAGCACAGGTGGCCAAGCAACCGCAGTTTCCGTGCTCCCCTCGTCGATTTCCGCCGTTCCACTTGCGCGGGCGCAGGGATCGACCGGGAACAATTTTGGTGAGTTGGCGCGAGGAACGATTTCGGGTCGTGTCTACGTTGACACCAACAACAACGGGGTGCCGGATGGCGGAGAACTCGGCATTGCCGGAGTAACCATTGTTTTGAGCGGGACGGACGAGTTAGGCTATGCAGTCAACGAAACAACAGTTACGGACGCCCTTGGCAATTACCGCTTTGTTAATCTGCGTCCGGGCATCTATCGATTAACGGAACCGGCGCAGCCGTTTGGTACGACTAATGGCATTACCACACCCGGGAGTAGCGGCGGTACGGCAACGGCGCGGTCGGTGCTACCGTCGGTCATTTCCGCTATCGCGTTGGCCGCAGGCCAGAACTCGATCAACAATAACTTTGGTGAGAGACCCGCAACGCCTGATTTAGTTGTCAGCAAGACTGTGAGTAGCACACTGTTTGTCGAGGGCGGTCGTTACGAGTACCAGATAGCGGTTAGAAATGCGGGCGTGGATTCATCGCAAGGCGAGTACGTAGTTTACGATGTCCTGCCGCTCACACCAGTGCCGCAACGATTCGAGATTGAAGGTGTTCCGACGGGTACTGGATGGACATGCAGCGTCGATGCTTTAGTGTTTCTGACCTGCCGATCATCGGCTGTCATCGCCCCTAACGCCATCAACCCGAACAGAATCACGGTTCGGGTAAAGGTTGGAGTAGGCGCGAGTTCATTTTCTCCATTGCGAAACGCCGTGCTGGTGCGTGGCGGTGCGGAACCTGCCGAAAGCGATCCCTTTGGCGATCCGCTCCGTGTCGTGACCCAACAGGACCTCCGTACTATTGTTCGCGAAGCGCCGACTTGTCCAGCGCAGGCAAATCCACCAGTACACAACGCGTGCATCGTTGAAACGCGCGTCGAGTTCCCGGTGGCTCTTAGCGGGCGCGTGTGGCTTGATGGTGGACTGACGTCTCTTGGGCGGCGCATTTACGACCCAGCGCTCGACAAGGACTTCCCAGATTGGATCGTCGAGGTGCTGGACCCTACACTCCCGGCGGGCAACAACATGGTCGCAACGGTGCGCACTGGCACCGATGGTCGTTACCTTGTGGAAAACCTAATGCCGGGTCGCGCTTATCGCATCCAATTCCGTGACAGCGAGGGCAGGGCCATTTTCGCCGGACCAGTCAACGGTGAGCGTCGTGTTCGGCAAGCATGCGGTAGTAGCGAGACGGGCAGCGAACTGGGTAACCGTCAATCGACGCTAGATATCGTGATGCCGCCTGGTACCTTCCCCAACCAAGTAACGTGCGCTGAGCAAAGTCTGCCAATCGAACCGAATGGGGTGGTCTATGATTCAACCACCCGTCTACCGGTTCGCGGTGCCATCGTCACGCTGAAGCCAGAGGGTGCATGTGCAGGGTACGATCCCCAACGTCATGTGATCGCCTACGAAGGTTATGGTCAGTACGACGCAGCTGGTAACCCGCGCATGGCGGTTGGACCCGACGGGTTCTACAAGTTCTTGCTTTCTGCCGATGCCCCGAGGTCTTGTCTTTTCAGGCTGGGGGTTGCGCCGCCTGGCGGCTATCAGTCTCCGTCGACCCGAATTCCCGCCGCACCGACATTACAGACTCCGGTTGGCGTCGGTAGCATTTTCTATGTGCAGCCGCAGCCGACGCCGCCGACGGGCAATCAATCAATTACCTACCACTTTGTGTTGTTGGGCGGCAGTGGGCATTTCGAGGTATTCAATAACCATATCCCGCTAGACCGAAATGCGGCACCAATGATTTCGATTTCGAAAATCGGTGACCGGCAGGTTGGCGAAATCGGCGACTCTGTGCTCTACACCATAAGCGTCTCCCAGTGGGCAGGACCGCCGCTACCGGGATTGCAAGTGGTGGATCGACTCCCCGCCGGCTTCCGATACATCCGTGGCACTTTCCAGTTGGGTACAACCGTGTTACCCGACCCACAAGGTGGTGAAGGCTCGGTGATCACGTTCAATCTGCCGAATCTGACTGCCGGTGGGACGCTGCAATTTACATATCGCGTCAGGATCGGGGTGGGTGCGGCCGAAGGTGACGGCATCAACCGCGCCCAAGCTCGCAGTGGGCAGACCACCTCGAACGTGGCGCAGTATCGTATTCGCGTCACAGGTGGAGTGTTCACCAAAGATGCGTGTGTCATAGGAAAAATTTTTGTTGACTGCAATACCAACCATGTCCAGGACAAGGACGAGCTTGGTATTCCTGGGGTGCGTCTGTACTTTGAAGATGGCACATTCCTCGTTTCCGATATTGAAGGTAAGTACAGCTACTGCGGATTGAAGCCCCAAACGCATGTCCTGAAGGTCGACAACGCGACACTACCAATCGGGTCGCGTATGACAACAACCAGCAACCGTAACGTTGGTGATGCTGGCAGTTTGTTTGTTGACCTGAAGGCCGGTGAGCTACATCGCGCTGATTTTGCCGAGGGTAGTTGCTCGAATCCGGTTCTTGAGCAAGTCAAGGCGCGGCGTGCAAAGGGTGGGTCGGCAACTCCAGAAAATGAACGGGCTGGTGGTACGGTGCTCAAGTTTGAGTCGAGGTCGATGGCGAACCCCAAGCATGCCACAGACTCCGCGAATCAGCCCGCCGTACGTTCGCAAGTCAATGCTGGTGAGAGGTCGTCACCGCCTCCGGCCGAAAGACCACCGCCTGTGGATTCATCACGAGGCCGCGATGGAAAATAATCGCCACCCGTATAGACTCGGTTCGGAACCCGCCCGCATTGTCCTGACGGCGTCTACATGTTTGGGCCTTTTGTTGTGGCTGTCCGGCAATACCGCTTGGGCGGTACCACGCTTCGACCCTTTGCCAGTCAACGCATTATCGGACACGGGAACAAATTTGCCAGACGCGCAGCCGCAGGTTATCAGCACCCGTTTGGGCCTTGTGGATTTTGCAGAAAACGCACGGGTCGGTGGCATTGTCATCGAAGTCTTTCGCAATGCGTTTGTCGCCGACGGTCAGGGGGCCACGCGGTTCAATATCCGGCTGTTTGACAAGCGCAAACTACCGCTGATGGGGGTCGCCTATGCAACTGTTGAAGTTAGCGGCGGTAGCGTGTTGCTGCCGGGTGCGGCAACAGATGGGAGCGGCCCGCAGAGGCTCGATCTCGACCGACTGACGCGGGGAATTCAGATCAAGGTAGAAAACGGGACGGCAGCATTCACACTGATTGCGCCGAGTGAACCGCAAGACGTTCGGGTCCGCGTGACGGCGGGCGAACATGAGGCAAACGGGGTGGTTACTTATGTGCCGGAATTACGCGAGTGGATTGCCGCCGGTCTCATTGAGGGCGTGGTCAGCGTAAGGCGGTTATCACAGTCATCTGTACAGCAGGCACGTTTCGATGACGGTTTTGAGCGAGAAATCAGACGATTTTCTCGAGAGTTCAATGGCGACCGTGGTCGCGCCGATTTGCGCGTTGCGGCGTTTCTCAAGGGAAAAATCCGCGGTGATTACCTGCTAACTGCGGCCTATGACTCAGACAAAGAAACCCGTGCAAGACTGCTGCGTGACATTAAGCCGGACGAGTTCTATCCGATCTACGGTGATAGCGCCGTGCGGGGATTCGAAGCGCGGTCGGCCGAGAAGCTTTACGTTCGAATAGATAAGAACAAGAGCTACCTGCTGTATGGAGATTTCAGAACCGCTGACGGGACAGCCGAGCTGCTCTCGGCTGCCAATGCAGCGGCGCTACGCGTAAGTGACCTAGGGCAGTACAGTCGAACCACGACTGGTGCAAAGTGGCACTACGAAACACCCACGGTCGTTGCGAATCTGTTTGCGACGAAGGATACCCTGCGTCAGATGATTGAGGAGTTCCGCGGTCAGGGTATCTCTGGACCTTTCACACTCGCCAACAATACCGCACTCGAAAATAGTGAGCGTGTTGAGGTTATTGTTCGTGACCGCAATCAGCCGTCGGTAATCCTGCGCACGACGTTGCTTAATCGGCTTGCAGACTACACCTTTGAACCGTTCTCAGGCCGTATTCTGTTGAGGCAGCCCTTGCCTGCGCTGGATTCAAACTTCAACCCGGTATCGTTGCGTGTGACCTATGAGTTTGATCAGGGGGGGGCGGAATATTGGCTGTATGGCGTGGATGCACAGGCTAAATTAGGCACCTCGGTTTCGGTGGGGGGTAGCTATGTCGAAGACAAGAATCCACTGGTCCCCTATCGTTTGAGCAGCGCGAATGTTGGATGGAGGATCAATTACAAGACTATGTTGGTCGCAGAAGTTGCCCGGAGCCAGTCTGTTGTTAACACCATCGATGGTGTAAATGCGGTGACTCGTCCCGGGCTTGCGACACGCAGCGGCGAGGTGGAGGGCGGTGCGGCCCGGTTAGAGCTTCGCCATAAGGACGAGCAATTGGAAGTTCGCGCCATGGTCGGAAGATCTGATCCAACGTTCAACAATGCGGCGGCGACTCTCAATGGCGGACGCAAGGAAGCCGCAGCACGTGCAACGTTTAAGGTCAATGATGTGCTCAGTGTGTTCAGTCAAGCGATCCGTTCCGAAAATCAAGTGAATGGTAGCGAGCGCAAAGCCGGCGAAATAGGCGCTAGCTTGAAACTCGGTACTGGGATCGAGCTTGGCGGTGGTTTACGGTCTGTACGCGAATCGGGGACAATACCCAGCGCGGCGAACACCGTGTTGAGCACCACCGGACTCGGCGGCACGGGAGGAGGCTTCTTTGGTGCGGGCGGCGGCGCGGTTAACCCCGTGACTGGCAACCTCGTCGTCAATCCAGGTAGTAGTTTTCAAACTAACTCTGCGTCCAACACTGGGAGCAATCTCGACGGTCAAAGTGCCTTCGTGCGAGCGCTCCTTCGTCTGACAGAGCGAGCAAGCGCAAGAGCGGAGGTTGAGCGCGGTACGAATGATGCCGAAAAGAACCGCTGGACTCTTGGTGCGGACTACCTGCTTTCGGAACGCAGCAAGCTCTATGCGCGATACGAGAGCCAACGCGGTCTTGCGTCCAGCTTTGCGTTGAATCCTGCCGAAAAGAGCCGTGCGTTTGTGTTTGGAGTCGATACGAGCTATATGCCGGGTGGACAGCTCTTTACCGAGTATCGCATGCGTGACGCCATTGATCAGGCAAGCGCGGAGGCACGCGATTTGCAGCTTGCATCCGGCGTACGCAACGGTTTTGATCTGGCCGCAGGGCTGCGCGCAACCACCAGTGTTGAACGCCTGACGGTCGTCACGGGTGCCGGTCAGACCGCTACCGCAATTAGCGGTGGTTTGGAATACGCTGCTAATCCGCTTTGGAAAGCCTCAACAAAACTTGAATATCGCACTGCAGGCGACAATCAGCTCACGCCGGAAACCGATGGGCAAGATTCATGGTTATCGACATTCACCGTTGCCCGGAAACTTGATCATGATTGGACGTTGCTGTTGCGTAACTACTTGCTTTGGAGCGACGTGAAAAATCTGCCTGGCGCGCATTTGCAGGACCGTGTCCAAATTGGTTTTGCCTACCGACCAGTCGATGACAATCGACTTGATCTGTTATCCAAGTACGAGTACAAGATTGAGCGTAACCTCGAGATCGCGCCGCAAATCAATGAGCGGGCGCATATTGTTTCGCTGCATGCAAACTACCATCCGACTCGCGCGTGGTGGGCCACTGGCCGAATTGCGGCAAAATGGCAGAGCGATACATTCGGTGGCTACCGTGCCGTTTTGCTAGGTGGTCGCCTGACCTACGACCTGGCTGAGAAGTGGGATGTAAGTGCGATGACCAGTGTCTTGCAATCAAGTGGTGGTCGATCACGCCAATGGGCGCAAGGGGCTGAGCTTGGCTATGCCATCCAGCGGAACCTCTGGTTATCTTTCGGCGTGAATTGGGCGGGCTTCAAGGATTTAGATCTTAGCGGATCGGACTACACAAGCCGGGGTGCTTTTTTGCGGCTCCGCTTCAAACTTGACGAAGGCGTGTTCGCCGACAGGGATCAGAACACCAATCGCGCTCTTGACCGACTCGAAACGCGTTAGTCGGGAACAAGGGCAGGCAAAACGCTGATTGGCCCGCTTGCCTAGATAACCGCCAGTCATGTCGTCGGTGCCTTCCTGGGCTACGTGGCCCAGGGCATGATGGACTTCACACAGCACGTTTTGCTTCCTCCACCGAACAACTAGTATCCACAAGCTAGGGACAAGCTCTTCGGCGAGCCGGGTACATACTACATCAACCGTAATGGCTCGCCCGATTACACATCGAATCAGAGCCCACTTCCGCCACGGCGGGGTATCGAGGCGGGGTATCGATACTCTCCCCACGTAGGTGTTGCGCTTGGGTCCTTCGGCGTTGTGTGCGTAAACTCAGTTGACTTCTTGCGCGTCGACTGCGCGCAATATCGAGCCAGTCGAGCCTAACGTAACCGTCCGCTCAACACCGTTATATCGTGGCTCTGGTTGAATGGATAGACTACGTGTCCACGTAGGTAGCACCGTGGACACGTAGGTGGAGAGATAAGCGAAGACGGCAAGACGAAGAGCGGTGCCGGGCGCGGTGCACACGGCGCATACGGATTGGTGAGCCGCGACGAACTGATTGTTGGGCACAAGGAAGACGGTCGTGCGGTGTATCGGCG
>JADCJC010000114.1 GCA_020247395.1 Rhodocyclaceae bacterium
ATCGCCCTTTCACGGCGGTAACCGGGGTTCGAATCCCCGTGGGGACGCCACGATAAACCCGGTATCCGGGGCGTGCAGACGGAAATGAAGTCTGCATGCCTCGGAGTCAGGGTTCAACTCCACCATCTCGACCAAGTCACCAATCGCGCGCTTTAAGTCGCCGATTCCCGCCGACTGGTCTATGTCCTCGAACAATCGATTCAGTAGCGTCCGCACGTCCGTGCGGGTGAAGTTTTTCGCGCTATCGGCTTGTAGCTTCGATTGACGTCGAACGTGTAGCGAGCGAACCAAATCGCCGCGCTCACTTTCCGCTTGGGCGATCGACCTGCGAAACGCATCGATGCTTGTGGGTTCGGCATCTGCCATCAGATCTATTAGTCGACCGATCTTTTGGTTAAGCGCCGACAGACGCTTCTCGTCGGCGGCGATCGCGTTTGGGTCTGTCGGCTCAGACGAAATTGCGAGGAGAGCGTCGAGCACACGATCTATGGTTGCATCACTTCCAAGCTCTCCTCGGATGGCGTCGAGCACAGGACCGTCGACACGCTTGGCGGCGATTCGGCGGCCTTTGCCGAGCCTGTAGCATGCTGCATCGGCTTTCTTGTCCCATTCGCCGCTCCAAACTTTCCCGTCTGGGCTCCTGAGAAGCCCAGTTAGCAGGTAGGGTCTGTCGGTTTGACGCGTGCGAGCTTGTTGCTGACGTTCCAAGGCCGTGATGATTGAGTCTGCTTCCGCATCACTAATGAGAGCTGGGTGCGTGTTTCGGGTGACAAGCCATTCGCGACGCGGCCTGCGTTTGCCTTGAGCGGTGTCCGGTCGCACATTCCAAGCGGTGTGTCCCGCGTAAGTCAGGGCATTCCACTCGAGATCGTTCAGTCCACTGACTGGCCAATCGATCGCTAGCTGGGTGCAAACGATGCCGCGAGATAATCCAGCAGCACGTTTTTGTAAGTACGCACGCACCTGCTCCGCATCCTCCCCAAGCACTAGCTTACTCTTAAGAACCGGAACCCCCTCGCGTATGGCTCCAGTGCCGGAGTATTCAAGTTTGTAGCCCCGCGGTGCGCGTCCTCCGGCCCGCCATCCTTGGCGGACGTTCTCAGCCATCCCAGCCAGACCTTTGGCGCGTGACTTGAGACTGTGGTACTGGTCCATAGCTTGCATGATTGTTTTAAACAGTATTAGCTCTGCGGGCTCCATTTCTGGCAGATTCTTGTAGACGACATTGATACCGTTTTTTTCGCAGTCGTTTTCAAACGCCGCAGAGATGAACACTCGCCGCGAGACGCGGCTCGTGTCGAGTGCAAGCAAGATCTCCCAGCCACGGTCCCGCGTCTCTACTTGGCGGATGAGTGACTGAAAGCCTGGGCGGTCAACGTCTTTTCCAGATTCGACCGCATCGGAAAACTCAGCCACGACGATGTAGCCTTTTGCGCTGGCAAGGTCACTCAATTGACGCCTCTGCACGTCGATGGAGACGTCAGTGCGGTCTTTGCTGCTTCGCAGATACAGCGCTGCTCGGTTTGACATCGTTTAAGTACGGGCGTGGGAGAGACAGAGTTGAGTTTGAAAGTCTATGAAGCAGTGTAGCAAACGCTGCCACACCGCGCGCTGAAGGCGCTCCTACGATTTCGACTGTGATTGGGGCGCGGAGTGACTTCATCGCGGACGATTAGTTTTGTCCGCAGGCGAATGGCGACGGGAACAGGCCATGCACCGGAGCCAGATGCAGCGCGCGCGTAAGGCCCGCGGACGTCCGGCCAGCGTGTGGCATCACGGGCACAAATTCGTGCAGCGATTGAGCCGAGCCAATCTGTTGGGTTGTGTTTACGCCAAGCTGAGTACACATCCGGAGAGCCTCTTGGAATCGAGTTACGATTCGAATCCAATATAGCGGCCGACGGAAGCGGCTTGTGCGCGAAAACCCCCCCTCTAGCAAGGGGGTTTATTGCTTTTTTGCGATATTTTCTCGCGTCAACTCGATTTGAGGCGCTCGAGCGCTGGCGGATTGGTTGGTCAGCGCCGACTCTGACGCTTTGGTGCCAAGACCCTCTGCAGCCTAGCAAGAAACGAAGAGCACTCCCTTCAACCGTGAGCAAGCTTCAAGTCTTAATTTCGAAGCGCAAAAAATCGATAAGCCGCTTCGACTCAGAGATCTCGTCATGCGGTACAAGCAGATAGCGCCACGGCTTCGCGCCCACCTTTGCAGCATGGTCAGAGGCGTGCTTACACCACTGCGACGCTGCGCTCGCCTTAGCCTCAACCTCTTGAGTATTAAGGTCAGTCCGCGCCTTGGTTTCAACCATCAGGATCATCGCGTCGAGTTCGGCCACGAAGTCAGGAATGTACTCAGGCTGCTCAGCTCCAAGCTTGTAGTAAATCTGGAACTGTCCCTTCACTGGCTTGAACCACTTGAGCGCGTCTCGCTCGAGAACCACTGAAAAGCGACGTTCTGTATCTGAATGAAATCGCTGGAGCGGGTAAAGGCATTTCTGAAACCCGCCAAATAGCATCTGCTTAATCTTTCCAACGTCGGTAACGGTCTCGCGGAAACTGACGGGGGCGGTACCGCGCGTAGCTGTGACGTTGCATTCTTTCAGCCTAGAAAATCCGCCGCTAACGCGGACCTCGTATGCCGTTGCGCTCTCCCAAAAATGCTTAGTCATTTGAGAGTGGATCTCTTTGGCAATAAGCCGACGATCGCGATCCAGCACGCTTTCTACCTCGCTGTCGGACAAATACGACTTGAGGTGCGCCACCATTTGCCCTGCGAGGTCATACAGCAAATCGCTATTCGTGAAGTAATCGACATCGTCAAAATCGACCAGCGCGTGAACGATGTAGTCTTCTAGCCGCGACTCCTTAATGCCAATCTCGGATGACAAGGTGAACTGTTCGTTTGAGTGCAACATCTGACCGACGATTTCGCGCGCACCCGGTTGCAAGTGAAGCCCGCTCAGGTCAAGCGTGAATCGGTGAAATCCAGTTGTTACGGCACCAGTTGGTACAACGGAGATACGCGGGATGTCGATGGTCTGTTCGACGATCACCGCTGTTGCCTTGGCGACAATCCCTGCTAACTCCTCCTTGCTGGGCACGGAGGCTGCGACACCGGGCAATTCAGATTGCTGCGGAGCCAGCTGACCAGCTATTTCAGCGACGATTTTCTGCTGTATTTCTGGTGTCGCAAGCGCCGCACTGGTCGGCGCTAAGTCGGGTCGGGCTTCATAGCGACTGATCACGTTCATCGCTAGCGCAGCAACTTGACGCTCGTGGGTCGTCGTAAACACGCTCGAGGCATGGCTATCCGCGTTCGAGTCGGCACCAAGCGCCACGATCTGAGTTTGTACAGAGCCCGCTACCCCTGTCGTGGTCAATCCCAGTTTGGACATCACATTCGACGGAATCTGAACGCTTTCCTTCTTGTCGTCTGAGGATGGCGGTTCGAGGATCAATCGCGTCAAGCGAATCGGCGAATCGCCTCGATTCGCTTCGTCAACGATCTCCTGAAATTTGTCGTGTGCGACGATATTCAGTCTGTCTACGGCAGCGTTCCCGGTCCGCTTGCCATAAGGAAGGCGAAGACCGCGCCCAATTGACTGCTCTATCAGTGTGCGGGCGTTTGCGGCGCGCAGCGGGACGATGGTGTAAAGGTTAGTAACGTCCCAACCCTCTTTCAGCATGTTGACGTGAATCACAATCTCTGTCGGTTCGTCAACACTCTCTACTGCGAGCAGACGCGAAATCATTTCCTCTTCTTCGGCCCCCGTGCGACTGGAGTCGACTTGAATCACTTTTCCACGGTAGCGGCCCCCATAGAATGCATCGGACTCCAGTAGTGACAGCAACTGTCCTGCGTGCGTCGTGTCGCGCGCAATCACGAGCATGAATGGCTTAACGATGCTCGCGCCGTTCTCACGTGCATACGTGAGCAACTCGACCTTGGTCGTCTCGTGCAAACGGACGCCATCTTCCAACTTGATCTTTTCGATCTCTTCGGGAGAGTGAGCATCGCTTACAAAACCGCGCTGTGTAACGACGGCTGGCTCCTTCACAAAGCCATCCTCCATCGCACGGGCTAGCGGGTAGTCCATCACCACATTCCGAAATGGGGTCACTTTGCCGCTGCCTGCCTCTACGAACGGTGTGGCTGTCACTTCCAGCCCTAAGAGGGGCTTTAGTTCATTAATCGATCGTATGCCCGCACTCGCTCGATAGCGGTGCGACTCGTCCATGAGCAATACAAGGTCCGGCAAGTTTGCGAGGTGATTGAAGTAGCTATCGCCAAGCACTTCTTTCATGCGTTTGATGCGCGGCTCCCTTCCGCCACGCACTTCAGAGTTGATCTTTGAAATATTGAAGATATTGATGCGCACGTCGTGGGCGAAGCCTGTCGGGATGTCACTGACCACTGTGCCACTCTGATCGTAGTTATCCCCGGTGATGATTAACGGCGGCTGCTGTGCAAACTCGGCGATGCCTTTGAACACATACTTTGGTGTGTTCGGTGTGAAGTCCGCAATGAGCTTGTTGTAGATGGTGAGGTTGGGTGCCAGTACGAAAAAATTATTGATTCCGTGCTGCAGGTGGAGATAGGCGACAAACGCACCCATCAAACGCGTCTTGCCCACGCCGGTGGCGAGTGCAAAGCAGAGCGAAGGGAAGTCTCGCTCGAAATCCTCCAGTGTCGGAAACTCAGCCTTGAGCGTGGAAAGAATTGCCGACACATCTCGCTCGGGCTTCAGGAGCTCTGGCGCAGCCTCTACCGCGCGAGCTAACTTCGCTAGAGACTCTGCCTGCGGCGGCCGCAGGCTCAAGCGCCCAACCACGGCGTTATACGCACGGTTCATGGCGCCTGCTCCTTAGGGTGCGCGCTCATGCCGCATCCTCTCCAAACAGCCCACCCTGACCGGGTGCTGTCTTCTTCGCTCTCCTCGCAACAGTCCCCTCGATCTGTTCCTTATCCGCGCTGGCTTGTGGGGCAGCCATTGGCAAATTCGCGACGTTCAAGCTGTAATCATCGTGCCCCCATTCGCACCGGGACAGCACCATCTTGGGAATCTTCTTGAGCGTCAGGTTTGGCCAGCGCTGCGATGCTTGTCCGGCGGTTACTCCCCGAAAGGCTGAACAACAAACCAGCAGACTCTGCTCTGCACCCAGTTCGTCGGACAAGGCCTGCAACTGCTGAGCGGATAAGTTTTGCGTGGTGACGTAAATGAAGTCGCGCTCACTGGAGTGTCCATGCTGCCACCAGCGCGTCTCGGACGGCGAGTAGTTAAAGCCTTCGAGCTTAGCAAGAGCCTCAGCCAACTGGGCAGCGTTGTATTCCGGGTTAATGACCGGATTGCCCCATCGATCATTGATGATCAGGCTTGTTGATTTCGGTAGTTCGGCGGGGCTCTGCCGACGACACGACGCCTAACGTGCAAAACGCCAGTCTTTTGCAAGCGAAACGCGTTGCCCAGTACAACTTCTTGGACGGTGCCTCAAAAGGGAGTTCGTCAGACACGGAAAGGCTGTTGCTCGAACATTCCGATGGACTAGTCCACGTTTACCGCGGTGAGCGGTACATCACTACGGCGGATTTGGCTTCCGAGATCAATCCTTCAACCGGTCTGTCGTATAGCAAACACGCGAGGTATCTGTTGTTTCCCTCTGAGCGTACTGACGACGGCACGCCTTTTTTGTGCATGTGGCCAGAACCAGATCAGCATCCGGGATCCGCTAGACATGCCAGCCGTTCCTTGCCGCCGCTTCCGCTGTTCGAACACTGTTTGGAGATGACGACCTCGCTCGGTGAGGAAGCGGCCGGCAAGGTGGGGGCGTCTTCTTTGTTCAAGGGTGGTGAGCGTACTCATTGGGGGGATTTGGTCCACGCGCTGGTGCCGGCACTACAAAATCGCGTCGTTCGTAACTTTGCTGCCACCTGGGGAACCGTACGAGCAGGGTTGACCGCCCATGCCTCTGGCCGCATCACCACCGGCCATGGCTTTCCGGGGCAGATGGGAGGTTCGTCTCCTGGCGCGACTCAGCAAATGACGTCGACCGATGTGGACAAGTTGTCACAGCTCGTCGGCACGGCAAAAGCACTACCTGGTCGTGATGGCAACCCCCCTAGTAACGACTCACGTCTGGGCGACGACCCACCTCCAAATACCAACACACTTTTGCTAACCGTAGTATTGAACTCGTAGAAGCAAGATATTGCGTCACACTCACAAAGCCGCCGCCTGTCCCAAGTCGACTTCACTTTGGTCCTGTCCCCGACACGCCAGCTTCTGAATCAATCCCCATGGACTCCTTCGGCATTGCAGCTACGGCTCGTTGTTTCTCACCTCTCTTTCGAAATAGTAATCGGTGACTTTGCGTCCCATCAGATGGGTCGCGTTCCACGGACAATGCGAGCGACGCGTGTGTAGGGCAGTTAACGCCACACGGCAAGCGTAAAACCTAGGCTAGGTGGCTTGTCTCGTTGATGCTCGCTTTGTCGCTTCCTCGCGCGTCGCATTTGGCTGCATCAATTGCGACGCGCAAGGAAGCGAAACTTACGTTCCGTTTACTCGTCGAACTTAACTCGCGTCGTTAGCGCGATACGGCTACTGCCCAGTCGTCGCGCATCAACACGCCCAAAGTGCCTCCCCTACTCGCCTGCCGGTGGCTGTTCGTCGGGTTGCACTGACGAGGCAGCTGGCGCGGACGGCGTTCCATCGGGTTTGGGCAACGCCACAATGCCGTCGGGCTCCGTCGGTGGCTTCGGCGGGCGCACAAAACTTCCCGAGTAGGCAGTGATCATTGATGGCCGAGAATGCCCGATGCTCTCGGAAACCGCCCGGCGAACCACCATGATCTCCTTACGCGACATCTTCGGACGCGCTACCGTCCTCAGCTCATCCACATTCCTCGCTTTGACCGGCGCAATTACACCCTGCGCCTCCAAGCGCACGTGAACATACTCATGTCGTAATCCGTGCGACGTGACGCCAAGCTGATCCTTGGTGATTCCGAGCTTTGCAATCTCACGGTAGTACCACCTAAGCGCCGCGTCGAGCTTACGGTGCTTTCCTGACAGGGAATCGCCGGGCGGAACCAAACGCTTCATATCGTCGACGAGCGCGCGCAAGTCCGGCGTGTCAACCGGAACGAGGCGATGGCGTCCGCCTTTCGTTCCGTGAACAACATCCAACGCCTCGACGTCGAGTGTGGCGATCACGCTTCCCTGATCGGCTTCATGCGGAGGGAGGCGCACCGCTTCCTTGACGCGCAAACCGAACGCGGCAATCGCACGCAGGATCAAGCCCAAGCGAACGTCTTGAAGATCTGCCTGCTTCAAGATGGTCTGGATATCTACCTTCTTTGCAGACCACGACTTGTCCACTTTTGTGACCGATTCGCTCGTAATGCGCTTCGGATCGATGCCGTGAACAGCCATTTTTTCCTTTGGCTGGATCATGCCGGCTTTGCCTATGAGTTCACTGAAGAACCGCAAATGTGAGACGCGCTCTTGGATGGTGCTGTTCGCCAATCCTTCTCGATCCCACCGCTGCAGAAGGAGATTGATATGGCGCCCCTTGAGGTGCGTGACGTACCGCAACTTGATACCGTCCTCGCGCAATTGCTCGAACACCTGAAACAGAACCTGACGCCGGTTCTCCACCGTCTTCTCTGAAACGTAGCCAGTACGTCTCGCTCGACGCTCAAGTAGCGTCTTGAAGAGAAATGCAAGCTGCTGCTTCCAGCCGCGTGTGAACGCGACGATGGCCGCGTGCACCTCTGCGCCAACGAACATCTGGCGAATCCAATCATACGTGCGTGGATCTTGAATCGCGTGGGTTGGCTTGGCAAAGCGTTGTTGCTGTCCTTGGTTTTTTCGGTCGCTCATGTAACTCTCCTGTGGATGTGTGTCGGCGCGTCTCATCATCCCTACTCGCGGGAGTGGAGACGCGTACTACGAACTTCATTTGCTTGACTTCAACTTCTGCTTGATTCCTTTACTTCTGCTGCTTGGCTTTCTCCTACGCGAATGGCCCCCAATTACTGCCAACTTGCAGGGTGTGTTGGCTGGCCGAACTTGAACGTGGTCTAGGCAAAGCCCTGTCATCCTTCCAAATAACAGGGTCGGCAGGCTTACGCCCGCAATGCGGCCCGACTCCAAAAATCGAAATCAGCGTCAACGCACTCTCTGAAAAAATTGCTGCTACAGGGGCTTGCGCCCAACTCGTCTCTCCATGGATCCCCCTACTAGGTTCGTCTTGCGCGCGGGCCAGTCGCGCGCACCCGTAGGGGCTCTTAGAGCTGCCGCCAATGACGTCCGCCCCGCGCAAAGCGCAAGCCGCCGACGTACTGGCGAGTGGGGAGTGTGTGTGGCGAAGCGCGCCGACGATTTCTCCGTAGGGAGGGGCGCTCGCATATGTGCCTGAGAAGGCTTTGAGAACGATCACAACTTTCAAGTCGCAATCGTCGCGCATGAATGAGCCAACTAAGGCTCGCGCATTCCGGATGGCAGGGTCGTAAATCCCGCGCATCCACTTCACTTTCAGCATCACAGCGCTATTTCGCTGCGTGCTCTCGACGTAGAACGCACCTTCGTACGCTCAAGAAAAGCTGGCAGACCGGCCAGCAACGGCTAAACCAATTCGTCACGCGTTCGGTCGGAATTGGCCGTGACAAACACCTCTTCCTCCCTATCAAAACCAGCCACATCGTTTCGGACTCAGGTTTTGCGTAGGTGTGACTTTACGCGAAAACTCCGGCGCTTCGCAACTCTCAATCGTTCAAAAACCCCCCTCGGTGCGGGGGGGTTTTCTCACTTAAGCACACACTTTCGATTCTCCTTG
This sequence comes from Rhodocyclaceae bacterium, assembly GCA_020247395.1. Lineage (GTDB taxonomy): Bacteria > Pseudomonadota > Gammaproteobacteria > Burkholderiales > Usitatibacteraceae > UKL13-2. The sequence goes on from JADCJC010000114.1 coordinate 8,835, forward strand.
CCGCATCCTATGTTTCGAGTCGACACAGAGTTGACCAACGGTCGACTTCATTCGGACTTTTCGACGGTCAGTTGTTGCGTGCTGGCATTTATGCGAATCACGCCGCAGAAAGTCCCAGAAAACCACTACTTAAAGTCGAAACCATGAATCCACCGTCTAGGAGATCCCCATGATGAAGCGAATTGAGTTTCAAGTTACCGTGCATCAAAACTCGCGGCTAGGCAAAGAGCTCTCGCCACTCTCAAGCGGTCGAGAGCGATCAAGACGCATCCAGGAGTTAGCAACCGAAGCTCTCTTTGCCGCGTCCATCGGTGCTTTCGTCCGCACTGCCGCCCCGGCAGCCATTCAACCTGCGCCCCCGACAGTTGAGAGCAATGTCGAACCGCCTTCGCAGCTATCGGAAGAGATCGCCGCGATTGCGATTGGGCTCATGGGCCAGCTTGAGAATCTCAAGGAAGACGAGTGACCGACCATTACGATCTGCTTGCGCCTGCGTGTAGGTGGTCTGTGTTTCGCGCGGGAAAAAAATGAAAAGTAGCTCTTGCAATTCGTCCGCGCCCGCTGTATGCTGTATTTATATATAGCCGTCGTTGTTGCTTGCGAGATCGATTTCTTCGACTTTTTTGCTCAGAAAGGAGGCCCCACCACGAGAACGAATACTCAAATTGAAAGCGCAGATCAACTGACTACTCTGCGCACACTGCTCTACTGAAAGGAAGCAAATGAGCATGACTCTTACCGGCTTTAATGCCGTTCTCAACACCCCCGTCCTTGAAGGCTACACAATCGAAGTCGTCGCAGCAGGTATGGCGCGACTCGCATTCGGTAGGGTGGTGAACGACCCCGAAACGGTCGGCCTCGTTCGCCTCGGACTCGCTGCTTGGTTTGTATGGTGGAGCGTCGCTGCGGCGATGGTCTATCGTGCAGGTCACTGGAAAAGCGCAGTGCTGCTTTTCGCGATCGGCTACGAGTTGTCCTGGATCGGCATGGTGTTTACGTTCGCCGGTGTGTTTGAACTCCGTAACTACATCACCACGGTACTACCGATCATGGGCTGGACGTTC
>JADCJC010000115.1 GCA_020247395.1 Rhodocyclaceae bacterium
GAGAAGATGCCGGCGATACCGATGATGACGATGAGGTAGAGGACCAGTGACTGGTTCTTTAGCGCCCATGCAGACAGATTGATTTTGCTCATGGCGGCCTGCTATCGGGTTGCAGGTTCGGCGGCGCTTGCCAGGTGCGGTATACCAGGCGCGGCTGGTGTCGCGTTGGGTGCTGCGTTTGGCATAAAGGCAACTTTGCCGTCACCCTTAACTTGCGGGTCGACCAGTGGCTTGACGACTTCCCCGTCACGCAGCTTTTGCACGCCAGCCGCGACAATGGTGTCTCCCGGCTTGACTTGGGTAGACGTCACCAACGCATTGGTCTCGCGGTACTGCATGACGGTCACCGGCTTCAGGGTGACTTTGCCATCCGGGCCGATTTGCCAGACCCCGATGTTGCTGCCTTTGGCGTACAGCGCCGAGAGCGGCACCGCGAAGCTGCCCGGCTCTTCGCTGCCGACAAATGCGGCAAAGGCGGACATGCCCAAACCGAGCGTGTCTTTATTTTCTTTGCCAACGGTTAGCGCGATTCGGCCGGCGTAGGTGCGCGTTGTGGCGTCGGCGGCGCCGGAGACTTCGCGCACCTTACCGGCGTAAAAGATTTCTGGTTTGGACCAGAGGTGAACACGGATTGGCCGTTTCAGGTTGGCACCGCGGAAGTCACCGATGCGTGACTCTGGAATAGAGATGGCGAGCTCGAGTTCGTTCTGATTTGCCACCTTTAGTACTGTTTGCCCTTGTGCAACAACCTGACCCGCTTCAGCGGTGACTTGTGTCACGACACCATCGGTTTGTGCCACGAGTGTGGCGTAGCCGGCTTGGTTGAGCGAGACGTTGGCGGTTGCCTTTTGCGCATCGAGTCTTGCGCGCGCCGCGTTAGCCACGTTGATTTTTTGATCCAGCGCCGACTGGCTGATAAAACCCTTGGTGAAAAGATCGCGATAACGCTTTAACTCCGCATCGGCGAAGTCAGCTTCGGTTTGTTGCGCCGTCACCTGCGACCGCGCCGCGTCTGCGGCGAGTTTGGCGTCTTGCGGGTCCAATTCAGCCAGCGGCTGGCCACGTTTCACCAGCGCACCTGCGTCTACCAGCCGCCGCGCGATCTTGCCGCCAACACGAAACGCATGGTCGACTTCATAACGGGCGCGTATGTCGCCGGAGTAGACGTCGATATCAGTGCCGCCGCCCGGGGTGATCTTGTAGGCGAGTGCGGGCCGGGGGAAGGGTGCCTCAACGTCTTTTTTTCCACATCCCGCCAGTACCCAGGCCAAGGCTACCGTCGAGATAACTGCTCCTAGAAATCTACGATATTGGTTAGAGTTATTGTTGGCGGGTGCAGATGGATTTGCGACAGATGCAGGAGGAAACATGATCATGTCCTGAATGCGGGGCGTTTAGCGTTTGAAAAGCGGCGTGTAACGCGCGGTGGAAGGGACGTGCAGTGAACGGGGCCTCGGTAAGCAAGTAACTGACTGGTCGGTAAGTTACTAGCATCGCGGATGGCTGTCAACTGGTTTTTTACTGGTTATCCTGGTGTATGCATATGCCATTCGCCGACTGCTGGCTTGAGAGGGCAAGTATATGAATTCAAAAAAAAGTTTGACGCGATCAGCGCCGCCAAGTGGGCCGGTCAGTGTGCGTTGCCGAGACAATTTGGTCCGTATGACTTTTGCCGCCGCCGCGCTGCTGACAGGTGCCAGATCTGGCCAAAGTGACGCGCCTACATTTGCCGACCTCACGCAAAAGGATGCCAATGCTGCTGTGCGGGCTGCGCTTGAACGCGGTGCGGTAGCCGACGGAAAATTCATCCGCAGTGTAGCCGGGCGACTGCAAACAAGAGGTTGGTGTTGGAACTGATTCGCGAAGTTGGATATTCGGGATGGACATCACCATCACCGTGAGGTGCAAACTCTGATCGAAAACTTTCCCAACATGGTGGATGACGTGGTACGGCCCGGCAGAGGAGCACTGGATTTGGCGACGCGCGTTTACCAAGACGAGCGGGCGGGCTTGACGTGAAACGTCTTGCGCTGGCACCGTTCGTCATCGGCATCTTAGCCGCCCTCTTCCGCGCGCTGTGGATCGAGGCGAATAACGACCCCGCCCACATCGCAAAAATCGCACTGCAACTCAGCGCGATCACCTATGCCATGGCAATCGTCTTTGGTGTTCCTGCGTACCTGCTGATCCGCCGCTTTGGTTTACGTGCGGCGTGGCAAGTGACACTCATCGGTGCCGTGCTTGGTGCGATGAGCGGCGCGGTTGTCCCAACGCTGGTTGGCAAGGCTGAAGCCAAAAAAGTTTTCAGCGGCCTTTATCCCTATCCACTCGAGTACGCGTTGTTCGGTGCCATCATCGCATTTGTGGCATGGTGGGCCGTGTTGCGACCAACCACGCGGACAAAACACAAAGCGCCGCGCACAAGTGGCTAGGTTGCCGAGGCGTGCCGCGAGCCTGCCCGATTACTCGGCTTTGTAGAAAATGTAATCGGCTTGGTAGTTCACGATTTCTTTTTTACCGATTGCCGCAGCATCGCAAGCGCTCGAGGGGGCAACACCACCTTTGGTTGCAACACGTTGAATAAACGTGGTGCCGACCATGCGACCCCTGCCAGTGGCGGGGTTGGCTTTCACCAGCTGCAACGGCAGGTTGCCAGCTGTTGCAGGGGCTATGGCAACTTGCGCGCCGGTGACAATCGAGCCATCCGATGATTCCCACGTTGCCGGCGGGCCGTAGTAGCGGCCGATTGTTTTGCCGCTGCGGTCGGTGAGTTTGGCATCCGGCCCAACCAAGGCCCATGCAAAGTCGGCGTTGCCCACGGGTTTGCCCTGTGCGGGTTTTTCCTCTCCAGGTTTTCCCATTTTGGTGCGGCATTCATAGGCGATCTTGCCCGTGCCGGTCGATTCCAGCACGACTACATGGCCGATCGGTACTTGCACCGCAGACGGTAGCATGTCTTGTGAGAACGGGGTGGTGGCACATCCGGTGAGCAGCAACATGGTAATTGTTGCAGTATTGGTGCGGCTGGAAAACGAGTTGTGCGTAGGTCGGTTCATGGTCTTGTTGGTGATCCTTGAGGAGCTAAAACGTGCAGATGCGACTTGGACTTGGGTTTGCGCAAGAACGGCTCGTGGGCTTTCAAGTGCCATGATCGTGTGGGGATCAACAAACTCACCGGCTCGCGCTGCGCGGCATTGAGTTGGCCATCTTCATAATGCTAATTCGCTATCAAAGAAATCTGCCGCGTTGTTCTTGAACGCCTGCATGATCGGCCCGTTGGGGATCCAAGTAAACGTACGCGCGACGTTGAGTTTGAAACGGTTGTCGGCAAGCGGGTCAATGAAACCCAGCTTGTCGAGCCTCACCAGTAGTCCCACCAGTTCAGCGGGGGAGAGACTGTAGGTCGCGAGGATCTCATCGTATGTCATCAAATTGAGGGCACACACCGCCGCAAGAAAAAGCTTCGGGTCATCCACCACCTGGGCTTCCTGTTTAACGGTAAGCTGGGTCAGGCGTTTATGCTCGCGATCAAATTGACTGGTGAGTTCCGAGAGTTCGATGCCCGTCGCCTTGAGGATCTTATCGAGTCGCTCCAAGCTCATGTTGCGTTCGGCAAATATCCGCTTCACGCTGGCTTCCGACATACCGATGGCCACCGCTAGCTTGGCGTAGGTAAGGCCGCGCGAGTTGAGTTCGCGCTTGAGGTGGTCAATGAGTTGTACTGCTTTTGTCATGGTTAGCTGGCACCGGAATGGATTTTGACTTGACGCCCAGATCGGCAACGCTTCATTTGTTTGGCAGGTGTTTTGGCGATGGCAAAAGCCATTTATTGGCGGTTGTTTTCACGGGTTTTGGCTTGGAAACGACCGTGGATAAACGACTTTAAAAAGCCGTCGGGTGCCGAGCAAGCTGTGCCTCCCACGCCGTAACCGGGTCATGTGGCGTTCGGGTTTATCGGGTTCGACGACGATTCCGGCATGCCTGGCGTGTTCGGGATACTCGGCACGGGATCGCGGGTCCAGAATACGTCGGGCTGACCGCATTCCCGGTTAAACACGCGCGCCAAAATGAAGAGTAAGTCCGACAAACGATTCAGATAATGCAACGCCAGCGGCGAAACGTCATCGCCCGCAGCCATCAGCGCAGCCACGCTACGCTCGGCGCGGCGGGCCACCGTTCGCGCCACGTGGCAATGGGCGGCGGCCAGCGAACCCCCGGGCAAAATGAATTCTTTTAATGGCGGCAAAGATGTATTGGCATCGCTTATGGCGTTGTCAAGCACCAGCAAGTGTGCATCGGTGATGGCGCGGTAGGTGGGGATACAAAGCTCCCCACCGAGATCGAATAAGCCATTTTGGATACGTGCGAGCAGCAGATCATGCCCCGCTGAGTCGAACGGATTGGTGAATGATGGGGTGTTTCCGTTTCCGTTTCGAACCGCGCGCAACACGCCGAGTTGGCTGTTTAACTCATCGACATCCCCCAGTGCTTGAACGCGCAGGTGCGATTTGTGGATGCGTGAACCGTCGCCGAGACCGGTGGTTCCATCGTCACCCGTGCGGGTGGTGACCTTCGAGATACGGTTAGCCATGAATCGCCCAATCTGAATGTGAAACAATTATAGGGGCGCAACTTGGTATGATGCGCCCTTAGGTCATTACTTGGCACCCCCATAAACGCTCGCATGACGGCCACTACCCCAACCAAACAGACATTTCTGGATTTTGAGCAGCCGATCGCGGAACTAGAGACCAAGATTGAAGAGCTGCGGTACGTACAGGACGATTCGGCCGTCGATATTTCGGCAGAAATCGGCAAACTCGCGAAAAAAAGCCAGACACTCACCAAAGAAATCTACGCCAAACTCTCCTCTTGGCAGATTTCGCAGGTGGCTCGCCACCCGCAGCGCCCCTATACGCTCGACTACATCCGCATGCTGATGACCGATTTTGAGGAGTTACACGGTGATCGCGCCTATGCCGATGACCCGGCCATTGTTGGCGGCCTGGCGCGCTTTAACGGCCAGACGGTGATGGTGCTTGGCCACCAGAAGGGGCGCGATACCAAAGAGCGGCAGCGCCGTAATTTTGGGATGCCGCGGCCAGAGGGTTACCGCAAGGCACTGCGCTTGATGAAACTCGCCGAGAAATTTGGCGTACCGTTGATCACATTTATCGACACGCCTGGCGCGTATCCGGGCGTTGGCGCGGAAGAACGCGGTCAATCTGAGGCGATCGGCCACAATCTCTACGTTCTGGCGGGGCTCAAGGTTCCGGTGGTTTGCACCATCATTGGCGAAGGTGGTTCGGGTGGTGCGCTCGCCATTGCTGTGGGCGACATCACCTACATGTTGCAGTATTCGACATACTCGGTGATTACACCCGAAGGTTGCGCGGCGATTCTGTGGAAAGATCAAGCCAAAGCGCAAGACGCTGCGGAAGCGCTGAACATTACCGCCCCCAAATTGAAAGCGTTGGGGTTGGTGGATAAGGTATTGAGCGAGCCGCTTGGTGGAGCGCATCGCGATCATCAGGCGGTAGGCGCGTCGGTGAAAAAGGCGATTGCCGAGTCACTTAAACAACTCAAAGACTTGACGCCAGAAAAACTTGTACAAGAGCGCCAGAAAAAACTACTTCAGCTCGGCAAGTTCAAAGAAGTCGACCAATAGTCGGCGCTGCTGCGATGACGGCCATAGAGCTCGCAGTCGTCAATTGCTTGAGTCGTTACGAAGTTGCCGGGCGGGTGACAGTCGCGTTATCAGGCGGTGTTGATTCGATGGTTCTGCTCGACGCGGCGCACCGCGTATTGTCCGCCGGTGCGCTTAGCGCAGACGCGGCCATTGAACTGACGGCGACCCATGTTCATCATGGACTCAGCCCCAACGCTGATGACTGGGTTGCCTTCTGCCAGCGGCAATGTGATGCGCGCGACATTCCCCTGACAGTGGTCCGGATTCAACTCGACGGCAACCAAACCCAAGGGCAGGGAATCGAGGGGGCGGCGCGGACCGCACGATATGCGGCCTTGCAAGCGCAACCCGCCGCGACGATTCTCGCTGGGCAACACGCGGATGATCAGGCAGAAACCGTGCTTCACCAGTTGCTGCGAGGTACGGGCTTGGCCGGACTGGCGGCCATGGGGGAGATGCGTCAGTTACCCGGCGGTCAACGCCTAATGCGCCCTTTGATCGGCCAATCGCGCGGGAGCATCGAGGACTATGCGGCGCAGCGCAAGCTCGCGTGGATCACCGACGAATCCAACAGCGACACCAGCTACACGAGAAATTTCATCCGCCATGAGTTGTTGCCGGTTGTTGAAGCGCGATTCCCGCAGGCCAGAGCCGCGTTAACACGGGCCGCGCGTCACGCCGCGGAAAGTGCAGCGATGATGGAAGCTCTGGCGAAGATCGATTTACAGTGGGACGGGGTGGTGGCCAGTGCCGTGGCACTCGATGAGCTGCCGCTGGCGCGCCAAACTAACGCCCTGTACTACTGGCTGAAGTGGCAGGGTATCAACACTGCGTCCCAGTCCCAACTTGAAGATTGGGCGGCACAATTGTTTAGGCGAGCACCGACGGATAAACCGCATCAGGCGGGTGGCCACGATTTTCTGATCCGGCGGCGGCGAGGCACGCTCGTGCTGGGGCGGTACTAGCCAAGCATTGGCCTGACACAGCCGGAGTCGTTGTCGCGATGGCAGTCAGCGTTGGGCTGAAGCTTGGTGGCGCTTGAAATTTGGCTTGCCCCGCAGCAAGGCTCATCGACGCGGTGACCAGCAGCAAATTAGCAACAGCCGTGCGGCGCAGTGCGATTGCGCGTCTGCCAGCCGCGTGAAGTGCTTGGGCTAGCTTCTTTTTGGGTGGACTCCAGCGGCAATATGCAGAATCTGGTCGCCGAACGCATGTTGACCGCACCTAAGATGCGGCTTTACTTTGACCACTTCTATTCGGGTTGTAAGTACGATTTTCGCAAGTTATTTTTGGCGTGGTTCGCAACCGGCAAAACGGTTGCGGTGCAAGCCGCGGGCGGGACGTTTTCGCTTGGTTTTGGTGGTGTCGACGCGGCCAGAGTGCGCGACGTAATGCGGGATGTCATTGGCCAGTCGGTTCGCGGAGAAGCACCGCAAATTGCGTCACCGAGCCAATGGGGGCGCATCCAGTTGCGCGCCTGCTTTTAGTCGCCCTTAGCCTAGTTACACCCAAGCGCCTTGCATATTGTGGGCGCTCGCGTGGGTGGCAACTGCAAAGCGTCTCCGTGGTATACTTCCAACGTGGGCGGAGTAGCGTTTTTCTTCGCAAAATCATCAACTTAAGTCTATATCTTTACGGAGTTTCAAATGGCGGTCGAACGTACAATTTCCATCATCAAACCTGACGCAGTGGCGAAAAACGTGATCGGTCAAATTTATTCACGCTTTGAAGGTGCGGGATTGAAGATTGTTGCCGCGCGCATGACGCAGCTCTCACAGAAAACGGCGGAAGAGTTCTACGGCATCCATCGGGAGCGTCCTTTCTTCAAGGATTTGGTTTCGTTCATGATCTCGGGTCCTGTAATGATTCAGGTACTCGAGGGGGACAACGCCATTGCCAAGAATCGTGATCTGATGGGTGCGACCGACCCAAAGAAGGCCGCTCCAGGCACCATTCGTGCAGACTTCGCCGATTCCATCGACGCCAACGCCGTTCACGGCTCCGACGGTCCCGACACCGCCAAGCACGAAATCAGCTTTTTCTTCCCCGGCATGGATGTGTTGTCCCGCTAAGGCGGCGCATACTCACTGATCTATGGCTGTCCCCCAATCCGCCGTCGGCGATAAACCCAATCTGCTCGGCATGACATTGCCGGAGATGACGGCTTTTTTTGCCCAATTGGAGGAGAAGCCATTTCGGGCGAAACAGGTGTTTCGCTGGATCCATCAAGCAGGCGTGGATAACTTCGACGCCATGACAGATCTCGCCAAGTCGCTGCGTGAAAAACTGCCGCAAGTCGCGGTGATTCAAGCACCGAAGTTGATGACTGAGCAGGCTTCCAAAGACGGTACGCGCAAGTGGTTACTCGACGTGGGTACCGGCAACGGCATCGAGGTGGTGTTCATTCCGGAGAGTGATCGCGGCACGCTTTGTGTGTCTTCACAAGTTGGTTGCGCACTCGATTGCACGTTTTGCTCGACCGGTAAACAAGGATTTAACCGCAACCTCACGACGGCTGAGATCATCGGCCAGCTGTGGTGGGCGAACAAAGCGATGGGTCCGGGTTGGGCAAACTCGCCGAAAGGCGAGCGCATCGTCTCGAATATCGTGATGATGGGCATGGGTGAGCCGCTGGCAAATTTTGACAACGTCACCAGCGCGATGGACATTATGCTCGACGACCACGCCTATGGGCTGTCGCGTCGTCGTGTCACGCTTTCGACTTCTGGCGTGGTGCCGAATTTGCAACGTTTGAAGGAACGTTGTCCCGTGGCACTCGCGGTGTCGTTGCACGCGTCCAACGATGCGCTACGCGACGTACTCGTGCCGATCAACCAAAAGTATCCGTTGGCTGAGTTACTGGCCACGATTAAAGACTATCTGCAAGCCGCGCCGCGTGATTTTGTGACCTTCGAGTATGTGATGCTCGACGGCGTGAACGACTCGGTGCAGCATGCCCATGAACTGGTAAAGCTGGTGTCGGGCATCGAATGCAAATTTAACTTAATCCCGTGGAACCCGTTCCCAGACGCACCCTACGCACGCTCGAGCAATAATGCGATTCATCGTTTTTGCGACATTTTGCGGCAGGCCGGGCTGATTGTCACAGTGCGGAAAACAAGGGGTGATGACATTGATGCCGCCTGTGGCCAACTCGCCGGTCAGGTGGTCGACAAAACACAGCGAACGCAGCAGAATAAGCTCGGTAGCAGCAAGGCTATCCGCACCATCCCGATAATGAACGCGGGCTTGACTGTTTAACATTGCACCCACCGATCAAGGCGGCACCTTATGAATCTTTATGTATCTGTGCTGGTCTTAATCGTATTGCTGGTACTGCAGTCGGCATGCAGCACCACAACGACCACCGAACAAAAGCAGGCCGACATGGCTGGCAAGACCGACCCCACGCAGCGCGCGCAGATCCATACTGAGCGGGCGGCCGAATACTACCGTCTGGGATTGCTGTCGGTGGCTTTGGAAGCGGCCAAGCAGTCCGTCGCCGCCCAATCGTCTTACGCGCCGGCCCACAACATGCTGGCGTTGATTTACATGGAGCTACGCGAGGACGGTAAGGCGCAGGCGTCGTTTGAACAAGCCATCCGTCTTGCACCAAATGAGTCCGACTTCCTCAACAACTTCGGCTGGTTCATCTGCCAACGGCAAAACGCGCAACGCTCGCTGCCATACTTTGAGCGGGCGATCCGCAACCCGCTGTACACTACACCGCACCGAGCCTTGTATAACGCTGGCGTGTGTGCGCGTAAAGCTGGCGACATGAAGGCTGCCGAGATCAATTTACGCGCTGCGTTGCAGCGTGCGCCTGAATTTGCCGCAGCACTGTATGAACTCGCTGACCTTTCCTACGCACAGGGCCGCACCAAAGAGGCCGACCTAGTTTTCGCACGCTACACGAAGTCAGTGCGCGATCCTGATGCCAATGCGTTGTTACTCGGTGTGCGGATCGCTCGCGCTACCGGTGACCGCAATGGCGAGGCCGGCTACCTCTCCCAGCTGCGCCGCCGTTTCCCTGATTCAGTCCAGACACGCGACGCTATTTCGGGGCTTACACATTAAATGGTTCAGAGTGACGCCAAGTCGATCAACGACGCCGCTCCACGCGACCATACGGCCGGCGGGTTTGTCTTGACCAATCCGGAAGCTGAGCTGCATGACCCGCAATCGGTTGGTGAGTTGCTGGGTGCGGGCCGCGTGCTCGCCGGACTTTCTACCGCCGAGGTTGCCAATCGCTTGCGCATGAGTGTCAAACAAGTTGATGCGCTCGAACGCGGCCAATACGAACTACTGCCGTCAGGTACATTTTTGCGTGGTTTTGTTCGTAATTACGCGAAAGCGGTGGGTGTTGACACCGAGGCTGCCTTACGGGTGCTCGAACGCACTCATACTGATGCACATGCTCTGTCTGCGACGCCCGTCTTGGCACCAACTGGGCTGGCGGCACCTGTCGCGTTTCAGGCGGGTAGTGAGTCTCTTGCGACGCCGACCTCAAGAGCCATCATTGCCGCCCTGTTGGTGGCTTGTTTGGCTGCAGTAGTGTGGTACTGGTGGCAGTTTGTCAGGCCTCATCTCGCCGACGGCGGACGACCTGCTGAAAAAGATGTGGTGGTCCAGCCTACGCTGCTCCCCGCGCTACCGTCTGCCACGGCCACCGCCGGTAGTACAGTCGATTCGACTTCGGCACAAGACCCGACTCCAGTCGCGGGTGCGACGGTGGCCGGTATAAGGAGCGGCGGCGTAACCAATACTGACCGCGATACAAACGCGTCGCCTAGTGAGTCGAAACGGACAATACCGGTATCACCGTCGCCATCCCCACCCCCGCCCCCAAATACAACCCCCGCGCGACC
>JADCJC010000116.1 GCA_020247395.1 Rhodocyclaceae bacterium
CCCAAAGTAAGGTGCGTCGCGCGAGATATCCCAGTCGTTCAAACTTCTCAAGCCAGTTTCAGGGTCCACTGCTAGCCACTCGGCGAGTTTGTTTTTTACTTCCGGCTGCAACGGTGTTTCTTCAACCCATTTCTGCAGAAAGTTAACGCAGCGTTTGTCGGATAACTTGAAGAACAGGTGTTCTGATTTTTTCAACACCGGCGTAGCACCGGTGAGCACTGAGTAGGGATTTTTTAACTCTGCGGGGGAATACACTGCGCCACATACTTCGCAAGAGTCGCCGTACTGATCCTTCGCGCTGCACTTCGGGCACTCGCCTTTGATGAATCGATCGGCGAGAAACATCTCTTTGACGGGGTCAAAGAACTGCTCGATCTCGCGGGACGCGATCAGTTTGTTGGCTTTCAGCGCCTTATAAATTGCCTGCGCTAATTCGACGTTTTCCGCAGAGTGGGTTGAGTGCCAGAAGTCGAAGCTGATATGAAATTGCGGCCACTGTGCAATGTGCTCGGCGGCGACTTTTGCTACCAGCGCCTCAGGCGTGATCCCCTGTTTTTCGGCGTTCAGCATGATCGGTGCGCCATGCGTATCGTCAGCACAAACAAAATGCACTTGGTGCCCCTGCATGCGCTGGAATCGTACCCAAATATCGGCTTGGATGTACTCCATCATATGGCCAATGTGAAACCCGCCATTAGCATAGGGAAGGGCCGTGGTGACGAAGAGTTTGCGTTGCATGTACTGGGCAGTTAGATCAGGAGAGGTAAATCACGAAGGGCAGATGACGAAAAGCAGATGACGAAAAGCAGATGACAAAAGAGCAAATGTAATGCGCTTGGCGCGGTATTCGCGCGCAGTAATTCAACAACGCGTTGGGCACTAAATGTGCAACGTCCCCCGAGGTCACGCAATAATTGCTTAGGCAGTGTGATTGTATCAAGCCTAATCCGTTAAAGATACCAAGTACATCGTATGTCAGAGCGGCAAAGCCGATAAAATAACGACTCGAATTTGAGGAAAACACATGAGTATCACGAACGAACAAATTCTTAATGCACTTCGCGAGCTGATCGATCCGGTCACCGACCAAAACTACGTCGAAGGCAAGGCCGCTAAGAACATCGTAATTCAGGGTGGCAAGATTGCGCTGGAGATCGCACTAGGATACCCTGCTAAAAGCGTGATCGAGTCTATTCGCAAGCAGGTGGTGGATCGTCTGATGAAGATCGACGGCGTGGAACATGTTGCGGCAAATGTGTATTCGCGCATCGTCTCACACAGTGCGCAGCGTGGGGTCAAGCTCAACCCAAACATAAAGAACATTATCGCAGTGGCTTCGGGCAAGGGCGGCGTCGGCAAGTCGACAACAGCGGCGAATCTGGCGCTGGCGCTGGCCGCAGAAGGTGCCGTCGTGGGAATGTTGGATGCCGATATCTACGGGCCGTCGCAGCCAACGATGTTGGGAATCACCGGCCGCCCGCAGTCGAAGGATGGCAAAACAATGGAGGCGATGGAAGGCCACGGCATCCAGGCGATGAGTGTGGGCTTTCTTATCGACCCTGAAACGCCGATGGTATGGCGCGGTCCGATGGTCACGCAGGCGCTAGAACAATTGTTAAACGAGACACGCTGGAACAATCTCGATTACCTAGTGATTGATCTACCGCCAGGAACCGGTGATATCCAACTCACCTTGGCGCAAAAAGTGCCCGTCACCGGCGCAGTGATTGTCACGACGCCGCAAGATATTGCGCTGCTTGACGCGCGCAAGGGTTTGAAGATGTTTGAAAAAGTGGGTGTGCCGATCATCGGTATTGTTGAAAACATGGCAATGCATACTTGTTCGAACTGCGGACATACCGAACACATCTTTGGTGAAGGCGGTGGTCGCCGAATGGCGTCGGATTACAACGTCGAGTTGTTGGGCTCACTGCCCCTAGATACCAAGATTCGGGTGATGGCAGACAGTGGCAAGCCTACCGTTGTATCGGAACCCGACGGGCCCGCATCATTAATCTACAAGTCCATTGCGCGAAAATGCGCCGCCAAGATTGCCAAACAGTCGCAGGATCGCTCGGCGATTTTCCCCAAGATCGTCATTCAAAACACCTGAGCGCTGTGGTCGACATGTCGCACGACCCATCCGCCGACATCGATCGAGCCATTGCGCTGCGTAAGTCGGGGCAGCATACGGTTGCACTGGCGATTTTGCTCGATCTTCTGAGAATTGTGCCGATGGATGCGAGACTGAATTACGAAATCGCGCGCACCTACGACCCGCAGGGGCTTGAAGCAGAGGCAATTCCATTTTACGAGCGGGCTTTAGAGCTAGGACTTTCCGGCGCGGACCGCTGCGGTGCATTGTTGGGGCTCGGTAGTTCTTACCGCTGTGTCGAACAGTATGCCGACGCAGTGCGAACGCTGGAGCGTGGCGGCGTGGAGTATCCCGACGCGCCAGAGTTCGATATTTTTTTGGCGCTGGCGTTGTACAACATGGGCGAATACCGCCGATCAACGCAGTTACTGCTCAACCATGTCGCCAAGTTTCCGGGGAGGGACCGTATTGTGCAATTTCAGCGGGTAATTCACTACTATGCGGGCCAACCTGATCCACCGTATGAGCGCTAGCGATGCCCTCCTACTACGTTGGAACAATCCAGGTCACGAATGTCGAAATTTGGCAGCAATATCTCAGCCAAGTTGGCGCGACTATTAAGGTGTATGGCGGGGAAGTCTTGTTGCGCGGCAGTAGGTACGGTGGCCCCATCTCCGAAGTAAGCTCTGGCAGCCAGCTGATTGTTGTAGTGCGGTTCGACGATGAAGCCGCGGCGATTCGCTGGCATGAGTCCGCCGAGTACCAGCAGTTGGTGACGGTTCGTGACAATGGTGCGGAGGTCAGCCTGGTGCTTTACTCCGGAACGGCTTGATCCCGGCGCTTGCTAGAATGGTGCTTGGTTTCCTAAACATAGAATCGAAAGACAACACGCAATGAGCATCAAGAGCGACAAGTGGATTCGGCGCATGGCGGAAGCGCACGGCATGATCGAACCGTTCGAGGCGGGGCAGGTTCGAGAAGCTGACGGCAAACGTATTGTCAGCTACGGCACGTCGAGCTACGGCTACGACATTCGATGCTCGAGTGAATTTAAGCTCTTCACCAATATCAACTCGACGATTGTTGACCCCAAAAATTTTGATCCGAATTCATTCGTTAATGTGAATGCGGATTTTTGTATCATTCCACCGAATTCGTTTGCGTTGGCGCGTACGGTTGAGTATTTTCGGATCCCGCGCAATGTGTTGACCGTCTGTTTGGGTAAGTCGACCTACGCGCGGTGCGGCATCATTGTAAACGTCACGCCGTTTGAGCCGGAGTGGGAAGGCTATGTTACGCTGGAGTTTTCGAATACAACGCCGTTGCCCGCAAAAATCTATGCCAACGAAGGCGTGGCACAAGTGCTGTTCTTTGAAAGTGATGAAGTCTGCGAGACTTCTTACAAGGATCGCGGTGGCAAGTATCAGGGTCAGAAGGGCGTGACGCTGCCAAAGATGTAGCATCTGGCTACTGCGCAACCTAATGGCGTCGTTCTCGCTTGTTTGCTCTCACCGTATTGCCCCATACGGTTGCGTCGCGCACTGCGCTGCGGCCTCGCCCTTAGGTCGCTCGCTACGCCATCCGCAATCGTCTTACGCGGCGACGGTGAAGAGCCGTCGTGCACTCGTTAGCTCTCTTTCTTCCATCTACCCTAAATGACCATCCGCTCCCGTTTTGCTCCCAGCCCTACCGGCTACCTCCATATTGGTGGTGCTCGCACTGCGCTGTATGCGTGGGCATTTGCCCGGCGCTACGGTGGCACCTTCATTTTACGTATTGAGGATACGGATGTGGAGCGTTCCACACCCGAGGCAGTTCAAGCCATTCTTGATGGCATGCAGTGGCTGGGTTTGACGCCGGACGAAGGTCCGTTCTATCAGATGCGCCGGATGTCCCGATATAAGGAGGCTATCGACACGATGTTGGCGGCCGGTACTGCATACCATTGTTATATGTCGGCGGCTGAGCTGGATCAGTTGCGTGAAGCGCAGCGTGCCCGCGGACATAAGCCGCGCTACGATGGAACATGGCGTCCGGAGCCGGGAAAAACCCTGCCGCCGATCCCGGCAGGTGTTCAGCCGGTCGTGCGCTTCCGCAACCCCGAGGAGGGCGTGGTGGCGTGGGAGGATGCGGTCAAAGGGCGCATTGAAATTGCCAACGCGGAACTCGATGACCTCGTCATTGCCCGGGCCGACGGCACGCCCACATATAATTTTTGTGTCTGTGTCGATGATTGGGATATGAAGATTACCCATGTCATCCGCGGTGATGATCATGTCAACAACACCCCCCGTCAGATCAATATCTTGCAGGCGCTTGGGGCGAAGGTCCCCGTGTATGCACATCTGTCGATGATTCTTGGGGACGATGGACAAAAACTATCAAAACGCCACGGCGCTGTCTCGGTGATGGAATATCCGGCAAACGGCTACGTGCGCGACGCCGTACTGAACTACCTCGCGCGACTCGGCTGGTCACACGGTGACGACGAAGTGTTCTCGATGGCGCAGTTTTGTGAGTGGTTTGATCTGGACCACATTACCCCTTCGGCGGCGCAATTCAACACCGAGAAACTGAATTGGCTGAACCACGAATACATTAAGCAGATGCATGGCGATACGCTAGGCGGAATGCTCCGCCCGTTCCTTCTCAAGGCGGGCTTGGATCCCGCGGCAGGGCCTGATGTAGTGAGGGTCGCTGAGTTGTTGCGCGACCGCGCGCCTACACTGGTTGAGATGGCGGCTCAAGCGCACTATTTCTACGCCCGCCCCCAAGTTGAGGCGGGCCTGCTGGCGCAGCACTTGTCGGACGCTGCAAAGCCGGCCGTTGTCTCGTTGGCGGGAAAACTCGCGCATATCGGCTGGACCAAAGCCGACGTTAGTGCGGCGATTAAGGCTGAAGTTGCCCAATTTGGCTTAAAAATGCCGCAGTTGATGATGCCTTTGCGGGTGTTGCTGACGGGGCAGACGCAGACGCCTGGCGTGGATGCTGTGATCGAAGTGCTTGGTCGGGAGGAAGTCCTCGCTAGGCTCGAGCGCGCGAATTTGCGCGCAGCCTGATTTCGGCTGTTTTTCCGGGCTGTTTTTCTGAGTTTTGCAAGTGCACGTCCTTCTGGCTATAATCATGGTCTTTCCAAGGGGGTATAGCTCAGCTGGGAGAGCGCTTGCATGGCATGCAAGAGGTCAGCAGTTCGATCCTGCTTATCTCCACCACAGAATTTGCGGCACTGTAGTATGACGATTCCGTCCCCATCGTCTAGAGGCCTAGGACATCGCCCTTTCACGGCGGTAACCGGGGTTCGAATCCCCGTGGGGACGCCAGCAATACGCAGCAAAAACAACGGCTTGCCTTCGGGCAGGCCGTTTGTTTTTTTGCGTCAAATGCCATATTGCGCCATAGAGTGCTATAGAAAATCGGCAAATTATCGGCAAAGGTTTGGTCATAGTTTTAGCTCTCTCAAAATGTCATCACTCGCGCTTTCGCGCATGTGCATGTATTGCTCTGTCACTCGGATGGTGCTGTGCCCTGCCCATGTTTTGATAGCCACAATAGGGATGCGTGGATCTGCGGCCAAGTGGCTGAGAAACGTGTGCCGAAAGGTGTGCAGGCTACCTTTGAGCCCGGCCCGGCGGATGCACCGAGCAGCAACGCGCGAGAGGCTGGATGCGTGGACCCGTGGCAGCACGTACAGGTCACTTTTGCCATCCCACGTGCGAAAGTAGGCCAGCGCCTCACGCGCACCCGTGCTGATCGGTACGTCGCGGCCTTCGCCACTTTTGGTGCGCTCTTCGCCGGTGCTGATCAGGTGTATGGTGCGATCGTCAACGTCTGCCCATTTGAGGTTCAGCAGCTCCTGCCGCCGTGCGCCGGTGCCAGCGTAGAGCATCCATGCGTACTTGTGCCACGGCTCGATGGTGCCGGTGTTGTATATACACGCGAGATCGGCGGTGCTAAAAAAGGCAAAGCCTTTGCGATGGTTCAGTGACTTTGGCGCACGCACCAGTGCGGCGGGGTTGATGGCGATCATGCCCAGCTGGTGGGCGCGGTTGAGTATTGCCTTCAACGTGCGCAGCTCTTTGGTGACGGTGCCTGGTGCGGCATCGGCATGGGTGCGGGCGTGTTTGTATCGCTCAACGTCGATCTGCGTGATGCAATCGATCGCGCCGGTGAAGTGGTCAAGCAAATGCTGCTCAACGATCTGCGCCACGCGCTGGTGGCTGGCGCGGTATTCGGTGGCGTGCCAGCTCAAGTAGTCACCACAAAAGGCGGCGAAGCTGTGCTGTATTCGTGCGCCGCTGTGCTCGGCAATGGCAAGCTCACGACTTTTGCGGCGGGTGATTTCTCTGACTTCGGCTTCGCGCAATCGGGCGACAGGCCCGAGGGATTGCGTGCGCGTCTTGCCGTGTTCGCGCCATGTGATCTCCCAATATTCTGTGCCTGCGCTTGCGCGCTTTCGATACCCTGCCATTGTGCCTCCACGTAGCGGTCTAAATCCCCGCGCCGGTACATAATACGCCCCATGATTTTTTGCGGCACAAGGCCGCACACCGGGGCGAGTGCGCGGAATTGTGAGGTGCTGACGCCCAAGTAAAGTGCAGCCTCCTCGATGGTGAGGGTTGGCACTTGGTCGAGCGGACGGACGGCGCGGGGTTTCACGTCTTGGCTGCGCTGGTGATGGTCATGGCGTCTCCGGCTGCGGGATTGGCTTGGCGCGGGAGATTATTCCGGCCTTGCCTCTTTCTACAATGGCTAGGCTCATTTTGGCGCTTGCCTCATAGGCCGTATGCGCGTACTTGGAGTAATTGGTCGTTCCCGTTAGCACTTCGGCCAACCCGTTTAGCCGTTTGGTTAGTGTTGCCTTATCGTTACTCATTGTTTGACTCGTCGAAACGAAATCACCCAAACCCAAGGATTCAGCGTCCACGATTCGCGCCCATTTATGGATTCCCATAGCTCCTGAAAGTCGCGTCGGAGAATGTCGTCAGGATCGCTCTCGGGCGGATATGTGCCGCGCTCGGGGATGCCCTCGGCTATCGCATCAGCCTCGCTGATGTCCTGCAATCTCTCGACGCGAACACCGGTTACTTCCAATTCAATGCGGCAAGCCCAGCGGGGCATGTGGATAGATGGTTTGCAGGCTTGCGAAATGTTGTCGTCAAGGTCGATGAACTCGCCAATACCATCGGTAGCTGGATAGCCAATCTTGTAGCCTTTGCCGGTTTTCCAATCGACGTCGCAGTAATCAACGCCGTCAGCAAAAAACGGTTGAAACGTCTCACGCACCCATAGCCGGTCGCCTACTTGACCGTAGGGACAGTCAATATTTGCTACGGTGGTATAGCCGGACAAACCAAACCACTGACCGTCTTGCTCTCGCCACTCGACTATGCCGCCGACGCCATGCCCTAGTGCCACGGCTGCACTTCCGCCGTTCAAGTAGGCTGACGCATCGTGCAAATCTTTGTCGCGCAGCTTCACCACTCGCCGCGTCATTACCTTCCGCCCGTCAAATATCGCTTGAACCATCGGCGCGGAAAAGAGAATCGGTCGTTCTTTAACGTCAGTCATCACACACCGCCTTTCTCGATTTCAATTCCCACTGTTGGCACCTAGCTTTCGATGCAGCAATCTTGACCATCGCGCCCTTGGCGTAGGCGCTGCTGACGGCCTGCGCGGTGTTTGCGGTGCGCAGCGGGTCAAGCACCAGTAGCACAAAGAGGCCGCAGGCCAATACGCCGGCGATCATGCAGGCAATAGATGCGGCCACTAGCAGCGACCAGAACTCGCGCGGTGACATGACAATGGTTCGCGTGTGGATGTGGGCGTAGTCGATCATGCTGCAAATAACTCCCGTTGTAGTGGCACCACGCGTAGTACGCTGACGTTGTTGTGTGTGACGGAGCATTCCTTTTTCCCGCACTCTTCAATGGCCGCGCAATCCAGCAACTCACGGACGCGACCGCAGATGCAATTGATTGGCAGCCCGGTGCCGACGCTGATTTCCTGCCGGGTGCATCGTGGATGGTCGGCGATGTACCCCAACACACGGGCCGATTGCTGGCCCCGCGCAGGAGTGTGGTAATGCGAGATTGACGTGAGAGTGGCGGTCATTGCCTTACGCTGCTTTCTGCATTTCTGGCAATTCCGGCGGCTCCACGCTGATGATCGTGGTCATGCCGATAAGCTCGCTGGCACGGCCAAGCTGCGATGCGTCCGGGTACACGCTAACCGTGAACCCAATAATCACGGTGCCACCGTTTTGCGGCGCGATGGTGAATTTGTGCAGCAGCGCCTCCGGGAAGGTGATTGGCTTGCCACCCTCTCCCACAATCTTGACGTGCGCTCCAACAAGCTCTGCGTCCCAATGCAGCGGCAATTTCAAGGATGGGTAGCGCACCATCAAATCACCGGCCAAGTCCGTCATGCCGGAAGTGTCGAACAGAAACGACTTGAGCGTCGGCGAGAAGACGGCAAGTGCGTCGTTGGTCAAGCCCACTTCACACTTGATGTCACAAGCCAACACCTCTTTCTCTTTGCCTTCCTTGCGCGGGTTAACATCAAGCACTAGCGCTTTGATTTGGGTCAGTTCGATTTCGAGTCGCATCACTTGGCCCCTTTCTCTTTCTTCGCCGTCGCCGCGTCAAACTCGGCACGAATCTCGGCGGCCATGTCGTCCGGCAAATCCCGCGCAAGATCAAGTGAGAGGTCATTGCCTTTTTTGGCGGCGGCTAGGGCCTCTTGATACAGCGCGGGGATGTCCGGTGCATCCGTCGCCGGTTGTGCGCTTGGCGGGGCTTGTGGCGATTCTGCGGGGGTGATTTCGCCGGTGGCGGTGTCAACACGCTCTGATTCGCCGTCGATTGCTGGTGGCACGAAAGTGTTGTTGATTGCATCTTGCACATTCAGCGCTTGTGCGCCACGATCACCGGCATCGTTGAGGTTCAGTGCCGTGGCGAGTTCGTTTGACTTCGGTAGGTACTTGCAGATGCGTCGAATCAGCGTCTTGCGCGCCATCTCGTCAAAGTCGGTATCCCAAGGTGTTTTCTTGTCCCACTTCTTGGCGTTCTGCACGTTCTGCGAACGGTCGCGGATTTTCTTAATTTCCGCCAGCGTCATCACTTCGACGTGAGTACCGCCGCCCTTCAGCTTGGCGACCGCATAACCAAATTTGACTTCACCGGCGTCGCCCTCGATGTACGGGATGTGTTTCACGCCCGGCTCGGTGCCAAATTGAACTTCGTAATCGTCTTTTTCGTGAACAAGGTATGCGCCGATGCTTTCGACCAAGCCGCTGCGGCGCGCCAACTCAAGCATTCCTTGGTATCCGATTTGGAGAGTGCATTGATCCTTGTAAGGAATCAGAAAGCACTCGCCTAGCATGCCTGGGCGCAGGCCCAGCTGCGACGCCTGAATGACGCTGGCAAACACGCTGGCCGGTTGGCATTCGGCAAGTTTGGCATTCATGCGAAAACACGTTAGCGCAACGCGCATCATCGTGTCGGGGTTTAGGTGTTTCGGCAGCGCCCGCGCAATCTCCCCTTTATACGCTTCGAGCATTGCGGGAAAATTGGCGGGTTTCTTTTGCTCCTGACCGGTTGCAACTGCTTTTAGTGCGGATGTACTCATGTGAAAACTCCTACTTAGTGGCAAGCCTGAAAACCCGGCTCATGGTGATGCGCTTGTATTTCTCAAATTGCTCTGGGTGCTCAGCGCTGAATGCCTTCTGGTCGAATCGCTTGGTTTCTTGCGTCTTCCATGTGCAGAGCTTCTTCTCGCCGTCCATCAGCGCGGCGGCGGGTTCCATGAATGCCTGAATCTGAAACTCCAGTTCATCAGCCTCATCGCCGGTGCTTTTCAAAATCCGCTTCAGGCGCGCGAGTTCAGCGATCTTTTGCTGAATCTCGGGTGTGGCCTGTTTGGTCAACCCGTTGTCGATTGGGAACAAGATCGACAGGTCCTGAAAATTCAGAGGGTCTGGCGGCGTGTCGCCTTCGACGTGAATCGTCCAGAACTCAGTGCACTTGGCGCGCATGGCGGCAATGGTTTCGTCATCGCGTTCAACGAAGTACGGCACCAGGTTGTCCGCACCGATCAAGCAACCAACAACACACAGGCGACGCTTGGTGATGCCTAGCCCGTGCATCACTTGCGCGGCGTACTCGATAGGCACTTCGTCGGTGTCCATCTCGCCCCACTTCTTGGAAGCAAACGCATGCACGGTTTTGATTTCGACGTTGACGTGTTCGCCGTCTAGCAGAATCTCGCGGTCGATCTCGCAAGCCAGAAACGGCAGGTCGGCGTCTTGATAGCGCTGAGACGTCGCCACAGCCTCAACCGTGTGGCCACGCGCCTCCAGCTCATCGACCAGCATTTCGAATGCCGGTTGCTCCCAACGATGGCCGCGACTAAACAGCTTCGCTTTGCTGCGTTGTTCAACATCACGAGCATCGGCAGTGCGCCTTCCGGTTTTGTCTTCCCAGACTTGCACCGGCGTTCGCCACGGCGATACACCCATGATGGCGGCCACATCTGATCCGCCGATGTATTTGGTGCGGTCACTGCCCGCGCCAGTTTCGCCGGTGTTGATAGGTTGGCTAAGGTCGTTCACGCCGCACCCCGCCCAGCAAACGCGCCGATCACAATCCGGCCGATCACTTCTGCTGTAACGCGGGCATCACCTTTGAAATGCGCCACCAGCGCGTTTTTGAGCGCCTCAAACTGGTCATCGTCTTGGCACAAGCAATCGCTGATAAACCAATCCGGCTCGGTGGCGATCTCTTTTGCGATAGCAGCAAGCCGTGCGCTTTCACGCTTGGCCACGGCGGCGGGATAGCGGATTTCGGTCAGCCGACGCTCAAGAAACTCGCGCTCGTCGCGGGAAAGTGCGCCGCGCAATTCATTGGCGACCGGACGGACGTCGACGCCGGTATTGGCGCGGATGACCGCAGCGGCGGCATTGACGGCACGGGCGTCGAAGTCTCCGGCGCTCATGCCTGCACCGCCGGTAAGCAGAACAACACGATCAGGCCGATGGTGCAGGCCCACGCAATGATGGCGTCGATACGGTCTTTGGATGGTATTTTCATCATTCAAATAACTAAATTACTGAATGACTAATCTGCGGACGGCGCGGACTCGGCCGCCGTCGTCCTTGTGACAGCTGACCTGGTAGCCGTAGCTGAAGTTCTGCATCCAGGCGTAGTTCGCCGAGTACTGCTCACCAGACCAATACCACGCGGCCTCAAAGTGTTCAGCCGCATTGGCGAACAGTAGGGCCTGCTCTTTGCGGGTAGGTAGGCTGTATGTGCCAACGGGGTGATCGTTGGTGGCCAGAGCAGCGGCCAGTGCTTTGGCCTTATCCCACGGCGCGTTTTCGTGCAGAAGCAGGTTTAGGTAAAGCGCAATGTCGCCTGCGCCTTCGGTGCCGCTGCGGGTGATGCCCACAAAGATGTCGTCGCCAATGCGGGTGCCAATGGCCAGAAGATCGGCTCGGGCGATGGTAGAAAGCGGGATTGCTGCTGGGGTGGTCTCGGTGACCGGCTGTGCTCTGGATTGCATGTGACCTCCATATGCCCGATGGGGCGATAGGGAGAATATAAGGCAATGCCTTTATGCTTGTCAATAGGCAATGCCTTATATTTTTGCGCTTGTCGTAAAAAAACCCGCCGAAACGGGTTGTGCTGAAGGTTGGGGGCTAGTTTAAAACGCTAGACCTGCGGATAAATTCAGTCAGATTTTCACCGCGCTTTGTGCATGATGAGTTCCACGCGTTCACAAACGTATTGCCATCGGCCTCTTTTACAAGCAACTTTGATTTTGGCGTCAATATGGCCTGCCCTGGCAATATTGCGCCAAAGCTGTTTTTGGCGCGATATTCATAGCAAACCGCACCATCTTCGGGAAGATGGACTTTCGTAATGTCGAATGTCGCCGGGTCTTTTGCGGAGTTTTTTAAGGAAAGTGCGCCGACTGCGGCCATTTGAATCAATGCTGTGCGTTTCTTTTCTTTTTCAATTTCCGCTTGTGTTTTTTGCGGCGGTGGCGGTGGTGGCGGGGCAGAGGCGCGATCAGTTTGCCCAACTAGTGCGGTGACAACGCCAACAGCAAAAATTGACGCGACCAAAACGGCCAAAAGCGATGTTTTCTTTACGGGATTTTTAATGCCGCACGACGGACAAACCTTTGCGCTATCGCTTACCTGGGCCTTGCATTCCCTGCATGGTTTCAGAGCCATTGACAAACCTTTTCAGTATTTAAAGTCCGTTTTTCCCACTACGGTCTCGCACCCTGCCGATGACCTCTGGTTGATCGTCAATAGATAAATACTCGTCAGGATAAAGGTTCTTGTCAGGATTGTCGCTTACGACTCTGACGCGACCATCCAGCTGTCGAAACAACCGTTTGACCCTGATTTCGTCACCTACACGAAACGCATACACTCGACCGCCGATCTTTTTTTCCGCCAAATTTATGAGAAGGGTATCACCGTCCGCAATGGTTGGGAGCATGGAATCGCCTTCGCCTTTCATGCGCACCAAATTTTTGACGTCTAGCGCTTCTTCAAGCAGCCACGCTTGTGAATAGGAGTGTTTGCCCTCAATTTCTTCGTGGTGATAGGCGCTGCCGTTCCCCATGCTGCCGCGCACGTTGTACACGGGTACGTAAACATATCTGTCGGAAGACGCGTTGTAGGCCGTCCGCTCTTGGTCTACGTTTGGCGCCACAACTCCGCCAAGAGGTCCGGTCAAACCCCAGAACGCCATATCGCAAACGTCCGAAAAAAAATCAAATAGGCGCTCAAGGTGTCGTTTATCTATCCGACCGAACTTTATCCAGTCAGAAACTGACGGCGCTTTCACGCCGAAATAGCGTGCAACTACAGCTTGCGACACCCCTTTGCGCCGCATCGCCTCTTGCAACGCATCTCCTAAGTCTTTCCCTGTAAGCATTGCCTAATTTTCCTTTGCACAACAAAGTTTAGGCAATGGCTTGCATTTGTAAAGGCAATGCCTTATACTTGCGCCATTGACCACGCAGAAAGGTTTGCAATGACACGCGCAGCAATTAAGCAAGCCGCTGAAATTTGCGGTAGCCAGTCTCGGCTGGCGGCGCTTATCGGCGTAAAGCCGCCGACTGTTCACCAATGGGCGACCGGTGACAGGCCTGTGCCGGCCGGTCGTTGCATTGATATTGAAACCGCTACCAATGGCGCAGTTACTCGCCAACACTTGCGCCCAGACGACTGGCACCGCATATGGCCCGAGCTGGCCGAACAAAAGGCCGCGTGATGCAAAACGCCACGCCAGCCGTGCATCTTGAGGCATTTATGCCTGAAAACGCCCGCCAATCCACGGGTTTGTTTATGCCTTTTTGTTTGCGCGGATTTTCGCTAGAGCGGTGCTTAAGCCATAAGCCAGCCGCTCTATGGATGCCGCGTCCAGAATCATCGGAATTGTTTCCGGTGCCGATGGCCCGGTGGCGGTGTGGTGGACAAGCGAAAAAGTGACCATGAGCCCATTTTTCCCATGGCTGTCCTTGATGATGTCCATTTCCCATTCGGTCGGGAAGCGCCAGCGCGCAAGGTCTGTTTTGTCCATTGGGGTTCCTTTTTTGTTGGTTGACAGTTTGGAAGCCAGATTCTGACATGACCGCGAACCCCACCCTTTTTGTGTTTTCCTCGCCCACCTTCGCGCCGGATTGGGGCTCTCTCACCCCTATAAGCAAGGTGGTTTTTACCCGTGAATGGTTCTCGCGGGTTTTTTCTTTGTTGTTTCGTGGTCGGTAGGTAAGCGCCATGACGACACTTTCAGACGACGCGCTTGCAAGGGCTAGAAAAATCCAATCGACGGTGTTGCAGGCCGTTGCAAGCGATGCAACCGGCGTCGAATTGGCCGAAAAAACAGGGCTCTCTGAATCAAAGATTTCGCGCCTCAAAACCGAACATTTAGGCGATTTTGCAGCCATGCTCGCAGCGGTCGGCTTGAAAGTGGTTTCGGCGCGCCTTATGTGCGTTGACCCGGACGAGTATCAGTTTTTGAACCGCATGGCGATGCCGGAAATTGCGCGCCGTGCGAAGGCTCCGGTGTTGGATTGGTCGGGGGTCGAATGAAAATGACTCAGCCAAAAGTGACCCGCAAGTTTGAGATATGGGCCATCGTGAAAGCCTTTGGCAAGACTGGTGCAACCTCCAGCGAGGTTTTGGCACGGCTGAACGCGCCCCGCATTGCGCTCGGTTTGCCGCCGCTGTCGCACATTGCCGCTTGCCGCGCGCTGGCACACTTGGAAAATGAAGGCGGGCACATCGTGCATTTTTGCGATGGCTCAACGCACGGGCGGCGGTATCGGTACTTCACAACAGGCACGGATGGGCCGCTGCCGTATCACGGCGGGCGCAATTCTATTGCCAATTGCATTCACCGTGGTGAGCCGGTGCGTCAGATCATGTCGGCGGTTCCGAAAGTTGAGTTGCCGGTTATGGCTGCGGCCCCAAAGCGCAAGTCCGCCCGGTTGATGCCGCTGGTGAAGCAATCACCGATGGACGCGTTTCTCGGCATCAGGATGGCATTGTGATGGTCGATATGCGCCAGATGCGATTTGACAACATTCCCGACGCGCCGCAGGACGGTGTGACGGTTGCGCCGCTGTCGTTGGTGCGCCGCGCCGTTGGCCGTGCTTTGGCGTTGTTGGCAGAGCTATCACGCACCGACCCCGCAACGGCCCAGCATGTGCGCCGTGCGTTGATGTCGGACATGGGCGCACCGTTGACGCAAGCGGAGCGTCTGCGGCTTGGCAATATTTTTCGGGCATCGCTATTTCAGCGGCAAGAATTGATGCTGTATTGGCTGCCATCGGAACGGCATATCACGACGCGCCGCACGTTTGAGGGCACGCTCCCGCGCCGGAAGGTGCCAGCAAACGCGATCTACATCGGCAGCTATCGTGATCCGTTTCCTGAATCGGGTTTTTTGGAAGACCTCGACGCGTTGTTGGCGTCGATTCGCGCTGGAGAGATTCCGCCGCAAGGTGGTGCGGAATGAATTTGCCGACTTGGTATTTCTGCCTGCCGTGCATTCATTGCGATGCCGCAGGGCCGACTGAGCAACCGCCATTCTGCAAGCGGACGCGAACCCGTTGCATCGAGAAGTGTAAAGCGTATGAGGCGACTGGAGGCCGCAAGATATGACCTATGCCACCCTTGCCCTAGACCTCGGCACCAAGACCGGCTATGCGCTTCGTCGTGCGACTGGCCGCGTCGAACATGGCACGGTCTCGTTTGCAATCAAAAAAAGCGAACAGCCAGGGAAACGGTGGACGAATTTCCGGCGGTGGCTGGTCGATCTGAAAGCTGCGAACCCTGACATTCGGCGCATTGTGGTTGAAGATGTGCGCCGTCACCTTGGCACCGATGCTGCTCACGCCTATGGCGCTTTCAGGGCCATCGTCGAGATGTTTGGCGATCACCACCAGATTGAAGTGGAAGCGATTGGCGTCGGCACTTGGAAAAAACGTTTCACGGGAAACGGTGCGGCAAAAAAGGAAGAGGTGATTGAGGCGTGTAAGCGCGTCGGGTTTCAGCCGCAAACGGATAACGATGCAGACGCCATTGGCGTGTTGTTCGTGGCGATGGATGCGTGTCCGGTATTACAACCGTCACGCCCGCCGAAGTCGGCGAAGCATTTGAAAGTGGCTGGTCAGTTGCCAGCACAACCGTTTTGAAGTACCCCGCAGCAACAGCTTTGCAAGGCTGGCGATCAAGATTCAAGCCCTTGGTCACATGCTGCGGCCCCTTTAGTTGGCTTGATGAAAGGCTTGGTTTTGGCGACTAAAAGGAAGGCGATTAGCACTCGAACGCGATTCGAGATTTTTAAGAGGGATGGATTTACTTGCCAGTATTGCGGCGGTCACCCGCCATCGGCGATTTTGCATGTCGATCACATTGTTCCGGTATCGAAAGGTGGAACCAACACCGTTAGCAATTTGATCACCGCGTGCGCAGCGTGCAATTTTGGGAAGTCCAATGTTTCGTTAACTTTAGTGCCGCAGAGCTTACGGGAAAAGGCTAAGGAAATTGCCGAACGTGAAAAGCAGTTGAAAGGTTATCGAGACGTCTTACAACAGCAGCGCGACCGTATCGAAAGGGATGTATGGCAAGTAGCGAACACCCTTATCGATGACGCTGGCATTAACGGCATTTCGAAGCAGTGGTTGGAGTCGATTCGAATGTTTAACGAACGCTTGGATTTGGAAGAGGTGATCGATTGCGCTCGGATCGCCAACAGTAAATGTTTTTATTCCGAAAAAAAGACGTTCTTGTACTTCTGCGGAGTGTGCTGGAATAGGGTTAAGGAAAAAAATGGCGCGTGCTAGAAATATCAAACCGAGCTTCTTCAAGAATCCAGAACTGGTTGAGTGCAGCCTTGAGGCGCGCTTGCTGTTTATCGGTCTGTGGACGTTGGCCGACCGAGAAGGATACCTAGAGGATCGCCCTAAGCGGATCAAGATGGAGCTGTTCCCTGGCGACGATGTGGATGTTAATCGGTGCCTTGATGAACTCGATGAACACGGGCTAATTGATCGGTACACGGTGGGCGAATCTAGGTTTTTGCACGTGTGCAAATTCCTAAAACACCAGCATCCGCACCATTTGGAGAAGCCTTCCACGATACCAAGGTCTCAGACCGGCCTAAAAGTAAACCTAGATAAGTCTCAGACAAATCTTAGACAAAACTTAGATAAGACTCAGGCGAATCCGTCTGATTCACTGAATCCTGATTCACTGAATCCTGAATCCCTTAGGAATGAGAGTGATTTATCAACCACTGTTGGGGTTGTGGATAACTCGTCCCCGTCCTTGGAGGCTCAGGCTTGCATCGAAATTCGCAAAGCTGGCATTGAGCGTGTCAATCCATCTCACGCGAAGATGATCGCACTCTGCAAAGCCGGTGCAACACCCGATGAATTCCGCGACGCGGCAATCGAGGCAAAAGGCCGTGGCAAAGCGTCGTTTGCCTACGTTCTCGCTACCGTCGAAGGCCGAAGGCGAGACGCATCCGAGCTTGGCAACTTAACCACCAAACCCCGCAACCACACCAGAGCAAACGTCCATGATGATCGCAAGCGAGCGTATGCAGAGCTCACCGGCCAATCCAAGCCAGAACCAGCCCTCGTTGCAGCGCAGCGACAAGCAATCGAAGGTGCTGCCAATCGATTGGATTGAGCGGCTTTTTCAGGTGATGGGCGCAACCTACGGCGCTCGGTTTATCGATCTTTGGAAAGACGTTGACCTGACGAAAGTCAAGGCGCATTGGGCAGTTGAGTTGGCTGAGTTTCGTGGCGAAACGATTGGTGATGCGCTCAAGATGATGATTTGGCACGGCGGTGATTGGCCGCCAACATTGCCGACGTTCATCGGCTTTTGCGAAGAGGCGCGCAAGGCTAACCCGCGCCCCGTCACCAACCCGCTTATTGGCACAATGGTTGGCGGTTCTGAAAAGTGCGATCCGAATGCGCCGGAAGTGGTGGAAGCGCGAGCGCGTTGCATGGCAACCGCGCGGCGTTTGGGCATGCTGAAGCTGGTGGGTCAAACGGTCAACGGCGATGCAGCGCAATGAATACCAGCGGCTCTACGCTACCGCGCACTGGAAGCGATTACGTGCGCTGCATCTGTCCGGCGATCCTCTTTGCGCCATTTGCAAGCAACAGGGCTATCGCACCGTCGCAACCGTCGTCGACCACATCAAGGCGCATCGAGGCGACACGTCGCTGTTCTACGATTCGGAGAACCTGCAATCGCTTTGCAAGCTGCATCACGACAGCGTCAAGCAGGCCGAAGAGAAGGGCGGCGTCGTGCGTGGCTGCACGAAAGATGGGCTGCCGCTTGACCCGTCACATCGATGGGGAGGGGGCGTCGAAAGTCTGGACAGTGGGCGCTAACATCGAACGTGGGCAGTCGTTTTTAGAAATCTGATTTTAGGTTTAGGGGGTTTTACAACATGAAGGGCAGAAAACCAATACCGACGCACTTGCACATCGTAAGCGGCTCGAAGAACGGAAAAGGCCGGACACGTGAGCCTAAGCCGGTGGGCGATCTTGCGGAGCATCCAGACTTTTTCAGCGAGTCGCAACGCGAGGTGTGGAATTACGCGATTGCCAATGCTCCGAAGGGATTGTTGAAAAAGCTAGATCGAGACGTGTTGGCAGTGTGGGTGGTGTCGCGTGACATCTGGCAGAAGGCGATCATTGCGCAGGCTGAACTTGATAAGCTGGTTGCACTTCCGCTGACACAGGTGACGCCAAATGGCATGAACCAGCAATCTGCATACGTTGGCATCATCAATAAACAGGCCGTCATTATGATGAAGGCCGCAAGCGAAATGGGCTTCACCCCCAGCTCCCGCGCTCGCGTTTCGATAGACCCAAATGCCGACGACGAAGACGACCTCGAAAAAGCGCTCGCCGGTTGACCGTGCGACGGACTATGCCGAACAAGTCGCCGCTGGAAAGATCATTGCAGGGCCAAGTGTTCGAGCGGCTTGTTCTCGGCACTTGGCCGACCTCAAGCGGCCGGCGAAAGACCGACTCGTTTGGTCGCTCGATCACGCCGGCCGCGTTTACCGATTCTTTGAAAACGTACTCCGGCTCAACGGCGGCGAGCACGAGGGTGCGCCGTTCAAGCTGCAACCGTGCCAAGCGTTTATCCTGGGCAACTTGTTCGGCTGGCGTAACGCCGATTTAAGCCGTCGTTTTCAGACGGCCTATATCGAGATGGCAAAGGGGAACGGAAAATCGCCCCTAGCGGCTGGAATTGGGCTGTATGGCCTAATTGCAGACGACGAACCCCGGGCTGAAATCTACGCTGCCGCCACAAAAAAAGAGCAGGCGCAAATTCTGTTTCGTGATGCCGTGGCGATGGTGGAACTCTCGCCGCTGCTGTCGGCGCAGATTGCCAAGTCAGGAGGCACACCCGTCTGGAACTTGGGACATCGAAAATCTGGCTCATGGTTTCGGCCGATTTCTGCCGACGACGGTCAATCCGGCCCGCGCCCGCACATTGCGCTGGTAGATGAGGTACACGAGCATAAGAACGCGCTGGTGATCGACATGCTCCGCGCCGGTTTCAAAGGGCGCAGCAATCCCATGATCGTGGAAATCACCAACAGTGGCGTAGACCGCACAACCGTGTGCTACCAGCATCACGAATACACAAAGCGCGTTGTGACTGGCCAAGTCAAAAACGATACGTGGTTTGGATTTATTACCGACCTCGATGAGGGCGATGACCCATTTGAAGATGAATCGTGCTGGGCAAAGGCCAATCCGCTGCTAGGTGTATCGGTCACACTCAAGTATTTGCGCGGCCAAGTCGGCGAAGCCAAGGGCATGCCTGCGAAGGCTTCCATCGTGCGCCGATTGAATTTTTGCCAGTGGGTTGACGCTGAAAACCCGTGGATTGACGGCGACATCTGGCGAAGGGCCGAGATTGAGCCGGAATACTTTGAGCCGCCCGATGTAGAACCGGTTGGCGCGATTGACCTGTCAGGCACCAAGGATTTAACCGCGCTGTCGCTGGTGTGGCGCGACGGGGACAAATTCGCCGGAAAAGTCTATTTTTGGACTCCCGCCGATACCCTGATCGAGCGAGCCAAAACCGACCGCGTGCCGTATGACGTGTGGGTCAACGAAGAGCACGTGATTGCCACGCCTGGGCGAGCCGTGGACTTTGCCTACGTTGCCCAAGCGCTTGCCGATATTCAGCAAGAAACCGGGCTGCGTCGCGTCGCGTTTGACGCGTACAAGATCAAGTATCTCGAAAAAGAGCTTGACGCTATTGGTTGCGAAATAGAGCTGGTTCCCCACGGCCAGGGCTTCTACAAATCAGCGGCCTACAAGGACAAAGACGGGAACGCCAAGCCGGGCGGATTGTGGATGCCGCACAGCATCGCGGAGACGGAACGGCTGTTATCAATGGGGGCACTCACAGTCTGTAAAAACCCAGCATTAACATTTGCCGCCGCGTCTGCGGTCACCGAAATGGACGCTCAAGAAAACCGCCGATTCACCAAACGCAACTCCAAAGGGCGCATCGACGGATTGGTTGCCCTTGTGATGGCGGTGGGCTTGGCGCTCGAAGGTGCCGACAAGGAAGCCGAACCGGGGATTATTGTGCTATGAAGCAAGCCGCAAATTGGTACAACAAGGAGCGCGTGAGTCAATCCGGCTCAGTGATTCTGAACGCGTGGCGTGAGCAAAGGCAGGCGCTGCGCAACGACAACGCAATCACGACCAACAAAACGCTGCAAGAGCTTTCCGATATGTACGGATGGCAAACCAGTTACGCGGGCGTAGCGGTCAACGAATCGACCGCCATGGCTGTGTCTGCCGTATACGCGTGTGTTGCGCTCATCGGCGGAGCTATTGCAAGCTGTTCGCTGCCAATCTACGAGCGCACGACGGACAATCGGAAACGTGTCGATCATCCCGTATGGTGGCTGCTGAACGAGCGCCCAAATCCAAACATGAGCGCAGCGACGATGTACGAGTACATCGCAGCGTCTATCTTGCTTCACGGCGATGCGTTTGTCGAGATTCAGCGCCGCCCCAACAGTGCTGAGATTCGCGGGCTATGGCCTTACCATCCGAGTCGCGTTGAGGTTACGCAGTCGTCTATTGATCGTCAGCTTTACTATCGGATTACAGACGAAAACGGGAATCAGCGCACGTTGTCCGGTATCGACATGCTGCACTTCCCGTCGGTCGGTTTTGACGGCAAACGCTCGATGTCGGTTGTCCAGCACGCCGCCAGACAAGGCATAGGCACCGCGCTTGCGGCAGAAGAATACAGCGCCCGATTTTTTGGCAACGGCGCGCGGCCCGATATGGTGCTTAAGGCCGAAGGCAAACTCAGTGACGAATCCATCAAGACGCTTCGCACGACGTGGGCACAACGACACCAAGGCGCGTCGAACTCGCACCTTCCCGCCATTCTGACTGGCGGCTTATCGCTTGAGAAAATCACAATGACTTCTGAAGATGCGCAGCTTATTGCGACGAGAGGTTTTCAGGTTGAGGATATTTGCCGATTCTTCGGCGTCCCACCGCATATGATTGGGCACACCGAGAAAACATCCTCGTGGGGTTCCGGCGTCGAAAACATGGGACGCGGGTTTGTGAAATTCGCGCTGTCGCGCCATCTTGGCAAAATTGAGCAAGAAATCAATTACAAATTCTGGCCGTTGCGTGAGCGATTCTTTGCCGAGTTCAACGTGGCGGCGCTTGAGCGTGGCGACCTGAAATCCGAAAACGAAGCGCTCCGCGTTGCGCTAGGCCGCGCGGGTGAAGATGCTTGGATGACCATCAACGAAGTTCGCAAGATCAAGAATCTCCCGCCAATCGACGGCGGGGACGATATTAAGAAGGCAACGGCGTTGCCCGCGCCGTCTGACCCTGCCGAGCCGGACCCGCTGCCAGCATAGTCTGTCGTTATCAAGCGCCAACCGCGCGCCGCGATAGTCTGCCCATCAAGTCAACTGGTGGCGGCAATGCCGAAACAATTACTTAAGCTGTTGATGGACAACCGTGGCGAGCGTAAGCCGC
Source organism: Rhodocyclaceae bacterium (assembly GCA_020247395.1). GTDB lineage: Bacteria > Pseudomonadota > Gammaproteobacteria > Burkholderiales > Usitatibacteraceae > UKL13-2. The sequence goes on from JADCJC010000116.1 coordinate 21,689, forward strand.
TTGTTGCGCAAGTCAGCGACGACGAAGAGACCCTGTATATCTATGACGCCATTGTCTCGACGGCAGTTGAGGCCGACTGGTTCGGCGGCGTATCCGCACAAGAGTTGGTGCCGTTAATCCGGCAGTCCAAGTCGCCCAAGTTGGCGCTCCGAATCAACAGCGGCGGCGGCGACGTGTTCGCCGCACAAGCCATCGCGCAAGCCATCCGAGACTTTGAAGGCGACGTCACTGTCTATGTTGACGGCACCTGTGCCAGCGCGGCCACCGTTATTGCGTGCGCCGCCGACAAGATCGTGATGGCGTCCGGTGGGCTATGGATGGTGCATCGCGTTTGGACGATGGCGATGGGAAACACCAACGACTTTCTCGAAATGGCCGACCTGCTAGACAAGGCCGACGGGCTGATTGCGCAAGCATATGCGGCCAAAACTGGCGCAAACGCGGACGCAATGCTCGGCCTGATGGACGCTGAAACGTGGATGACGGCAGAAGAGGCATTAAGCGCCAAATTTATTGACGAGGTTTCGCCCGTTATCAAAGCCCAAGTCAACAAATGGAACCTCTCGGCTTATGCAAACGCGCCGGAACCAAAAGCGGAACCGACGCCAGAGCCGAAGCCAACAGCGGACGAAGTATCAAGCGAAAGGCAGCAGTTTCTTTCCCGCCGCACACGAATTATCAACGCGCAAGCGAATCACTAGGAGCCAAGAATGTCAGCAAAATTAATTCAACTCAGAGCGCAGCGCGACGCGAAAGCGAAAGAAGCGCACGCGATTAACAACAAGTATTCTGCCGATGTTCGCATGACCGGCGCAGATGCCAGTGCGCTAGACGCGCTGTTGAATGAAGTCGAATCCATCGACGCTGAAATTGCCCGTGAAAATCGCTTGGTCGCGGCAGCATTTGACGGCGACGAGGCTGCACAACAAGATATTGCGCTCAACGCCGCTGTTCAAGCCGGTCGCGGCAATAGCCAGTCTGATGAATCGCGTGCAATGCGCGCATTCTTGTCAGGCGGCATTGCGCACATGCAAGCTGAAGACCGCGCACGCATGGCCGCGCGTCAGACCCCGGACATTCGCAACGCGATGTCCACTACCACGAACTCGGAAGGTGGCTTCACGGTTGCGATTGAGTACTATCGTGAGCTTGAAATCGCCATGAAAGCGTATGGCGGAATGCGGCAGGCCGCCAAAGTCATCCGCACCGCAACCGGCGCGACAATGAACTTCCCAACCACCGATCCAACCGCAGAAGAAGGCGAGATCGTTGGTCAGAACACCACCGCTACGCTGGGCGAGACGACCTTTGCAAATATTGCACTGGACGTGTACAAGTATTCGTCAAAGCGTATCGCGCTGCCGTTTGAATTAATCCAAGACTCCTTCATCGACATCGAGTCGTATGTCCGCACGTTGCTTGCGATGCGCCTAGGCCGGATTACCAACAAGCACTACCAAATCGGCACCGGCACTGGTCAGCCGCGCGGCTTGTCTGTCGCAGCGACGACGGGTCGCACGGGCACGTCAGGCCAAACGACCAGCGTCACTTATGATGACTTGGTTTTCTTGGAGCACTCAGTTGACCCTGTGTACCGCGCGATGCCCGACTGCGGCTACATCATGAACGACGCCACGCTTGGTGCGATTCGTCGCATCAAAGATACGCAAGGCCGTCCGATCTTTGTGCCGGGCTACGAAGTCGGCGTTCACGGCGGCGCGCCAGATCGCTTGTTGGGTCGTCCAATCACTATCGACCAGTACATGCCAGTGATGGCTGCAAACGCCAAGTCAATCGGCTTTGGTCACCTATCGCAATACGTCATTCGTGACGTAATGGACCTGACTCTGTTCCGGATGACCGACAGCGCATTTACGCTGCTAGGTCAAGTCGGTTTCGTCGCGTTCATGCGCACGGGTGGCAACTTTATCGACGTCGGCGGTGCTGTGAAGTTCTACGCCAACAGCGCAACTTAATAGGGGGTTGCGATGGCGAAAGATCAAAAGAAAGATGCTGTCGAAGTCGTGCTGCTTTCGGATTGCGTAGCAGGCAAACATGGCGAAATTCTCGTCGTGTCGGTCGCAGTCGCAGAATCGTTGAAGGCAAACGGGTTTGCAGATGATTCTGACGGCGCAGTTGAATACGCAAAGTCATTAGCTTCGGAACCCGCACAAGCATAGACAAAGACGCTTGAGAAAAAGCCCCGCGCCTAAATGGTCGGGGCTTTTTTATTGTGCAGCGAAGAATGCGCAGCACTGTTATCCGAATCGAGCGCGCGCCATCTATAAATGCAGAGCGTCAACCCCTTAGCGGTTGCGCATGACGCGAGAGAAAACGAATGACGACCTTTCTAATTACTGCGCCTGCAACTGAGCCGGCCACGCTTGATGAAGTGAAGCTGCATATTCGGCAAGATTCGAGCATCGGCGCGCTTGAAGACGCTTTACTTAATCGCTTGATTAAGAGCGCGCGACAACGCGCGGAGCACATGACCTCGCGCGCATTTATTACTCAAACGTGGGGCGTGAGGCTTGATGCGTTTCCGACGCTAATCGAGCTAGTGCGCTCTCCGGTCATTTCAATTACGGACGTCAAGTATCTTGACTCTACCGGCGTCGAGCAAACCATAAACGCAGCCGACTATATTCTCGATAATTTTGGAACGACCGGCTTTATCGCGCCTGCTTACGGCAAATCGTGGCCATCAACTTATCAGCAGATCAACGCCGTTCGAGTTCAATACGTCGCGGGGTACGGCGCTGCGGCAGCGGTGCCTGAGTGCGTTAAAGACTGGATGCTTCTAGTTATTGAAGACGCTTACCGCAATCGAGGGGCGACGGTCGACGCGACGATTAAGCCGCATCCGTTCTTGGATTCGATTCTCGACCCGATTACTGTGCAAAGGATTGGATAGTGAACGTGCCTGCCGGAAGGCTCGACAAGCGCATTAGCATTCGCTCGCAGTCGGCGTCACGCGATGCGCTGAACCAAAAAATTCTGACATGGACTGAGATTGCAAACGGCGCTGTGTGGGCGCACGTTGCGCCGGTTCGTGCTTCCGAGAGCTTCGCCGCGCTCGCAAATCAACAGAAGCTGTCGCATCGAGTCACGATTCGCTACCGCAGCGACGTCACGCCGGACATGAGACTTTTTTACGGTGCGCGACAACTTGCGATTACCGGCATACGCAACCCTGACGAGCGCGGGGAATATCTCGAAATTACTTGCATCGAGGGGAATCATGTCTGACGCCATCCGAGTGACGGGTCTTAAAGAGTTGAATGATGCGCTGAATAAACTCACCGCAAACGTCGCTCTTAAACATGCGCGAGGCGCGGTTGCTGCGGGTGCGCGAGTGATACGTGACGCCGCAATCGAAAACGTTACCAAGGGCAACCCTGAGATTCAGACCGGCACGTTAAAGCGCGCAATCTATTCGCGTTGGATGCGCGAAATGTCGACGATGGAACGAATTAGCTTTTTCGTCTCCGTCAAGCGCGGGAAGGTCTATCGACCTAAAACCCGCAGCACGAAAGGCGGGAAGGTTCGCATCACCGCAGACAGGGACGCGTTTTACTGGACTTGGGTTGAATTCGGACACTTGGCGCGTACCAAAAAAAGCGGCGCGGTAAAAGGTGGCAAGCGTCGGCGCGACGCAACTCGCAACAGTTTGAAAGATCAGGGCGCAAAGTTTGTCGCAGCCCGTCCGTTTATGCGCCCCGCGTATGAAGCCAACAAGCGCAAGGCCATCGAGGCCATCCGCGACGAGCTGACAAAGCGCATTTTTGAAAATCTTAGGGGCTGATTGTGGCAACACTTGAGGAAACCATTGTCAGCGTCGTCACGCCAGTATTCGGTGCGGGCAGGCTGTTCTATATCGAAGCAGACGAACAGGCCGACACCGCTACAGACTATTGTGTTTTCAGCATCGTGGGAAGCGATGACCCGGCCAATACGCTAACGGAGTTCTCCCGCTACACAACGGCACGTGTGCAGTTCACGATCTTGGCGCGTCGTGCAATCAATCTGGCGACTAAGGCAAAAGCACTCCGCGAGGCGATGGCAGCCGCAAATGCTTCACGAACGCTGCAGTGTCGGCCGCTTGGGGCGGGGTTCGATTTGCCGTCCGATGATTCGCTGCTATTTGCACGGGTGGTCGAGTACCAAATCACCAGCTACGACCCGCTGGCGTAGTGCCGTTATCAAGCGCAAGGCCGACACCGCCAAATTGTCATTATCAATACGGGAGCGCAGCAGATGAGCAAAGTCGTCGTCATTCGGGATTTCGGAACCTACCTCGCGGGGCAGACCGTGACAAACCTACTCCCACACCAAATCGACTCGCACATTAAATCGGGCGATCTTGCGCTTGTCGAAGACGATCCCGCGCCGATTTCCCGACAGTTTCCCAAACAAATCACGCAACCTAACGAAGCGGAGTAATCACCATGCCAAGTCCAGCATTTAACGCCCAAGGCTCCACCGTCCAGTTTGGACAAACTCAAGGCACTGCCATTACAGCAACGGCTGGCACCGCTGCGAATCCGGTGGTTATCACGGCAACCAACACGACAGTTGCGGGTGATTTGGTAGTCTGTACCTCTTCGACTGGTCAAGCGCAACTTGCAAGCCGCGCTTTTATCGTTACCGCACCCAGCGGCACAAGCTTCACGCTGTTTGGTGAAGATGGAACGGGGCGCTCTGCCCTGACTGCGGGCACGTTCCGTCCGTGGACACTGACAGCAGTTGCGGGTGCGGACGCTTTTCAAACGGCATCGTCAGGCGGTTCGGCCAACAACACGATTGACGTCACGACTCTAACCTCGGTCAGCAAGGAATATGTCGCGGGCCTGCCCGATAGTCCTAGCCTGTCGTTCACGATGGTTCCGTCCTTGCGTGACGCAACCTTCAAGTATCTGCGTACAGTGCAGAAGGCGCGAACAACTATCCCTATCTATATCAAGGTGCCCAACCCTGACACGACCGCAACGTTGCAATCGGCTTTCTTTCACATCTGCGCGCTCGGATTTGTTCAGTCGATCACTGAGTTTAGTCTCGGCGTCGATCAGCCCGTTTCGGCGCAGGTGCAATTCAAGTGTACCAACGGCTTGGAGATTTACACCAACTAGAAACCGCGCAGACATTCCGCGCTTTTCAAACCGAAAAGCCCGTGGCGCCCTTTTAAGGGTTCCTCGGGCTTTTTTCGTATGTAGCAAGTCAATTTTTAGGAGAAAAATCTAATGAGCAACACGAGCCTTAAAGACAAATTCTTTGCAACCAAATTGGCGCGGATCGTGCCCATCGGCGCTTTGAAGTCGAAGCCAGAAATCACCGAGTTATGCGTCCGCCGATTTACCCTGGCAGAACGCAATGCGTTTATTGCGAACGCACCTAAAGCCGGTGACAACGCGAGCGACGCTGACAAGGCCGCTGCAAATTTGCAGGGACAACTTTTCTTGGTCACGCAAGGTGTATGTGACGCCGACGCAAACGCTGTATTCACGCAGGAGGACGTTGAAGCGCTGCAACAAGAAGATGCGGCAGTAATCGATGAACTGTCGAAGGCGGTGATGGACGCGAACGGCATGAGCGCTAAGAGCGTAGACGCAGCAACAAAAAACTGATTGAGGACGCGGAGCTTATGTTTATGTTTCGGCTCGCCTTGCAACTCGGCTGTACGGTCGAGGAGCTAGGCAACCGCATCACAGCGCATGAGTTCCTTCAATGGCGCTCGTTCTCACTCTATGAGCCGTTTGGGTCACAGGCAGAGGACTTTCGCGCCAGTCTGTACCCGCTGCTCAAAATCAATTCGTCAAAATCGAACGGCGAAAAATTGGCGCACCCCGCCGATCTTTTCCCGTGGGGTCGTAGTTATGAAAACGCGGTAAAGGCTGCACAGGACAAGCGCGACGAGACGGCGCGACAGAAGCAACTCGCAGACGAAGCAGAACGGGCGGTCAAAATTTCTCGCAGCGAGAAACGCGCTCGGTTGATGGCAATGCTACTCGGCAAAGGCGGCTAAGATGGCAGACGGATTACTTGGGCGGCTGGGCGTTGAACTTTATGCGGACATGGCGAAGTTCACGGGCGATCTCGGCAAGGCGACCAAGGAAGTCGACGGCTTTGTCAGCAACGCGACAAAAGGATTTACGAACGCACACGGCGCGATCATGGGATTGGCCGGTGCGTTGGGCGTCCTGGGCTTCGCCAAAATCATCGACGATGTGGCAAAGGTGCGCGGCGAACTTGACGACCTTGCCGACTCAGGGCTTGGCAGCGTCGAGGCGCTATCAATCTTGAAGCAACAAGCCAAACTTTCCGGCGCCGAGTTTGGCGAGGTTACTGGCGCATTGTCGAAAATGTCGCGGGGCTTGCTCGGCACCGAAAAAGAAACGAGCAAAGCTGGCGACGCGCTCGGGCGGCTCGGTATCTCTGCGCGTGACGCTAACGGAAACCTTCGTGCCTCTGCGGACGTTATGCAGGACGTCTCAAAGGCGCTCAACGGCTATCAAGACAACGCTGACAAGGCCGCATACGCACAGGCGATATTTGGTAAGGGCGGCGAAAAGATGTTGCCTCTGTTGAAGGATATGGCTGAGTTTGGCGAAATAAACGCGACTGTGACATCGAAGCAGGCGGCAGAGGCCGACGAGTACGGCAAGGCGCAGAAACGCCTAGAAGTGGCGTTAATTGGCAGCAAAAACGCGATTGCTGGCGCAATGATTCCGGCTGTCTCGGCATTCACAAGCGCATTTGCTGACCTTGTTAAAGAAAACAACAACGCGAACAATGGTATCAAGAATTTAGCGAAGGACGGCACACTGACCGATTGGGGAACGAAAGCGGCGTTTGCTGTTGGTGCCGTAATCGACGTCTTCCAAATCCTCGCTCGCATGGTCAAGAGCATTGGCGAAACCATCGGCGCTTTTGTCGCGGCGGCGGTCGATAATTTCTCGTCGGTGGGTACGGCTATCAGCCAGCTTGCGTCTGGCAAATTTTCAGAAGCACAGAAGACGATGCAGGGAAGCAGCGAGCGCACCCGCGTCATTTTTGGCTCGCTTGGCGACAACATCAAAGACATTTTTAGCGGTGAAAAATTCACCGACAAACTCAGCGCGAAGTTTATCGAGCAACAACAAAAGATTGCCGCCTCGGGAAACGACACGCGCGCCAAACTCGACTCGTCCGGGCTGGGAATTATTGAGAAGCAAAAAGAGGTTGCGGTCAAAGTTACGGACTACGGAAAAGATATTGCAAAAGCCTATGAAACATGGGTCAAGGCAATGGAGGCCGTTGAGAAGCAATACGACGCCGTTGCGGGTTCGTTCGCCAACGAAAAGCAGCGGCTGGAGTTTGAAATTTCGCTGCTCGGTCAGTCGAAACAAGCAATTGCGGCGGCGAATGAAGTTCGCAAGATCGACCTCGCGTTGCGCAAAGCAATCTCAGAGTTGCCGGAAGATGCGAGCAGCGAAGCAATCACGCGCCTTATTAACCTTGCCGACCAAGCCAAGAAAGACCTTCCAGCGTTAGCGCAGCAACTCGCAGACGGTCAAGAAGCGATTAAGGCCGCGCAAGATGAATTCAAGTCGATGTACGACATCGTTGACGGCGGTTTTAAGGCCGCGCTCAACGGCGCAAAGTCATTCGGTGACTACATCAAAAACGGCTTAAAAAACGCGCTGTATCAGCTAGTGGCCAAGCCGTTCATTGTGCAGATTACGGGGCTGCTGACCGGACAAAGCGGCTTCAATTTTGGCAACCTATTTTCTGGCGGCACAGGCAGCGCGAACAGTGCCAATGGACTCAGTGGGCTTGGTAACCTTTTCAGCGGCTTCTCAAATCTGGCAACGACAATCACAAACGGCGTATCGACTGGAATCGCAAATATTTTTGGTGCTGGAAATGTGGTGAGCAATTTTCTCGGCGGGGCGACGGGTGCACTGCAGGGGCCGACACTCACCGGCGCGGCGCTTGGAGGCGGTGCGGCCACAGCCGGGTCAACCATTGCTGGCTCTCTTGCTGCGGCTGGCCCATACATTGCTGCGGCGCTTGCAGCGTACCAGCTCTATAACACCTTCCGCGACAAGGGCGAAAATCCGAAGTACCGAATTGGTTTTGGTAGCCAAGCACAGGGCTACGCTAGCGATAGCGTGTTCGGACGTCAGGGCTTTGTCTACGCGCAAGGCAACGACGCGCAGAATCAAGAGTTTCGCAATGTTCAACGCGCCACGGACGGGCTAGACAAGCTGCTTGCGAAGCAGATGACACCCGCGCAAATCGCGGCGGCGACGGCGCGGCTCAATGGTGCCACGGGAACCGAGTTCAGCTTTCCAAAAGGCGACCCCACCGCCAGCGAGCAACTGCTACTTGATTTCACAAAGATCAAGTACAAGTCCGTTTTCGCTGACCTTGATAAAGACTTCTCGGACTTCATTGGCGGCTTCACAGGCAAGTCGGAGGATTTGATCAAGTCCATCGGGGAAATGGCGGTTGTACTTGAAACGCTTTCCAGCGGCGCTATCAAGGGGTTAACGCTCGACGCGCTCAAGGCGATGCAGCTTGAAACGGAGTCGCTAGCGCAAACCCTGACGCGGGTATCGAACGCATACGGGAATTATGAAAAGCTGTTTATTCCGCAAGAGGAACGCAACAAGAAAATGTTCGATGCGTTTAAGAAGCAGATTACCGACCTCGGCGGTACGTTGCCGACGACGCGGCAGGGATTCCGCGACTTGGTGGACAGCTTAGACCTCAACGACGAAAAGCAGCGCAAGTTATGGCAGGCGCTTATCGACGGCGCGAGCGTTGCAGACGCTTACTACTCAGCACTTGTTGACGTGAACGCGTCGGTTAAAAATATGACGGCTTCGCTCGAAGACTTGGGGCTGACCGCAGAGGAAATTTCCAAAATTCAGGTGACGCAAGCGAGTTCTGCGATGGCTGCGATCAATGCGGCAATGGAGACGATCAAACAGCTTCAAGGGTTCCGCGCTCAGAACAACGCCACGATTGCTAGCGTCATGCGGCAACGCGACCCGCAGGGGTACTCGACATTTATGCAGGGCAACGTCAACACGGCCCGCGCCGGGCTGATTACGTCGCTTAGTGCAGGGTATACCACCGGACAGCGATTACAAGCCGCTGGTGGGCTTCGTGACGCGTTAGGGGCGCAGTATGAGTACCGCATGAGCGAGGCGAGTGCAGCGCGTGACAATGCGGCGGCAGCGATGCGATTGCAAGCGCAAGCGTACCGCGACCTTGCGGCGCAGACCCAAGCACTCGCTAATTCGTTCCGCAGCGTTGCGGCTTATGGCCGTTCGTTGGGCGTGTCAGCTTATTCAACAATGTCGCCAAGCGATCAACTTGGCGCGGCGGCGGGTCAATATGCGTCCTTGCTGTCTCGCGCTCGCGGCGGCGATGCGAATGCGGCTGGCGGGCTGGCAAGTGCGTCCCAGAGTTATTTGTCGTTGGCTCAAGATTTTTACGGAAGCACTGGGGCATACGCGCAGATATTTAGTCAGGTGCAAAGCGATCTGATGGCTTTTGAGGGCATGGCAGACGCAGCGGACGCAGCGGCGGCGGCGTTGCTTAGTCAAGCCACAACGACTGCCGAGGCCGCTGATCGTCTCGCGTCGTCACTCACACCGCAGATGATCGACTTGCAGGACAAGTATGTTCAAGAATTAGAAGCCCTCAACACAATGACCGAGGCATGGGAAGCCGAACAGCGGACAATTCTGTCCGAGCAATCTGTCGTCTACGTTCGCATTGCAAATGCGTCCGAAGCGGTGCGCGATGGCGTTGGTTCACTGAACCAAGAAGTTAGAAATCTGTTATTGGCAACGAACGCGGCAAACGCGGCGCTGCTGACCGCGCTTGCTGCTGTCGTGCGCTCGACGACTACAACGGCAACGGCAACGACCTCACAAGCCAACAGCCTTGCAGCCGTGGCAACGATTGGCGAGCAGCGTAAAGCCAAAACCGTCTTAGAGCTGACGCAATAAAATGGCCTTCTCTGACCAAGCCATTCTCGCGGTCGAGTTGGGGTTTCATGATGGAACCAGCGCTAAAACGCGCTATGTGACCGACGCAGACGCGTTTATCACTTCGCCAACGGACACGCCGCCAAGCGTGGCATTTTTACCCAGAGTCTTAGGGCGCGGTGTTTACAGCATAAACGCAATCTCACCGTCGAGCACGTTCGGCGTGAGTGAGGCAGGATTTGGCAATCTTGAACTCGCCAACATTGACGGCGGCTTAGACTCTTGGGTGACCGATGGCGTGTCCGGTCGTTCGATCACGATTCGGCGCGGCTTGCTTGGCGCGGCTTATCCGTCCGCGTGGACAACGATCTTTGTCGGGCAGCAAGCGGCTATCGAGTCGAACTACAAGAGCGTGTCGATCACGTTTGCCGACCGCCAAGCGGATTTGTTGAAGCCGTTGCAGACGGCCTTTTATCTCGGCAACAACGCGCTACCGGCGGGGCAGGAAGGCGTCGCAGATTTGAAGGGCAAGCCCAAGCCTCGCGTCTATGGGCGATGTCGCAAAGTCGCGCCCGTGTACGTGAACACCTCGCTGTTGATTTACCAAGTGAGCGACAAGGAGGCCGTCATTTCGGGCGTGTTCGATGGAGGTGCGGCGCTGACAGCGGGTGCTGCATACGCCAGCATCGCAGCGATGGAAGCGACCGCACCAGCGGCGGGGCAGTATCGCGTCTTTGCGCCAGCTGGCGGGCCTGCATATTTCCGGCTCGGCTCAACGGCGGCGAAAGTAATAACTGCGGACGTTGATGCAGCAGGCGCGGCGGCAAACTGGACTGCGGCGCAACTTCTCAAGAGCATCGCGCTTGATGCGGGAATTTTGAACGCAAATATCAACGCTGGCGATGTAACCGCGCTCGATACCGCCAATAGCGCTGTGTGCGGGTATTACCTCGATGGCACTCAGTCGGCAATGGACGCCATGAACGCGGTCGCCGCGAGCATCGGCGCGTCCTTCTGGACAGACGCGCTTGGTTCGCTGCGAATGTTTAGGCTTGCTGCGCCGTCAGGCTCGCCAGTCGTGTCTTTGACAGACGCGCAAATTATGAGCATTGACCGACAAGCGACTCAAGATCGTGGTGCAGGTGTTCCAGCTTGGCGGGTTGAGGTGAATTTTCAGCGGTATTGGAAAACGCAAAGCACGACCGAAACGGTTGGCGCGGCAGAGGCGTCACGCGCTGACCTCGCGCAAGAGTTCCGGCGCGTATCGTCGGAGGACGCTTCGATTAAGACAAAGCACACGAACGCGCCGACGCTGCGGTTTAACACGCTTCTGGACGTTCAATCGGCGGCGCAGACCGAAGCCGATCGACTGTTATCGCTGTACAAGGCCGACCGCACCATGCTCAAGGTGACGGTAGACGTACCAGCGGCAACGCTCGCGCTGCTGACGCTTGGCGCGGTTGTCAATGTCATGTTACCTAGATTTGGCTGCACTTCTGGAAAATCGTTTGTACTGATCGGCTTGGTCGTCTATCTTAATCAAGGCCGCGCCGACTTGACGCTCTGGGGCTAACGTGGCAAACGTCATCATCGCTTTTCCAAATATTGCAGACAAAGGCACTCTTTCCGGTGGCTCTTGGGTTAGCACGTTGCCGCTCTCGTTTTTGCAAGACGAGATTCTCGGCACAGTCGCAAGGTCAACGAACGCGCTTGCGTCTTCGACTTTGATAGAGCAAACGCTCGACAAGCCGAGAGGCGTTGCTGTTATCGGGTTCCACAAGCACAACCTGTCGACCGACGCTCAATATCGTATTCGCGCCTATTCCGCTGCAACGCGGCTCGACGGTGAAGCGATTTATGACAGCGGCTTGCAAGATGTCTGGCCGACTGTTTACACGGTTGGCGTCGTCGAATGGGAAAGTGACTCATTTTGGTCGCTGAAATCGTCGTCAGAAGAATTGGCAAGCATCAATACGGCATTGATTGTGAAAATTCCATCGATTGCTGCGCAGTGGTGGCGCTTTGAATTTTTCGACACAACGAACGCAAACGGCTATGTGCAGATCGGTCGCTTGTTCATGGCGCTCGCATGGCAACCGACGCGCAATGCGCTACTAGGCGCAACGCTCGGACTCCGCGACCGTTCCGAGGTACAGGAGTCTATTGGCGGCACGACCTACGCTGACCGCCGCAGCGTCAAGCGCGTCGCAACGCTATCCGTGGCGGCTATCTCAAAAGACGAAGTTATGCAAAACGCTTTTGAGATCAAACGGCAGGCTGGCAACACTCGAGAAGTGCTGCTTGTGTGGGACGCGGACGACACAATCAACTTGCAGCGTATGAGTTTTTTAGGGCGTCTGACTGACCAAGCGCCTATCGTTATGCCGTTGCCTGACTTATGGGACACGCAGTTTGAAATTGAGGAGAGAGTCTAATGGCAGCCGTCACATTTAACGCACCCGGCGGCGATGGCAGCACCGTCACCGACGACAGTAATCCAACAACCGGACTCGGCAACGGCGGACATCGAACGCGATTCGTGCCGGCGTTGGCGCAGCTTGTCGCTATTTCAGCAGTCGCCAATACCAACGCGACCAACGCTGCGGCGAGTGCCGTAACCGCTGTAAACGCTCCAGGCACTAATGGCACTAGCAGTACGTCTCTAACAGTCGCCACTGGCGCTCAAGCCTTCACGACACAGACGGGCAAAGCGTGGGCGGTAGGACAACCCGTTGCAATCTCGCGCACAAGCGCACCAGCGACCACACAGATGTTCGGCACCATAACTGCCTACAACTCTGGCACTGGCGCGATGAGCATCGCGGTTTCGCAGAGCAAAGGCAGCGGCACATACACCGATTGGACTATCGCGTTGACAGGCGCTCCGGCTCCGCAATATTCGCTCGTCGCGGTCACGGGCAACGTGACGCTGGTCGCAAACGCAAACGACTATTTCGTGACGGCCAACGCGGTGATGACATTCCCCAGTTCGCCAGCAGTTGGCGACACGATTCCATTCCGACTTGCTCGTTCACCAGCGACCCTAACAGCGGTGAGCTTTGCGCGTAACGGCTCAAACATCATGGGCCTGGCAGAGGACTACACGGTCGATATTCCATACCTCGCGGGGGAGTGGAAATACGTTGATGCGACGTTCGGCTGGTCATTGAGATAAGGAGAGAAACATGAGCACAGCATCACAATTTGCAAATCGAAGCATCCGATATTCCGCAATGTTTTTTGCGGTGTCCGGCACATTCACAGTGCCAGTCACGGGCATCTATCGCATCCAAGCAATCGGTGCTGGCGGCAGCGGCGGCGCTATGTGTTTAGGTAGCGGTTCCGCTGCATCGGGCGGGGGTGGCGGTGGGTATTGTGAGACTGAGCAACTGCTAAACGCTGGCACTGTTCTTAATATCACAATCGGCGCGGGTGGTGCGGCGCATACAAGAACAAACGGCAATCGGGGCGATGGGTCGGCGGGTGGGGCAACCTCTGTATCAGGCGCGGGCTTAACCACAATGACGGCCAACGGCGGCGCATTTGGCACAACCGCTACGACTGGCACAGCATCGGGCGGCGCTGGCGGTACAGCATCGGGCGGCAACGTCTTAAACAACACAGGCGGCGCGGGTGGTTCGGTCGTCTATTCATCAGGCGGTGGCGCTGGCGGCGGCGGGTGCTGCGGTAGTCCTTTCGGTACTTTTGCGGGTGGCGCGGCAACTCCACCGGCGGCGGCGGCGTGTGCGGGCGGCGGTGGCGGTTTGGGCGGTGCGGGTGGCGCGGGGAGTACCACGAACGGGTCATCTGGCGGCGGCGGTGGTACGGGCGGCGCAGGTACAGCAAACACAGCAGGGACAGACGTTTTTGGGGCAGGGGTGAATCGCGCAGGGCTTATAACTTTTGTTAATCCAGCGGCGGGCGTGTGGATGCTTTCCGCAAATGACCCAATGCGTTCGGCCTATGGCAGCGGCACAAATGGGAAAAACAGCGGCGGTAGCGAGACTCCAGGCTGGGGCGGTGGTTCTGGCGGCACGATGGGCGGCGGTGGTTGGGGGCCAGTTTCAGGGAATACGTTTTTTGGTGGCTCGGGCGGCGCGGTAACGGCTACGACATTTAGCGCATGCGTAAGCGGCACAGCGCAATGGGGCGGCGGCACAGGCGGTGCGGCTAATTTCGGCGGCGCCAACTCCGCAATAGTCGGCAAAGCTGGCGACGGTTTAGTAATCATCGAGAGGCTCACATAATGCGATACAACATCAAAGACGAAAACGGTAATGTCATTAACACGATTCTTGCCACGCCAGAATTTATGGCGGCTAACTATGCTGCGGGTACTTACGAACTCGCAGCGCAGCAAGACAGCGCGCCAGCTTTCGAAGACCCTTCCGCATGGTTTATCAGCAAAGACAAATTCAATGCTCGATTTACTCCAAGCGAGTCGATTAGGCTAGAGCTTGCGCAGATTCACAACCCAGAGGCTTCGCTACAAGCTCAGCAGATCGCCGCAGCGTTGCGTGTCGTCGAGAAACAAAAGAGCGACGTGCAATACCTTGACTTGACACCGAACAGCGCGAACCGTGCGCGCATCGAGGCAGGGCTTGGTTACGGCAAAGCTGCCGGTGTGCTTACTGATGCGCGCATTGCAGAGATGATGGCAAAGCCTGCGCCAGCTGAGCGATACAGGGGCTAAGCGATGAGATACGCTGACGTTCGCGACAAGATCAAGACAGGCGACCTCCTCGCATGGTCAAACGGCGGGTGGGGTAGTTGGCGCGACATTCAAGTCAATCTCGTGCGCATGTTCACACGCTCAGAGTTCTCGCACGTTGGCTTGGCATGGGTGGCGAACGGTCGCGTGTTCGTGATCGAGGCAGTCGGCACCGGTGTTCGCATCTTTCCACTATCGCGTGAGCTGCCGTTTTATTGGGTGCAGAAGCCCAGCCCGTTGACGCAAGCGGCCATTGAGTTTCTGTTCGAGCGCATCGGCGCACCATACTCGAAGTTACAAGCGATTCTGGCCGGTATCGGTGCGCTCGCAAAAGGGCGCGACGATGTTTGGCAATGCGCTGAGCTCGTCCTGAGTGCGCTCGCACTTGATGACGATGGGTTCGGTGACATCAACGCAACACCAACGGCGGTAGTGCGAGCTGCAATGCGTCAATGGGGCGCTGTTGAATTTGTCGAGGAATAGCGAAATGAAAGATTTCAACAACTGGCAAGGCTTCGAGCTGATCACCGCCGTGCTCGGCTTTATCGGCGCGGCGCTGGGTATCAGCTACAGCCCGCCTATGACCAAAAAAGAGATGTTCGCTGCGCTATTGGCGGGCGTTGTGTGCGCCGTGCTAGGTCCGCAATTGGCCATGCAAATCTACACACTGCCGCCGATTGTGAACAACGCGCTGGCGTTCATTTTTGGTATTGGCGGCATGTTTATCGTGCCCGGGTTATTGTCGCTATGGCGCGGTTTTGCAAGCGACCCGTGGGGCTGGCTGGATAAGCTGCGTGGCGCACGAAACAACGGGAGCGCCAAATGATTGAAAACATCATCAATACCATCGCGCTGCTGGTGCTATGCCTTGCCGTGCTGCTTTACATCAATCAGCACATGGATCGCCACACAGCAGGCTGCGAACGCTGGGGCTTCGTTCTCACGGCGGCCGGTGCTTTCGGCCATGCGTGTGCGTATTGGTGGCCGTGGGATGGTGGCGATGAAGTGGAGACCATCATGCACATCGGCTTGGCGCTGGTGGCCATTGCAATGGTACGCGGCGATTTACGCGCCATGATCGCCCGTGCCCAATCGTGGGACGGCATAGACAGGAGAGGAGAGCGTCGTGAATCTACTACTTGAGCGCACACCATCGGGCACCACCTGCACCATCGGTGATCTGTACATCGACGGCGATTGGTTTTGCTTCATTTTGGAAGACCTCGTGCGCGAGGTGGAGGGCCAGCCAGTCGAGAGCTGGAAGGTCAAAGGCGTAACGGCCATCCCCGCCGGCACGTACCGCGTGCAGATCACCTACAGCAACCGCTTCAAACGCGACTTGCCGCTGCTCGTGGGTGTGCCTGGCTTTGAGGGCATCCGCATTCATCCGGGCAATACCGATGCCGACACCGAAGGCTGCCTGCTCCCTGGCATGGCCTTGGGGCTGGGTGGCGAAAGCATTAGCCGCAGCCGCGAGGCATTCGAGGCACTCTTTGCCAAGCTGGATGCGGCAGAGGACGCAGGCGAGGAAGTGGAAATCACCATTACCAACGCGAGGCAGATGTGATTGCTCTCGCGATGCGATGGCTTGATGTGGCGCTCCCCTTGTGGCGCATCGTCGCGGCCTTTACCGTGGTGGCCGCATTTGCCGCTGCGATTTGGTGGATACGCGGTACCGGCGTGCAGGCTGAGCGTGCCGAGTGGGTCGCCAAGATGGCCACCGCCAAGGCCGAGTGGCAGGCGGAGCTGGATAAAGCCAACGCCGCCAACCGCGCCACCGAGCGGCAAAGCGCTCAAGTTATTGCGGATGTCTCAACCTATTACCAAACGGAGCTGAAAAATGTGCAAGCCCAAAAAACTGCTGATCGCGCTGATGTGCAGCGCGGCGCTCTCCGGTTGTTCGACCCTTTTCAGTCCTTCCGGCTCGACGCTAACCCAATCCTGCCCAGATCCGGTGAGGCTTGCACCACCGCCGGCAGACGTGATGGTGAAACGGGACGCGAACTTTCGCGCGAGGTTACTGGCGATCTTCTCGATTTTGCCAACGACGCCAACGCCATCGTCAGCCAGCTCACCGCTGCCCAAGCCGTGATTATTGAGTATCAGCGGGTTTGCGGAGCTACTGCAAACGCCGCACCGCCGCGATAGGCGGGCCGTAGCGCCAATATCAGGAGGCAGGCGGTATGGTAGCCGCCCACACCGCCCGTTCGGGGCTGGAATCGGCCTTCTGGCCAAGCCAAGCGGCATAGGCCGCGCTGTCGAATGGCACCAGCCGCACGAGCGGTTCGCTGGCCAGTAGTGCGGCACACGCTGATTGATGTGGTCGCCACAAAATCGGCTCCCCGTCCCAGTCGTACATGTTGGCGTACCACACAAGCGGGATCGACTCTGGTTTGCCGAGACGCTCAATTTTGTCATCAACCGCTTCAAGGATCGTGTCTATGGCGCGCTCCCGCCAGTCGCACAACTCACGCATGCGGCCAGCCACATCGGCGGGGACGGCGCGTTTGCCGTCCTCCCAATGCTGCCACGCACGATGAGAGGTGCCGCTGATCAGTGACGCAGCTTCTTGTTGCGTGAAAAAAAGCAAGCGCCGAAGCGCTTGCAATTCGGCGGCGGTCATTAAATTTCGATGCGGTCAATGATAGTCGCTGGAATTTCGTGGTCAAGCGTTAAATCGCCGTTTGGGCAGACCGTCTTGCCAAAAATGATGCCGTTTTCGCAGCGGCTAAAAGCCGCACATTGCACAATTGAATCGTCGTCAATGTAGAAAATCTTGGTGCCTTCGGTCATTGGCAAATACGAGGCAGAAAGTAGGTCGTTCCAACGCGGCAGGCCTGTCGAAAGTATTACGTCAAACGGATCGCCCCCTCGATTCGCTGTGCCGTAGACACCAGACGGGGCCGCTTTAATATTTGTGATTTTGCTCATATTTAGCTCACTTTCTTGAAGAAAGATATACGAATCCTTTCTGTTCCTACTAAGCCGACCGCGACCCCGACCCCGACCCCGACCCCGACCCCGACCCCGACCGCGACCCCGACCGCGACCCCGACCACGACCACGACCACGACCCCG
>JADCJC010000117.1 GCA_020247395.1 Rhodocyclaceae bacterium
TGGCTCTCAAGCGCCTCGCTGACGTCCTCAACACGCTGGCCGAGCAGTTCTGCGATTCGCCCGGTGTCCACCGACAGGGTCTCGCCAAAGGCAATCACCAATGCTTCCGGCAGATCGTTTGCGCGCTCTGGTCGGGTCGGTGGGCGCGTGGTGCGCGTCGTGAAAATAGCCGCTTTTTTGGCGACTTGCTTCTCTTCATCCCAATGTTCAAGAGAAAGAAGCAACGGCAGCTTCGACCAATTCTTGACTGGGCGGATATTGCTAAGCTTGGATAGCGCACCAAAATGCGCGACAAAGTCATTGTAGTGGTCGTTTAACTGGCTACGCAGGTTCGCCAGTCGATCGTCGTTCGCCGCCGGCAAGAGCTGCTCATCCAGCAGCTCACGCATGATGCGCGAGAGCGTAAACATCTTGTTCACTCGCGTACGATTGGCCGCCGGTATCGGCACCCATTCCGACGCGTCGAATTGCTCCAATGCGCCAAACTTATTGAGCCGAAGCTCTCCGTGGGTCGCCGCATCGAATGATACGGGCAAGACACTGGGCTGGCGGACCTTGGGTGCCTGCATGATGTCGTTCGGCAAGCCGTCTACAAAGCGACGTAAATCAGTATCGAATGCGCCTTGCTTCTTAACGAGCAACTTGCGGCCGCCAAACTGACCGCCACTGCCGACATACCACTCACCGAGTACATGAGTTCGGTGTTGCGCCCAATACTCCGAAGCGCCCGCGATGTGTTGTGCTGAGTAGCCCAGCGACGGCGCGACCTGAGTCGCTAACGCCATCTCGCTAAAAGCCGGATTCTCTTTGCGCGCCGTTTTTTGCAGGATGATCAGATCGCAGACGACTTGGGTATTGGCGCTTTCGGCAAATGTCCCTTCGGGGAAGCGGCACGCGGCAACCAAGTGCATGTTCTGATTCAGCCACTGACGCATTTTGTGCGCACGGTGCCCGTCCATGGTGGAGGTCGAGGTAATCAGCGCAACAATTCCGCCTTCGCGGACAAGATCGCAAGACTTCATGATGAAGTAGTCGTGGATGCGTAGCCGCATCGCATCGTAGGCCGGGTCGCTAACTCGGTAGTCACCGAACGGCACATTACCAATCACTAAATCAAAGGCGCTCTTGTTGCCATTGAACGCTTCAAATCCGTGCACCCGCACATCCGCTTCTGGATACAAAGCGGACAAAATCGCGCCGGTAGTTGGTTCCAGCTCAACCGCCGTGACTTGCGAGGTGCCACGAACAGACTCAGGAATGCGGCCAAGGAAATGGCCGGCACCCGCCGAAGGCTCCAAGATACGGCCGCCTTTGAACCCAAGCTTGGTCACCATTTCCCATATCGCGTCGATCAACTTGAGCGGGGTGTAGTGAGCATTAACCGTACTGGCGCGAGCGGTCGCAACCGCTTCACCGAGGACGGCTTGCACCGCCTGACGACGCAGCAGCCACTCGGGCCGTTCATCGTTAGCAAATGCCTGTGGTACACCGCCCCAACCCGCGTAACGGGCAAGGATGGCTTTTTCTGTTTCTGTTGCTTGCCGCCGTTGGCTGGCCAGTGCTCGCAAGCACCGGATCGCTTCCAGATTGGCATCACACTTCGCAGTTTGTGAAGACAAGCCTTTGAGCATGTCATCTCTCAGGCGAAACGTCACGGGCGAAGCCACTAATGCGGCCTCAGCCGCAATCCGTGGTTGCCACACCTTTTTCGCGGTGACGGTTTGCGTTGCGGTGAGAACCGCTTCGACCAGAGGGGCCAGAGGAACGCTTGGGGGCGCGTCTGGTTGGTCAAACATATCGAACGAAAATGCCATTTGAGAAGGCATCAGTTCCCTTTCTGCTCGCAGGGCGCGAGCGCTTGAAGTCCCAATGACGGGAGTCGGATACGCGCCTGTGGTGCGCGTCTAAGAGTTGGTGCGCAGTACGCGCACCGGAAAAGCTGGGAATTTAAGAAACGGCCGCAGCACGCCGCATGAAACTGTTGCGAGGCGGAAAGGGGTCACCCCTCGCGAAGCTAATACTATCCGGGTTCGGTCGCGAGTTAGCGGCTTATCGCGGAAAACCCCCCTGTTTATGAGGGGGTTTTTTGCCTTTACACACATAATCGTTGGCGACACGCGTACACTGAGTGTTCCAAAAGGCGCGCAACTCCTTCTGTAACGTTGCTTTGAATCTCTTTCCACCCCGCGGGGCACTATCCCCGCAAGCGGGCTCGGTGCCTCTTTTTTTTGGAGGCATCAATGCAGATCCTGAACGCTGACCCAGCAGTGACAGCAAAGCGTGTGCACCAACTGCACGCGGCATATCCTCTCGAGTGTGCGCGCGCACTCAAAGCGCAACCAGAAGCGATCTCTATGGCAGGCGACTTGGCCGCAATCGCAGACGACGTCGAGGCGTCGTTCATTCTGGCTGAGGCCTTGAAGGACAACCCTGAGTACAGTCGTTACGGCAAGACTTTCTACGCCGCTGACCAAGCCAAGCGCCAAACGCTCCCTCGTCAAATGACAGAGGCAGCGAAGGTTCTTTGTCTCTCACAGATGATCGCTAGCGCGCTGTTGGCGTAGCCAGTGATCGCCACAAACGGCTGCTTTCCTTCGGGGGAGCAGCCGTTCTTTTTTTTGAAAGACTGCAAATGAACTACCTCGAACTAAAGAAGGCGCTCTACGCGTTGTTTGCGGAATACCCTACAGGAATCGTTATCACCGCGTGTAATGATCTGGTCCCAGATGCGACGGTGTTGCCGAACACGGAAAACAATCGGGTGATCGTTTATCCGACGTGGGGAAACCTTGACAGGCGCTTGCACATCGCGCTGTTGCGAACGCCCGCGCCGAACAACCTGCCGATGCTTACGTCACTGATCGAGATTCGCGTCATCGGTGCCAAGATCGACTCGATAGGACTACTTGGGCGTATCCACCGCATGATCTTGCGAGAGATCGACTAATGATTCGCTTTCCACTCTGTCGTGCATCGGTACATCCCCTTCCCTCCTCCGCGCGCGCTACGTACGTAGAGCAGTGCCTAAACATGCTGC
The DNA here is from genome assembly GCA_020247395.1 of Rhodocyclaceae bacterium. Classification (GTDB taxonomy): domain Bacteria; phylum Pseudomonadota; class Gammaproteobacteria; order Burkholderiales; family Usitatibacteraceae; genus UKL13-2. Next base: position 3,038 of record JADCJC010000117.1, read on the forward strand.
TCGCGCTCGGCCAGCGGCTTTCGCTGGCTAGGGGTGGCGTCATCGTTGACAGCGGAGAGTACGCACCACGGGTGCAAATCCTCTACGGCAATATGATACTCACCGCTGAGCGCGTGACCACCAAGCTTTGGCCAGGCGGCACCCTCAACGAAACCCTAGTGACGATGCGCACCGCATCAAAGGTACACTCGGTGAACGTTGAAGCGCTTGCTTCTGGCCCGACCTTTCACTCGACTGTGCGACGTTTCAGGGCGGCGCTCAATCTACCGCCGCCCAAGGGCAGACGAAAGCGATCAACAAGGCGCTATCGGTTCGACGCGAATCGGTCGAAGTAACACGCAACGCCAATTGTTACTGTTCGGAGCGCCTGCGGGCGCTCTTCTTTTGAAAGGAGTAAGGCAATCATGCCCACTCAATACAGACGCGTGGTTGCGAGCCTTCACGGAATTCGCACCGCAGCGAAATGGTGTGCGGAACTAGCGCCATTGACAGCCATGCGCAAAGCGATTCCCTACCTGCTGAACTATGGTTGGTTTGGCGCTTTGGGTATGTACATCCCGGCCATTCGCAACGCGCGCGTGCGGTGGCTGCGCCATGAGTACGACCTGATGGTGCAGCGCACAGGTATCCGTAAACCCAGCATCGTCGCACATAGTTTTGGCACCTGGCTGCTCGGCGAATTGCTCAATCGATACACAGACGTCAGTTTCGACAAGGTGATTCTCAGCGGTTCGGTGCTACCGCCAGACTTTGATTGGCCGAGGCTAATCGAAAGTGGGCGAATCACTGCACTGCACGTCGAAGTGGCAACTAAAGACCCGTGGCCGGTGATCGCCGATCTCGTTAGTTGGGTGCTTCGCCCGCATGTGTTTGGGCGTTCTGGCGTCACAGGGTTCGCGAAAAAACACCCTCGCGTCACCGAGAACGAGCAGCACATTTCGCATAGCGATATGTTCTACCAGACGCGCTATGAAATGTGGCTCGATTTCATCACCAAGCCGGAAGTACTGTCCGAAGACTTACAGCCGATGGTGACCGTCCTTTGGCGGGCGCGAAAGGAGTTTGCGCGTCGATTAGGCTTGCAGCGTCAATCAGTGCGCGTCGCCCTCTTTGTTCCGTCCCGCGATGGTAACTTGTATATCCTTCACCCAGAACTCGCCCTCGGGTTGAACGACGCCGAGCTGGGCGCGGTCATTCCAGCGGGAGAACTCTCGACCGGACGCGCCTTTAAGGATAATAAGATCGTTGCGGAACTGAAGCCACGCAGCAAGGCGGTTGAAGGTGCCCCAGCGCTGTCTTTCGTGGTCGGCGTGCCACTGCGCATTCCCGGCGGCGGTGATGTTGTCGGCGTGATGACACTTGACGGCGTTGATGGAAGGAGTAGCATTCCCGCCATCAACCAATTGAGGATTGCCGCTGCTGCGGCGTCTGAACATGTAAGGAACGCCTATGTCAACAACCGATCTAATGGCATCTAATGCTATGGCTGAAGACGATGATTTTCCGACGGTCACTGACCCTTTGGTGCCGTGGGATCAACTGTCTAAAGAGGAGCAAGATGAGATCAATCGTGAGATTGAGGAAGCAGTTGCAAGTGGGGAGATTCGTCGTTTCCCGAACTTCAACCCGGTCGAGTTTGCAAAGACTTTGACCGTCGCGCGGCCCGTGCCCATCGCAGAGACCAACGCTTAGTAGGTATTTTTCAAACAACGGCTTCCCCGAAGGGAGGCCGTTTTTTTTTACGAAGCAACTAAGCTCATTGATTTGCCATTTACTTTGCGATGGCATGCCAATCCTCCCTTTGTGATGCTTACAATGATCACTTAGGGCGAAAAAAAACCGCCGGAAGGCGGTTTCTTCACTTCTGGCACTGAATTTGAGAACAATAGCCTATCATCGCCGCATTGTGCCAAAAAAAACGCCTAGCTTTGTGGGCTAGGCGTTTGGATGTGTAGCGGTATTACCTGTTCATGTTGTCTTGGACGCAACGGCCCAGAGGAACTGCAAGTTGAACAAATGCGAGCGCATTCCCCATCCCTAGGCGTGAGCCAGGTGGGGTCTAGCGAGCGGCGCTTACTTGCGCCAGGCTTTTTTGGGGAGGTAAAACGCCTCTTTCCTCCATTAATTGTAAGTCTTAGCGCTCAACGCTGATCGTGCCCGTTGGCTTGGCAATTCCAATCGACTGCAGGTATTTATGCAGCCCATGATGGTCATACGCGTGCTTCATGAAGCCATCAGTGACAAGCCAAAGGCTGCCATCGTCAGAGTCTTCATTGTTCAGTTTGTACACACAGGTTCCGTTGTCGTTTTGGACGTGAGCCTGAAAGTAGCCGCGCTCGTCAAGATCGATGACGTACATCAGGTGTTGCCGACGTGGTTCAAACCGACCTTTCGATGGCGCGCTCATGCTGCGATACCCTCACGCGATACTGACACCGTGTGCCCATTTAGGGGTGTGCGGTGAGAACTGCCGAAGCTGATCCATTCGACCTGCTCCTCCACCAAATTGCGGAATTGATAAGTCGCCGTCTCGTTGATGGTGGGCTTGGTGAGCTCGGCAAAGGTCAGATGCCAAGCGCCATCTGTTACCTTACGGCCAAGACAGTCGGCGAGCCGTACCACATCGTCGCGACGCCACTTGGCATCTTTGTGCTCGGGGATTCGATCCGGATAGATCACCAACTTGGCCTCGTCTGGAACTAACTCAGCGCTGTTCAGTTGATTGCGAAGTGCTGGGAGAACTCGTTTTGCAATGCCCGGATGACGCAACTCGGCATCCATCAGCCGCTCTTGGATGAATGCGCCGACCAGCGAATATGGCCAATTTGGTTGTGACCACGAGCGGCCTTGGTCATAACTGACGATGCGGTTTTCTCGGTCGATACGCCAGACCATCGGTAACGCAATCGTTGGCTGCGCGAGTTCCAGCACGCTAGCCGTTGACGCAGTCGGCACGTCAAACGGCTGTGCCAAGTAGGAGAAACTTGAGAACAGCTTCCACAGGTAAATCGCCCTGGATTGTGCCAAGCCGTCGAGCAAGCGAAACGCTCGGGTCGGGCTGAAGGTCAATGGTTTCGAGGGCCAACGGTTCAACGCATCAACCCAGTGCGCGTCTTCTACTGGGTCCAGCTTGGCAATCACCTCGGCGACGCGCCGCATCCTGCACTTTTCTTCAGATTCCTTGTCCATGTGCCAGCCTGAGTTGACGGCTGACCAATCTAAGCTTACCGACTCTGGGGCGGTTAACCGCGTCGGCTTGGCCAGCGTCTGCCGCCAATGTGCGATGTAATTCTCAGGGAGAATGTAACCACGACGGCTTTGCAGGCTGCCGCCTTCGGTAGAGCTGCTCCTTCCGATGATGCTACGCATCACCTCATCGTATGTACCCCATGCCATGGCGCACCACGACGGCGTGTGAGGATGACAGTTCTTTTCGTATGAGGATTCCCAACATACGTACCGCGTGGTACCGTCAGCGACGGTCATCGCTTGCGCGGCTTTATTGCATAGGACTGTTGCTCCCATGTATTGCTCTCCTTTAATGTGGATGGGCGATGCATCGCCCTTTGGTTGCACGTTGCACAATGGCGATCAGGCGGCGCGGCAAGTGTGGATGATCGAGCTAACGTCCTTGACGGACCATCCCTCGTAGAACGCACCCACGTCTTGCAGCGGGTGCCGTTTATTGCGCGGTGACATCGGCCACGCACGCAGCGCGTAAGCCTCAAGCTGATCGGTTTCTTCAGCGGTTGCCTGTCGACCGAGCAACAGGCTTGCCCATTGGATGCGATCGAGATAGCGAAGCACCCAGTTGAGCGTAGAGTGTTGCCAAAAGCGCGTCGGATAATCTGCCATTACAGTCGCGGTTACGAATCGGCCGCGCTTGATTGACATGGCGATATGCGCTTCGTGGCGCATATCCGCAATCTCACCAATTCGTCCGCTGCCGAAAGGGCCAAAGCCAACATGTTCGGCAAATCGAGTATCGAGCTCACGAACAATATCGAGCATTGGTTTGCCCTCTACCGCGCGCAGACGAACGCAATCCGGTAAGTGGCGTTGGAGCGGGTTGCGGGCCCAGAGAATCGGTCGGTGCAACTCAGCCCATTGCTTTCGCGTTAGGGTATGTGGCGTCGCGGGGAGCGAGCCCCGATGTTGGGCGACTGCCTCGTTGAGTTTATTGACAAGTATGGCTCGCAGCGCCTCGGCGCGCGATACGGTGTCGTCAACAGGTAACTCGGTTTGGGTCATGCGCCAATCTCCATGTTGGGGATAACCAGGTTGTGCAGGTTGACGTCGCTTTGGTTCACGACATGACCGCCTGCAGATAGGAAAGCCTCGCGCTTTAGCGTGACAGGCGGCTGACCCACCACATCGAGAGCGATGTAGTGGCCACGGCGACCATCCAAGCAATAGAACCAGAAGGCACGGTAAGCACCAGCCGGAAGCGACTGCTCAGTGCGAATGACAGTGCGGGCTTTGATGGAGCCCAGCGCAGAACGCGCTCGGGCGTAGGCGATACAGCGGTCGCGCCATTGCGTTGCGGCGTGGCTGCTTGCTCCGCTTAGGTGTGCCAGGATCGGCAACGGGCAGCGGTTAAAACTTGGATAGTCGATGATCGATTCCACGTCTTCCCGCAGGAGCGCGTAACCGATCAGGTGCCGTCCATGCTCACCAGTCGTGTCGAGTGGACAGATCCATGCTTCGACGCAACCTGCCTTAGTTGCTACAGCCGCATAGGCAACCGATTGGTACTGCCTGATGGCGATGACATCCTCGCCAGCAGAAGCAAGCAGTAATGGTTCCCGCAGGAACATATTGATCGAACGACCGCGTCGCCAAGGCGCGTAGCGCCAGCGAAGCGACATTGCGTAATCTCCTCTGGAGGAACGTTAGATGGCCATCGAATTCGTTGAATTCACGAAATAGGCCAGAGCCGGTCGAGATTGAAACGACCAGAAAAAACCCGCGTAACCAGCGGGTGGAGGTTTTTTGGAAATGTCACATTGACACAAGTCGCGCAGCGTGTGTGCCCAAAAACGAAAAACCCCCCTTCTTGGAAGGGGGTTTTTCGGGCGATGTCGCGATCATTGGTTGACATCCTCCCCGCCCTTGGCCTTCGGCCACCGCTTGCGCGGGAAGGACGGGGCTTGTGTGAATCTGGTCAGAGATAGTGATCAGCCGCCGGACCGATGCGTTGGGCAAGCTGCTCTTTGTCGTAACTGCGCAGCATTGCGGTGCGGACTGTGATGATGTCGTGCTTCACGAGGTTGTGCAAACATGTATTGAGGCGCATGGTGCCGTCCTGCGTACCTTCCGTTTGCATCTGGCGTCCAACCTCAAGTGCCATGTTCGCATTGTTGTAAGCACCATCGCTTAAAGCCTTCTTGAGTGCTGGCGACTGTGCCAAATATTCGTAGGCCAATACAAACGCATCTTCATGCTTGGTCGGCAGCAACTGTTGACAGCTGATCGCATTTAGCGTGCGTGCCAGGGATTTGAGGATGTGCGGACGCTCTTCAGCAGTGAAGTACGACAGCAATGTGTCGACGGTATCTTGTATCGATTGTGAGTGTGTTGATGCAAAAACAAGCGCACCAGCTTCTGCGGCCTGTAGAGCGATCTTCACGGTCTCGGCGTCCCGCAGCTCACCTATCAACAGCACCGTCGCGTTCTGACGCTTCGCCGCCAACAATCCTTCATGGAAGCTCTTGACGTCACCGTATGGGCCTACCGACCGCTGCGAAATACGCGCCTTCTTTGGCGTAAAAATGTACTCAATTGGATCTTCCAGTGTCAGGATGTGCCCGCCACGTTCTACGTTGAGATGCTCGATCAGTGATGCAATGGTGGTGCTCTTGCCTTGGCCGATCTGTCCGGTAATGAGTACCAAGCCGCCACTCGAACGCTCGACCATGCGCTTCAGGTTTTCACTGGCACCGAGCGAGTCGTATGCGGGAGGCTCTTTCGGTAGACAGCGGATCGAAGCAGAAATTTTGCCTTGTTGTCGGAAAAAATTGCATCGGAGTCGGCGATCATGGCAATCGACCGACTCATCATAGTGGCCATGCTCGTGCAAACGCTTTGCCGGGTCGTACTTGCCATTGGCGGCAATCTCCATGAAGTCGATAACTTCTTCTCGCGTGAGCGCCTTGTGATCCTCATAGGATTGATAGCCTTTCGGCGAATCATAAAAAATGATGGAACCCTCATCAAGTTTGAATTCCTTGATAAATTTGTTCGCTCTAACGAGGTTGGCGATCGCAGTAGTCACTCGCGATAGGGATTTGATGTTGAAATTCTCTTTTACTGCCGTTGGGGCGGGGGCTGTGCTGGACATTGACAAACGCTCCGATGATCAACAAGACACACAATATACGGGGCCTGATCACTCTCTTAAATGGAAAAACCCCCCTTTTGACAGGGGGGTTTTCTGGGTTGTTAGTAAAAAAAGTAGGTTGCTGTCATGATCTCAGGCGTCCCACTGGGTTGAGGCACGCCCCAACGGGCGTGCCCGTCAGGGTGGAAATTGTTTGTGGTTAGCGTGCGGGTTGATGCAAGTTGGCGCGCGCCTTTACCGCTTGTAGTGCCGCGATCGTGTCATCGATTGCTTCGATGGGGATGGTGATTTCGCACCTGGCAAGCGATCCGCGTGAATCTCTCGGGATGAATACAGCGCCTTGGCGTCGAGCGTGGACGGGTTTTCCGTCGATAATTTCGACCACGTTATTCGTGAGGCGTACATCCATGCCAGACATCTGTAGCCAGCCATTTCGGCCTAGCGCGGCGGTATCAAGCGTGTTTTTGAAATTGATCATGCGAAGCTCCTAATTGGTGCGGGAGCATCCCTAGCGGGTGCTGCCCGCGAGGGTGAATGACAAAGACGTTTCGACAGATGACGCAAGCGATGCTGTGTATCGAGTCGGCTAGGTCGTGAATAGCGCGAAGGCTAGAGGTAATGGTTTCGGAAGACGTATGTTGTCGCTGACGGCAAATTGACCCATCTGCCGGAATTCGGTTGACCCAGCCAAAGCCCTCGTGAGCCGCTAGCTACAATTGGGATGAGCCTGTTTAGGGCGGGTCAGTCAAAATCGGTAGCCTGGGTCAAAAACTCATCGGCATCAACA
>JADCJC010000118.1 GCA_020247395.1 Rhodocyclaceae bacterium
GTCGATTATCTTGTAGTTCACAGACATGGAATTTCCCCCTCTGTTCAACGGTTCGGACGGTTGAGTACTACGATGTTTGCTGAGCCCTCAATTTCCACGATGACTTAGACGCCAATATCTTTCACTCTCGTCCTCGAGCCGCCTGCGAGAGCGACAGGAAAACAGGTCCAACCATCACACGAGCGGATATCCTTGCCAGTAACCGACACTGATAGTTCTGTGCCGTCACTGCAAGCAATCTGGTCTTAGGCTTGGGGCTGCTTCCGGAAAAAATGGACAGTTTTACAATCGAGGCATTAACATTCTGCAAACTATACAGCTTTGGTTGGATCATGAAAAAGCCAAACTGAAGAAACACCAAGCGCGCACAAAAAGAGGTTTTCGCCAACGCCGACACCACTTCTTAGGAGTCAAAAAATGACTGTGAAAAAAATTTTGCTGCTGCCCCTTCTTTTCATCTTCGCACTCGTGCCGCCAAGCGCAGGTGCTGTGGTTGCCGAAAGTGCGGCAGTTGCCGTAACCATAGCGACACTAAAGCAGACGCTTGACTCAACTCTGCGAAACCTAGAGTCGAGCGGAAACTACCTTGGAATTCAGCTGGGAGCACAACTTCGAATGACCATCGACGCGTGGGAAAAAGCTAACGCGAATCTTGTAAGCCTTACTTTCTCGAAGCTAACTGAAGAGCGCCAGCGCTTTTTTCGAGATTTAGACAACACAATAAGCAGACTGGATAACGTATCCCAGCAGAACTTGCAGGAAGTCCAAAAAGTAGTTGCTGGTCTAAATCAAGCAGCAGCAACGCTCACTTTAGACGGCCAGCCAGTTGTTCTTCGCTTTTCACCAGGCATGATCGCGCCATCCAGCGGGACATCAGATACTCAAAAGATTAGCTTTAGCGGTGCGAATTTTTCAGCTGACTATCCAGCCAAGCTTGTTTTTAAAAGCAAGGGATATCAACCGTCGACAAGAATTGATACGCAGATAGAGTTTTTGATCCCCATAGGCGACCTACAGTTTGACCAGAAGACACTGAAGGCAAACGCCATGGAGCTCCAAGTTACGGAGAAGGCACCGTGGTGGAAACCTTGGGCTAACGACAAACTCCATCGTTTTCCCGTCACAGTAGTTTCATTGCCTCAAATCGCTGCAACATATGAAATTGTCTACAAGCTGGCGTCAACACAGAGAGAAGAACAGCTTCAACAAATGCTTTACAAACACATCTCAGGCCACCGCGGCGGCGGTGAAACTTGTCGAACTGACCCTATCCGCCCCTCGCCGGGTTGGAGAATAGTCTGGGGCTCAGTCGTATCAGAGGTAATTGACGGTAACTGCGGCCGGGTCGATCACACAATGGTGAGCGAGCTTGATGGATCGCTCACCGTTTGCAACTGCGAACCTCGGGCATTCACACCGGGCGCTCGCACCGGGCGTGCTCGATGGGATGAGTATCGCGACGTACCAATCACGTCACCGCCGAATACATCACGCGGAACTCTGTACTGGGGCGTACAAATGCCTGTAAATTTGCCTCGGAACGCCACAAACGTCGCGATAACAACAACTCTATTTAATAACGAGGTGCTCTCAGGACAAAATACGCACTCATTTCTTTCGGTCACATACGACAACATTGAGAACAGAGCGTTGTTTGCGCCGCGACCAATAACCCCTTTGTACTAGCAGAGATGTAAATTGGCTAACCACTTGCAGTGTAGCTAAAACGTAGCTACGCGGGGTGCCGCTAAGTGATCAATTCGCTACGTTATAGCTACGCTTGCAGAGGGCGTGTGCTGCAAGAGCTTGATTGTTAATGAAAAAATCCAGCGGTTCTAATTCTTTTAAACCTCTCCACGCTTACCTAAGGAAATAATGTGAACACGGAAACTATTGTGAAATTTACTCCGGCAACTCCGACTGCGCCGGGCGATTACAAGTGGTGCGAGAAAGAGGGCGGGGCTACCAACCTCGCGACGCTGCGGCTGCTTGGCGGTAAGTTGATGCAGATCGATGTGCCATTTGAGCGTGAGCGTGACCCTGCGACCATGGGCGGCTTTTGGGCAACGCAGCCGGAAACATAACGAGGAAACGAAGATGGCAAAACGCAACAAATTGGTATTTGCGCTTGCGGCTAATTTCCACCACCATTAATGCGCCTGAACTCCCACGGTGGTATGGCGTTACCGTCGACCCATAGACCTCGCTTATCCGCACGGGCATTTTGCTCTAACGCCAAGAGATCGCTATCTCTTGGTGCATATTTGCGGTAGACCCAAGCCATACCATCCGCGACCATCTTTTGGTTAGCGGCAATACCGTCGCACGAAACCTGACCTACGCTGCGTCCGTAATGGTCAGTGTCCACCACCAACACTTTTGCCGGCTTGCCGAAGCAGATCGCCGAAAGCGCCTGTTTTGCGCGAGCGCCGAATGGCTGGGCCTTTTCTGGCGCGTCGATATATGCCAAGCGAATCTTGTAAGTGGTTCGGGCTTCGCGGTTAAACACCGTCAACGTGTCCCCGTCGGCGACGCTAATCACTTCACCAGCAAGTCGAGCGCCGGCCGATTTCGCGTTCGCATTACCCTTTGCACAAGCGTCGTTCAGTCCAATCGTGGCCAAACCCGCAACAAGAATTGTGCAGAGGAGGGTAGCTGCGTTAGCTTGCGGCTTGTGCTGTGCGAATGGCGTGTTTACTATCGAGACGTGCATGTGCTACCGACCTTTCGTACCGAGTAGCGCAAGTTGTATCGCCGCTTCATCGGGAAGTTGTTTGACATGCCAACGGATAAGATGTCGCCCGGCATCGGCACTTGCCTTGTTCTTCTTTTCGTCCGCCTTTGCGCGACTAGCCGCCTCGTGCGAGCTATCAGAGGTTAGCTGAAAAAAGCCCAACTCCGTGAGGAGTCGGGCGCAGTGTCCTCATCCATGCAGAGACGAGGAGGGAGGTGATGAAATCATAGCCGTGGTACCGCCCTGCCCAAGCTCGGAAATCGCATCAAAAGTAGGGGATTACTGGCCTCACGCCGCAAGCAACGCCGGAATGTCGATCTGTGCGTCCGCCGACTCCACAATTTCAGGCGTCTGCGAGATGAAGAATTCACGCTTATACCCGCCGGCGTCGAGAACGCGTCGTTTCAGCATCATGAACATGCGCTTACGTTCAGGGTCAAGCGGTCCGTCGCTTTCGTCACTAAACAGCGTTTCGTACGAGGTATCGTTTGCGCTGGCCAAGAACAACGCGAGTGCGCGGGACAAACACTCGTTAATCCACACCTTTTGACCGCCGCTCATCAGACGAAGCGGCTTCTCGTCGCCCGAAGCGGTATCGTGAACAAGAATTTCGAAGCCTTCCTTCATGCCGCCTGACTTCTTTTCCGTTTGCGTGGTAATCGCGACCTGATATTGGGGCCCGTAGCAGTTCTCCAGCAAGTCGTTAGCGGTGTCGGACAGCATTGGCCCAGCATCGTCGATCGACAGGGCGATAATGCCGTCATTACCAAGGCCTTTCGTCAGCAGCGTCCAAGATGCAAGCTCCTCTTCGATTGCCTTGATTCTCACTTTGAAGGCAGGCACTCGTGCCGCCTGTGGTGAGAGCGTCTGAAATTGGCTGCGTGCGTTAGCCTCCTCCGAAATCGCATTGGACAGCTGCGTCTCAACAGTCGCCAAGGCTGCTTTCGCCTGTTGGACCGTTGCCTGCGCAGCGGCGATATCGCCGGCACCAAGAACCGGCGGCAACGCCTTTAGTGCTTCATCGAGCCGGGACAGCGTCTCGTCGCGAAGCGCTGTGCGGTCGGCCTTACGTTTGTGCAAATCTTCGACCCGACTTATCAGAAGTGAAGATTCCGTCGCCATTTGCGCGTCTAACGTAACAACAGACGCCGCATTCTCTGTCAAACGCGTTTCAACTTGTCCTTGCTCCGACTTGGCCGCTTCAATCATCGGCTTGAGTGCAATTACCGTGTTCGCCTCCAAGAGGGCGCGGTTTGCGGCTGCCTCGTCCACTTTCGCGACGCGTAGAGACTCGTCGGCATCGCTGACCGGCCCAATTGCCGCAACGAGACTTCCCAACGTCGCCTTTTGCTGGTCAAACTTCAACGTCAAGGCGCCATGCTGCGACACCATTGTTGGGATGTTTGCCTTGGCCGATACTGCGTCACCCAACAGCTTACAACCGGCTTGCAAGTCGGTACCTTGGCAAGGAACCTCATTTGTCAGCGCAGAGCGCAATTCGAGCTGGACGCGGTCCTTGTCGCTCACATTAAGCTCGCGGCCAGTTGCCTCAAGCGCAACTTCGGCTTCCCGTTTTTGGACTTCCAATGCGCGCAACTTTGCCACTCGCACTTCAGCATTCTCTCGCGCGACTCGCGCGGCTTCCACCTTTCCCTGTAAATCAGGAAGCATTTGTTCGGCCGCCGCCAGAGCAGGCTCCCGCGCCAAGGTCTGCGTGATTTCGGTTGCACGACTCGACAACGTTGCCCTCTCGCGATTCAGCGCAAGCTTGCGAAATGCGATCTCGCCTACTTGCGAGGCGCTTCGTTTTTGTTCACCCACTACGTCCGCATCTATCTGGGCAACGTCCTTCGACGCCACATCCACAACCAACTTTCGCTCAGCCAACAGACGGTTGGTCTCATCCACCACAGCCTTCATGGATGCAGCGCGTTCTTCGACCTGGGTCGCGGCCTTAATGGCCTCATCAACTTTAGCGCGACTATCACCAGCCGCCGTTCGATACGAAGCTATCTTTGCGGAAGCCCGAAGCGCGTCTTGCTCGCTGCGTTCCACTTCTTTTGCGATGACCTCAAGATCTGCCAATCCTTCGCGGCTAGCGACTAATTCACGCTTCAAGCCGGTAACCACGGCAGTTGCAGCCGCGTGGGCAGCTCTGACCTCATCGTGCCCGAGCAACTCAGACATGAGCTCCTTAATATCGCCGGTTTTGAATCGCGCCAGCGGCGTTTTCCCCTGCGCGGAGAAACCCGACGTAAAGAACAATGATGCCGGGCCACAAATCCCTTCGACACACTTGCCATACGTCGATGTCTTGCCATCAGACAACGTGCCATCGGGTAGAACGACGGGGTGCCATTGACCTTGCGCTTCATTCCACACATGCAGGTAGAACTCCGCCGAGCGTGTGCCATTGATCTTCCAGTGTTGCGTCGTTCGATAAAGCGTATCGCCCATCGACCACTCCAACACCTTTTCGCAGTCATGGCCTACTAAGTGGTCGTAGTACGAGAAGGCGTCTGGATTCACCGGGCCGTCCGCATCTAAGCGTGACGGCATCACCGGATAGGGGTGAAGGTTGTCCAGAATTGTAGACTTGCCGCTCCCGTTAGGGCCGACAAGCGCCACTAAGCGGTCGCTGTCTTGCAGCAGCGAACGAAAATCGATCGTGATTTCGTTCTTGCCACAAGCCGAAACAACGCCGCGGAATCCTTTGAGATAGAGCCTTCTTGGTTGCATGTGTGCGCTTTCTTAGCTAAGGGCAAAGTCGTCGACTACTTCTTTAACGACTGGTGAAGGCAGTTTCACTTCACCCGTGTCAGGTAAAGAGTCCAACACGCCGGCAAGGACATCCTCGCCTTTCGCGCCATGGAGTAGAGACAGCCTAGCAAGCAACGGCTCGCTGTCAACCCCAGTGGTTTTCGCCCATTGCCCCAACTTGCTTTCGATGGTGGTCAGGCGATTCATACCTTCGGCACGAACACGCGTTACTTGCCCAACCGTTCCTTCCAGCTTGACTTCATTGACCCCAATCTCTGCAAGCGCCGCCTTGATCGCTTTTACATCAACTTTGTCGCGGTTCGCAGCAGCGACTTCCCATCGAACGCGTACATCACAATCCTTCAGTTCGGCTGCGTTGGCACGAAGCTGCTCGATGTCAGGAAGGCCTGCAAATTCGATCGTCACGGACTTTCGCGTGGGCGTGACGATTTGCTCAAACGAGGCCGTCGCCGCTTCCAGCGACCAGTACAACGCGCCTTTGTCCCCGACTTCGCCGTGGTGCAATCGCGTGAGTGAGCCGGCGTAGGCGATCACACGACCAAAGTGGTCCCACGATTGGTGTTTATGGATGTGGCCGAGCATCACCGCCGTCGCTTCGGCCGCAAACAGCCCACCTGCGCTAAATTCATGGTCGAGCCCTGCCATTGGCACGTCATGCTCCGTCATACAGCCGTTGACTGTCCCATGGCCAAGCACAACCGTGGGGATGCCCAGCGTACGAGCCGCAAGATGGATAGCGGCAAAGCCCCGCAATACGGTATTGATCGCCTCACCGGCAGCTTCGCCGGCTGTCGCCGCGCCCGATGTTGCGGCTACATCAGCCTTATTCATGGTGGGCACCGCAGACACAATCAGTCGCGCACCTTCCGGCACTGACTCGAA
>JADCJC010000119.1 GCA_020247395.1 Rhodocyclaceae bacterium
GTCCGTGGCAACCCCAGCTTTCCAAGCAGGCACCAGATGGCATCGAACTACCTGTACTGCGTCGATGGAAGGCGCTGACGACGCCAGGCAATTCACGCCAAGATCTAAATCTCGCAAAAGTGTTCGCAATACAACACAGCTACGGCGCAAGTGAGCTTGCGCTATACGCCGAACACGATAAGAAACGCATTGAATCCTTCGCCGGATACATCGGCTACCACTTTGTACAAGTCAACACCAATGATGTCACTGCCATGGTTCGCCAAACAGAAATTGCGGCGCGACGGCGAGTGCGCTTGCTGACAACCAAATCACACCCATTCACCTAACCCTCTTGCAAAAATAAGGTTATGCGCTAGGCTTGCCAAATGACGTCGCAAATTCGCATTTCAGGAGAAGTGTTTACTCGTGAGGAGGCGCAGGCTAACCAGCGGGCGCAAGTTTTCATCGAACTCGCGCGAGAAAATAACACACGCATCGAGTGCCTTTGCCATGGGGATACCGCACCGCTGCCGCTTTACTCGCGGCGCGTGGGTAGTCAGTACGTGCTTTGCCGTATGCCCGAAACTGGTTTAGGCCATTCACCCGACTGTGTTTTTTACGGCGAAACAAGTCATTCGACAAACACCACCGGCCAAATCGAGCGCGTTGACGCCATTGAGGAGGACGATGCCGGCATCAGCCATATTCGCCTCAGCGTTCCCCTTACCATCCGGCAACCGGCCGACCGCAAAAAATCCGCCGCGCCCCAGCCGAACTCCCCTCGATCGCCAGCGTATGCTGCAGTGGATGAGTTAGGGCTGCTGCGTTATCTATGGCATTGCGCTCGCTTCAACCGGTGGTATCCGAGCATGCTTGGCAAACGAGGGTGGACGACAGTCGCATACCATCTCGGCAAGGTCGCCAGCCAGATGGAAGTGAGCGGTTTATCGCTTTCACACCGCTTGCTGGTAGCACCTGGACGTATCGATCATTCCTCCGTGTTGGCCGACTTCACAAATGAAGAGCGCATCCAAGCCAACACGGACCTGTTTTTTGTCATCGGTTTGGTAAAGCGCGTTGACGCTAGCCACGGACAGTCCTATATCGCTCTCCAGAATCTACGCGAGCGACTTTGGTTCACCGAAGATGTGTGGCGCCTATGTCGCCCACGATGGGAGGGTGTAGAACAGGCGACCCAACCCATTGACGGCCAGTGTGTTGTGATCGCTGGCGTGACAGTCAATGAGCGAGGGTTTCTGCGGGCAAGATACGCAAATTTTCTCGCGGTGAGCCGCGACTTTGTGCCGTTTGTCTCACCGTGGGAAGGGCAGTTGGTGTCTCACCTGGCCAATCAGCAACGTGCCTTTATGGTGCGGTTAACGCCAGACGATACGACGGCTGGACTCGCACTGCTTGATACCGCCTCTCGGTACGAGCGCTTATCAATCATTCCCCAAGGGGGAGTGTCCTACGGCGACACGGCGCGATGGGTTTGGGACCAGAATATGGCGTCTACCATTCCCGAGTTACCTCCCGCCATTAGCGCCACTGGCCCGAAAGTGGGGGGCTGACATCGCCCAATACCTGTGATTCCCGCGAACCTTCCAAATACCAACTTCCGCTAGATATTCCAAAGTTGTTTTGTTGAGGTCGCATAAGGCGAGCGCATCAGCATTTCCTTGACGACCAGCGCTCCATGAGCGAAACTTGAATTACTTAGCGTGGCTCTGTTTCAGAGGCACTCTCCGGGCAGCCGGAGCTTTCATAACGCTGTTGATTGCAGCGTCTGACTTTTGAGCCTTGCCCACGGCATGTTGGTTCAGAAGGCTGGTGATCTCGCTCGTCTGTAGCGACACCTCGACGCAACGTCCAGCATCAACCGAAGTGGCTCCAATCTAGATAGCCATTTCCTTACATTGACCCATGCGGGATTTCACTAATCCCGTCGACGGGGATTCGTGTATCTCGCTTTTTTGGAGAACATCCCATGGAAGGTCTAACGATCTCCCGCCTGCCTTGCGGCGACTTGCGCCTACACCTAAACAGTGATGGCGTCGAGGAACTCAAGGAGTTTATGGCGAAAGCTATGCACCTAGATCACGACGTGCTGGCCGATATGCTGGAGCGACACGCAGCAAACGGTCTCTACTATCCGATCAACTCGGAATTCACATTCGTCGGGCTGACTAGCGCCCCGGTGATCACAGATGATTATTATCAAGACGATGATGGCACCGAACACGTACTAGGCAACTTGTGGTGGTTCGAGCGCTATCAAATTGAGTCGTTCGCGCAGACGCTTCTTACCACTGGTGAGGTCGTCTTTCCGCTCGGCGCACCAGCACCAACGGTGACTGTCCAATGAACGCCAATGCAAAAACGCCTACTAGGGCGATCCTGTATTCAGTCCGCGGGCGCACCGAGCACGGTGAAGTAATGATCAGCGTAATCACGCGCATTGAGTCACAAAGTTTTCTTGACGCCATCGGCTACGCAGGCTTGCCAAGGCAGGATCTGACGCCGAGCACCTATGGTTATCTGCTTGTTAACGATTCTGGCGTATGTCGCCATCGTCAACGCTTTGACTTGAACGACCCGAATCAGCGCGCACTCTCGAAGCAGTATCACGACGAGCTCGCCCAACTCTCTCACATGGAGCAAGCATGACAACGAGAACAATTTTACAAGTGCCTTTTGCAAAGCTGATGGCGCTTGGCAAGCACATCAGCCCCACAAACGACATCCGCTACTACTTCAACAGCGTAGCGGTGGACCCAGCGGGCGTTTTGGTTTCAACCAACGGACACATGATGGCAGGGTTTCAGTTCGATACGCCGAAAGCGACCGACCAGAACCCTAATCCCATCCTGGTCCCGTGCGCAACGCTGAAACTCCTCGAGCAAAAGTTCAAGGAAAACGCGCCAAAGAGCGGTTCGAGTTATGCCTACTACAGGCTCGCTCGCACCATTGATATCACCGAAATCCGGACAACGTGTGAAGATGACATGACGACCACCGTTGAACTCAAATTCGACGGGCTGGGCGAGTCATTCACCACAAAATGATGCGATGGTGTCTACCCAGCGTGGCGTAAGGTGCTCCCTGAGCACAAATGCCATAGTGGGTTAGCAGCTCAATTCGACCCAGAGTATCCGATGGCGATCGCCGAGTGCCTGCGTGATGCCCTCTGCAAGAAAAAAGAGCAGAAGGTGCTCTATGTCATACATCACGATGGCGATCGCTGCGCGAGCGTCGATTGTGCAGACAGCCCTGACTTCTTCGGTGTCCTCATGCCGTGGTATGTGGGCAAGACCGCCGCACCAGTTCGGTTGACTGACAACGCCATAGAAACTAAACGAACGTTGGCCGACATCGATGAGGCGCGCACTAACTTGCACTCATTGGAGCACTCTCTCGAAGAGTTGCGGAAAAAGCACACGGGTGAGTTCAACATCCGGTACGCACAAGATTTGCTGCGAGACCTCAAAACGTCGTTGCTGAAACTGAGCAGCGAAGCCGTTCAAGCTCTCGTCGATAAGTCACAAAAGGCCGCCTAGTTAGGCGATCAACATCCCATCAACAGGGCGGCTTCGGCCGCCTTGTTTGTTTTTGAGAGGAACCAGAATGGAACTACCATTCAAAACATACCGCCAGCATGTTGAGGCTGCGGTAGCGGCGTTTTTGCCGGCGGTGAAACAGCGTGCGGTCTCCGGCATCAATGGCCCTGCATATCTGTATTGTCGGCACGCCAAACCAAACCAGGAGGGCGAACTCAAGTTGTTCCTAGAAGGTGAGACGCCTGATCCACGATGGGAGCTCGTAACAGGCGAGGGACTTCGGTCGCACATACCGTACGACCACTACTTCACGTGGATCGAACACCGTGCACGGCGCGCACCCATCATTGGCTGGCAGGAGAATGACCTTCCGCCCTCTACTGCGAAATACATCGCGCAGATGATGGAAGGCAAGACCGTTGTCGTGTCTGAGATGGCATACAACGAGGGGGCGAACTATTGGCCCTCGTGGATGGCCTCGCTGCACAACCCCAATCGTTGCGGCATCCTAGATGCCCTCGTGATTGGCACAACAGAAGCGCTATTGCGCGACTATCGGGACGCAACCCTTAAAGTGCGGCCCGACTTGGCAGAGAAGGTTTGCGCATGAACATCATTCATTTTTTGAGCAACGACAATTCAGAATTTGATTTCTTCATGGCGGCACCCGCAGGCCTGTCCCTTGCGGACGCGCTCAAGTTAGCCAACAAAGCCATCGTCGTGCGCAACGCCGATGACAATTCGACCGGGACTGGCACCTGTGAAGACGGTCTCTCCGTTCAGGAGGGCATCATAGACGACCTCGTTGAGCTTGGCTTCGCGGAAGTGAACACCGAGACCACTATTTACTGGGACGAGCTAATGCCGACTTTGCAAAACAATCGCTTGCATCAGCGACGTAGCCATAGCCGCACAGGAGCCAAAATGACCAACCGTGAATTTATCCGACGACTCAAAGCCATGAGCGATGAATCCGTGATTCAGCGCGGCAGCGCCGAGGGCGTAATCCACTTTATGCGGTCTGACCTACCAAAGATTTGCGTTTGCTGTCCCGGCCAGCCTACTCATGTTTTTTCTCGATACGTTAAGTTTGGTGATTTTGATGACGCATACCCTGAAACATTCGGGCATGGAGTTCAGGAGTTGCTGGGCTCGATTGCACTTTGCGATAACAGGTTCGAGGGTAAACGGGTTCGTGTAACTGTGGAGGTATTGGAGCCATGACCCAACCAACAATAGACGACCTTAAACGCCGAATAGTGATGCTGCGAGGAGGTTGGCGATGGCGAGCAAGATTATCGCGGCCGCCATGCTTATTGCGGGGGCACCTTAGACCCTGTTGGCGAGACTGAAGACGACGAAGCATCTATTCAACAGCCTACGGAGAAACCAAGCGACGAAGAATGTCGCGAGTACGGTGGCTCGGTCAACACACCCGTAACGCAGAAAGGCGAGCATGTCTAACCACACAACACAACCAGCCGAGCAGGCTAACCCACCCGCTGAACGCAAATACGTGATCATGCTTTGGGAGGATTGGATTGAAAAGTACAAACCCATCACCAATCCCCTTGATGACAACGCCAGTTGGGACGGGTTCGGATTCGAGACGTACGGTCCGGAGATTGACTACGTCCGTGAGTTCGGCAAGAAACCGGGCGGCGAATTGAAAGCGTGGACCGTAGTAGATGTAGATGGAAAACTTATTGTCAGCAGCGGTTTTCACTTCGTAAACAGATTGAACTACATTCTGACCGAGGTACCGTTTGCCGAAGCAGAGGACATCGATGTATATGATGAACTCAGCGACATTCGCCGGGAGTATCGGAAGTACCTTGTCCCGCCGTTGCCAAAAGCAACGCGAGGAAAGCGCGGTACCGGACATTCCGGCGTAACCGCAAAATAGTAAACACGTCACCAGCACCCCACAAAGTGGGGTGCTGGTGCAGAGAGTCGCCGGGCAACCGGCGTCTTTTCTTGTCCTTCGCTGAATGCGGCTGACAAGAAAGGGTTATTTCTCAAGGCAGGCTGTGACTCGCGTCCCCGTGCGTCAACCTCTGCGAGATAGCGCACGATGTACTGGCGGTCATGGCCAATTCTGCCGACTGTCGTAAGTGTCACTTTCGAAGTTTTAATGATGTTGCTCCCGCCAATTTAGCGTCGTTCATGCCTTTTGCCCATTCATGCCCAAGCGGTGTAACAACCGGATGTCCGCCAATATATTCGATAAATCCCGCATCGTCTGCGGCCTGCTGCAGCCGCTCGCGAGGCCATTTGTCCATATTGCTGCTGAGCGGGTATTCGTACCACATCACACTAAGGCGCGTTCCGGCCGGCTGACTCAAATACGACACTAGAACGCGTTTCGCTCGCGGTGGTAGAGCTTCAATAGTTTGGCGCTGAGATGTCTCGGCCATTCAAGATCTCCTCGTTTCGATCAATCCAAATTGGCACGGTGCGGGAAAACCGCAAGTCCTCTTGACTCGGACGTGAGTTGTGCGATCTTGGAAGTCCACCAACCGACTTCAACAAAATGACAACCGAGAAAACACACGACAAAATCATCGAAGGCAGCCTGATTGATTTTTGGGAAGCCTATTGCGCCAAACACCAACTCAAATGCGTGTCCGCAGATGAATTCGAACATGCCAATCCAGATGCTGACATCGAGCATTCACGAGTTGCGGAAACCTACGCGCACCTCTGGGACTGCACGGTTGGCGCGTGATGCAGGCAGCCCCGACCCAAGTTCAACTGTTCGAGTCCTTCCTCGCGGTGTACGCAGACGCAGGAGGGCCGCTAAACAATGCCGAGTTGTATCGGCGCGTGGCGTCTAAAGCGGGAATTGCCGACGACGCACTTAACGAGCGCGTCCCGATCGGCGAAGCCAAACAAAAACATAGCCCTGTTAAGCGGACGCTTCGATGGGTTCAACAGAACATGCGCCGCGTCGGGATGCTGGAGCGGCTGCCGGAGCGAGGCAATTGGCAACTCACGGCCAAGGCCAAGGCGGCGCTTACCAAAGCAACGCCGGGCATTACGCTCCTCGGGTTCTCAACCACGCTAGGTGCCGCACTATGGACAGAAAGCAACGAGGCGCTCTGGGCGCTGGACGAACCTATATCCTGTTGTCTGACATCGCCGCCCTACCCGATACGCAAGGGTAGGGCGTACGGCACCTACAGCGAACAGCAATACATCGACTTTATCTGCGCGGCGCTTGAACCGGTGGTTGCTAAACTCGCGCCAGGCGGAAGTATCGCCCTAAACATCACCAACGATTCCTTTATCGAGGGGCTTCCGGTTCGCTCGATGTACCGTGAACGACTTGTGATTGCGATGCACGAGAGGTTCGGACTATACAAGTGTGATGAGTTAATTTGGCACAACCCCTCAAAGCCGCCCGGACCGATTCAGTGGGCGTCGCTCTCGCGTGTCCAGCTTGGGCAATCGTATGAGCCTATCCTTTGGTTCTGCAAAGACCCTAAAGCTCTGTTTTCAAACAATCAGCGAGTCCTGCAACCTCACACCGAGAAGCATCAGGCACTTATCGCGCGAGGGGGCGAGCAGCGGGAAGCTGTCAACTGCGACGGGGCATACCGAATCAAGAAAGGTAGTTACGGCAAACCAACCGCAGGTCGCATTCCGCGCAACGTCTTGGAGATCTCACACACCTGTAAGGACCAACGTGCCTACAAAAAGACAGCCCGTGCTCTGGGATTGCCGGTTCATGGCGCTCCGATGCCGCTGAAGCTCGCGCAGTTTCTCGTTGAATTCTTGACAGCGCCAGGGCATTTAGTTGTCGATCGCTTTGGCGGCAGCCAGACAACCGCAAAGGCTTGTGAACTCACGGGCAGACGATGGATCACCTTAGAGTCGGCGCTTGAATATGTGCGGGGTGGGGCCGAACGATTCCGCGACTGTCCCGGATTTGAGATGGGCTAACGGCCTAGATGATCCCTAAAAAGCAAAAATCGGCGGAAAGCCGATGGTTATGAGCCTCTTTCCGTCGAAATTGCGCGCTCGTCGCTGGGTAAGATGATTTCATCACACGGAGATCGTCGAGATGAAACATCAAAAACTAGCGATCGCACTGTTCACCCTTGCCTTACCAGCCTCAGCAATCGACGCCTATGCCGCTGTCACCGCTTCGGGGCAAACCAAAGTTGTAAGCATTTGTGATGATTTGAGTCTCAGCATGACAATCAAGAACAGCCGGCCGACCACGGTTCGTCTAGCGGGCATTGTCATGCCCGACGAATCGTGCGACTTGGCTGACTGTATTTCTGAGCAGGTGGCCACGAAAAAAGTGCAGGAGTTAAAGCCGCTGCTGGGGCAGTGGCTAGTCGATAACACTGTGCGATGGGAGATCTGTGACTCGCGTCACGGCGGCGGCACCCGTAACCTATGTGAAGAAAAATTAACCGTATTGCTAGTGCAGCCGAGCAGAAAAGATCGGAAATACCCAAGTTTGGCTAAATTACACCTCTTCCAGAGACCGCGTCCTGTGGCACACTATCACTACAACCAATGTCGACCTTATGAACGCACGCATTGAACATACATCTCACGCAATCGGAGCTGCCGACCCGCTTGATGTACTCATCGCATCCGAAGCGCAAATGAACGCGCTCTATAACGGCGACAAGTCGATAACGCCCGAGGCGGCGTTGGCCACAGCGCGCGTGCTTGCTGGGCTAAATGTCGACCGACGGCGACAGGCTAATGCACTCTTCAATGGCGCGCGTGGCCTCTATCCCCGGTCGCAGCAGGTTGTCGGCGCGCAGCTAGCCGAGTTGGCCTTAGGGTTGGCAACAGAGGTCTGCGCGGTAGATCTGCAAGCCCATGCCTTATCGTTGCTTGGAGTATTTGCGGCCTACACCGCCAACTTGACCGACGCGCTGGAATGGTACGCAAAAGCGCTGGAGCTGACACGTCGCGACGGGTTGGTCGAGATAGAGGCAAAGGTTTGGGGCAACACGGGTACCGCGCTCTATTACGGCGGGCTATATCGCGAAGCCCTGCAGTGTTACCGCATGAGCCAGAGTATTGGAAGGCCATTGTTAAGTACGTCGCCGCTTGCTCGTTACTTGCACGCCAATGCAGCTACTAACATCCTATCCGCGCTTAGCTACCTCGATCAGCCGGTCGAGGCAGAGCAAGAGTACCTGACCACAAAAAGAAGTTTCGACCAAGACTTTCCGGCCGCCATTTTGAATACCACGAACCGCTCGCACAGCATCGTTTTGCGCGAGGCGAACGGTGTACGCGTCGCGATCCAATTGGGGAATATCGAAGACGCAAAAGAACGTGCAGCCATTGTTCGCGAGTACGCAACGAGCGCGTCCGCGTCACCGCGCTCGAAGACGTGGATGCTCGTTTCTGATGGCTTGGTCGACGTGTACACGGGCAACGCTGAAATCGGGATCACACGAATTCAACAGGCGGTCGCCCTCGCGCTGGAGTCTAAGCAGCCGCCACTGGACGCATTGACGGCACTTCGGATGGCGCACACCAAGCTGGGCAACTTTGGCGAGGCGCTAGACGCGCTCAAGCAATTACGCGCCTTGCAGACACAGAAAAACCTAGAGCGCGCCCGTAGCACCATACAGCGGCAATTAGAACGCTTGCCCGCGCATCTTACTGGCGGCGCCGTAAACGCCCTTCACGCCATTGAGTCAACGGAGCGGTACCTCCAAACGCAAGAAGATCACCTCGAAATTAAGGTGCTAAAACGAGAGCAGTTTAAGGCCGTCATTCAGAGCCTTGAGAGAGTCGTCGCGGCGACCGAAATGCGCGACCGCAGTGCTGGCCTACACTCCTACCGCGTCGGCAAGTTAGCGGCGTTGTTGGCCAACGAAATTGGACTCGATGATGAAACCATCTACCGAATCGAGTTTGCCGCCCGCGTGCACGACATCGGCAAGGTGGATTTGCCCGACGACATTCTCAACTTCGCCGGCAAGTTTGGATATGCCGAGCGGGCGTTGATGCAGCTACACTGCGAGTCATGCCAAGAAATGCTTTCACAAAAGAATATTCCTGAGGTCAAGATGGCAGCCGAAATCGCGCTTTGCCACCATGAACAGTGGGACGGTCACGGTTATCCCGCCTCACTTGCCGGCACCGCAATCCCACTCGAGGCCAGAATTACCGCAATCGCGGACGTTTTTGACACCATCACGCATCAGCGTAGCTATGGCGACATTCTCACGGTTGAAGAGGGTCTGGTCGAAATTGAACTAGCAGCAGGTTCTCAATTCGACCCCGACCTCGTCGCCAAATTCATCCCAATGGTCCGACGAATCGCCGCGCAGGCCGACAATTTCGACGACTATCTCGCGGCAGGTGTCAAAGATTCGCCGTTCGCGCCCACACAAAACGCGATTCTCCGAACGTTGCAACTTGCGAGCGACGAATATCAAGCAAGGAAACGCGCGAAGGGCAATCAACCGTGACGGTCTCAGACACAACCCCACTGGCCGATGCGGTCAATAGCGCGCCGCTTGCACACCCCAACTGTTCGTCGAAACGCAGCAATGCGATGACTTCGCCGCGCTTGTCGTCGACACAGACGCGGTCTGCCAATACAGGACGGTCGGCCCGGGCTTTGCGAAGGCGGTTGAACCATCGTTGATTCCCAGCCGCACCTCGAAACAATCCACGTAAACTTTCAAAACGATGAGCTTATCGGCACCGGGAAAGCCCATCACGGGAAACTGATAAAAACGATTTTGCGGGTTATCAACACGTCGTTTGTGGGGTTTGACCGTGGATAATGTGAGCAAACTAGAACGTTGTAACTTCATCAGGGTTTCGCGTGAGCCGAAAGTTTCTAGGTTGCACTGCTGCCAACTCACACGACAAACGCATAAACGCTTCAGATGGCAAACATGATTATCGTAACAAGCCACAGCCAAACTAACGTGGGCGCTAACACGGTCGATACCGGCGCACTTGACCCGGCGCGTGCAGCGCTGGCGCGACTCAGCGACCCGCCAGATGCGGGGACATACGACTACAATCAACTTGCCGCAGACGTAACCCTCGTTTTCGAGTCCAAAAGCATTGGGCGCGAAAAAGTCGACCCGTTGATCGCCGCTGCGCGGCTTTGTTACCCAAACCTTCAAAGTTCGGTTGGCCTGAAAATCGCATCACTCGCCAAAGAAGCGGCGCTGTCGTACGCAGATCCAGCCGCTGCACAGCAGGCTTCCATGCTGAAGGGAATTTTCCTAGCTGACCTAAGTGATTTTCCCGGCGCGCAATTTGACCCTGATCTGGTCGTGCATTTCGTGGATGTCATCGGTCGACTAGTGGCGAAAGGCCGCCCCCTTGACGAAGTCTCGCAGGACGGTGCAGAACGAAGAGCCTTCCCGCCAGGACATACGAAGATCTGGCAAGCCTTGCGCCTTTCCAAAGCTGAGCAAGCAGAGGCAAACGCACGCGCCCTTAATTACCAGCGCTAATCGTCTGCGCCTGCTTCGCGTTCGAATTGCGGGCAGCGATAAGTAGTCACCTGCGACATAACCAGCTGGATGCACCACATGTTGTCATGTTGGCCGATCCAGCGAGCGTAGCGGCAGGGTTTGCACAGTGCGTTGAGGTCTAGCTGGACATGTGAGAGGCCGCTTTCTTCCATTATGTACATTTATACAGCATTTATAGAGTGCTGGCATGGTTGACAGTAGCCGCGGGGAGCAGTAAATTCACGGTACCGAAGACGTTTTTCGGCTCCCATAATCGCGCGATATCCATTTCGCGCCCCGGTTTCTGGTTCTCGGAAAACGGGTTGAATCCCAAAATGCGTCCATTGAAATCATCTACCTAGTGCGTTCGCGCGAGCGTAGTGCATAGCTGATTTCTATTTTCCTGACCCTCGGGTCAACCCTGCGTTCTCGCAGTTTTCATAAGCCCATCAGGGCATCACCCCCAAGAGTAGTCCCTTGGGGCTGCTCACTATTCAAAGGAGCAGTTAGTGAAACAAACCTTTAATGAGGAAGCGGCCAGTTCTGGCACTCTTCCTGGTGAGGAAGACTCACTCCAGCAGATCGTCCAACACGCCGACGAAATCGCGTTGGTGGCACTCAGCAGCGCCGGAGATCTGTGATGCCGAAGACCAAGGCCTCATCAGCCATCCCTAATCTGTGGCACGTGTGTATCGCGTGGCCAAACGGTGAAAAGCCAGCCGACACGTTCACCACTACGGTTGAAGCTAAAGACTACGACGAAGCGGTTAAGGCCTGCATTGAGGAAATGCACGAGTCCCGCTTTGATCCTGCTGATGATGAAGAACTCGACTACGACGAATACGATTCGCCGATCGATTGTTATCCGTTACACGAAGGCATCGTCAGAGATCTCGCGTCCTACGGCATCAACATGACGTTTCCGGAGATCATTGCAGCGCTAACCGCGCAGCCTTCTAATCCTGTAGCCGTCGAGATCACCCATTGCATCACGATGTCGCCCAAACAATTCCTGCAACGTTTGGAATCCGCGACCTCCGTGCATCTACCCGGCGCTGGGAAAGTCGACGTCGCCACCGCGTTACCAGAGGGCATCACAGACAATGAGATCGCCTATTTCACTTGGTATGTCGGCGATCAATCGCACTGCACGAAACTGACCGAAGGAAATATTTCGGCCGGCTCGCTGCAAGAGGACGGCTCATTCCGTGGTTGTGACTTCGAAGGCACACCGATTCTGGTGATGTTCCGCGATAAGGATGACAAGCCGCTGCCGAATGAACTGCGCTTGCCGGCAATCGATACTCCTTCGCGGGAGTCGCTGTGACTGCTACCCAAAACTCGCTAGCCCAGCTCTTAGCCGCGCATCAAGTACAGCTTCAGGCGCGAATCGACGTTCTATGTGCATCGGTGGTCTCCTTACCGGACAACCCTGCGGTGACGCGACTAGGCACCGAGCCTGCGCGCGCCTTCGCGGTGTCTCGCTCAGCCGTATTCGGTGCCCCTGTGAAGGCGCATAAAAAAGCGTTTCCTGACGCCAAACATCCTCCAGCTTCGAATTTGAGTCCATTCTTTCACGACTGGAAATTGCAGTACGAAACAGCGGCGGAACTCCTGCGGAAGCAGAACTTCGCCACGTTGGCAGCCTTGTTGGAGACTGGTAAACACCGTGATAGCAGCGGCCACAGCCACAACACCCAAACGTTCGCGGCCGAAGTCATCCTTGCGCTGCGCCAGGTGATTGGCGAATTGCCCAAGTGACCTCTGCAACATCAAAAACTATATCGACGGCTTACGGCCTAGGTATGGCAGCAGCAATTCATCAAGAAGACCGCCCCAGTTCGGGGCGGTTTTCGTAAGCGCCATCGTTTACGAAAACCGGCATCACTTCCGGTCTGTCTTTCTGGGCAATCGAGTATCTGGACTCGCCCAACGCAACACCACCAGACTTTCATAAATCCCAATTGCAAAGGAGTATCAATGGGAGCCACAGTCTTAACTGGCAAGAGAGCGGAAGCCTTCATTGCCAATGACGGCACATGCCTCTACTTGCTGCACGAGGCCACTTACGAAAAGAATTGCTATCCCCACACGCCTCATTGGGGCGCAATGGCCTTTGGCACCTACGATGAAGTATTCAGTCGAATCATGTTTAGTGCGAGTGCCGCTGAGGGCGGCATGTTCCAGAACACTCATGGGCACATGCGGCCCGAGAACTACATTGCGGATTGGCGCCGGCATTTAGCCAAGCCATACCAACCGCTTCACGGCAAAGCCTGCTTCGACGGACGCTCGTTAGAGTACCGCCGCGACAGGAACACTAAGACGCTCACAGGATTCTTTGAGGATCTCGAACAAGCCGGCTTATCGGCATGGCGCGAAAGACTCGAAAACTGTGACAAGGAGTCGGTGTACATCGAAATAAACGAAGACCACGCGCTCCTACGCTTTTTGGTCAAGCGCTGCCCAACGTGGAGTCTGTTTTCGTCCGGTCAGAAATGGCTGACGGACCCGATGCCAAACCCACCACCGTTACCAACGGCGAAGGGGATTGCAGTGCTTCCAAACATCAGCGCCTATCGTTGCGGCCGCGAAAATTGCGTCGTCAGCATCGACGGCAAGACATTCACGCTTTGGGGATGGGACTACAGCGCGGTCGCCAAGTATTGCGGGGACTACATCGCCACAGCCGAACTCATCCAGCCCGGCATTTCGAAAACGGCGATTCCTGCTTTTCGCAACATGCTGAAAGCGGCGCCAACGCTACCAGACGAAGCGATTGTTACTGTCTTTCCAAATCGCTTCAGTCCGGATAGTGGTGCAGAAAGCATCGGCTATTTGCGCCAGTTGCATGACGAGCTGGTGGCCAAGCTGTCGCTGAAGCCTGAGGTCAACCAGCAAGAACGCTGGCAGACCACGGTTGCCGATCTCAAACGGGCTGAGCGCGCGTTTTGGAACCTGTTTTCCCTCGACCCCAATCAAGTCGAATACCACGTGCCAGTCGGCGCGGAAGCAACCGCAACACCAAACAAACTGCAGCCGGCTTAGCCGCGCCGCAGATAAATAAATACCCGTGCATTCCTACGGGGTGCGCGGGCTCATTTAAGGAAAACCATGAGTCAAAACGTAACTGAATTGGCGCAGTCAGTCTTCGATTCTCTCAGTGAGAACGAGAGGCACGGCGTTCGATTCGGCATATTCCCGCAACAAAAAATGCCAAATCCAGACGCCACGGGGATTTCACACCATGATCTCGTGGTGGAAATCATGAATATCTCGCGTAAGCCGGCGTCGCAAGTCGCAATGGCCTAAAGGAGAAGTATGAACACAAAGAATCCCATTTACATCATCGGCCCCAGCTGCGTACAGCTTCAGTTGGCGGGCGATAAACACGTTGTCGCTATCCTGCCAGCGGGCAAGGGCGACAACGGCTCATTCATCATCACAAGCGAAGGCAAGTTCAACACCTTGAAAGGGGTGCGTATCAACGGTGTCGGCGTGACGCGCTACATCACCGAGCTTGGATACGTGCCTGCGCCCGAAGGTGACTCCATCGCTGCGACATTGCGCGACTGCATCGACATGGACGTCGGGCGAAAGATGGTCGAGAAAGCATCCGCTGATCACGCCACACGCCTTCAGAAACTCTACGGCGGCAGTGAATGCGCGTATGTGCCATTCAACCCCCACCATGCCATTCAACGAATCAAAGTCAGCGTCGATGACGGTATGGGCAGCTGCATTCTGGGCATCGGCACCGGCTTCACGTCCGCATGCGTACGGGGCGACTATTCGCAGGGTGAAGACTTTGTCATGACAGCCGACTTAGGCACCGGCTGGCTGGTGGATCCGGCGGTTGAACCATCGGGTATGCCGCGCAGTACCGATTACGGTGGCGTGGTAGAGCTTGCCGTATTCGCCATCGTCAATAGCGGTGTTGGCACCTTCATCGGACCTACCTCACTGCAAATTGACGAAAACGCCGCTGTGGATACACCTTACCCACGCGGCAAAATGGTCATCGGCCTTACTGGGTCCACTGATCAAGTCATTGTGGGCATCGACGCCGGGGATGAACTCTCGGTCGAGTATGTTCGTGATAACAAAGTCATCTACCAACGTAATGGACTTGGCTATAAAGGCACAACCCATCTATCGCTTGGTGTGGCAATCGGCTCGATCGCCGCAGTATTGGCGCGTGTTGCCGCAATTGATGCAGTAGCAACGCCAAAAAACGCCAGAAAAGCGGCGTAGTCAAAAAGAAATGGGGACCGGCTTGGCCGGTCTCCGTTTTTCGCCAAAAAGTGGGGCCAAAAACGCGAATCAGGTGCGATTCAATTTCGGTACTTCGCTGGTGTAACGCAAATGCGTGTGGTGCTTCATTTTCTTGTAAAAGACGTTCTCAGCCAGGCGTCCCATGCCGTTCAGAGTCAAACACACCGTGCCACTCAAGCGGATTTATCTGACGCCGCTTTCTTTGATGCAGAGCCCGATGCAAATGGCGCATTCAATATGGCGACCATCCGGCTCGACCGCATCAGACCGCGGCTAACGCTCGCAAAAGATCGTGGGTGCTACCTCGTGAGCGAAGGCCTTCCGGCATTAATGCGCGACGATCGCACACCCCTTGTTGCCTACGTGCTCGGACTAGATCACACGATTGACCAAAAACGTGTTGACCATGTACTCGGCGCGGATAAATTTGAATTTCCTTTCCCCGCACAGATGTTCGTCGATGCCTTGCGCTTGGCAAACAAAGCCCACGCAAAGTATTTGCGCCTAGCCAGTCAAGACGGGCAAGTAGAGCTTACCCACAGCGGCAAATCCGAAGACCATCTCGACGACATACGCAACTTCAACAACTGAAGTTCGTTATCAAAGCGCATGTTTGTGCGTTTTGATAACGCTGCAAAAAGCAGTTCTCATTTTTGAGGCAATCGCCCGGTGGTGCGGCCTCAAATCTTCAACCACCCTTCCATAAACCGGTGAGCAATCATCGGCCCAATGTCCCAACGGACAACAACACTAGGAGTAAACAATTGGGTACTAATACTTTGATCGTCATTGCGAATGACGGTCTGAATGAGATCGCACGCGATCCACAATTCGGTGCCAACCTAGCCGCGGCGATTAATACGTTCGCCGGCTCGCTACATGGCCCAGAAGACCGCAATGTCGCGGTGCCTGCAGGCAGCCACGCTAATCCGGCAAACGTCATCGCCTGCTATCACGCCGATACCGGTGTGGTGGCGCTGGCAGGTGGCAACATCGGCCGCGTCATTGCAAGTCGTCACGGCGCGTGGAGGCACCAAACAGAGGACGAGAAATTGCTACTTCTGTCGGTGGCCGCACGTAACCTCGGTTACCGTCTTGTTCCGGCCACCGAATGAGTAAGTCCGCCCCACTGCCGCGCTTTCGCAGTTGGTTTGACCCTGAAGGGACTTGGCATTCCGCGACCCGCGAACAGGCGGCGCAGGCCCTCAGGCGACATCGAGCCGCAAAAGCAATTCAACAGACCGCTCGCCCTGGCACCTACGTGCTCTGGACTGGAGCGCTCGGGTTCGATCGCGTCACCATCATCACAAGGGACACATGAAGAAAACTTCAAAAATCGTAACCGTCCAGCTGCTTGTGAGCAGCACGGGAACTGAGACCATCCAAGCTTCGCTCGAGGGCGCGCTTGAACGGCTCAAGAAGGATCCCGAGAATCGGAACTTCGTTTGTGATTTCCGCGGCGATTACAAATTCGATGGCCAAGTTGAAATCGAAGCGTACCCTTGCAATAGCGATGCAGGAACGTTAGGCCGTCTCGAAAAGACTGATCTGGATTCCGAGGATCTGCATAAAGATGCTGAAGCGGAGGCTGCGTAGCGATGTTCAAGACAGCTAGCATTAACGCCCAGTTTCTTAGCCGAACAGCCTTGTTCTCAACTCACGCCTCCGGTCGAGGCGTAAATCTATTGGGTTGGGGAGGCAATGAAGCGCTCACACCAGAGCAACAGCGTGATTCGCTTCTCGCCCGCGTCAACCAGATTACCGCCTTGTTTGCGAATAATGGCGTCAGAAAGATGAACAAGTTCGACGCCAAACGATTAGGCAGGGAAAAGCACGAACTACAAATGCAAATAAATGCCATTCGGCCAAAGACGAAGACTCCCGGAATCGAGCGGCACGTAATGGATATTCTGCGCGAAGAGATGCCAAAAGCACAATGGGACATTTTGATGACGCGAGCTCGTAGTC
This sequence comes from Rhodocyclaceae bacterium, assembly GCA_020247395.1. GTDB lineage: Bacteria > Pseudomonadota > Gammaproteobacteria > Burkholderiales > Usitatibacteraceae > UKL13-2. Next base: position 17,249 of record JADCJC010000119.1, read on the forward strand.
GCCTGCAAGCGCAGGAGGCGGCATGACACGGTATCACGTTCACATCTACGCCAACGTCCGAATCAAGGTGTGTGGCGTCGTAGCCCCATCCGCCGAAATGGCCATCAGAATCGCCGACAAATCCGTCAACCGAGCCGCTTGGTTCGGCACCACCTGTCTGCGTCCAACGGAGGAGGATCGTGCTTCGTGCGAAGTGTCTCTTGTTGAGGATGCTGAGTCAACCGATGGATTTCTGGTCGATGTTGCCGGCGACGCCGAGTACAACAACACTCAATGGTTTAACGCTGACGGCAAGACGCCGCTATTGGACGGCCGGTCACAAGCCGAACATGCGCTGACTCTAGTTGAGAAATTGGCAATGCAACTCAAACCGCATGAGCCTGTGCGCGGTGGGGCAGTGTATGAGCCAGGTGACTCTTTTCTGGCTGAACGCTACCTTGCGGCGATCGACGAAGCGCGCAAGCTGCTGAACTTGCCAGCAAATCCTGCCTCGGAACTTGAGGTCGAGGAGTTCATAGCCATGCACGACCATGCTGACAGGCTCATCGACGCTAGCCAGTTTGTGTGTGAATACGGCAGCCCAGAAGCAATCGAGATTCGCGATTTGCTATTGCCTCGCCACGGTGTCGACGTCTACAGCGTCATTACCGGCATCGAGGGTGGTGATTGGGATCACGCCAGCGAGGAGCCATACGACGACCGAAGAGTCGTCTACGGTTTCCGCGATACAAACCGAAAATCACTCCTGTTTGTGAGCCGCGAAAGCGGCTTACTACAAACAGTAAAGGAGGTGATCAATCTAGTCCGCGCCGGCTAATCGCCTGTGCAAAAGCCAACGCCGTTCTCTCACAAGGAGAACGGCGTTTTTTGTATCCGGAGTGTCCGCAGCTGACCCAGGCTGTGTAAAAACGTGCTCTCAGCTAAATTTTGCTCGATTTCAAGGTCCCTCAAACCATTACCCGATTCAAAATAATCGATTGCGCCGCATCCTAAGCAGTCGCATTTTTTGGATACGAGTTTCTTTCGCGTTTTTACACAGCCTCGACCCACAAGGGACATTGCGAACGCTCGAAACCGGACCGTCGTTTGGTCTCGTAAAAGTCTTGCCGGACTCCGGTCAAATGGTTTTCTGCTGAAACAACAATTTGACCTTACCTGTGGTATTGCCCGCGCTATAGGTCCTTCGTCTTTGGCGCATCTTTAAGTTTTGGAGCTCGCGCGCTTGTGAACATGACCGTCCCGCTATCCAAGGACGGCCCGTACCTTTCGACCACTAGACTCAAATCGCCACTTTTCCAAGCCCGCGTGACATTTTCAAATTTTGCTCCCATCCGATTTGTAACGGTCGTAGTTGCGATAGTTCCAGACTTATACTTTTCTGCCAAAGCTGCACCAACATCCCTCGCAGAATCGCTCGGTAGTAAGACAAGTATTTGCCAGATGACGTTGCCCTTGCCGCGAATTGCCCACATTTTGACCCGCTGTCCCGCCAGCGTGTCCAGCGTATCAATGCTTTGCGGCCCGGCTAGGTTTCCCGTCATTACATTGCACTCGAATAATGAATCGCGCAGTGCGCTTGCGTCTCGGCAAAAATTCGCGATCCCAGGATGATATTCGTCAGCCTTTTCTAGCGTGATACCGGGATACAAGCCTTTCAAGCGAAGCGCTGTAGATTTCGACTCTCTTTCTAATTTGGTAATTGCGGCGTCTCGCCTCGCATTCAAATCCGCAGATTTCCTTTTGCTTGTGGCGATTTCAGCTAGCACCGCTTCAACCTTTTCCCGCAGCTCATCATCTGTCAACTTTGTGCCACTAAACGACACCGCTTCGCACATTTCCTTCGAGTCTTTGTCTTGGAAAATCCGAGAGCATTGTTCGGCGTTTGCCGCGCTCGCAAGCTGCGATGCTAATGACAGATGCAAGAAAACCGCCGCACATCTTATTGTCTTCATGGTATAAGATTGCATGTAAATTTACTACGCATGGAACTTGTTGATAAATATGAGGATATTGCTAGTAAAGGAGTTCAAGGGTCTTCATCCTCAACTTTACGCCCAAACTGCCCCCTCGAAACTTTCCCTTCGGTAATCGCTTTAAGCAACGCCATCTCAGTCCTCAATGTCTCGTTTCGCTGCTGGCGAATGGCCTTGCCGGTGTCTGTCGAGCCGTAGCGCCACGATCACGGCGCGGGTGGTATGGTAGCCGCCGCAAGTATCGACAAAGTAGATGGCGACATCGCTATTGCTCGCGCCCTTGGCAACGTCAAAGTGCCGTCCGAGCTGCACCTTCCATGTTGGATGGCAAGATTGCAGTGCATCCTGCCAAAACTTCTCCTCGGCCTTCAATTAACCACGCCCAGCGCTGACAATACCGCGCCGCTACACGCCAACGCGCGTCTACGACTTTCGCCTTCTACAGCGAGCCCCTTATAACTATCCACTGACCTTGCCAGCGACCGCGCTAGATCCAAGCGCCTATTCTTCATCTGACGCCGCCATTTATCGATCTCGTCTTTAGTGTACCAAGACATGCTCCCTTCTTCGGGCATGCTATTGGGCGGGTTGATCAAATCTTTAAGGTGCGCCATGGTATCGGGGCGCTCCGCAACCAATATGTCAAACCAATCGCAGTACAAACCGTAGAGTTCCGCATCTTCCCAAACGCTCAAGAACCACGTAACTTCAGAAAGTCTGTGGTGGAGCTTGTTGCATAGCCGCAGATAGTGTGCTTGGCCTTTCACGCTCCGCGGTTCCAGATGACGGCGCCACGGACGCTTTTCACCAGCGGCTGACTTACAAACCAGGTCCACCTGCATCGTTTCAAACGCGGTCATGTATGTAAGTGGAGGTGGCGCGGTCACCATCGGCACTCGCAGCCGCTCGCTTGCAGGTAAGAGTTTATTGTGCGTTCCAACGCAAATTGCCGCTAACCGCCGCCATTGTGGCGCGGAAAGCCCGTCGATCTCGCGCCCTGTCTTGGCGATCGAAACGATGGCATCAGCCGATAACGTGTCTTTGATTTTGTTCACACGCGCGCTCAGGATTGCAACGTTGCCAACCTCATACGGCATCCGATTTTCGATGCGGTCGACCGACGCGTCTGTGAGCCCCAAAGTGCAGTGCGTAAGCGGATCGAGCGTTACCGGACAAAAAGCCCGGTCGATCGATACTAAGAACGAAGGGGTAAGGCTAGGGTCAAAGGGGAGGCCACGCTTGTATGCCGAAAAACGCAAGTACACGTGTTTTCGATCAAAGCGATCAGGGCGCCGGATATTCTTCCAGCCCTCGAAGTGCGCCGCAGCGGCGGCATAGCCGTCTCGGACGAACTGATCACCGCCCTCTAGTTCACCAATTTGGCTGCAATAGGCGTCCCAGCCGATGGCAAACCCCGTGTCTTTGCGTTCATCGTCAGACAGCCGCTCAGCGCAAAGTAAATCCTGCTTTGCGGCGTCCGCTCGAATCAAGTCTTGCACTGTAACCATGGTATAAGATTGCAAGTATATTTATCGAGGCCGCACTTCATCTGCAAACCCTTTGTCCCTATCGCTTCTCTAGCGGCGTTAACCGGTCGGGCCTCTGCGAGCCTGCCGATCCCGTTCGATCAAGCGCATCCCAATGGCCTTGACATGAATGATCAGCACGGCCGCGCAACAGCGCAACGATACGCCCGCGAAGAAAGCCGCCAACGCCACTGCGGCGATCTGGGTGTGGGCCGCTTGAATGAAGCAGATGCCTGCCGTGCCAACAAGAAAGACGGCAACTAACAGCGACCAATTGCCGTTTCCGTATCGAAATCCGTGCAAGTACGCATCTGAACGTTGGGTAGAGTGTCGAGCCTCGCCAGCAATATTGGCCAGGTAGCGTAGATTTAGTCCGGACTTTGCACACAGCCAAACACCATAAAGGAGCGCCGGGACCGCCACAACAGCCGGCACGGCTGGAATGTTTGTTGCCAGAACGCCATACCCGATACCTGCGATGGCCATCCCCCCAAAGAGGGCGGATATCACATTCAGGCACCAGAACGAAAAATTTGTCAGTTTCATTTGAAGTTCTCGGAAGTTGTATGGAGCCACCTTGCCACGGTTCGACATTTGCGCAAGAGCTAACCGTCTGCCACCACCGAAGTTTCGCCTTTTTCAATAACATGCGACCGGCGAAAAACAGTAAAAAACTGTCTGATTACCGCAGGAATGTAAAGTCTTGGAAGGGCGCGGCGTTTGAGGCATTAATGCTTGAAACGCCTTGTGCAGAGCCGAGCCTCACAACCATTGACCCCCCCTTCTTTACAACGATCGCGGCGCTTGACAGCTTTTGCTGAGAAATCTATATTGAGGTGTCGGTTGCCAGGCCGACACTACCGATCCTCCAAATCGGTTCCCATAAATGAGCGTAGTTGTTCTTTGCGCTCGCGGCCAAAAATTCCTTAGCCGCAATGACAGGCGAAGTACGCCCTAAACAATCGTAGCGTTTTCGCGATAGCCTTGCCGCGCAATCGGCGAGACTGGCGCATAAGTGTGTACGATTTCTATGTGGTTCTCAAACCACAATGGCGGTTTTTTTCGCCATAGGCCGTTGTGTTCAGCGGCCAGCTTGAGCGGTCATTTAGACCGTCCAACGAGCACCAAGATGTTTTGCTCAAAACCTCAATCACTGAGGAGCTGTGTTGCAGCTTTGCTTACACAGCTCAACGGCCCTGGCGCAGTACAAAAGGCCATTCGGAGTGCAGGATCTATTTCAAACATAGCTCTGACGTGGTGGCGGATGGAATCGCCACCACGCACTCTTTCGTATTGTTTCAATTAGGCGATATCGTCATAAGCATCCTTCGCAGGTGGCTATGCCGCTGTCGCTTCTGCGGCAAACGAGTTCATTGAGTCGACGTAAGTTGACTCGCACCACCGGCTTTGCCGGTTTTCATAAAACCCGTGAGCGGAGGGGTAACCCGCGTCGCGGGCTCCTCTTTGTGATTGGGCGTACTTGTCCGTTCGTTAACGATATGAGAGGAGAAAACGTATGCGCCTGTAGCTTCGACCGTCACTTCTGGTAGTCGAGCCCCTCTCTTTGCGAACTATTCGCGGTTGAGAGTCCCTTCGAGGATTAGGGTAGGAGTGATGGTCACGTCCATACAACTTAGCGAACCACCTTGTGGAATTGAGTGCCAAGTGCACTCGCGGTTTTAACCGCAAAAAAGACAACGCAATCCCGAAAGGGACGCGGCGTAGTGAGGGGACCATCCAGACATCCGGCAGGAAGTCTTGGGTCCCCGATCACGTTCGTATGCGTTTACATCGAGCTTCAGTGAGCATCGCTCTATGCGTTTTGCGTATAGCGCGCTGCTGCATTGTTGCGGCTACCGATGTTTCAGAGTCGACTTTTTTGTTGACTCAACCCACTGGGGTTTACCCAGTTTTCATAATCCCGTGAACGGTAGAAGTTTTTCTGCTCACGCGGAAAGTTCCTTTTTGCCAGCGGGTTCAACTTCGCGCGCTGCGCATCTTTAAGGAGCTTCAAAATGGATATTCCAAACGACAAGTACTTGGCTACGGCAACCGATGCAGAATTGGCAAACCGTAAAAAAGCGAACGAGGCTCTCTTGGGGCATACGTTCAACGCACATCAACGTTGGGTTTGTCGCAAGTCAATTGCGCTGATCAACGATGAAATCTCCACTCGTGTGCAAGTTGCAAGAGCACGCAAAGCAGGAGCATTGCTGTCTAAAGTCCAACAGGTGACCTCAACAGTCGCCTTTGGCTGAAAACTGGCGGGGAGAAAAGACGAAAGTCTTTTTTCCCCGCTAAGGTTCAGTCTTTCAGCAGGTGCTCGCGGGCCTTTAAGGCCTCGGGCGTGTAGCAAGAATGCGCGAGTTTCACTTCATCGACGATACGCAGCATGGCTGCCGTCGCAGCATCGCCGATGATGCTGTTGAACTGGCACATCTCTTGACCAAGTTCTGCGATCGCATCATCTAACTGTTCGGCGTTCATCGCGGCATATTTGGCAAGTCTTGGATCTTCGGACATGGTTATCTTTCTGCTGTGAGGATCTCGCGGTCAGCGAGCAATGAAACCATATTAACGAATTTCTCGTTTTACGCAAATCGAAGCTCCCAAGCCCGTAAACCGAGACATTCTTTTGTAGCACCACGGCCAGCAACATCGCCGTTTCCATAAGCCCGTCCGGGCAGCGGTGACCTACGGTCCCGCAGAGCACACGCTCTCCAACGCAAACCCTTACAAGCCGATCGGCTTCTGAAAGGAAAATTATGCAAACAAACTTAGGCGACCCTCCGATGGCCCTCGCTAACCTCGACGCTATCATTGAAGCGGCCGAAGCTGAGGCGGGGCATGGCTGCGGGGGGTCCGACGTGCTCTATGAAGCGCGCGTACAGTCCGCTTATGCGGCGATCCTCGAAAAAGCGCAAGCAACCGAACGCGCGGCAACAGAAACAGCGCTTAGAAAACGCGGCTACGATCCCGACTTTGTTCCATACGAAGCGGGGGAGGGTGAATGTAGCCTCACTGGCATCGACGAGAACTGCTGTCCCTGTGGCCGACATGAGTGACGCAATCCAACTCCTGGCCATGCTGTTTGGCATGGTCGGCGCTATTCTCAACGCAAGAATGAATATCTTGGGCTTCGTGCTCTGGTTGTTCAGCAACATCTTGCTGCTGGTGATCGCCCTGCAACATGGGCTCTATCCAGCGGCGCTGTTGCAACTCTTCTACGCAGTCACATGCCTCTACGGCATCGTGACCTGGATGAGAAAGCGAAAAACCGTCCCGGCATCCACCGCGACGAAGGCTGCGTCACTGCGAACCAACGAATTTAGAACGCTGCATTAGTTCGAATCGAAAGGACCGCAATGTCAAAACAGCAGCCTGAAACGAATGAAGAGATCATCTCGAACCTAATGCAGTTTAATCCGTATGGGGCGTTGGGACAAATCTTCATCATGGAAGCGATTCGCGAGTACGCCAACAACGTATCCGCAATCGACCCCGCAACAATAACGGGCAATCCGATCATCAATCTAGCAGCATGGGTTGGCGTGGCGAAAGACGTTAAACAACGCCTCGAAGAATTCCAGAAGCAACCTTGCCAGGAAATCTAGAAGGCCGAAAGGAAGTCGATGTCAGAAGCAGCAACGGGCAGTCCCTGCCCGACCCCTGCAGACAGCGAGCAGTCCAGCATCTACCGGCTACTGCAACTCGACGAAGACGCGCAAAACTCCGCTCAGCAATTGCGTCACCTTCAAGCAAAAATACTCGCCAAGTTGGCGAAGTCGCTTCTAGGACGCAATCTCGGGCTAATCGCCTTCGATGCAGTCGCAGCCAAACGTGACGAAGAGGTCACGTTAAGTTTCAATGTGGTGATCAGAAACGTCGATCTGATTACACTCCCCGACGACACGCAGATAGCGCCGAGTTTCGAACCGTCAGATACTGATGAAGTACGACTCGCCGATCTTGAAACGGACGTCAATATTGCCCTCACAAAGTGGGCTGTACGATATCCCTCGATTGCAGGCGCGGTCTGGGAGTTGGGTCACATTGAGTGCGATGACAGCCGTCTGCTGTCGTTTCAACGCGCGCATGAGCAAACTAGCGGCGTGTTGAGACTTACCCCGCAAGAACGGCCAGTGCCCTCGATCATCGAGATGTACATGGCAACAACGTAGCTGTTTTATGCTGATCGCCAGCATTTGATCAATTGCCTTTCCGGGACCGTACCCGGATGGGCAACTGTCTCGGCTTCTCCCAAGGAGCCCTTCATGGTCAAGAACAGTAATCAAACGCGTCTGGTCATGGATACCCCTGTGGTGTCCAGGCCTGCCGCAAGCAATACCGCGCTCAGCGCAAACCGCACTGAGGCTGCATTAATCACGCAGCGCATGCGCCAACTGGCGCAGGAGTTGCGCGGTTTGTCCGCTGCTCTCGATGTGGCCACGCGAACCCCTGATGTAACAACCAGTTCACCTGAGTTTTTACTTCGGAAGGTCGCTGAGACCGGAGAGCGACTTGACGCTTTTCGGAAGGTACTTCGCCCGATCGCAATTCGGTCGGCGCGCAGTTCGTAGACGCACGACGGCGCTGCTTCCCCACAACGGAGGCAGCATCCGAATGGGAACCCACCTATTCGGATGTACGCCTGTTTGTTTACGGGCAACCTCACTGACCTTTGTGTCAGTTTTCATAAACGTCACAACTGTGACTACCATCGGGGCGCCTCTTACCCTCGGGTGGACGCTCCTTTCTTACCTAGGAGTGTAAAAATGAGAGCAGCTTCCATCGCTGGATTCAGGAATCAGACAAAGACCGAGTTTTCTGCGGTCGTACGCTCGCAACTTGGGGCAACATTGTTCGTGGGTGACCGTGAGCTTCGCGAGCGCCATCCAGGACTGTACCGAGTCGCACGTCAGACCGTCGCTCATCCACCCGCTTCGATTGGCGGCAAGGGGGTCGGTGTATTGTTGCAGAGTGGACGTAAACAAGCTGTCGAAGTGGCACGCAAAGCCGAGACGCATCGCGATGCATTGGTCGTGGTGTTCTTCGCTGTGGCGTTCCTGGTCATCGGCTTGTTTCTGTCGCAAAACGCATCGGCACAATCGTGGGCAACAAGCTACGGCGGTTCGACGTATGAGCCACGCGGCGAAGCTCGTCGTGTGCAGGACGTCAAGTACGCAACTGTGCTCGACATTCGACCTACGTACCTGAAAGAGGAGGGCACTAACTACGCCGCTTCCTCCGTCGGCGGCATCCTTGGAGCGCTGGCAGGTTCGAAGCTCGGAAATGGCAATGGCACCTATGCAGCGCAAGCGGCATTGGGCAC
>JADCJC010000012.1 GCA_020247395.1 Rhodocyclaceae bacterium
AGGAAGTCAGTCGTTGTTGATGATTGATCGCGGCAAGCACCGCACACGCCATACCGATCAACGCAACAACGATGACCGCCGGGTTTGCAAACTCGCTGCTGACCAACACGCGCCCAGGCATTGCTGTCGAAGGAAACAGGGCGAAGGCTGCGCTGACGGCTAGGACACAAGTGGCGACTATCAGCCAGAGGTAGCGTTGCAAACGACCATTCTGCGTCCATCGCGTGACGGCTGCGGCCAACGCCGTGAGGTTTTCGATGAATACGTCAAACAGCAGCTTTGCATCGCCCGGAAGTTTGATAATTGTGTGTAGGTTGATTTTTTTCTGGAGCGCAAAGTAGAGGCCGACACCACCAGCCAAGGCGATGATGCTCATTAGCAACGGCAAGTTGAAGCCATGCCAAATTGCCAATGTATATGCCGGTAGTGGTGCCATCAATGTTGCCTGCGCCGCTACTGCAAGCAGCGGCCCGACGGTCACCTGCGGGAAGACTCCAACCACGATACACAATACCACCAGCACTTCAACCGGCACACGCATAAAGCGCGGCGGTTCGTGCGGCGTTTTGCTCACGGCATTCGGCCCAAACACGGGCTCGCCGTTAAAGAACACGTCGTGAACAAAACGCATCGAATATGCCACTGCGGCAATGCCTGCAATAGTCGAAGCAATCGGCGTCGCAATCTCAATCAGGCGGTGACTATCGACCCCTACCGCTTCGACAAAAAACATCTCTTTCGACAGAAAGCCATTCAGCAGCGGTACGCCGGCCATCGCCGCGCTGGCAACCATCGCGAGTGTTGCCGTGATCGGCATGTACTTCCACAAACCGTTCAAATGGCGCATATCGCGCGAACCGGCCTCGTGATCAATGATGCCAGCAGCCATAAACAAGGACGCTTTAAATACGGCGTGGTTGATGATATGAAACACTCCCGCCACCACCGCCAGAGGTGTATCAAGACCAAACAGCAGCGTGATGAGCCCCAGATGCGAAATGGTGGAATAGGCGAGCAAACCTTTCAGATCATGCTGGAAGATTGCGACGGTTGCCCCCATCAAGAGCGTTGCAATGCCCGCTGTTGAGACAATCCAAAACCACGAGTCATTGCCGCCGAGTACGGGGTACAAGCGTGCGAGCAAAAAGACGCCCGCCTTCACCATCGTTGCCGAATGCAAATAGGCCGATACCGGTGTCGGTGCCGCCATCGCGTGGGGCAACCAAAAGTGAAACGGAAACTGCGCACTCTTCGTGAACGCGCCCAACAACACCAATATCAAGATTGGTAGAAACAGCGGGCTGTTTTGGATGACCGTTTTGTTCGCGAGTACGACCTCGAGGTCATAACTGCCGACCACTTTGCCGATCAGCAACACTCCCGCCAACAACGCAAGGCCGCCCAACCCCGTGACCGCCAACGCCATCCTCGCCCCTTGGCGTGCGTCTTCACGATGCCGCCAAAAACCGATCAGCAGAAACGACGAAAGACTGGTGAGCTCCCAGAATACGACCAGCAAGATCAAGTTGTCTGCCAGCACGACTCCCAGCATCGCGCCCATAAAAACCAGCAGGTAGCAAAAGAAACGCGGCGAGGAGTCTGTCGGAGAAAGATAATAGGCGCTGTACACGACGATGAGCAAACCGATGCCCAAGATCAGCAGGCCGAACAGCATGGCGAGCCCGTCTATCCTCAGCCCAAAGGCAACGCCAAGGGAGGGCAACCATTCGACACGCCAACGGATGATGGTGCCATCAAATACCGTCGTCGCAGTTAGCAACAGCAACACACACGCACCAAGCGTAAACATCCCCGCCAACCAGCCCGATAACTTGCGTTGCCCGGCAGGCACAAATAACAACAACAACGCCGCCAAAAACGGCAGCGCCAATATTACGGTGATGACAACAGACGACATTGGATAGTAATGCTCTTGAGAATCTTTACACTCTGGTCAACTTGACGATAGTGTCTTCGGTCTTATAAGGCTGGCGATGATGGTAACGATTGTGATGGGCACTACAAACGAGAACATGACGTTACTCAACATCGGCAACGCATCGTGCTCTTGCGACATCAAAATCAGATACGCAGTGTAGGCGGCGTAATAACCGACAAACACCCCCCCCTCCCAACGAGCGATTTCGCGTCCGGTGAAGAACACGGGTAAACAAGCGACCGCTACCGCAAGCATTACCCACATATCGAAGGTCAGGACTGACGGCGCAACCACAAGGCCGGTTGGCGCAACGATACCGGTTAAACCCAACACACCAAGGATGTTAAACGTGTTGCTGCCAATGACATTGCCTACCGCAATGTCGCGGTGGCCGCGGACCGTTGCCATGATTGAAGTCGCCACTTCCGGCATGGAGGTGCCGGCCGCAACAATCGTCAAACCGATGACGAGTTCCGAAACACCCATCGCTTTTGCAACGATAATCGCCGCTTCGACAAACCAATTCGAGCCCTGCACCAGCAGTACCAGCCCGACAATCACCAATACGATTTGCACACCCCAGTGACGGTCCCAATTGCTCGACATATCTATGTCGTCAACGCCCTCGGCCTGTGAGGCCTGGGATTCGCGACGCGACTGCACTACCAAGAAGACGCTATAGGCCACCAACAACAAAAACATGAGTACTGCTTCGACACGACTGACCGAGCCATCAAACATGAATGCGGCCAACAGCAGCGTGGCACCAATCATGATCGGCACTTCTTGACGGATGATTTGCCGGTTAATGACCAACGGTACCACCAATGCGCACACGCCCAGGATGAACCAAACATTAAAGATATTCGAGCCCACCACGTTGCCAATGGCGATGTCAACCTTGCCAGTCATCGCCGATTGTACCGACACTGCCATTTCCGGCGAGGAAGTGCCAAACGCGACCACGGTCAGCCCGACCACCAATGGCGAAATCCCCACCGAGATTGCGAGCTTGCCGGCACCGCGCACCAGTGCCTCCGCGCCTGCAACCAACAGCGCCAAACCGCCCATAAACATCAACAACGTCATCATGATCAATCCTTCGTTTCAACCGCAATCAAATACCCGCCAGCTCGGATAAGGGAACGCTGCGAGCGTTCTCTCAATATCGCCCGCTCGACCGCTAATCTAGATCGATAAATACGCAACTCGCACCGGCTCCGCACCGTGAATTTTTTCCAGCCGCCTGACAATAAAGTGCCCGCGCGCCATATTCTGAAAATGCTCGATGAACAAGGTATTGATAAGCGCACCGGAAGCCGCGCCGATAATGGGAATTGCCTGCGCTGCCGCTTTCTCTGAGACGACGATACCGAATCGCGACGCAATCAGTGAAGTCAGGCGAATCAAGGCCGGTGCCCCGGCTTTGCTCATGCCTTTTTCTGCCAAATACCTGCTTGCCTCAGAGACGGCACCCGACATCGCCAAACGCGCGGCAAAGTACCCTGACTCCGCCGCATCATCGCTCGCCGCGCGTCCGCCAATGGCAAACACGGTTAGGCAGGCGAGCCGGGTCTCGATATGCTGAATATTTTCCCCTTCACTTTTGGCGATGTCAGCCACCGATCTCAGCATGATCGTTGTCGAAATTGGTAACTCGACACTCAGCGCAAGCAAACCGAATGCACCACCCACCGCGCCAGACGTCGCTGCTGCAAACTTATGCGCGCGATCACGCGTCAGATTGCTCTTGCGCGAAGTTTCGCTGCTGATAGAGTTAATGGCTACATCGAGGGCTTTCATCATAGCGGCCTCTGACGCCTTTTGTACCGTCGATTGAAAGCGTGCCGGCAACATTGCGATACCGCGTTCAAGCGGCGAGCCCAACATCGAAGACAGGCGCGCGGCCAAGCCCGGGTTCTCCAACAGCGACTTGGCACGTTTGAGATCCGCGAGTTCTGCTTTAGATATTGGCATGTGGCGAGTTTATCGCTGAATGACCCCGGTCAGCCTATTAGTACACAGTCGGATTTCCCTCTCACACAACTGCACTAGGCGGCCTCACCGAGATAGGCCTCGCGCACTCGCGGATCAGTCAGTAGCGACCGCGAATCTCCCTCAAAACTGATGACACCGCCATCCATGACGTAAGCACGGTGGCTGACTTGCAGCGCAAGTTTGGCATTTTGCTCGATTAGCAGGATCGTGACTCCGCTTGCGGCCACTTCGCGGACCACCGCAAAAATCTTTTGCACCATGATGGGAGACAGGCCCATCGAGGGCTCATCCAGCAGCAGCAACCTTGGACGAGACATTAACGCCCGTGAGATGGCCAGCATCTGCTGTTCACCGCCTGAAAGTGTTCCTGCGGTCTGCTTCGCCCGTTCTTTTAAGCGGGGGAATCGCTGATAGGCAATTTCCATATCACTTGCAATGCCTGCTTTGTCGTTGCGGCAGTAGGCACCCATCGCCAAGTTTTCTTCAATTGTCAGACCGGGAAAAACACCGCGACCTTCCGGCACCAGCGCGAGCCCTTTCTGCGCTATCTGATGGGGGACAACGCCAACAATACTTTGCCCCTGATAAAGAATGTCCCCTGCGTTTGGCTTTAGCAGTCCACTGATGGCTTTCAGCGTGGTGGTCTTGCCGGCACCGTTTGCGCCAATCAGCGTGACGAGTTCCCCCTCATCGACGTTTAATTGAATACCCTTAACGGCTTTTATTCCGCCGTAGCCGATATGCACATCGAGTAACTGTAACAAGCTCATGCCGCGACCTCACTTTCAACGTCCGCACCGAGATAGGCTTCGATCACCTTGGGGTCACGCTGTACGTCGGCAGGCACGCCGTCCGCAATTTTCTTGCCGTAATCGAGAACCGCCATACGATCACAAAGACCCATCACGAGCTTCACATCGTGTTCGATCAACAACACCGTGATACCCCGCTGGCGGATCGATTCAACTAGGCCGCGCAATGCAACTTTCTCCGTCGCATTCATACCTGCGGCAGGTTCGTCAAGCGCCAACAACTTTGGATCAGTCGCCAGCGCCCTTGCGATTTCGAGACGGCGTTGATCACCGTACGAAAGATGTTTGGCAACGTCATTGGCGCGATGATCAATTTGTACAAACTGGAGCAGTTCATGCGCGCGCGCTTCAATTGCCTCTTCTTCAACGCGTGTCGCGCGATTTCGCAACATGGCGCCAAACACCCCGGCTTTCGTGCGAACGTGCCGACCAACCATGACGTTTTCAATCGCGGAGAGATTCTGGAACAGTCGAATATTCTGGAAAGTCCGCGCAATACCGCGCTGCGCGATACGATCGGGGGTCATGCTCTCCAGCGTCTCACCGAAAAACTTAATCGTACCGGCATTGTGCGGGTAGAGGCCGGTGATGACGTTGAACATGGTTGTCTTACCGGCACCATTCGGGCCAATCAAGCCAAAAATATGTCCCTCATCAACACTAAACGAGACTTCCGACAATGCGGTTACGCCGCCAAACTGTTTGGTGACACCGTTGATTTCGAGAAGCGTGCTCATGCCGCGTCTCCCGCATCATCCCTGGTCAATTCACGTTTGCGGACTGCGCTTGGCAACAACCCTGCGGGACGGTACAACATCATCAGCACCATGGCAAAGCCGAACAGAAGCATGCGTAATACATCGGCTTCAATAAGCTGTCGGCCAAACAAAGCATGCTGCGCCGGTTCGACGGTATAGCGCAGTACTTCGGGAACAAATGATAGTAGTAACGCGCCCAGCACCACACCCCAGATATTGCCCATGCCGCCGAGTACCACCATGGCCAGTATCATCACTGATTCCGTCAGCGTGAAACTCTCCGGGCTAATAAAGCCTTGTATCGACGAAAACACACCTCCCGCCACGCCGCCGAACGATGCCCCCATGGCAAACGCCAGTAGTTTCAACTTGGTAGTGTTAATACCCATCGAACGCGCCGCGAGTTCATCTTCGCGAATCGCCTCCCATGCCCGACCGATGCGCGAGTTTTGCAAACGCAAATTGATAATGATGACGATGACAAGCACTGCCAGCAGAAAAAAATAGTACTTGATCTGGCCATTTAGCGCGAAATCGCCGATGCGCGTGGTTCGGCCAAAGTCCAGACTAAACAACTTGATCGAATCAATCGTCGCAATCCCTTTCGGGCCATTAGTGAGATTGATCGGCTCGGAAAGGTTATTCATAAAGATACGAATGATTTCGCCGAAGCCAAGTGTCACGATGGCGAGATAGTCACCACGAAGTTTCAGCGTTGGCGCACCAAGGATGACTCCGAACAAACACGCCAGCATGGCACCGATCGGCAGAATGATCCAGAAGGGCAAGTGAATGCCGAAGTGTGGTGATGCAAGCAACGCATAGACGTAGGCACCGACCGCAAAAAAAGCGATGTAGCCAAGATCGAGCAGCCCCGCAAAACCAACCACGATATTCAGGCCGAGCGACAGTAGCACAAACAAAATCGCGAAGTTGGTTAGCCGCACCCAAGCCGTTCCGGCGATATTGAGCACAAACGGCAACGCCACCAGAGCGATGACGATCATCGCTACACCGATTGCGAGTACGAGCGGTTTTTTGCGGAGTCGTTCTGGCAAATAGGGGGTCATTTTTAGCACTGCTCAGGAAGAGGGAACCGCTCCGGGTGTCGCGAGCGCAGCCGAGTCCGGGCGCCCAAAGGGAAGCCCCGAAAATGGGCTGGCTTGTCCGTGAGGATGGCGGGCCGGGCAGCAACACCGCAGCAGCCCACTTGCATTACGCTCTATCCGAGACACGTTCACCCAAAAGCCCCTGTGGACGAAATACCAACACAAGGATCAGCACAATGAATGCGAAGACATCTTTGTAGCTGGAGCCAAATACGGCCATATTGCTATTGGCGCCACATAGTCCGGCGAAGCCTGGTAAAAACTTATTCAACGTGCAAACATTGGTCAGGTCACCCATATACCCGGCACCGAAGGCTTCAATCAGGCCAATGAGAATGCCGCCAAGCACCGCCCCACCCAAGTTACCGATACCGCCTAATACCGCCGCGCAAAATGCTTTCAGGCCAAGCAGAAAACCCATCTGGTAGTGAGCGATACCGTAGTAGCTACCAATCATGACACCGGCAATTGCGCCGAGACCAGCACCGACAACGAACGTAAATGAAATGACGGAGTTCGACGAGACACCCATCAGGCCGGCCACGTCGGGGCGTTGTGAGACCGCACGCATGGCGATACCAATGCGTGTCCTGTAAACCAGCGTAATCAATCCGGCCATCATCGCGATTGACAACAACATGATGGCAATTTGTACATTGGTGATCGTTGCGGCGGTTTCCGAATTGGATAAGGCAAAGGTCTGCGTCTTGACCATTTGTGGAAACGGGATGTAGTTACGCCCCCAGATGAGCAGTGCCAAATGTTGCAGGATCATCGACACGCCGATGGCCGTGATTAACGGTGCCAGACGGGGCGCACTGCGCAGCGGCCGATAGGCGACACGCTCAACCAGATAACCGACCGCCATGCACGCCGGAATCGCCGCGAGCACGGCAATAAGAACGATGGCCAACGGCGGGACGCCCGAGCCGGCCAGCCCAAGGATGACCGACATCGCCACCATTGCGCCGATCATCACCACTTCGCCATGCGCGAAGTTGATGAGTTGAATGATGCCGTAAACCATGGTGTAACCGAGCGCCACCACGGCGTAGACGCAACCAAGCGTAAGACCATTCACGAGTTGCTGCAAAAAGATATCCATCGACGGATATTAGCCTATGGGTTGCGGTTATTCACAAAAGGAAACGGCACCGTCTCCGGTGCCGTTTTGTTGTCCCAGTTGCGCTTACTTCTTAGCCGCTTCAGCGGGCTTTGCCGCTGCCGCTGCCGGGGGGGCGGCGGCTGGAGCCGTTGTTGCTGCCGCCGCTGCGGCGGCAGGGGCGGCAGCCGCCGCTGCTTCAAACTTCGAAGCGACACCGTTTTTCACGATGGAAACCGGTTCAATCTTGCCGTTATTGCCGAGGAAGATGGTGATTTCAGCGTCCTTACGATCACCTTTGGCATCAAACTCGACTTTGCCGGTAGCGCCCGTAAAACTGATGTTGAACAATTCCGGCGTGAACTTGGCGGGGTCTACTGAGTTGGCTTTCTTCATCGCTTCCACAACGGCCAGTGTGGCGTCGTAAAAGTATGGCGCATATTGCAGCACGTCGGTCTTGAATTTCGCCTTAAAGCCATCGGTGAACTCCTTGGACGCAGCCGAAGCTGGCAGCCCCGCTTGCGAGCAAACCAAGCCGTTGGCCGCATCGCCAGCCAACTTGAACATCTCATTGGTACAAGCACCATCGCCGAAGGCGAAGGTCGCCTTGATGCCCAACTCACGCGCTTGTTTGAGCATCGGGCCGCCGGTTTGGTCCATACCGCCGTAGAACACCACGTCAGGATTCTTCGCTTTGATCTTGGTGAGGATGGCTTTGAAGTCGGTTTCGGTGTCGGTGGTCTGCTCGTTGGCGATAACGCCGACTTTGGCCGCCTTTAGGGTCTTTTCAACTTCCTTGGCAAGGCCTTCACCATAGGCAGTCTTATCGTGGGCGATCGCCACTTTTTTGCCCTTCAGTTCGCTGGCGATGTAAGCGGCGATCGCGGGACCTTGCTGATCGTCGCGACCAACCGTACGGAACACGGTCTTCAGACCGCGTTCGGTGATGGTCGGATTGGTTGCCGATCCAGAAATGGTCGGGATACCAGCCTTATCATAGATTTCAGAAGCTGGGATGGTCACGCCAGAGTTCAAGTGGCCGATGACCGCAGCGACCTTGGCATCAACCAGCTGTTGCGCAATGGTGGTGCCGACTTTTGCATCACCCTCATCGTCTTTGCTGATCATTTCGAGCTTCAGCACTTTACCGTCGATCTTGATCTTTTTGGCATTGGTCTGGTCGATTGCCAAAGCCACGCCATTCTCGTCGTCTTTACCCAAATGCGGGGTTTTCTTCGTCAAAGGACCGGCGTGGGCAATCTTGACCATGATCGTTGGCTCGGCGGGTGCCGCAGGCTTGGCAGGCTCGACCTTTGGTTCTTCTTTGCCGCAACCAACAACGCCAGCAGCCAGTAGTGCAGCAAACATGAGTTTGTATGAGTTTTTCATGGATAGCTCCAAGGTAAATTTCAAAATTTCTGGTGAAAGGTGATCTGGAAACACCCTACCGCAGCCACCTCTGTGTTTGCCATCGGGTCAAACAGTTGCGCTCAGGCAAATCTCAAACGGAAGGCTGTGTGGGATAAATCGGCGGAAAGACCGGGGTCTCCCCAGAATGACGCAACTTGGCGATGCAACCACGCATTATGCTGACTGCAAAAATTACTTGTCAATCTCAAAGATTGGCAATTTTCGCCATGGGGCTCAGCCGCCCAAGAAGTCACTTCGATGCAGCGCCACCACCCTACGTGCCCCCCCGTCAGCCAAAACTGGAGCATCTCCAGCGCAAATACCTTATTTCTTGCTTGACGGCATGTCCAACACGGCCCGTACCATCTTCTGCACATCGGCTTCCGGCACGTGCCCGTGGGGTGGCATTGGCACTGGCCCATAAACTCCCGAGCCCCCCGCCTTCACTTTTGCCGCTACTTTTGCAGTGGTTGCCATCGGATCTTTTTTATAGGCCTCCCGGTACTTGTCCGCAACATCCTGGTATGCCGGGCCGACCAGCTTTTTGCTGTCGGCATGGCACGCTGTGCAGGCATATTTCTTGTGAAGCTCGTCCATGGCGAGCACTTCGGTCGAGACAACCAACCCGACGGCGGCAAGAATCCCGTTGGTCAGACAATTCATGATCTTCTCAATGGCAAGTTGGCATAAGCATAAAACTATACGAAAAAAACACCAGCAGGCGCAAACTAAACTACACTCCCATGCGCAGCGAGCGTTGGTCGTCGGTCGTGCATGCGACACAAGATGCCGATAGGATTATGCTAACTTAGCGCCTTTAGCGGCGCATTCTCGTGAAATCAGTGGATCTAACCGCCCCACTTTTCCGCGACAATCTGTTAGCGTACGTTTACTCATTTCATTGGGCTCGTTATGTTTCTCGCCGTTGTTGCCGTTGTTATTCTGCTGATGAAAATTGCCGACATCCACCCGGTTGCCAATTGGTCCTGGTTCTACGTGATGTTGCCTTTCGCAGTCCTCTTCTTTTGGTGGGAATTTTTATCGAAGTGGATCGGTTGGGACAAACGTGCTGCTGAGAGGAAGATGGCAGAAGAAATGAAGCAGAATCAGGAAACAAAGAGGAAGAACCGTGGCTTCTAGCCATGAACTCTAGCCATGAAAATTTCATGGGGCGCGTTGAAAGCGGGCGAGTGGGCGAGTGGGCGAGCGATCTTTTGCCTGACCGACCACAGCATAGCGGGATATGCTTCGGCAGGAAGGCGGAAAAACGCCGCCCAATCGCCCGAGAGCGAACGTGCAGCCCGCATCCACAGCAAAACAGAAACGAGCCTCATTGGTTTGCCAATCGCCCAGAGGCAACGTCCTTCTATTGATCCGGCAATAAAATATGAATAATTAAGAAGACCCCGCTCCCGCGAAGGCGGGAGCCTAATGTCGGAATCTGCTGCGTTAAATTAAATTGGGTTCCCGCCTACGCGGGAACGGGGATGGCCGAAATGGTTTTCCATATTTAGTTGCTGGATCAATAAGCAACCGGCGACCCATGAAATGTTCAGGCTAGTGTGTTTAGACGCTCAACGCCTCTTCAATCGCCACCCCTAGTCGTTGTAACTTCGCGTCTTGATTGGTCTGTCCGACTACCATCAATCCGACCGGCGCTTCACCACGCTGGTGGCACGGCAGCGACCAAGCAGGGCGATTCAACACATTGTACGGGGCGGCATTGCGCAAGGTCAGCGAATTGATGCGGTACAAATCGTCGTCGGATCGGTCCAGATCTGCCAGCGCGGGCGCCACAATCGGCACCGCTGGCGCAAGCAAGCCGTCAAAGGGCAACGTCGTTTTATCGGCTGATGCCATCAATTTTAAGCGCAGCTCCTGAAGGTCGCGATAATCAGACTCTTTCATTGCCGCTCCCAACATAAGCCGCTTTGCCACGCGCGGATCGAACTGGTCAAACTGCGTCTCCAGCCGCCCACGATGCAGCTGGTAGGCCTCGTATCCGGAAAAATTCACCAGCTTGCTGCCATCGGCTTCGTCCTGCAATTCCTGAAAGACAAATTCCTTGATCGTAGCCCCCGCACGCGAGATACGCGTCAGGGCCGACGCAAAGGCACGCTCAACCTCGCGATCCAATTTGTCTAGCATGATGGTGGTCGGCACGCCAAAGGTCAGACCGCGCAAACTCGCAGGTTCGCGAGTTAAGATCGGTTCGTCCGCCATGACACGATCGAGCAACACGCAACAATTCGCCGACACCCCGAGAGGACCGATTGAATCGCGCGTGGGGGATAACGGAAAGGCCCCCGCCAAAGGTACTCGCGCCTGCGTTGGTTTGTAGCCGACGAGCCCGCATAACGCTGCCGGGATTCGTACTGAACCACCCGTATCCGAGCCAATCGTCGCAGCCGCCATCCGGTCGGTGACACTTACCGCCCCACCGGAGGTCGAGCCACCGGGGATGCGCTTGGTCGCACGATCCCAAGCGTTGAGCGGCGTGCCGTAGTGGCTGTTAGTGCCGTGTCCCCCGTAGGCAAACTCAGTCATGTTGGTACGCCCCATCAAGATCAGGCCAGCCGCCTTGAGTCTTGCAATCGCCGGGGCATCGCGTTCAGCGGGACGCGCGTTCGCCAAAATAATCGACCCCGCCCGTGTAACATCGCCAGCCACATCGAACAAATCCTTGATCGATATCGGTATTCCGGCAATAAGGCTCGGCACCTTGCCTCGGGCTCGAGCCTTATCCGCCGCAATGGCTGCACGCCGCGCACCATCGCGATACACCTCGATAAACGCCCGCGCCCCCTCTCCGGCAGGGTCGTCAATTGCCGCAAGACACTGTTCGACCAGCGCCTCAGATGTAGTTTCACCAGAGCGCAGTTCTTGCGCGAGGTCTGTGAGTGTTTTCATGCAGATTGGGGAGAGATGGGAAAAAAACAGTTTACCAATCGGCGATACCCACCTTTGTGGGTGGAGAACTGTTTGCCATGGCTCGCTAAAGTCTTGGAGTCTTGGAGTGCGTGACGGGTGCATGACCTGCATCCGTGCTTCAGGGTTGGCTCAATTGAGCCAACCTTTTTTATCCCTTGGTCAGCACCCATTGGATGACTAGTTTCACAACAAAGCCGAGCATGCCAAATCCAAGCGCAACGAACAAAACAAACGTACCCATCTTGCCCGCCTTGCTCTCCCACGCCAATTGGGCGATGATGAACACCATATAGAGCATAAATGCCGCGAGGCCGAAGCTCAATCCAAAGGCCGATATCTGCGCTTCGGTAAAGCCAAGAATCACCCTGATTCTCCAACCGAATCAGGCCGCAAACGCGGCGGCAGTGTGGTGCTGTCAACCAGGTCTCGATAGGCATGCCAGCTGGCGTGACCGAGGAGGGGAATGACAAGAATTAGTCCGAACAGAGCCGCCGCGAAACCAACCAATGTCAGCAGCATCAGTACCCCCGCCCAGATTGCAATTGGCCCCGGATTTACCTGCACCACGCGCCAACTGGTCAGCACCGCTTCCATCGGCTTGACATGCCGATCCAGCAGCATCGGCATTGAGACCACACTAGAGGCGAACACCGGTGCGGCCAACACCCCCCCAAGAACCAGCCAAAGCTCAAAAACATAGGAGTCCGGCGCGGCAACGATATAGCGCAAAAAATCTGCCGGATTGTTGATGGGTACCGGCGCAAACAATGTAATGAACGCAGCCGAGGTCAACACCCAGCCCGTGCCGGCAATCGCCAGCAACAAACCAAATCGCACCAAACACCAGTAGCCGGTCGGGTCGGCGCGTCGATTGTGTCCCCACACCGTCCACGTGCGTATCAGCAATGAAACATCGGCGGGCTCGCCTCTGTCGAGGGCTCGACTCAATGCATACAGTCCTGTCGCGAGCACGGGTGCCACAACAAGGAAGCCTGAAAATGCCCCAGCCAACATCCAAAAGCGATCACGCGCGACAATGATTAAAACGGCACCAAAAACCGCCACCGCCGCACCATGCGCAAGACTTACCGTTGGGCATCGCCAGATATCACGCCAGCCATTTGCCAGCCAGTGGTACGGCTGGCGCGCCGACACCTTCCGCACAACGGCGTGGTCGGCTCGTGGACGAATGGAATTCATCGGCCCCATGTCTCAGATTGGTGGGTGCACGTCAGCCGACCGCCTCCGCGATGGCCTTACCAACTTCCATCGTCGTTGCCGTGCCTCCCATGTCGCGCGTTCGCGGTCCATCGACTAGCACCCTCTCGATGGCGCGCACGACGGCGTCACCAGCGGCTTTATGGCCAAGAAACTCCAGCATCATTGCGCCCGACCAAATCTGTCCGATTGGATTCGCAATTCCCTTGCCAAAAATATCGGGTGCACTTCCGTGTACGGGTTCAAAACAGCTCGGGAATTCACACTCCGGATTGAGATTCCCGGATGGCGCAATACCGATGGTTCCGGCACAGGCGGGGCCGAGGTCCGAAAGAATGTCACCAAACAAGTTGGACGCCACCACCACATCAAACCAGTCGGGATGCAACACGAAGTGCGCGGTTAAGATATCAACATGGTATTGCGAGGTTTTGATATCCGGATAACGCGCCGACATTTCCTTAAAGCGCTCATCCCAGTAGGGCATCGTAATGGCGATGCCGTTTGACTTTGTGCAAGAGGTAACGTGTTTTTTACTCCTCGTCTTGGCAAGCTCAAAGGCAAACTTCATGATCCGGTCGACGCCGCGTCTGGTGAAAATAGTTTGCTGCATCACAGATTCATAATCGGTACCGGCATACATACGCCCACCGATACTCGAATACTCACCCTCGTTGTTTTCCCGAACCACCCAGAAATCAATGTCGCCAGCTTGGCGATTGGCTAACGGGCTTGGCACGCCCGGCATTAGCCGCACCGGGCGAATGTTGGCATACAGTTGAAATTCGCGGCGGATGGGGATGAGCAAGCCCCATAACGAAATGTGATCGGGGACGGTCGGAAATCCGACCGCGCCCAGATAAATCGCATCGTGGTGGCGAATCTGCGCGAGACCGTCGTCCGGCATCATCGTGCCATGCTCTAGGTAGTAGTCGCAACTCCAAGGCTTTTCATCCCAATCAAGTTGTAAGTCATAACGACGTGCGGCGGCCTCAAGTACCCTGATTCCCTCGGGCAAAGTCTCCTTGCCAATGCCGTCGCCGGCGATGACAGCGATCTTGTGCTTTTTCATGTTTTCTTTCTCGTGCCCGGCACTGTAAAAACCCTTGAGCTTCGTCGGCTAGGCGTTCAGCAGGGCATTCATATAGCGCAACCGCGCTGCCACAGACCGTATCATCGCCATGCCAATGGCGGGCCTGGTCTTGACAATGTTGATCAACGCCTTACGGTTCACCGCCAGCAATTTGCATTTCGTTTTTGCCGTGGCAGTGGCAGCACAAACCGATTGATCGAGCAACGCCATTTCACCGATAGTGGCCCCGATGCTGGCCGATTCGACCAAACCACCTTTGATGGTCACCTCGACCTGTCCCTGCAGTATCACGTACATCGTTGTGCCGGCGTCACCCTCGCGCACGATCACGCTCGCCGGCGCAAAATGCAGGATCGAAGCCCGCCCAAGCTGCACCTCTAACGTGGCCAGCAGCTCAGCGCTAAAAGTCGTCATCGCCGAAGGCGCGACGGCTCGCTTTGTCACCTTGCGCATCGCCAGACGGGCGGCGACAAAACGCAGACGGTCGAACATAACACTCATGAGCATCAATGCAAACTCAGGCATACGTGCCAAGCCCGCCTGCACCTCGGCACCATCCAGCGAAAAACCACTGACCGCCGTCTTCGCAGTGGCTGTCGCGCTACGCGCAGCTACCGCCTCGGTGCTCGGCAACTCACTAATGACCGCCATCTCGCCGATGACTTCACCCGACTTGACCACATCGAGCAATTTGTCATTTGCCGTCAACGCCACTTCGCCGCTGGCAAGATAGTACATTCGGTGGATAACTCGCTTGCCGAAAAAACCTTGTTTGCCGGATTTATCGCCTTCTGCAAACAACGCAGTGCCGGCAGCGAACTGTTCGGGTTTACCAAATGTGCGAAAGAACTGTTCAGCGACCTTGGCGTCGTAGAACTTGCTGTTTGCAGACTTAAAGGGTGCGGACGGCGCAGCCGGCGGTACGGGTTGGGATGACCCGGTAGAAGTTGTCTGCGGCTTTGTGAAATCAAAATCGTCGTCGCTCATGGGTTTCGGTCAAAGTCGTTTATGGGTCGGCATTTCAAGGCAATATTGTCGGCAATTGCAAGTCCGCTGGGAAGTTGTAAACAACTCTACTCAATGCGCTTTACCCGCGGCGCATTGCCTTTGCCTTCGATCTCTAGGAAGTAAGTGCCAAACGCGCCCCGCGTCACGACCACCTTCCGATTGTCACACTCACAAACTCCCCGGCTGTCATCGGTGACCTGCCATAACTGTCCATTGGCAAGGCGGATGCGGCTGCCTTGTTGCCAGCCCTCAAGCCGCCCCTTAATAGTGGACTCGATACGGTCCACGCCAACTGCGGTTTGCTTGGGCGGCAAACCGAACTCCGCCGCCGGGCCGAGCGAACGGCTGGCTGCCGCCGCTGCCGCAGCATTAGTGACGGCTGGAGTCGCGGCAGTATCTGCCGAGGGCACCGCACCGGCGGGCATCTTGGCACTAGCCGCCGAGCCTGCGGCGGCATTCACGACAATGGCATCGTAACAAGCCAGGCGCTTGCCGGCGTCGGCCAGAGCGCGACATTTCAGCAGGCCCGCCTCGTTTGCAACAGCAACATTGGCCGTGACTGCGATCATCGCCAAGCCGGCAACGAAGGCTGCTAACTTTCGCAGAGTGTTTTTTTTCATAGTGTTGACCCTAAAAATTATCTGTTGCAATCCCAATTCGCGCTTTACTCAAACCAAAATGAACAGCGCGATCCACAAACTCGCTAGCGTACGTGCCACCTACAAATCACCTTGAGTTTAGTGCCCTCAGGCGCTAAGCGTGTGTACTTTAGCGTGACTGTCCACTACTAGCGAGAATGGCACCGTTACCCGCCATGGCGGCGTTGTCGTCGTATGGCTTGATGGCACCAAGTGAAGTTTGCGTTGGGCGCACACTCCGCGCCGCACGAGACTCGGACTTGATCTTGCGTCTAGCACCGACCGGGCCTGGCAACTGCTCGTAAAACGATGTGGCGTGCGGTGGATCATTCGTTTTCAGAGTAAGGCGGCCGATCATATTTTCCCCGATCAAGAATTGGGCGCAAGAAGATCACGCCAGTATCGAATTCATGTAACGAAGACGCTCGGCCACCGCGCGCATCATTGCCATGCCCGCGCCGGGATTGGACTTGACGAGCGTGATCAATTGCTCGCGATTCATCGACAGCAGCGCACAGTCGGTCCGCGCAACAGCATCTGCCGAGCGTGGCAAGCGATCCACCAGCGCCATCTCGCCAAAAACGCCGCCCGCCCCGACTTTCTCGATGATGCGGCGACCCACTGCAATCGCCACCTCGCCTTCGAGCACCAAATACATCGTGGTGCCAGGATTGCCTTCCTTTATGATCTTGGCACCCTCGCTAAATCGCACGACTGATGCATGCCCGAGTCTATCGCGCAAGGCGGCGACAAAACTCTTGCCGAAAATCGCCGGTAGGCGATTGGCGCGATGTTTGGCATCGCTGTCGCGACCCGCGAACCGGATCACCTGCGCACGCAAACGCTCGAACATCACACTCATCAACATCAGCGCAAACTCTGGTTGCGACCCAAGCCCTGTCTGCACCTCATCACCGTCCAGCGAGTAACACTTGATGTTTGACATCGCCTTCGCCGTTGCTGTGCGTTTGGCCGGTATATCGACATCTGGGATCTCGCTAAGGACCGCCATTTCGCCAAATACGTCTCCCGGACGCACTAACTGCTCAACGATTCCTTTTCCGGTCAGCAAAACCTCGCCCTCGGTCAAGAAGTACATGCGATGCACGTTCCTTCTCGCGAACAGTGACTGATCCAAGGGAGTGGTCAGCGCTTTTGAAACAGATTTTTTGAAGATGCTCTGTTTGTTGGATTGTTCGTTCTCGGCAAAGATCAGCTTACCTTCGGCGAACGTTTCAACTTTGCCAAACTTTTTGAAAAACACCTGCGCAGCGTTTGCATCGAAGTGGCCAACACCCGATTTGAAAACGATATAGCTTGAGAGATCGTCGTCTGGAGAAGCGTGGATAACCGCCATGACAAGCCTTTGCTGTGGGAGAGAAACGCTGGGGACGATTTTGCGCCAACTAGCGCTCAGTTGCACACGCCTACAATATTGCAGCTCGGGTGTCCAAAGGTCACAGTTAAGATGATCACCTTACCGAGTCCAACTGGCGCTATCATCACAGCCGGACATCGGTGGCAACCTGCAGCCTCCGTACGATCTCCATAAGACTGAGAAATCATGGATCAACCAGACAAGGTACCTGCGTCACCGGCCAAGGTAAAACTCACCCCAAGCGCCGTGGTGCGCTACCTCGACCAACACGTGATTGGACAAGACGAAGCAAAACGGGTACTCGCCGTTGTAGTGTATCAACACTATAAGAAAATCTCCCACACAAACGAGGCGCCGGATTCAGCCGCCGCAATCACGCTCGGAAAAAGTAATGTCCTACTGATCGGACCGACCGGCACGGGAAAAACACTTCTCTGCGAAACGTTGTCCCGCGCGATTAATGTGCCGTTTGTCACCGCCGACGCCACCTCACTCGCTCAAACCAAGTATGTGAACGAAGAAATAGAAGCAATCTTGCAGCGTCTCTTGAACAAGGCGGACGGAAACATCGCCAAGGCGGAGCGCGGCATTGTGTTCATAGATGAAATCGACAAGCTAAAGGCGACTGACCCACAAACACGCTCGACATCTGGCGAAAGTGTTCAGCACTCGTTGTTGAAGATCATGGAAGGATCTCTGGTCAAACTGAGCAATGGTCAATCACTCGACACAGCAAACATCCTCTTTATTTGCGGGGGCGCTTTTGTTGGCCTCGAAAATGTCGTCGCAAATAGCAAAGCGTTCGGCTTCATTTCGCTGACGGATGGAAATAACCAGTTGATCCTCGACCGCCTCAATTCACGCATCAAGCCGACTGACTTGATTGCCTACGGTCTGATCCCCGAGTTTACCGGTCGCCTGCCGGTTGTGGCGAGTTTGAAGCCGCTTTCAACTGCGATGCTGGTCAAAATCATGACTGAGCCGAGGAATTGCCTCTACAATCAGTTTCGCGAAGTCATCAAGCGCGAAGGGGCCGAGTTGCACATCGCGCCACGAGTTTTTGAAGAGATCGCTTCACTCGCTGCGGAATACAAGGTCGGTGCGCGCAGTCTGCGCGGCATTTTTGAGGAAATGATTGCACCGGTGCTGTTTGTCCTGCCTGATCGAAGCGACATCAGGCGGGTGGAGATTTCTTCTTTGTTTGAAGAGGCAAAACTCTCCACCGCCTAAAGGTGTTAGAACTTCAATATCGCAATACGTGGGCAGTGATCACTAGTTTCGATTCTTTGGTTCGGCACTGCGGCAACCGCAACTTTACGCGACGGGATGACGCCAGGATTGAGCGCTCTTAACGCATCACTAATCACGATGTGGTCGAGGCCAGTAAAGCCAGCACAATCGCCATCTGTCGTTGACAACGGCACTTGATACAGATTAGGCGAACCGTCAGAGATTTCCGGCCAGAGGTAACGCGTGCTGACTTTCCCATCAGGGCCGACCTTGTTCGGGCTCGCCGGATCGGTGCCGTCTGCGCGTACCTCGCTGGGCTTAGGTGCCATCGCCAGTTCATCGTCGATGCGCCGGTTGAAGTCGCCCAGCAATATTAGCCGCGGGGTTTTTGCCCAGACGCTTTCAATCCAATTCTCAAGGATTGGGACTTGGCGGTTGAGAACCTCGCAGGCTTCGGTTACATCCGTCAACAATCGTCCGGGAAAACGTTCATTGCTATTGTTCACGCTGGCGCAGGAAGCTTTCAAATGTAGATTCATGAGGGTGACCGGCTGATCATTGACGTTAAGCGTTAACGCCAATCCCGGTCGGACGCGATGAAATGCAGCGGGGTCGTGGGGTGGATCCTTGATGGCGAGTGCGGCTTCGGTGACGCACTGTCCGGGCTTCGAGGTTAGCGATCTATCCCAAGCAAATCCGAGGGTCTGAAACGCGCTATGCTTTGCATCGCAGACATCAAATGTTTCGGCAAACTTGCCAAGCACGATTTTGATGACCGCCGTTGAACGCACCTCCTGGAATGCAATCACTCGCACCCCATCGCGCTCGATGATTCGTTCCACGGTCTCGCGTAACTTGTCCAACTTTTCTTGATAGGCCGCGGGTGTGCGGGTGACATTCGGATCGGGCCTCGGTTGTCCCGGTGCGGGTGCATCACCACTTCGATAAGCGTTACACGGTGCGATTAGGTTAGATGCCGCCGGGCCGCCGCCAGCTCTGAGGGTAGCCTCTTGACATTGCGTTGCGCGCGCCGTTTCTTCAGGCGTTGCCGCGGCAGCGCCACGAACGATCCGGGCCCGGGTGTCGCACCAATTTACGGCCGACGAAGCACATACCTCCAAATGTCGCTTGAAGTCGTCGGGCGTCCCCGCCCACGCCATATTGAACGCAGCCACACCCGCTGAAATCGTTTTAAGCGTAACGACTGACGCGGGTGCTTGCGCGTTGACGCTGGTAATCGCGGCGCTGAAGACCGTCAGCGCGACGGAAGAAAGGACGTTTGGCATGGGTCACGATCAAAGTTAGGCAAGCTGCCATTATCACCAGTTCACCGGCCGATTTTCCGCCGCCTCCATCTGCTTATCTCCGCGCTGGAGCCCCGCCCAATATCCGTGCGGGCAGCATAACCACCGCGCGAATGAATGCAAACAGCCCCTCAAAGGCGATACCGACCAGTCGAAACGGCAGCGTGAATAGCCAGACGATTGGATAGAGCAGCAGCGCCAGTAGCGCAAGCGGCCAGCAAACCACAAACAGCAGTAACCAAAGCAAAAACTTAATCATGTAAGTTCCTAAATTAGATTAGACATGCGATGGTGGAAAGATCAGGGCATCTGCGTTGGTTGCAACAACCTCCACCGACGATTTTCAGATGTAATGGCACGGGCTGCATCGCTTATCAACAAAACACCGAAACTCCCTTATCCACGGGTGCCCTCCAGCAAAAAAGCCCGAAGGTGCACACGACTCGGCGACTTTGGTCAACTCATTTCTGAAAATCAGGGTTGTAAACTACATAACGCAAGAAGCCGCTATGCGGCGTGAATTTATCGTACATGCCCCGCGCCCGGTAATTGTTCTCCTTTGTCGCCCAATACACCCTCGCCCATCCTTGCGTCTTCATCTCTTCCTTCAACCAATCGATCAACTGTTTACCGATGCCCCCCGCGCGCGCGTCGGGATCAACGTACAGATCCTGCAAGTAACAAACCGGCTGCAAAGTACTGGTACTTTCGTGCATGACGCAATTTGCGATGCCGACCACACGCCGGTCGACCTCTGCGACAATGCCGAAGATACTCGACGCGGGATTCATCAGCCGCGACCACGTATATGCCGTGACTTCCGCCTCGGGTTCACGGCCATAAAACAGGCAATAACCTGTCCACAGGGCGAGCCAATGGTCATAGTCAGACGAGGCGGTCTTGCGAATGGTCGTCGGCATCTCAACGTCCCGAAACAAATGAACCCGCAATATAAAACATAGGTATGGCGCAGGCCAATCACGAAAATGACCTCAACTGGCGTGCGTCTAGTCAATCTCTGGGCGCGGCGCGATAATTGTGACTTCGCTCTGCCAAAAGGATCGCAAGCATGATCACTTCCCTCGTCGTCACAATCGTCGGCACCGACCGCCCTGGATTGGTCAGCGCCGTTTCGGACAAAGCTGCCGAATTTGGCGCGAACTGGGCGGATAGCTTGATGGCAAACTTGGCGGGACAATTCGCCGGCATCTTGTTGCTGCACGTCCCAAGCCGCAACGCTGACATGCTGGTCGCGGCGCTGAAAGAACTCGACAGCGCCAACTTGCACGTGGCCATTGCCCGGGGTACGGCTGCTTCCCTGCCGCAAAAGCCGGCACGCCGAATCAAACTCGAACTCATTGGGCAGGACCGCCCGGGGATCATTCACCACATTTCGAGTGAGCTCGCCAAACATAACGTCAGCATCGAAAAGCTACAGACGCATATTGCCAGCGGTGCGATGTCCGGCGAACAAATGTTCCGCATGGATGCGGTGCTGATGGCCCCTACCGTCTTAAGCGAGGACGCGCTACGCGCCACCCTTGAGGGCCTTGCAAATGAACTGATGGTCGATATTTCACTCGACGATCCGCGAGAAGTCGGCTAACCAAGCTGTAATCGATCGCTACTCGAAAAACGCCTGACGGTGTGGCCAATCGCCGGATGCGATAATGCAGGTCTTTGACGAAATTCGATGCGCTGCACATTGTGCGCCCACCATGACCACGCCGCTCTCTGCCGAAATTAAACGTCGCCGCACATTCGCGATTATCTCCCACCCCGATGCGGGCAAAACGACTCTTACTGAAAAACTGTTGCTGTATGCGGGTGCCATACATATCGCCGGCAGTGTGAAGGCGCGCAAAGCCAGCCGCCATGCGACCTCCGACTGGATGGAGATCGAAAAACAACGCGGGATTTCGGTGGCATCATCCGTGATGCAAATGGAGTACCGTGGCTGCGTGGTCAACTTGCTCGACACGCCCGGCCACCAAGATTTCTCGGAAGACACCTACCGCGTGCTGACAGCAGTTGACGCGGCGCTGATGGTGATCGACGCGGCAAAAGGTGTCGAATCGCAAACACTGCGGTTGATAGAGGTCTGCCGCGCCCGCAACACCCCAATCCTCACCTTCATCAACAAAATGGACCGCGAGGTATTGCCGCCACTGAAGTTGATGGAAGAAGTCGAGCAAGTCTTAAATATGGATGTGGTGCCATTCATCTGGCCCTTGGGTATGGGTAAGTCGTTCTGCGGCGTTTATGATTTACGGCGCGATTCGATGCGAGTATTTACACCGGGCGAAGATCGCATGGGGGACACCGATGAGGTTCTTGAAGGCATCGATAACCCCGTCATTGCCGAGCGCTACGGTGATAAGTTGACGCAGGCCAAAGCTGAGATCGAGTTGATCCGCGAAGCTAGCCCCGCCTTTAATCGCGCCGCTTTCTTGGCGGGTAAACAATCCCCGCTTTTCTTCGGCTCGGCGGTAAACAACTTTGGTGTACGCGAGGTGCTCGATGCGCTGGTGGACATTGCACCTTCCCCGGTTTCCCGCGCCGCCATTGAGCGTAAGGTCGAACCGGACGAAACCTCTTTCGCCGGTGTCGTGTTCAAAATTCAGGCGAACATGGACCCGGCACACCGGGACCGCATCGCCTTCGTGCGCATTTGCGCGGGTCGCTTTGAGCGCGGCATGAAACTGCGCAACGTGCGAACCGGTAAAGATTTCCGTCCGGGCACGGTCGTATCGTTCTTGTCGCAGCGCCGCGATTTGCTCGATGAGGCCTACGCCGGCGATATCATCGGCATTCCCAATCACGGCACGCTGCATCTGGGCGATGCGCTCACGGAAAAAGAGGCACTACAATTCACGGGGCTTCCCTACTTCGCGCCGGAAATTTTTCAGGCCGTCGAGATCAAAGATCCGATCAAATCCAAACAGCTGCGTCAGGGCTTGCAGCAGCTAGGCGAAGAAGGCGCGATTCAAGTGTTTCGACCGGTCTCCGGCGGCAGCCTGCTGCTTGGAGCGATCGGCACACTACAGTTTGAAGTGGTATTGCATCGCTTGAAATCCGAATACAACGTCGATGCACGACTCGAGCCTTCACGCTATAGATTGGCGCGTTGGATTACATGCAACGATGCAAACATCCTGCGCAAGTTTATCGATGCCAACGCACACCGCGTGGCGTATGACGTGGTCGACGCGCCCGCGTTTCTGGCTACACATCTCTCTGAACTGGAAGTCTCCGCAGAGAGATATCCGCAGGTGAAATTTCATGCCATGCGCGAACACGCTGGGAAACACTTCGTCACGACAATGTAGGCAAGTGGCAAGCCCGGTAACGCCTGACATCAGCGCGCCAAAAACATGTGCGGGCATGGTGCGAAGGAAGCTACGCCTAATGCCGCAATGCCGTTGATGTCTCCATCGTTGCGCCCCGCCAGCATCATCCTGCAACGCGACGCCCGCAAAGAACGTAGTCCTCGTTTCAAACAATCTCAAGGCAAAAGACTCCCGGCGAGACGGGCCGCAACAGTTAGACTGCTTCTACTGCATTTTCGATCGCGTTGACGAATTTATCGACGAACGTCTCTTTGAATATCAACGCTTTCACGCCTGCCGCCGCCGCTCTTGTTTGCAAGTCTTCGTCGACAAAACCGGACGCGATGACGACTGGAAGATCATCACGGATCGCTCGTATCTCGCCAGCAACATCAACCCCCGAGATACCGGGCATGTTGTAGTCAGTCACGACAACATCGAATGCATTTGGGGTCGCGCGCACTGCGTCAAGCGCTTCCTGCTGGTCAGTGAACGAGGAGATACGGAAACCCTTTCGTCCCAACAACCGGCTGGTCAGGAACACAATCGCTTCGTCATCGTCCAGATACAAAATACGCAAGCCCGTGGCTTTCTTGGCGGCCTGGTTCCCTGCAGTAGTGGCGGGAAGTGCACTCGGTTTAGACACAGTATCCGCAGTCGCCACTGGCAGATAGATATCAAACGTGGTCCCCACGCCCACCATACTCGTTACCGTAATCACCCCCTCGTGGCCGTCAACAATACCGTGCACCACCGAAAGTCCGAGGCCAGTACCCTCGTTTACCGGCTTGGTTGTAAAAAATGGTTCGAAAATCCGCTCGACGATCTCCGGAGGAATGCCGGGGCCACTGTCTTGTACGGAGATTCGCACCGCTTGGCCGGCATGACGCATCGCCATGGACTGTAGCTTCGGCTGCGTGGCCAGCAAATTTTTGTCGAGCGCGATGGTGCCTAAGTGAATGTCGATGCGACCCTGCCCGGTGGGCATAGCCTGCATCGCGTTAGTCGCCAGATTAATAATTACTTGTTGAATTTGTGTTGCATCGGCCAGTACATTAGGAGTGTCTTTGTCGCATTGAACGGCAAGTGACAGCCGCATCGGCAGGGTGGCGCGCAATAACCGCCGTGATTCTTCGACGACGGCATCCAGTTTAAGTAACTTTCGTTCGGTAGGCTGTCGTCGACTGAACGACAAAATTTGTTGAACCAAGTCACGCGCACGCGTCGCCGCTTTGCGAATTTCGTCAATGCTTTCAAGCGCACGTTTGTTGCCGGCACTATCCTCGCGCGCGAGCTCGGAGTTTCCGAGAATCGCAGCGAGTATGTTGTTGAAGTCATGCGCCACTCCGCCCGCCAGCGTACCAACAGCCTGCATTTTTTGCGACTCGCGCAACTGGGCTTCCAGCGACACTCGCTGGGCTTCAGCGCGGTTACGTGCGGTGATATCGCGGATTGAAAGGCGCACGGCTGGAACACCATCGAATACCGTCGCAACTGCGTAGGACTCAACATCAATTACCGAGCCGTCAAGTTTGATATTCTTTAACTGCGCCAGCGGCAACACTTCAACCCCCGCCGCAACCTGCTTGGCTCGCTCCGACACCGCCTGTCGTGATTCAGGATGGACAAAATCCGCGACGGATCTTCCAACCAGCTGATCCTCGGTCGTCCCTCCGTAGAGGCTCACGGCTGCTTGATTTGCGTAACGAACGACTCCATCTGCATGCACCACGATCGCTTCGGGTGAAAGCTCAGTCAGCATGCGGAAGCGCTGCTCACTCTCGGTAAGCGCCTGCTCTGCATGGACGCGGTCGCTAAGATCCGTTATCACCGCGATTGATCCTGTGTATCTACCGTCAACAAGCCGTGGTACGCCGATCACTTGTACCGGCACCGACGTACCGTCGCTGCGCCGAAAGCGCGCCTCATAGGTTGAGGACACACCAGCCGCACGCTCCGCCAATACCGTCGGTTGTCGCGCAGCGTCTTCTTCAACAAATACATCGTCGTAGCCTTTGCCGATGAGTTCGCTAGTCGAATAACCCAGCAGCGTCGCTAACGCAGGATTGGCAAATTCAATCACCCCTTCGCGACTAGTCACGCTCACGCCTTGGCCCATCGCATTCAGTATCTGCGCGGCAAAGTCGCGCTGTATCTGCGCCTCACGTTCCATCCGCTTACGTTCAGTCAGGTCAATGTCGAAGCAATAGATTTCAGCCGGCAGCCCGCGCGTATCGACGATGGCATGACTGGCGTAGACCTGCAATGGCGCACCATCCTTATGCACCAGCGCCATCTCCATCGGCGGTGGTACCTGTCCGGTATCCGCCATCTGCCTGAGTGTGCGCAAATAATCAGGGCGCGCCGCCGCTGGCATCAGCAACTCCCCGATGCAGCGTCCCACCGCTTCGGCTGCCGAATAGCCAAACAGCTGCTCCGAGGCGGCATTCCAATAGTGCACCCTGCCATCGATTGAGAAGCCCTGCACCGCAACTGAAGGCATGTTCTCCAGCAAATCGCCAAACCGTCGCTCACTTTCCCGCAGAGCGCCTTCCGCTTGTTTACGTTCGGTGATATCAGTGATAAAGCCATGCCAGAGAACAGCACCATCGTCTTCGCGTTGTGGCATGGCGTTACCCTGTAGCCAACGCACTGTGCCATCGTCAAACTTGACCCGATACTCGTACCGCCAAAGGGTCAGGCGCGCCGCCGACTGACCAATACTCGCCGCGACCGCGTCGGCGTCATCTGGATGCAGGATGGCAAATACTCTTGATGCGTCCTCTCGGACATCCTCTGGTGCAAGCCGATAGACGTCGCGAATTCCGGCGCTGGAGTAGGGAAAAGACGACGACCCATCAGCGCGTAGACGGTACTGGTAGACCATTCCCGGCACACGACTGGCAATACGGCCTAGCAGGTTCTGCGCCTCTTTCGACGCGGCTTCGCGCTCGGCGAGTGTTTGCAGCAACTGGTTAAAGCTAGTGATAAGTTGACCGACTTCGTCCTGGCGTTTGACGGGTAATGGGTGCGTCGGCAGCTCGACTCCCGATTGGCTTTTCATCGTCTCGATGGCCGTCATTATCGGCTTTAGCTGCCGCTGAACCATCCACCAAGTGAGCAGGCCGACGAGCAGGGCGAGTACTATCGCAATTGTAAGCAAGCGCCGAGTCAAAGCGTGAACTGGGGCGAATGCTTCGTCCGTAGGCAACGAGGCTGCGACGTACCACCCCGCAGAAGGAATGGATTTTGTCGCAGTCAGTACTTCGACCCCGAGAGCGTTGATCAATATTCCCGCACCTTCATCACCGTCAACAAAGCGGTCGATGAGTGGGTCCTTGCCGGGCGGCGGGAGGGGCTCCATCATGCGGCGCTTGTCGCCTGCCGCAATGATTTGGCGGTACCTGGGTGCCACCAACACAAGCTCACCGGCCTTGCCGATTCGTTTGTCGGCAACCTTATCCAAGAAGTTCGGTTCCCCTAAGTCGGTCACCCCCATCAAGGCACCGATAACGACGTCCTGAGCATCTCGGATCGGCACGGCCATGACGATTACCGGCGCGCCCGGCGTCTTGCCTATCAGTGGGCGGCTGATGTGGGCTTTGCCCTGTTGAAGAGCGGTGACAACATGCTCCTTGTCCATAAAGTTCAGGCCGGTAAGGCCGGCCGAAACGGGTGGCGAGGCAATAGCGATACCGGCGGCATTCGTCACAAAGACACCGCGATTAAACAAGCGTTTAACTACCGTGCGCCTCTCCAGATCGGCCTGTAACGCAGAAGCGTCAGCAAGAAACGCCGGTGTAAAGGATCTGGCGAGCACTTGCAACGAGCTCATGCGCTCGTCTACGTCGCTATTGATCTGCGAGGCCACAAGACCGACAGCGGCAACATGCTGATCGGCCAACAGTTGCCGCATGTGGCGGTGTAAAACCTGACCGACGTAGACTGACAGCACGCAGAGACTAGTCACAAAAATCGCCAGTGTGAACAAGGCAATTCGCGTTCTTAGCGACCAGTTTCTAAAATTGAGGGGGTCGACTGACGGAATAGACATCAACGGGCGGGGTCGTTTGTGGCGAGGGTGCGTCACACACCGGCCGAACCAACGGTAGCCGCTACCTGACGCAAAGCCACGACTTTATCACCGCTGAAGCGCTTCACCTAACGATCATGCTACCGGGTGACGAATTTGCTGGCCACGAGACGCGGGATGAACGCCGAAGTTACGCCACAAAACGATAGATGGCGATGTAATGAATCACGCTCCCCCCCAACACAAACACGTGCCAGATACCGTGCCAGTGCTTGAAGCGTTCATCGTAGAAATAAAAGACGGTTCCGACGGTATAGACCAGCCCACCGGCCACCACCCAGATGAAGCCGGACCATGTCAGCGCTTCGATCAAGGGCACAACACCGATCACCGCCACCCATCCCATGCCAAGATAAAGGTAGAGCGACAGCATGCGTTTCTTGCCTGCCAGTGTCAGCTCTTGCACGATGCCGAATATCGCCAGCCCCCAAATCACACCAAACAACGACCAGCCCCAGCCGCCGCCCAGTGTCACTAGGGTAAAGGGGGTATAGGTGCCAGCGATCAGCAAGTAAATCGCGGCGTGATCCAGTTTACGAAAAACATCCTTTGCGCGGCCGCGAGTGGAGTGATAAAGCGTCGAGCTGCCATAGAGAAGGATCAAGGTCGTGCCGTAGATAGCGAAGCTCACTACTTTCCAAGCGTCGCCCCCGGAAGCCCCTGCAACAATCAACAGCACTGCGCCAGTAATGGCGAGCAAGGTTCCTAGAAGATGGCTGTAGCCATTAAATCGTTCCCCGTGGTACATCTCATGCCTCATTTGCGTAACGTTTTTCCTAGCATACCTGATTAACGCGGTGGTAAGACTACAAGATTGCGCGCCGCCGAGTGTTGGTTGACCAAGACGAGATTCGGCTGAGCCGGGGTGAGAGAGACTGGTTGCAAATCCGTTTGCGGCTGACATGGCAACTGCAAGTCCAAGACGCCATTTCACGGATAGTCAGCAATACCAATTTTTCCGCCTACCATTCAAGCTTGTATCCTACGCCGTAGATTGAGCGCAACCACGTCTCGTCACCACCCGCCTGAACAAGCTTTCGGCGAACATTCTTGACGTGGCTATCCACCGTCCGATCACTCACAACCCGGTGGTCGGCATACAACACGTCCATCAATTGGTCGCGCGAAAATACCCGCCCGGGTTGCCCAGCCAGAGTGTTTAAAAGCCGAAATTCGACTGGTGTGAGGTCAAGTGATTTGCGGTTAACGGTCGCAGTGAAACGTTGTGCATCGAGCGATATCGGTATTGCCGCAACCGATTCATGCCCGGATTGTTTTGCCGCTGCTCGCCTCACGACTGCCTTCACCCGGGCAACAACTTCACGCGGACTAAACGGTTTACAAACGTAATCATCCGCACCAAGCTCCAGACCCAGCAACCGGTCAATTTCTTCGACGCGGGCAGTTAGCATGATGATTGGCACCGTGCTGAAATCGCGCACTTCCCGACAAATCGACAGGCCATCTTTACCGGGCAACATGACATCAAGCAGGATTACATCTGGATTGTATTCCCCCTTCTGCAATGCCTGAACCAACCCAGTTCCATGGTCGACGTGTGAAGTCACAAACCCCGCCGCGACCAAGTAGTCGCACAATAATGCGGCGATTTTGGGCTCGTCCTCAACCACCAGCACCGAAGGCGGACTTGCGGAAAGCACGGCGGGTGACACGGCAGATGGCTTCAACGATTCATCCATCACGGGTGCATCCCGGTTGCAGCGGGAAGACTCAACGTGATGCGCAAACCGCCCAGCGGGGATGCGCTTGCTACCAGCTTACCGCCGTGCGCCTCCGCAATACTCCGGCAGATCGAAAGCCCGAGACCAGCCCCACCGGCGGCGCGATTGCGCGAGCCATCCACCCGGAATAGACGATCGAATATTTTTGGCAGCAGCTCGGTTTGCACACCCGGTGCAGAGTCGTCGACGGTCAGCAGCACGCGCGACGAAGATCCGCTGCCGAGACATGAAGTCGTTAATCGCACCACGCCAGGTGCGTCGGTGTAGCGCTCACTGTTAACCAGAAGATTGGCGATGAGTTGCGACATCCGCTGGGTATCCAGCCTGACCATCAGCGGCTCACGGCTCAACGCGGTCTCCAGCGCAAGGCCGGCGTCGCGCAAGCTCGCATGGTACTCGCGCTCGACATCGGCCACCAGTGTGTTGAAGTCAACCGTCTCAAACCGGTATGTCAGCGCGCCGGCATCGGCGAGGGAGAGCTGGTATAGATCATCAACCAAGCTGGTCAACCGACTACACTCGGCCTGCAGTGAATCCAACGATGGCTTTGATAACGGTCGTATACCATCTTGCATGGCCTGAATCTCCCCACGCAAAATCGACAGTGGCGTACGCAGTTCATGGGCGATGTCGGCACCCCAACGCCGACGAGCATCTTGGTTCCGCGTCAAGGTTTCAGCCAAGCGGTTGTAGTTTCGTGCAAGCTCGCCCAACTCATCGGTGCGACCACTCTCAATGCGCGCTCGATAATCGCCTGCGGCAAGTTGCTCCATACGTACACCAAGCGTTTTGACCGGCTTCAGTAACCAGCGCGCCAGCCCCCAAGCGGCAAACAGAGCGGCAATGGTCACCGCCACGCCCGCCATCACCGCGTGCGACATTTGCGAGCGCACAAACGCCACATCAAGATCATTGTTCAGTGCAGGCTGTGGTGCGAGCAACAAACTGCCGACCACTTCAGCGCCCACGCGAATTGGCACGCTGGGCGAATTTGCCGGGACAGCCGGATTACCGATCACTCGGTGTCCGCGATCATCAATCAGCGCCACACGCGACGGCAAACTCAATGCATCAATGCGCGCCGCAAACTTCGGCCGCGGCATTAACCGACCGTCTTCCGTCCGTAGAGGCGGCGGATCGTCTATTGGCGAAACTGGGCGCACGCCATCTTGCCGAGGCAGGCGCTCGTCGCTGCGCTGTGGGGCATCATCAGGCGGTCGAGGTGGCCGTATCTCCGGCTCCGTTTCGGGGGTATCTGCTGCAGTCCATCGCCCCTCGATATAGGCGTCAAAGGTGCGCGGTCGTCCGGCCAGAAAGCTCCAGTCGCCGGTTTGTTCGTAGCGCCTCCCAAGTTGTTTCGCGGCATTTTCAACACGCAGCGTTGCCTGTTGATTCACGTACGCCAAAAAATCGCGCTGAAACGTGCGCCGCTGCTCAAGCGTCAACACAATGACCCCCGCGACACTCAGTGCGGCGAAGGTAATGAAGAGTCGAACCCAAAGCGGAAAACGCATGGCGCGCGATGAAGAGGGCTAACGAAAAAAATGGACTTCGCGGTGGAACTACTGTAACGCGGCTAACAGACTACTCGGAAAACCGCGCCGTCGTTATGCAGGAGGCTGCAATCTTCGCAATTTCTACACAATTATTACGCGTTGTTTCTACGGAAGACCGCTTATTTGGCGGGTGTTTTCGGCAGAAAAGACCGGGAATCGCCCACCAATAGGCGTGTTTTGTGAATTGATCTGTTCAAGATGCGGCAATTTTCGAGGGTAACCTCAGAGTGGTTTGACGATCGTCAACATGGACTTTGCTGCACTGCGCAAACTCTTCTCATGATTAATCCACATGAGAAAGTGAATAGCAAAATGAAGAGCAAGCCACCACTGGCTTTGTTAGCCGCCGTTACCATTGCCTCGACCCTTGCCACACCCGCTTTCGCCGAAGAAGGAACTTACATGATGCGTGTGCGCGCATTAAACATGCAGGTCGATAACGGCAACTCTCCAAACGTGACGGGTGCCAAAGTTGAGCTGAACAACAAAACATTTCCCGAAATCGATTTTGTCTACAATTTCACCAAGAATCTCGCCGCCGAGTTGGTGCTGACGTACCCGCAAAAGCACGATGTCAAACTGCAGGGTAACAACATCGGTAGCCTGAAACATCTGCCACCTACCCTAACCCTTCAGTACTACTTTGCACCGGGCAATAGCGTCAATCCGTACGTCGGTGCGGGTATCAATTACACCCGATTCATGAGCGCGAATCTGCCAACTGGCATCTCGACCGATAAAGATAGTTTCGGTCCCGCCGCACAGATTGGCATCGACTTTGAAGTCGCCAAAAACACTTACATCAACCTCGACTTCAAACGCGTAAGTATCAAGACGGATGTCAAAGTGAACGGGGCAAAACTTACTACGTTAAAGGTGGATCCAAACCTCGTCAGCATCGGCATCGGTTGGCGCTTCTAGTCCGATCCGCCGTGTCTATAGCCGGACGCAAATGCGCCCGGTTTTTTCATCGCGAATAGAGCCTGCCGCGATTTGCCTTGGCATAGGTGACCAACTCACGCACATCCCCAGGCGCATACTGGCACTGCCATTGACCAATCTTGCAACTTCGACAAAACAAATGCGCAATGCGCATTGCCTTCCTCCGGCAGCAATCGTCGCCGGGGCGCGTTAGTATGCATACCGTTCCATTTCGCAAACCGGCGCTAAGATGAAGGCTCTTTTCTACATTTCCTGTCTGGCGTGTCTAGCCGCCTGTGGTACGCCGACCTTGAGCAGCCACTTTATGTCGCCGGGCCTCAACGACAACAAAGCCGCACTGGTGGTCGTCGGCATGGACGCCGCCAATGTCACTGCGATACTTGGTCAACCACATCAACGGGTACGCTTTGACAACCTCAAGGCAACCGCTTGGGACTACCGCTACATCGACTCGTGGGGTTACATCATTGATTTTTCAGTGATGATCAGCGACAGCGGCCAAGTGCTCAACAAGGTCTCGGCGCGAAACTATGCCGACAACACCTGACGACGCGGTCCGTTTCCGTCTAGCCTAAATGTTTCTTGCTAGATCATGCGATCAGCGGCGACAAAATACTTGCGCGCGTACGCGAATAACTGAGCGTCGGTGGGATGGTCGACCGTCTCCACACCAATCAAGCGGCCGCCAAGCGCGGGATGGGTTCTTGAAACGTGTTTGACAAACACCAGCTTGGCGTTGGCGGGGCCCACCACCAGCCATTCACGCACGTCACGGACTTTTTCAATGATAGCGTTGTAATACTCAGGGTGTTCGGCGGCTTTACCGGATCCGACGGTATCCGCCTTGTGATGCTGATGCTCGTGCCGATTTGGCGCGTGAACGATGATTGCCTTATCAGCCGCTTCGCGCGTAAAGGTAATGATGTGGGCTTCGCTATGGTCGAGCCAGATGACGACATGATTCGCTTGCATGGGAGACTTCCGTTACTAACAACGATGTCTCAACTATGCAGCGTTTACATCCTCGCCGTTTGTGCTGCATCAAACATTGCATCAAAACAGGTAAGCCGCGCTCAGACGCCATAGCGAAGTCACTTCCTTGGCACGCGCCGCATGCAAAGCGTCTGTGGTGTCAGAAACGCGGGGGTGAGACGGCTTAACGTCAATCCTCCCGCGAACCATCAAGCCACTTTCGGCGATCCAAGATAGTAAAGTCTCGCGCGAACGTAGACCCAAGTGTTCGGCGAGGTCGGACAGTATCAGCCAACCCTCCCCACCAGGCTCCAAATGCGCGGCAAGCCCACTCAAGAAACCGCGCAGCATCTTGCTGTCCGGGTCATAAACAGCGCGCTCCAAGGGGGACGATGGCCGGGCAGGTAACCAAGGCGGATTACACACAATCAGCGGCGCGCGCCCAGGGGGAAAAAGATCGGCCGAGATCACCGACACTGCCCCCTGCAGCCCCAACCGACGCAGGTTGTCACGCGCGCAGATCAGCGCGCGTGAATTTATGTCTGTCGCAATCACCCGGCTGATGCCGCGATTCGACAAAACTGCAGCCAACACACCTGTGCCGGTGCCGATGTCGAACGCCGTTACCGGCGTCGGTGTCGACAGGGGCGCTTCGGCCACGAGGCCGACATATTCGCTGCGTACCGGCGCAAATACGCCATAGTGAGGATAGATGCGTTCTCCCAGCGCGGCGATTTCCACGCCCTTACGCCGCCATTCATGAGCGCCGATGATGCCGAGTAATTCGCGTAGCGACGCCACCGATGGTCGGTTGGTTGGCTGTCCCCACGCCTCTTTTAACGCCGCTTGCACCTCTGGCGCACGACCGAGGGGCAGCGAAAAATCGGAATCGAACGGAATTAGCAGCATCGACAAAGTGCGCGCGCGCTGCGAACGACCCAAACGCTGCCGATTGAAGGCATCGATCAACAATTTTGGATTTTCCACATTAGACGCGGGCCTGTTTGTTACCGTTGCGGCGTACCGCTTCGCCTTGACACTGTTCGCATCAACTCGTCGCGCCAACGCAAGCAACAACCGCCGGGCGTTCTGGTAGTCACCTCGCCACAACAGCCCCGTACCTTCACACGCCAGCCGATACGCACCATCGGCGGTGATGGTGTCATCGACTACCATCACGCGTTTAGGCGGCTGTACGCCATTCTCCGCCCGCCAGATCGCGGTATGGGTGCGGCCCGCTTCAGTCCAGGTAATGGTGCCGATTACCGCTTTGGTCTCAGTGGCCAAAATCAACTTTCTATGTGTTAAATACGGGTAGCAATCGAGACGCAGATCAGTTTCCATGCTACCCTCTTCGGCGCATCCATGCCGATTTGCTGATTCTCGGCAAATCGCGCAACATGACAAGCAGCCGAATTCTCTTCACGGAGCCTCTCATGTTCGAATCCGCTGAAATTGGCCATCAGATAAAAAAAGCCGAGTTCGACCGGCAGACACCGCTGTTGCGTCAAGCGCTGCTCACCGCCCAGTACAAGTTGCTTGAGCAGAACAAGGCTGCGGTGATTATTCTGGTGAATGGCGTTGACGGTGCCGGCAAGGGAGAAACGGTGAACCTGTTTAATCAGTGGATGGACCCGCGCCACATTCACACCCATGCATTCGGCGCCGCTAGCGACGGGGAACGCGATCGCCCGGACATGTGGCGATTCTGGCAGGCGTTGCCGCCCAAGGGTCGCATCGGCATTCTGTTTGGTTCATGGTACACAGACCCGATAATCCAGCGGGTGATGAGCCGACAACGGGGCCAAGATCGCGACAAACGCCGCAGTGCAGATAGCGACCAGACTCGACATAACGAGCGCGATGCGCACTGCACCGCGGTGTTTGAAAAGCAGCTGGCGCGCATTCGCGATCTCGAGCGCATGCTAGTGGCCGAAGGTGCCGCGATTGTCAAACTCTGGTTTCACCTCTCAAAAGACGCCCAGGCGGAAAGACTCAGGACGTTATCAGCCAAAAAGAGCACGGCTTGGCGCGTCACCAAAGACGACTGGCGGCAGTACAAGCACTACGATGAATTCATCGAAGTCTGCGAACTGGCGTTGCGCGAAACCTCAACCGGTGAAGCCCCCTGGCACATCATTGAAGGCAGCAACCATGCTTACCGCTCTCTGGCCGCAGGTAATTTGCTCCTCAACGCCCTAGATAGAACGCTTAAGGGCACTACCGCTTCTCTCACCCCCGCAGAGCCGCTGCCCGAGCGGAGTCTTGACAAACTTAGCATCTCAAACACCGCCGACTACAGCCGTTCGCTGGGTCGCGCCAGCTACGAGCGACAGCTAACCAAGTTGCAGGGTGAGTTAAGCCTGCTCACACGCCACAAACGCTTCAAGGAGCGCTCGCTGGTGCTCGTATTTGAGGGCATGGACGCGGCCGGCAAGGGCAGCACCATTCGACGCATTACCGGTGCCATTGACGCACGTCTATTTCGCGTGGTCCCCATTGCCGCACCAACAGACGAAGAACGTGCGCAGCCCTACTTGTGGCGCTTTTGGCGACAAATTCCGGCACGCGGCCACGCGGTAATTTTTGACCGCTCATGGTATGGCCGGGTACTTGTCGAACGCGTGGAAAAACTATGCAAACCGACCGATTGGATGCGTGCCTACCACGAGATAAATGAGTTCGAAGACACGCTTACCGACAGCGGCAGCATCGTCCTCAAATTTTGGCTGGCGATCACTCGGAAGGAACAGCTTAAACGTTTCAAGCTGCGTGAGAAAACGCCGCACAAGAATTTCAAGATCACTTCAGATGACTGGCGCAACCGTGAGAAATGGTCCGCCTACGAGCTCGCGCTGTCGGATATGATTGATCGCACGTCATCCGAAATTGCGCCGTGGAATGTAATCGCCTCAGATGACAAGTTATGGTCGCGCATCGAAGTGCTCAAACGCATGTGCGCCGCCATTGAGAAGACGCTTTAGTCGACCTTTTGGTTTGGTGCAGACGTTAACCAAGCAGGCCGTAACGGCTTGGTCATTTGCACCAGATGTAGGGGCATCCGCGCTTTTTCCGGAACGGGGAATGGCGCGACCCTGTGAGGCGCAAAGCCAAGTTTTTCGTAATAGCCAAACAAGTTCTCGCGCACATTCACTACCGTGATATCGAGAAAGTCGCATCCGACCGCCAACGCATTTTGTTCTACCGCGTCGATCAACACTTTTGAGATTCCGCGCCCCTGCGCGGCGGGG
Organism: Rhodocyclaceae bacterium; assembly: GCA_020247395.1. Lineage (GTDB taxonomy): Bacteria > Pseudomonadota > Gammaproteobacteria > Burkholderiales > Usitatibacteraceae > UKL13-2. The sequence goes on from JADCJC010000012.1 coordinate 35,814, forward strand.
TCGACCGACAACAAACCAAGGTAGGCACGTGTACCGGTAATCGAGGTGAACACCGCGCCTACCAATCCCCCGGGGGCGGCTGCATCCTCAAGTACCAAGAAAGTACCCACTTGAAATCGCGCATGAATGTCCTCGAAACTAGTGCGGTCGCCCATCACGCAAAAATCCTCCGCGCGGAAAGCGGCGTTGATCAGCGTAACAAGTTGGTCGATCTCCGAGAGGCCGGCGCGGCGGAGTGTTGTTGAAGCCATAGTTGATTAGCACTCGCGAAAAAAAACAAAGCCGGGCCGCAAACGTGGGCCCGACCTATTCACAACGAGCGCCTACTGGCGCTTGCGCTCTTCTTTCTTCAGTTTCTTCGCCTGTTTCTTCTCTTTCGGCGTTTTTGTTGCCGCTTTTTTAGTGTCTTTCTTGGTGTCTCTGGATTTGCTCATGGCAAGCTCCTCATCGGGGTTGCGTCGCGTAAAAGTCGATTAACTTCCGCCACCATCAGCGATATTAGCGTGTTTATCGCCGCGCTTGCGCGACGAAACACGGCCACTTGGGCTCAGTCGCGCGGCTATTAGCGCGCTCACATTCTTGTCGAGGTATTTCAATCGGTGCGACGAGCAGCGGTATTGTTAGTATAGAACGCCTGCACACCCGTACCGTTTAAGGGCAAAATTCTGCGTTGAGCCTAGGCCTCGTTCACCGGGGCCTGAAGCGCCTTGTTGCGTCCGGTTCGCTATTTTTGCTAAACCTTCTCCAAGGGAATCCCCATGAAACGCGTCTTGAAGTGGCTCGGTATTGCCATTGCTTCTCTGTTGCTGATCGTCACCGCTCTCGGCCTGCACACGTGGTACGCCAAGCCGCTGTCGATAGACTGGTTCTATACCAAGGTGTTCGGTCAATTTGCCCTTGACAACCCCGAACTGCTAACCCAGCTGCGAATCCTCGAGCAAGTTGGCATCCGCGGCCATAACGCCAAGCTGGGTGATTCTTCACCCGCCGAGACCGAACGCCAATTCGCCAAACTAAAAGCCAATTATGAAACGCTGAAAAGCTACGACAGTCGCGGCTATACCGGCCAAGATCGCCTGTCCTATGACGTGCTTGAGTACTTCCTTGGCACACAAGTACGTGGTGAGGCGTGGAAGTATCACGACTATCCCGTCAACCAAATGTTTGGCATTCAAAATGACTTGCCGAATTTGCTGACCGAGACGCAGCAGGTCAACGACGCCACCGATGCGGAACACTATCTGGCGCGAATGGCGCTATTCCCTAAGAAGATGGATGAAGTTATCGAAAGCCTCAAGCTACGCGAAGCCAAGAAAATCGTCCCGCCAAAGTTTGCGGTCGAAAAGTCTCTCGGGCAAATTAAGGCATTTATGCAGCCGGCTCCCGCAAAAAACGCCTTGGTGCTAGGTCTGAAGAACAAACTGGACAAAATTCCGGCCGACAAGATGGGCCAGCCCAACCGCGACGCGTTTCTAAAACGCGCTGAGGAAAGTGTCAGCACAAATGTGCTGCCGGCTTATTCCAAACTCGCCCAGTATCTTGAAGCACTCGGGAGCAAGGCGCTGGATAATAACGGCGTTTGGGCGCTTCCCGACGGCGAGAAGTTCTACAACTATCAGATTGAGTCGATGACGACGACCAAACTGACGGGTGAAGAATTACACACGCTCGGGCTCCGGGAAGTGGCGCGCATCGGTGCTGACATGGATGCCATTCTTGAAGCAGAAGGTTACAAAAAAGGCACTAGGGCAGAACGCTTGGCCGCCCTTTCAAAAGCCCCATCGCAGGTGTACGCCAACAATGATGAAGGGCGCGCACAAATTCTCAAGGATTACACCGCCATCATCGACGAAATCAATGCCAAGCTCGACCCGTTGTTCGGCATCAAGCCTAAAGCTAAAGTCAGTGTTGAGCGTGTGCCGACGTTTACTGAAAACGGTGCTCCTTTAGCATACTACAACCCACCGGCGATGGATGGCTCCAAGCCAGGCGTCTTTTACGCGAATTTGCGTAAGCCTGACGAAATTGCCAAGTTCACCATGCGCACGCTCGCGTACCACGAGGCCATACCAGGCCATCACTTGCAGATTGCCATCGCGCAGGAGTTAAAGGGCCTGCCAATTTTTCGCACCGTACTGCCCTTCACCGCCTATGCCGAAGGCTGGGCGCTGTATGCTGAACAACTCGCTTGGGAGCAAGGCTTTCAAAAGAATCCGCTCGACAACTTAGGCCGCTTGCAAGGCGAAATGTTTCGCGCAGTACGGCTGGTAGTCGATACGGGTATCCACGCAAAACGTTGGACACGCGAACAAGCCATTGAATACATGATCGCCAACACCGGCATGTTAGAAGATGAAGTCGTCGGTGAAATAGAGCGTTACTTCGTGGCCCCCGGACAAGCGCTCGCCTACAAAGTCGGCATGATGAAAATTCTGGCTTTACGTGAAAAGGCAAAAACCGCACTCGGACCAAAATTCAATTTGCGCGACTTCCACGATGCCATCTTGAAGAATGGTTCGCTGCCCTTGGAGATTCTGGAACGCGTGATAGACAGTTACATCGACGAAAAGAAAGCTTAACCTCGAACGATACGATCATCAGTAAATACGGGCGTCTTCAGGTCTTTTTACTTGGGAACTCCCGTGCTTGTTGGTTCCCTACTGCGTGCCGCTCAAGCCCCTGATGCACACCGCAGCGGCGCTAGCCTGAATATTTTATGGGGGCGCGCTCGAAAGCGAGCGAGTAGGCGACCGGGCCCACCGCCAAGTACAACTTCACGCGCAAACCAGTGAAGATAGTTGCCGGGTAAGTTAAGAGTCGCCCTTGGCCCTTGCCGAACGGCATTTGCTAGGTGACGAGTTTTTTGCCTCTTCCGCGCTCCACTGCCAAGCCCGCCAATGTTTAACGGGGGTTCTGGGTCAGCGGCGTGATGCCCTGCTTGGACAGGAATGCACGCATCGCCACGGCAATGCGCTGCACTTCGGACGCTACAAAGCCGCCGTGCCCACCACCGGGGACGGTGATCATTTCGTTAACCACGCCCGCTTTTTTCAACGCCTCATGCAGACGGACCGAGTGTGCGTAAGGCACCAGTTTGTCGTTGTCACCATGAATACTAAAGACCGCTGGCAACCCCGCACGAACATGTTGAATCGGTGACAGGTTGCGCGCCAATATTTCGCGGTTTGGCGTCGCGCCTAACCACTCGATCGCGTAGTGTTTCGCGTTGGGCCCGGTCAGCAGGTCTTCAATGTCAACGATGCCGAAGTAATTAATGATGGCTGCGACCCTTAGGATCGGCTCGTCGCCGTTGACCCAACGCGTGCTGTCATCGGTCGCACAAGCGCGATCAAACGGGTTGCCGGCCGGCAACATACCCGTGATCAACGCCAGATGCCCACCCGCCGATCCGCCGGTGAGGATAACCTTGCTCATATCGAGCTTATAGTCTTTCGCGCGGCGCGAAAGCCAGCGCAACGCACAGCGTGTGTCCTCCACAGCGGCGGGCGCCGGTGAGACGCGCCCCAGCCGATAGGCGACATTGGCGACCGCAAACCCCATTTCCAGATACGGTAGCAGTGAAAGTACTGCTGCCTCTTTGCGTCCTTCCACCCATCCGCCGCCATGGAAAAACACCACCAGCGGAACAGGGCCGACTATATTATGTGGCAAGTACAAATCGAGCTTGAGCTCGACGTTATTGGCAATCGAATACGTCAGATTTGGTTGAACCTGGTAGCCGCCACTCAGCGCATGCACAAACTCCACCACCGTATCGGCGCGTTTGGTTGTCGACGTTTGCACATTTGTGGTCGGCGCTTGCGGCATTACCGTTGGCGCTTGCGCCATTGCCACACCACAAATCGTACTCAATAAGCCAATCACCAACGCAGAACCAGACAAACCGATGCATGTTGCCATGCGAACTCTCCTCGTTTACTTTCCGACAGTCTAACAAGGTTCGTCGGTCGGGGAGCCGATGCTCTCCCCGCTCGAGAAGCGCACCGTTAGCCGTTAAATCGGCAGCCCGTCAGTTGCCCGATACGCGAGGTTGCAATCATCAGCTCACCCGCACAAACCGCTGCCGCACGTTTTGAAGCTGAAACGGTAAGCCAATTAGACGAGCGATTAGCCGGGGTCTGGATCGAGCAGGCTGCCGACCAGCTTCCGCTGCGCTGGATATTCGGGAGGGTGACGGTTAGCTGAACCCATGACTCATCAATGAGCAATAGAAGCGATGCAAGGGCTATCCAACGAACCTCTCAACGGCGATGAACTGCGCTGACCACCTTTAACTTTGACCGCCCTACCATTTCGCGCAAGAATACGCGGGGTCAGACATCTACGCCGCAGGTCATGAGCGCAACAAACCAAGCACAAATTGATCTCTGGGATGGGCGGGTCGGCGCGAAATGGGCGGCCCTCCACGCTGCACTCGACACAATGCTCGCACCCGTCACCTTGGAATTAGCGCAGCGCGCCGGGTCTGTGGCCGGCCTGCGTTTGCTGGATATCGGCTGTGGCAATGGCAAAACCTGCACCATCTGGCTAGCAGGCGGCGCACACGTTACTGGTGTGGATGTATCCGAAGCGATGCTCGCTGTTGCCACACGGCGCACGGCGGGCATGGCAGATTTGATCAAGGCAGATGCATCGATTTGGCGAAGTGAAAATCTCTTCGACCTTGCCGTGTCGCAGTTTGGCCTGATGTTCTTCGCCGATCCCTGCGCCGCCTTCACCAACATTGCGGCGAATGTAAGGCTCGGGGGGCGCCTTCTGTTCACGTGTTGGCGTCCAGTGGCGGAGAATCAATGGGTATCGCTTCCCATGTCTGCTATTGACGATCTGGTTGCGCAACCATCGGCACCCGCTGTAGAACCTGGCGTCCCCATGCCTGGGCCATTTGCGCTGGCAGATCGCGAGCAACTCAGTGGTATCGTTGCCTCGGCTGGTTTTAGTAATATCACCATCACACCCCTCGACTTTTCAGTTTGTCTTGCAACTGACGGCGGTGCGGCCGCCGCTGCGGACTTCTCGACTCAAATAGGCCCGGCCGCTACGGTGATTGCGGAAATGGATCCAGAGATCAAAATCGCCGCCAGAGAGCGACTACAGTCGGCCTACGCGCCCTTTGTGCGCGAGGGTCGCGTCGATGTCGGCGGAGCAACTTGGATTGTTGACGCGACTCGGGAACAATAAAGACGGGCACCTCGACGCGAAAATGGCTGAAAACGCCCGCCGGTAGGCGTTTGCGTCACACACGGTTTCAGCGGCATCCTTTCAATAACCCGAGCTCGGCTGTCCGGGAAGTTCAGTCTCCGCCGTCGGCGATATGCTGTCGAAAATGGATGAGGTGCTATTTGCCGCGATACTGGAGAATGGAGAAATGCGGGAGAGCGGGAGAAATACGGAAGAACACCGTGAGCTAGTATATTGCTGCTCTAACGTCCCCCATCACTTCGGTGAGAGCATCTTGCGCACGCACAGCTTGAACTCGTTGGCCGCACTGCTTGTATGCTGTTTGCTGGCCTCGTGTGCCGTCCCGGCTAGCGATAGCGGCGGCGGTAACGAACCGCATGGTGTGATATCGGTGGAGTTCCTGTACAAACCGAGTGTAAGCGGGCCACTCAAAGTACTTGTGCAGCGTCCTGCGACAATCGACGCAAAAACGCAGATTGTTTTTGCGCTGCACGGCGCGAGCCGCAGCGCGTCCGCTACCTTTGACGCATGGAAAAACGCTGCGGGGGAACGTAACCTCATCATCGTCTCTCCGCTGTTTGCCGAGCCTGACTATCCCTCCGGCCAATACAGCGAAGGTAATGTTTCCAACAAGTCTCTTGTGCCGAACCCCGTCCCATCGTGGACGTTTAATGTCATCGAAGAATTGTTTGACCATGTTCGCCAGGCAACGGGTGCAACGACCAGTGGGTATATTCTCTATGGCCACTCGGCGGGTGGCCAATTCACGCACCGAATGGTCATGCTGATGCCGCAAGGTATACGGATGACCCAAGCCTACGCGGCGAATGCTGGCTGGTACTTGATGCCCGAGGCCAGCGTTAACTACCCTTACGGATTGCATAACGCCCCCGCCAACGCGATGACGTCCTGCCTTGGTTACGGCCGCAAAATGACGGTCTTGATCGGTGAGGCCGATACTGACCCTAACCACTATCAGCTTAGACGTACCAAGGACGCGATGCGCCAGGGGGCCAATCGCTTTGAGCGCGCCAGCACATTTTTTGAAACTGCGAGGCGCGACGCCGCAGCAAGAAGTTGCCCGTTCAACTGGACTCTTCATACGGTTTCCGGCGCGGCGCACGAACAAGAGAAAATGGCCGCTGCGACTGTCCTTCTGCTGCGCCCCTAAGACCGGCGACTGGGGTTAGACCTCCCCACAACACGCCCATCCGCTCTATCTGCATTCTGTCGCACAAAGCCTAGACTGCTGACAGTGCGCGCGGCAAACTTAAGCGTACTTCTTCGTCGTTAACCAATTTTGCGGCACCCTTTACCACTGCCACTGCGGATACAACGTATGTCCAAGCTCCCCATCGTCTTCTCAATACGAAACCTTGCCACTTTCACCTTCATTACCAACTTGCTCTGTTCGCCCATCATTCAGGCGCAATCGAATTCGCCGAGCCCAATCGTCACGCCGCCAGTCGAGGAGCTGTTGGTTGTGGGCGAGCAGCCCGGCCCGGGAATGTGGAAAGTATCCAAAGGGAACAATACGCTGTGGGTGATTGCCACCCATACCCCGGTCCCGCAAAACATGAAGTGGCGCGCCAAAGGCATTAAGGAGGTGGTCGCCGGCGCCCAAGAAGTACTCAGCACACCCTCAATTTCGGTAAGCACCAAAAACATGGGTTTTCTGCAAACCCTTTCGCTATTGCCAATGCTGCCGATGGCCATGGAGGGCCGGAAGAACCCTGATGGTGCGCGATTAAAGGACCTGGTCCCGGCGGAGACCTACGCACGCTGGTTGGTGCTGCGCGATAAATACATTTTTGAGAATAACACAGACGACGAATCGCAGGACATCGAGCGCTGGCGACCGATTTTTGCCGCGCTCGAACTCTACAGCCAAGCGATCAGGAAGAACGGCATGGTAACTTCCAGCCCGGTGTGGAAGACAGTGGAAGACGAGGCGAAGCGCAACAAGATCAAGGTCACTTCGGTTGCATTTGAAGCCCCGCTTGGCGACGCCCGCGGCGCCATCCGTGATCTAAACAAATCCCGGCTCGAAGACATCGACTGTTTTACCAAGACCATCGACCGCATCGAAGCAGAGCTGGGGGTGATGCGCAAACGTGCCAATGCATGGGCGCGCGGGGACATCGACGTTTTGCGCGGCCTGCCGTGGCAGGATCAGCGCGAAGCGTGTACTAACGCGATACAAAACGCATCATTCGCGCAAAAACTTGGCATGACCAACGTCGCCGCGAAGATCGAAACTGCTTGGATTGAGCAAGCAGAAAAATCGCTCGCGACAAACGCCGTTACGGTGGCGGTGTTGTCGTTAAATGAGGTGGTGAGCAAAACAGGCTACCTTGCCAAGCTCCGCGCCAAGGGCTACACCGTTATTGATCCTGTCGAGCAGTAGCGACAATTCGAGGACCTTGGGTCAAGCCTGGCAGGGTTGTTATCCTCAACGCGAGGTGCCCGGCAAAGTGCGCGGCCACCATTGAATACAACACCGGCGAGGGATGGAAACCATCCTCCGCCATTAGTTGGGGATGTGTGAACCCGTCCATCGGCAAGTGTGAAACCACCGCCGCACGGCGCGGATGGGCTGCCCAACGGGCTTGCATGCTATTGCTGCGTCGCGCCTCCGCACCGCCATACCAAGCGAGCGGTTGCGGCAACAACGGAAAACGTTCTACCGCTGGCAAGCCCGAAAACAACACGTGCCCCACGCCAGTGCGTTCTTGTAACAAACGCACAATTCGATTGCGCGCCCGTAGTGCATGGCCGGTGGCGACGTTATTGGTGATGTCATTAACACCGACGATGACGACCGCTGCGTCGGCAGCAGGAAGGGATTTTTCGCGCAACAACGCCAACACGCCCGCAGAAGTTAAGCCCGTTTGCGCAAACAGATGCCAGCATACATCGCGCCCGATTCGTTGCGCCAGTGCGGCGGCCAGTTGCGGGGCCAAGGCCTCGGCCTGCGTCGCCGCCCCCACACCGGCCGCAGATGAATCACCGGCGATCAGTATTGAAAGTGCCGCTAACCCTCTGGCTGCATCGGGCGACCTAGCCACACCGTACCGCTCGCCCGTCGGCTCAGGCAATTCAAGTGCGACACGGCGCAGGCGTTTGGCCTGTGCGATGAGCATCGGCGCGAGCACCGGCTTGATGAGCTGAACGACCATGGTAATACGTCTGACGCCTTGATGTTTCGGGAAACGATATGTCCAAGTCTAGCAATATTCGCGCCAGCAGTTGGTTTGATAAGGGCATACGGGAGACACTGCGGCGAACAATTTCAGTCACGCATTGAGTGAACCGTATGGGAAAGTGGAGTACAGACTGTAGCCGTACGAACTAGCGGAGAACAGAGATGCTGCGATGGTTTCCGGCGACGATGCGACGGATTCGGCAAAAAGCAATCATTCTGCACACCCACCCCTCGTACATCTTCTAGAACCGCCAGGCGACGATTCGACTCTTCTTCCGGCCTTGCGCCATACCGATGGTCTCTACTCGCCGCGCTGTTTGCCATGGCCCGCCGGTATTTCTTTCATGCAGCTCCGATGGAGCTGGTCAGCTTGCCGTCGGCATAAGCGCCGCCAATCGAGTGATCGCCCTTTCACCAAGTGGTGCGGAGCGACGGGTGGTGGTATCAACATGCACGATCACACTCCTGCTTGTTGCCACACATCGTCCCTGTTGAAAAATCGCCTGCTCCAGCGTGACGGAACTTCTGCCAACCTTGCCCACGCGTGTGCCGATATCCACACCGCCGGGCCAATGCATTTCATCCAAAAAATCAATTTGCAGACTGGCGATGACAAACGAACAACCAGCATCATGTAGCCCAGTTTCCTTGGCGTAAATCACCTCAACACGTCCAGTTTCCAACAGCGTTGCAAAGACGGAGTTGTTAACGTGACCCTGTCGATCTGTATCCGCGTAACGCAACTTGTCGTGCGCGTGTAGGGGAAAGTCCTTGAGCAAAGGTATCGGGTTGGTCATGCTGATAATCTGTGCATTGAGAGTCTTGGCAGCAACCCGGCCAAACTAACCAAGGTGCGGATCCGTCTGATTCGTGCGCTAAATTACGCCTCTGCCAAGCAGGGCCGGCACCAATGCACCGAGCACCAGAGTCATTACCGGGAAAACGCTCAGCATAAAGCCAAGCCCGCGCGTTTGAGGTGCATTCACATACGCACGCCAATAGATTACCCGGCCGACTAGGTACACCGCGCCAAGGGCAGCGACATAGTTCGCCGGCCAGTATCGGGCGGCGACATACATGGCGGGCAGCAACGCCACCAGCTGCTCCAGCGTGTTGATGTGTGCGCGGTAGATGCGCTCAAAAGGCTCTGACCCAGTAATGGCAGGCGCTTTGACACCATAGGTTCCGCGCGCGCGACCAACGAGGCCGCCAAATACGAGGTATTGGAGGACAGCAAGCATGGCTACGACGTCAACAGTATTCATATTAATTTGAGAGAGTATTTGGAGGAATCACTACTATAAAGAACTGACGGAATCGGGATGAAATTTTCTTCACGTCTTACACAAGCGCCAACGCCGACGGGTTACGATTGTTTCGTTACTTGTTGATCAATGGGTCATTGTATCGGCGCCCCTTCATATCGACGTCTTACTGGTAGCCGCTCGCGTTTCATGATGACGCTGTGCGCAGCGACATAAGCACACTCGCCGATATCCGCACCGTATAGTGGTACGGCATTGTATCCGAGCGTTGCGCCGCGCCGAACGTAGACGTGATCGATCTTCAACACGCGGTCCTCAAAGGTATGCGCCTGATATGACGCGCTCACCGTGGCGTCGTCCTCGATATGGATCATGTCTGGATCAACCACTTGGAAAAACCCGGGCCCAACACAACGCGCGAGCCGAGGCGCATGCCCATTAACCGAAGATACCAACTGAGTAGTAGCGAGCCTTCAAGGCTTGATAACGCCGGTGCCGCATATTGACCCCACGCGACATACAAAAAATCCCAGCGACTCGACCAGCACGACCACAACGCATGCTGTCCGGGCCGAACGCGCCCGAGCAAAACCCACTTCAATACAAAAACAAAAATGCACAGAAAACATGCAGCGGCAAAACTCGCCATAGGCACGGTTACGAGTAAAAAAGAACAGGCCGGGCGCTTCCATCGAACTCAACAGGCGCGCCCAAACCACCAACACCAACGGCGGGATGATCGGTAGCGCGAACCGCAGCAACTCCCAGAGGACGCGATTCAGATATGGAATCCATGATGGTTCGTGAGTGAGCCTTCTATCCACCGCGACAATTTCTCGTCGGGGCAATTCGCGTGGCGGCAATCCAAACCACGACGATCCGGGACGCATCAGGTTGTCGTCAGCAACGCTACAAACCCCAAGCAGAATTCTATCCGGCAAGTGCTGCCCGGTCGGTATCACCGCGTGGTTACCCAGAAACGTATTCGCACCAATGCGGGTATTGGCAAGTGTCACCACACCCCGATGTATGGCAGGGCCGCCAAGATAAATACCGTCGGCAAAAAACGACTGCGCGCCGATGTCAAGATGTTCCGGGATGACATCGATGATGGTGCTAATTTCACAGCCATCGCCCACCTTCATGCCAGCGCCACGCAACCGGTACGGCCAAAAGATCGTACCGCTCAGCCAACGCCCCGCGCTCGCGACCAAATCTGCCTTTAGCCAAAACCGAATATAGGCCGGACTCCAACGACTGATGGTGCCGGTCGAAATTCGGCCCAACAGGCGCATCAGCGTCATCTCAAAGACTAACGTCAGCGGCACACTTACCACGACAATGGCGCTGCCGATCGCCAGGGTTGACCCACTTACCAGCGGCTGATACAGCCACGCCCACATATCGGCGGCACTAAACCCTTGCGCAACACATACCGCAATTGTCAAGAGCTCCAACGGTAGTACCAGCACAAGGGCGACCATTATTCGTGCCGCGCTCATCATTACGGCGTGTGTGACGGGGGAGGCCACCGGGCCGGTGGGTGGTATCGAGCCAGGGGATTTTCCAATCAGCCGTGCGGGGATGCCGTCCCAACATTCAAAGCTTGGCACATGCGCGTTGTTTGAAACTGAGGAAAGTGCAGTAATAAATGCGCCCTCTTCAATGTTGCTTCCTCCTCCCACAGAAGCACGAATGCCAAGTGTCACGCCTGCGCCAAGGGTAACAGGCGCGATCACAATGTCACCGTCAACCAACTCCACAAGTTGAAGCGCCGCGCTGTGGTTAAGCGTTACGTCGTCACCGATGTCGAGCAAATCCCATCCGCCGCGGAGCAAGTTCACACCACGCTGGATATGTACTCTCTTGCCAATGCGCGCCCCGAGTGCGCGCAAGGCGGATTGCTGAAAAACGGTTCCTTCTAATTTGCGCCACGGCACCATACGCACCGTCTGATGAACGATCCAGTGGCGCAGGTAAAAACTTCCCCATACCGGTGCACGAACCGACTGATAACGGCCAATCAGTAGTCGTTTGGTGAGGACTGCAAACCCTAGTGAAATCGGTACATAGAGCAACAATCCCGCTACCGCGAGTAGCGGCGCGAGCAACAGCGCCGGCACCAGTCCGACGCCGCGGGAAAGTTGGGGCAACAACTCGAAGGTAAGCCAATAGGAGGCGACCGATGCCGTAGCGAAGAACATCAGTAGCCAAGCAGATTGTGCAGCGGTCACCCAGAACGGCCAACGTGGTTCGCGGGCAGTGCGTACGGGTTCTTCGGCTGGGTGGGCACTGTCTCCTGCCGGCATACGTTTGGCGAGCTCCGCAATGGTGCGCGCCTCCTAGATGTCGCGAGCGGTCAACCATGCAGTGGCCTTATCGGCACGCAGTTGTGTGATGAGTAGAGCCGCACTCAGGGAGTCGCCGCCGAGATCGTGAAAAAAATCGGCGTTAATGGAAACCATGTTGCCGAGACGAAGTATGTCGCGAACGCCCGTTCTAGTAACGCCTCCAACGGATCGCGCGGTGCGACATGCGAGCCGGACGAACGCGTAACTTACCCCTCAAGCCGCGGGAACGCGGCACGGTTCAACTTCCCGCCCACAGTGGTCGGCAATGCGTTCAACAGACCAAAACGGGACGGCACCATGTGTGCCGACAGGCACGCCACCAACTGCGACTTTAGTTGGTGGAAATCCGGGGGTCGCGCGGTATCTTCGGCAACGACAAACGCGACTTGCACCTGCGCGCTGCCATCAACCTGTACATGACTGGCGGCGGCATGCACACCGGCGCAGTCAGCGAGCACCGCCTCGATCCCGGACAGCTCAATGCGGTGTCCACGCAGCTTGACTTGCGCATCGATACGCCCATCGTAGAAAAATCGGCCATCAGTCTCTCGGCGGGCCAAGTCTCCGCTTTGATAGAGCCGTCCAAACTTCGGGTGCTCGATAAACTTTTGCGCCGTCAAAACGGCATCCTTCCAGTAACCTCGCGCCAGCCCGACCCCGCCTAGGCAGAGTTCACCTTGGTTACCCGCTTCGACGTCGGCGAGGGATTCGTCCAACTCCCACGCAGAGATGCCCGGCACTGGTCGCCCGATACTGAATGACTCGCCGGGAACGACATCACCCCTCACGCGGGTGACAGAACATTCGGTCGGCCCATAGCCATTCACCAACCGGCGGCCCCTTGCCCATCTTTCCGCGACGTCCCGAGGCAATGCCTCACCGCCGACATACAGCAACTTGAGATCGGGAAGGGCAGCGGCCGGATCGTCGCAGCCGGTGGCACGTAACAATGTCGGCGGCGGACAGAAGACTGTGATGCGTTCGCGCCGCAGCCAACCCGACCAAGTCGGGACCAAGACGCACGGTGACCTCATCCATCACCACAAGTGTGGCATCCGAAGCGAGCGCCAACCAGGTTTCTTCCACGGAGGAATCGTAGGCTGCCGAAGGCCCTTGCGCCACACGCTCCCCAACCCCAAGCGAGAACTCGGTCAGCTCGCTGCCAACCAGATTGGCAATGCTGCGATGTTCGATCAGCACCCGTTTGGGGCGTCCTGTGGTGCCCGACGTATAGATGACATAGGCGAGCGAGTGTGCCGCCAACCACGCTGGCCTGTGTAAGGTCGGCAAGGATGCGGCTTTCGCGCTCAGCACATCGTCGACATTAAAAAGTGGCACCTCGCGCATCACCGCAGCGGATACTCGCCTAATGCCTCCGGCATCGGTTAGCAAGGCAACCGCCTCGGCATCATCCAGAATTTCGTCAATCCGCTCATCGGCAAAACTCGGATCGATGCACGTGTAAGCAGCACCTACACACAGCACCGCTAATTGCGCCGTGTAAAGCAGCGTCGAGTCCCTTGGCAATAGAATACAGACGAACATTCGCCATCAACGCGGCTTTGTAATTGCGCGGCGAGTACGCCGGACTCGTACCACAATTTTGCATAGGTCATTTGCTGTCGTTGCGAGCGACCAACACCGAGTGGAACATCAATTGCGATCGCCGTTGGGCTGCGTGCCACCGACCGTGCCAAATAGCTGTGAAGTAGTCCCGCGCCGCAAGAATCTTCAGCATCGGCGCTGGCGTGAATCGATGGGTCGGTGGTCATATAGTCGCGCAGCCGTGCCTCGCGCCGGTGCGCCCTGATGCGGGTGCAAAGAGATGATCAGATGCCGACATCGCTGCTACACATATCTGTCGCAAAATTCAAAGAAAGCCAAAGCCTGTCGCGGTAGGCCAACACCTGCTCAAACATAGGCGGAATATCGCCATCTTTTCGATTGAAGAACTGGAACCAACGATGAAGCAATCGGTCTGTCCCAAGGGGCAAAACCAAGTCTCGTAAACTTTTGTCTTGCGTGTCAGTCACCAGCGGAATTCGCCAATTTTAGAGGAACAATGAAAAATATCATTTGGATTGTGTTTGTCGTACTTGCGCTGATTTGGACAGCACTTGCGCTTGCCGCATCCGGCCTCGCCGGATGGATGTCAGACACCATTGCGTCGGGCCGGATGACACAAGCAACCCGACAGGTCGCGCAGGCATCCGAGGTAGTGAAGCGTTCCGTGACGCAGACGCTCACCGATACGTCCGCCAAGGTTACCGAGCGCGTTACGACGACAGTAACGCAACCCATTAGCGAAGCAGCAGCAGGCCTAGCCGCTGCGGCTGCGGACGCAGCTGCAACTCACGTACCTTCGTCACCCCCTCTGCCGGATTGGGTCGATCAATGGTTGCCGCAAGAGGTGGTGCAATCGATCAAACAGTGGGCCGCGCAGATTCAGGCAGCGGCGACGGCAAGCGGTATGTATGTTGCAAACGCTGCCAAGACATCGGTGAGTACTGCTCCACAAATTGCGGCACAAGCTGCCGCGCAGGCGTCCACAACAGCGAGTGAGGTGCTCGCCCAAGCCGCACAGGCCACGCAGGCAGCACAAGCGGCCTTGGATCAAACGGCGGCTTCCACCCTCAACGCCACAGCTGCGACCATCACCCCTTGGATTGCCAGCGCCGCTAGCTGGCTGGTGGTGATCGTATGGATCATCTGGGGGGTTGGGATGTGCGTGGGTTTAGCGGCTACTTTTCTTGCACAATGGCTACTTGCCCGGTTGGTTGGCAAAGCTGCCTGACTCTCGCTCGCTGGCTACGGCCACGAGCACGGCAGGGAGCGCCGCTTCAGGTGCCGCAGTGTATGGACTACACGACGGACGTTGGGTGCTTCGGTCGCCTATTTCCGCTCCGCGTCTAGCAGCGCCTTAATGCGATCGATGAAGACGTTGCGTGGTGCCGATAAATCAGTTCCCGTGGCACGCGGCCAAGCGCTGTTCAGCACAATCACGAGGTTACGCTTGCGGTCGATGTGAACAAGCTGGCCGTGGATACCCACCGCATCAAACGTGCCGTCATCACGTGTCCACCATTGGTAACCGTAACCGCGACCGCGCGCACCGATATCCACCTGCTTCTTCGTTGCGGCCTCCAGATATCCTTCCGGGACAATCGATTTTCCCGCCACTCGCGCACCTTCGAGGACGAACTGACCGATGCGACCGAAGTCGCGCGTCGTAGCTTGCAAGCAGCAGCCACCGACTTCTGCGTCCGTAACGTCAAGCGACCAATTCGCATCTTGTTCCATGCCAAACGGTGCCCAAATTTTTTCTGATGCATAAACCGCGAGCGGCTTTTGAGTGGCCTCTCGCACCAAAATACCAAGCAAGTTGGTCTCGCCGGTGTTGTACAGCCAGTTGTTGTTCGCGGTTGTATTTCGTTTGACGGTGCGCATGTAGCTGGTGGTCGCATCAAGGCCATCGCCTGGCGGGGTGCGAAACAACTTGTATACGTCTGCATTCGGGTTGGAATAGTCCTCATTCCATGCAACACCGGTGGTCATCGTCAGCAGCTGCCGCACCGTAACACCATCGTAGCCGCTACCGCGCAAGCCTTTGATGTATTGCGTGATCGGATCATCGAGGCTCTTGATAAAGCCGTCGTTCACCGCAGCACCCACCAACAAACTGGTGACTGACTTTGCCACCGAGAACGATGTCCAGCGGCTTTCTGCCGTGTGACCAAGTGCGTATCGTTCGAGACGGATCTTGCCGTCTTGCAGCACCAACAGCCCGGCCACTTGGTAGTCGTTCATAAAGGCCGCGAGCTGTGCGGCGGCTTCACCCTCCTTTGCCAAGGCCGCAATCGTCGCACCTGCGGGTAGGGCCCGCACGACGTTGCCTTTGCGGACCGGTCGCGCGTTCGCGCGCAGGTCCCAATTTCGGAATCCCCATTCGCGTTCGGCTTGCGTCCACTGCGGCAAAGGTTTGGCGAATAGGTTTTCCGGCGGTGGGCTAGGTTGCGGCTGTGCAAAAGCCACTACGGAGAACAAGGCGGTCGAAAGGAAACCGTTAAATCGACAAATTCGGATCATCGAAGTCTCTCAAAACAAGCGGTTTGCCATGATGCCTGAACTCGGCCCTCACGTCAGCCCGCGCATTGATTTCCGCCAAATCAGGAAGGTTCTGGCGACGCGCCCTACCCTATCCCCATTACTTTCCATCCATCCACCGCTACGCCACGTCGCGCGCCGCACAAAGGCCGACAGTGCTCTCGCCGCAATACCCGTGTGGTACATGGTCGCTAAAATCGGAAACTCCAGAACCGCAGACATTCTTCAGCACCTTTTGCCTGAAACTGCCCGCCAGATGGGTAGTTTCATTCCTTGGCAAGTGCAGCGACGTTGCCTGCAGACTGGTGTTTGCGGGTTTCCAGCTGACTATCGGGTTTGAGTAACTCCGCAGTTTGTAAAAAGCGCTCAACCAGCGCGTCAGACTTTCGCTCGGCTAAACAGATTAGATGGACATGGGTGGCAAGCGTGAGACCACGAACATCTAATGCCACCAACCTTGGGTCAGGCACAAACGCGGTTTTGGCCACCACACCGAGCCCCAACCGATGTGCGACCGCTTCGCGTACCGCCTCTCGGCTACCAACTTCAATCGCGCAGCGAATCCGAATCCCCGCGTCATTCATCCCAGCTTCAAACACCCTGCGTGTTTGCGAGCCCTCTTCACGTAACACAAAATCTTGCCCATCAAGCGCCCGCAAATCAACTGTGCTGCGTATGGCGAGAGGATGATGCTTCTCGGCAAATACAATGATCGGCTGTCGCCTGAAGGGCAGACAGTAAAACGCGGCGTCTCCGACCGCGTGCAAGAGCAGCCCGACATCTTGCTGACGGTCCGCGACTGAACGCACAACAGTGCGTGAATCACCGACCGCCATTGAGATGCGGATGCGCGGATATTGGGTACGAAATGCCGCAATGATTGGCATGACGTTATAGGGTCCGATCGCGCAAACGCGCAACGTTCCCTCGTATTGGCTGCGAACACTCGCCAGCAGCAGTGCGGCGTCGTCCTCTGCGCGGGAAATGCGGCTGGTTATCTCGGCAAGTCGTCGCGCCATTTCGGTTGGTTGCAGCCCGCGTCCGTACCGCACAAATAGTTCCGAGCCGTATTGCCGCTCGAGGTTGGCGATGTGCGCGGAAACTGTCGGCTGGCGAATACCGAGAAGACTGGCTGCCGCCGACATACTGCCGGTGCGGAAAGTGGCGTCGAACGCGCGTAGCTCAGCAGAAGAGGAGGTATCCATAGATTTGGTCTATAGGTTAATCATCTTATATGACGGTTTTATTAACGCGCTTGTCATGGTTGGCGTTCAAAGTAGCACCATGCCTGATGTTTGGGCGTTATACCTCTTCGGCCAAATAAATTGAACGATCACCTTCGCTTCGTCCCACACCCAAACCCACCTTCGCTACGGCAGCCGGTTTTGCACACGCTGGGTTGCGCGGTGACGTACAGCAATGGAGTTGCAGCACTCCTTCCCACCACGCTGTCTTTTGTCGGTGGCGAGTTTGTGGTGCTGCTTGGTCCCTCCGGCGCAGGCAAATCCACGCTGCTGCGATGCCTAAATGGCTTAGTCAAGCCGACGGCGGGCAAGATCGTTTCTGTCGAGCACGGCGACATCTGCCAAAAGGCCAGCCTGCGCGCCCATCGGCGACGTACTGGAATGGTCTTCCAGCAGCACCACCTGATCGGTCGCCAATCGGTGCTGTCGAATGTATTGATGGGAAGGCTCGGTTATTGCAGCAGTCTCGGTTCACTTATGCCGTGGGCCACGAGCGATAAACATCTGGCACTACGGGTGCTAGACCGCGTGGGCTTACTAGATCGCGCGCTTCAGCGGGCAGACCAGCTTTCGGGTGGACAACAGCAGCGTGTTGGTATTGCCCGTGCGCTGGTGCAAGAGCCGACCCTGCTGCTCGCGGACGAGCCGGTCGCGAGTCTAGATCCAGCCACCGCAGAGCGGCTGCTTGGTTTGCTGCGTGATATCTGTAAATCCGATGGACTCACCGCTGTCATCAGCCTTCATCAAGTCGAATTTGCTAAACAGTTCGCCGATCGCATCGTTGGATTGCACGGCGGGCAGGTGGTGTTCGACGGGGCGCCAACTGCGCTTACCCAAACGGAGGTGCAGCAAATATATGCCACCACGAGCCCGCGACCGGAGCGGATAGCTGATGCCCATGTGCCACCGGCCACCGTAACACAATGAACCTCATTTCCCATCGTTCAATCTTAGGAGACACCATGAATACTGTACGTCGTATGTTTGTTCTCACTATTGCCACGCTATGTACTGTGCTGAGCTTGTCAGCGGTGGCGCAATCGCGCGATCCAGCAAAGCTGCGAGTGGCACTTCTACCCGATGAAAACGCCAGCACGCTTATTCAAAATGCACAGCCACTCAAGGCGTATCTAGAAAAGACGCTAAAAAAAGAAATCGAGCTGGTGGTCACTACTGACTACTCATCAATGATCGAAGCGATGCGCTTTGGTCGTATCGAAGTTGCGTACTTTGGCCCGTTTTCATACGTGCTGGCGAAATCACGGGCACCTGACATCGAGCCTTTCGCAGTGGGGGTTGAGCGCGGTGCACCGTTCTACAACTCAATTCTGATTGCCACCGCAAACGGGCCGGTAAAGACGCTGGCCGATGTGCGCGGCAAGCCGTTCGGCTTTGGTGATCAGGCGTCGACCTCCAGCCATCTCGCGCCGCGCGCTCACCTGCTGAATAAAGCTGGTCTCGATGGCGATAAAGACTACAAACCGGTTCACCTTGGCACCCACGATGCGGTTGCTCGGGCGGTGCAGGCAGGGCAAGTGCCGGCGGGCGCACTGTCCAAACCGATCTTCGACAATTTGGTGACGCGTGGAACCATCGATGCCGCAAAGGTGGTGCAGCTCGACCTCTCGCCCGCGATTCCGAATTATCCGATCGTGATGCAGGGCAATCTTGCCCCGGCGCTTAAGCAGGCAATTCGGTCGGCATTTTTAGACATGAAGGACAAAGAAGTGTTGAAGTCTTTCCGTGTGGAATCCTTTGCCCCAACCGATGACAAGGCATACGACGTGTTGCGTGACACCGCAAAAGTGTTGAAGCTCGACTTGGCAAAGATGAAGTAATGAGCAGCCAGCCCGCACAATTTGGCGAAATCCTCGCGCAAGATCAGAAACTGCGCTGGCGCCAACTACGGCTGGCGGCAGTTGTCGTCGCCGTCTGTAGCGCGGCGCTTTGGATTAGTGGCTTCTTCGACGCCGCTCGATTTATCGAGGGTGCGCCCGCCATCTGGCAGCTCGCCTCCGAAATGATACCGCCTAACTTTGAACGCTGGAGAAACTGGCTTAGGCCGTTGCTCGACACGCTTGCCATGTCAATTGCCGGTACAGCGCTTGCAGTGCTGATATCGTGGCCGCTGTCACTTCTTGCGGCGTCAAACACCACGCCGCACCCAGCGCTTTACCGAATCTCGCGCATCGTGCTCGCCGCGTTCCGATGTGTGCCTGAGATTATTCTCGGTATCCTGTTTGTTGCGGCCGTCGGCTTCGGTGCCTTGCCCGGGGTCTTGGCGCTTGCGTTGCATTCAGTGGGTATGGTGGCAAAGTTTTATGCTGAGGCCATTGAACATGTTGACCCCAAACCACTTGAAGCCGCCGTTGCTTCTGGTAGCAGCCAATTTCAAGTCATTTGCCATGCGGTAATGCCGCAAGTGCTGCCCCAACTTGCGGACATCACAATCTACCGCTGGGAATATCACTTTCGCGCATCGACCGTGCTGGGTATCGTTGGCGCTGGCGGGATCGGTTTTGAATTGATGGCAGCACTACGCCTCATCAAGTACGACGAAGTTTCTGCAATCTTGCTCACCATTCTTGCCTGTGTCGTGGTGGTTGATGCCATCGGCGCGACGTTGCGCAAGCAACTGAAATAACGCAAGCAACTCAAATAGGGAAGAACGTGACACATAAAATTGTTGTTACCAATCCGATACACACGGAGGTGAGGGATCGCCTCGCGCAGATCGGTGAAGTGGTGATGAATTCATCCAACACGCCGTGGACGCATGAGGAGCTCACCTCGCAGCTGTCTGACGCCACCGCCATGATGGGTTTTATGACCGATTGCGTTAACGCCGAAACAATCGCCGACGCACCAAAATTGCAAGTAATCGCCGCTGCACTCAAAGGGTTCGATAGTTATGACGTCGTGGCGTGTACATCGGCCGGCGTCTGGTTGACCATCGTTCCGGACTTGCTGACCGAACCCACCGCCGAGCTTGCTATCGGACTTGCCATCGCACTTGGTCGCCACCTGCGTCACGGTGACGCTTATGTGCGCTCAGGCAAATTTGACGGGTGGCGCTCACATTACTTTGGCACCGGCTTGCGTGGTTCGACGATCGCCATTGTTGGCCTTGGGCAGGTAGGCCGCGCAATTGCGGATCAGCTCGGCGGTTTTAGATGCGCGCATATTCTCGGTGTTGACCCACACGCGCAGCATGCCAATGTCACGTTTTGTTCGCTGGATGAAGCCATGCGGCGCGCGGATTTTGTCTTCGTCGCGGTGCCGCTGACGCCTGATTCACGCAGCCTTATCAGTGCGCCGCAGATCGCTGCCGCCAGGGCGGGGCAGCTGCTGATTAACGTTGGGCGCGGCTCCGTTGTGGATGAGTCGGCGGTCTTGCAGGCGCTCGACGGCGGGCAGCTGGGTGGTTACGCGGCTGACGTATTTGCTTGTGAAGATTGGTCATTGCCAGACCGCCCGGAGAAAATCGATGCGCGGTTGCTGTTGCACCCCAACACCGTGTTTACGCCGCACCTCGGCTCGGCGGTGCGCAATGTGAGATTAGCGATCGAGCACCGTGCGGCGGACAACATCATCGCCGTTCTGCAAGGAGGCGCACCAATGGACGCCATCAATCACCCCAAGGAGCCGCGCGATGTCCGCGAGAAAAGTGCCATATCAGGCATGTTTGAGCGCCGCATGAAATGATCGGGGCGAGTATCCATCAAGTGCCGAACCAGCCGCCGCCCGCATCACCCACCACGCAGTAACGAATATTCAGTGTGGCCACACCTAGCTTGGTGAGCGCATCGGCCAGCGGTGCCATATCGCTGCTGACACCGAACGATGAATCCCAACAGCCACCGTGCATCAACACCGCAATCGGAAACGGACCTTTGCCCGGGGGCACGCGCAAGTCGGCACTTTGCTTTGGCTCGTTGCCGTAGCGCACCGTTTCTGTTGGTGCCGAGACCGCGGTGCGCGCCAGCGCCGACGGGCCGTAGAAATACATGTTGGAAGCCATGCGGCCGTACGGCCATGCAACGTAAACCAGCACCATCACGCCCGCGCCGATGGCGACGCCGATCCATCGACCCCGCTTGCTCCACTTGCCCATGCCGCCCCTTTGTTGTTTTGTTGATCGCTTCAATACCCAACGCAGGGCAGATTATGCCGAGGCCGACGCATGCGATGGAAGAATGAAATTCAAACTCCCCTATTGGCGGGCAGTTTCAAGCAAAAGTGCTTGGGGACGCGCGTGGAGGCTGGGGTTTGAAGAAACGTAATCCAGCATGCCTGAGCGGGTACCCCAGATGTCACTCTAGAACCGTCGTCCCGGATTCAGTCCGGGACCCAGTTTCGCCGCTCACGGGACTACCAAAATTAGGCCCCGGCGCAGTTACCAAAATGAGCCGGGGTGACACCCGTCTTTTTTGCGCTTCCTCTAAACCCCCTTCGCCTTCAACGCCGAAACCTCAGAATCTCCATCGTCCCCCAGGCCGCTGCCGCGCGTACGCACGCCCGGCTTCACGCTCGGCTTACTTCACCGCTTTTGCGTCACATCCCGCGCTTCAAAGGCTTGCTCGTAGTGCGGCACTTCAGTCCCAAGCAGGCGATCCCACAGGCGCGTCATCAATCCAAAGTTTCCAGACGGTGAGGTGTGATGGAGCGCGTGGTAGGTGGCTGTGTTGATCCAACGAACTACCGGCACCTTCATCAGACCTCTAGGAAAGAACTCATAGCCAAGATGCGACATCAAGTTGTTTGCCAGCCCGATCGCCTGCAGAAGACCCAGCATTGGCAGGTAGATCGGGACGAGCAGTGTGGCGGGCAGAACCCATGCTCCGTAAAGGAACGACTCAAACCAATGAAATGAATACGAGGTGAATGGATCGACGTTGACACTGCGGTGGTGCTCGGCATGCACAAACCGAAACAGCGCGCGGTGGTGCAGTAAACGATGGCACCAATAAAACCACGCGTCGTTAAAAAACAGCAGACCTACCGTCGTCACCATGATCATCGGCCAGCCGAGGGACAACGCATCTGTCGTCAACTTGGTCACGCCGACCGCATAGAGGATTGAAATCAATACCGCAGTTGCGGTGCCGACGATCATCGTGAGCAGCGTATTGCGGACCTCACGAGAGAGCTGTGCAGGGCTCAATTCATTCGTCCGATTGAGCCTCGATTCTTGAAAGTGCCGCCGCCCCAATTTCCATACGCACCAATAGAGCGTCGTGGCGATGCTGAAGTAGACAACGGCTTGTGACAGGTAGCCCTCAACAAACATCAGCACTGGGTGGTTCCATTCGATCATCGGTTACCTAAACGCATTATTCGGACATTGCAACTTTGAGTTGCAATCACTATAAATCAGCAAAACCCGCTTTGCAACTCTGAGTTGCAAAGCGGCTAAGGCGACGCTATGCTCTCGGAATGCCCGCACCGAAGAAAAAGTCCTCTCCCCACGCCACCGAACCAAAGCCCCGTGGCGAAGCGTTTGTCCAGACCGTGCTACAGGTCACACTGCAACAACTCGCAGACGTTGGCTTCGAGAAGCTCTCCATCCCCGATGTCGCGGCGCGCGCAGGAGTCAATAGGACCAGCATCTACCGGCGATGGCGGACGAAAGAGGTGCTGGTGCGTCACGCGCTTGACGCCGCGATGGACCACAGCGAGGGCTTGGCGACAACAGGTGATCTGCGCACCGACTTAATCGCGCTTGCGCAGACCGTAGCCCACTTTCTTCAATCGCCGACGGGCACTGCTGTGGTGCGCATTCTGCTTGCCGAAGGCAGCAACCCTGAGTTGCGACTGCTCGCCAACAAAGCTTATGGCAACGCGAGCGACCGTGCGCCGTTTGCGCTGCTTGCCCAAGCGAAAGCGCGGGGTGAGATCGCGCCGGATGTGGATGCATCGACATTGCTTTTCACCATCGCCGGCGCGCTGATGCACAGAGTGTTCGTCGAGCAGGGGCGAGCGACGGTGACGTACATCGCGCAAGTGGTTGATCTAGTGCTTAAGGGGGCGACGCGATACGCGAAGGAAGAACTTCTCGAAACCCACTATCGCTCCGCTCACGCGTCGTGATCGCGATTTTTTTACGTTGCCATGAGTGTCAGTTAGTTTGTCGTGTTGATTTATTCGCTTTGCTTGGATTGATCGTGGTTCCCTACCTGTTTAGCCGCTGACCAAGCGGCTAAACAGGATGTTTCTCATGCGCTAGACGCACCTCTCCCCTCTATCCTTGCATCCAAGGTTACCCAGCGCCGCAGATTGTAGACCGTCGCCTGCACAACAATCATCGACTTGGTGCGGGTCTCACCGATCGAGCGTAGTCGCTTGCCCATCGTCTTCTCCCATCCACAATTGACATATCATCGCGTCGTATACACACGAATCACCATTTCGGAGCTGCCTATGTTTGCCGACTACCTTCTTACCCCTTGTGGGTCGTAATCGAGAAGATCGGCTGATGGATTAGTCGGTGTTGGATTGTGCCGCGCCCGCGTCATTCGGTGCCGCATAAACACTGCTAACTTGCTGGACGGTCTTCTCCTTGTAAACCATTTGCGAAAGAAGATCATGACAAATCAAATCACACCTATTACGCTCACCACGGCGCGTTTGCGACTTGTTGGCGCGGATGTCGCATTGCTGCGCGCTGACCTTGCGGGCAGACACGCACTTGGTGCCGCGCTGGTTGCTCATGTGGCAGACACTTGGCCGCCCGAGTATTACGACACTGCGGCTGTGCAGTGGATGCTGAATGCCGGCGCGGCGCTTGATGCCAGTAACACAAATAGCCCTTGGCGAAGTTACTACGTTGTGTTTTCTGCGCCGACGCCAACGCTCGTCGGCACGGTGGGATTCAAGTCCGCGCCAGATAAGCACGGCACCGTCGAGATTGGTTACAGCGTCGTCGCGTCATTTCAGCGCCGAGGTATTGCCAGCGAAGCCGTTGCCGCTCTCATCGCCCATGCGTATACGCACGGTGCAACGGCAGTTGCAGCAGAAACCTTTCCCGAGTTGGTTGCATCACTCGGTGTGATGCGGCGTTGCGGGTTGGTTCACGCTGGGCAAGGTAGTGAAGCCGGCGCGGTGCGATACGTTCACCATCGCGGCGGATGAAAACAGAAAGTCATTGAAGGACGTAAACCAACGGGGCCGGAGTCGATATTCTCAGGTTTGGGAAAGTACGAGTCTGGTCCTTTCAATTCTGCGAGGCGGGTCACGCCGGATGGTTTGTATCAAGCCGCTAATCGCTCAATCTGCTCCAAATCCGCGCCGATCAATTTGCGTGATTCTTCGAGATCGTAATCGGCCTGCAGGCCAAGCCAAAAGCCCTCCGTCGTGCCGAAGGCCTTTGCCAGGCGCAGCGCGGTATCTGCCGTGATGCCGCGTTTACCCAACACGATTTCGTTGATACGGCGAGGAGGAACACCCGTGGCGCGCGCAAGCGCGTTCTGGCTGATTTCCATTGGCAATAGGAATTCTTCCAGAAGGACTTCACCCGGGTGAATATTTGGTAACCGCTTAGTCTTCATTTGGCACCTCAGTGGTAGTCGACGATTCGCACGTCCGAAACACCAGCCTCGCTCCAGCGAAAGCAAATTCGCCATTGGTCGTCGATACGAATACTGTGCTGGCCTTTCATATCGCCTTTCAATGCTTCAAGCCGGTTGGCGGGCGGGATGCGTAAGTCGTCTAGTCGTCTTGCGTTATTGATCATACGAAGCTTTCGCCGCGCAATAGTCTGAATCGCACCCGGCAGACGCCGTGACACTTCGCCATCCCAAATGCGCTCGGTCTCTTTGTCTGCGAAGTTGAGGATCATGGTCAATTGTAACGATATTCGTTATATAACGTCAACCGTTATGATGATCGCCGACTCCGGTTCCAACGTCGCGGCGCACGAAGGAAGCAAAATGAAATTCAAACCCGCCAATCGGCGGGCCGTTTCAGACAAAAGTGCTTGGGGAGGCCCGTGGATGCTGGGGTTTACGGAACGCCTAGCGGCTGTCGTCCTCCAGCGTAAGACGCTGCGCGCTACGCGAATAACCACTTGTGGAGCAATCGCCCGGGGCTGAATGCGAACGAACCGGCGATGACGAGACCGCCCACGTAGAGCCAAATCATGCCGCTGAGATGTGCCGCGACGTCGTGTCTGCGCGCCGCGAGATACGCCGTGGGAACCGTGTAGATCGTAAGCACGCAGAAGAGATGGATGAAGCCGAAGTGGTTCAACCATCTCGGCCCCAGCACTGCCGGGATGAAGAGCGCGACGATCGCAGTCGTTAGCATTAGCAACATATAGGCTTTGCCCAGCAGCCGGTGCAACGACGTGCCTTTGTGGTTGAGCATGAGCCATGTGCCGATCAGAAATGCAGGCAGTACTGTGGCTAAGTGCAAGTACACGAGGTTAAGGTAGGTCATCGCCAATCCTTGAAATGATTTCCAAGGAAGCATAGTTGCCGCAGAGGCAAGGCGGGAGCGGAATTCGACGAATGGCAGGCTGGAGGCGCGAGTGGTTGGCCGGTCGGCGTGATTTGGGTTTGCGGGATAGCGTTGTAAGCCAAACGCCCCACCGCACGACTATCTTGGTATCACCACTTTTCTCGGGGCCGGATATGCAGGGCATTTGGATGCAAGCATGTCGATTGGCCACGGGCTGACTGCCTGTATCGCCGCGACGTCGGCGAGCGGTGCGTCTTCGTCCGCCTGTGAAAAGAAGAGCGGTGCGGTTGTTCTCGCTTTTCACATGAACTATTGGGATTACATCGGATGGGTGGACCGATTCGCGACGTCCGCCTACAACGTCCGACAGTGCGCCCCGATGGCCACTTCAAATTCCCCCACTTATGGCCGCCCAAATTCCCCCGGGCAGGACGCGTTGATTATTAGTTGACGGACGGGTTTTGTGCAATGCGGGCGGCGGCTTCTTTTAGC
>JADCJC010000120.1 GCA_020247395.1 Rhodocyclaceae bacterium
AGCTTGCCCTTGTTCCACGGCGTTTTCTTGGTAGGTTCAGTGTTGGTTTGCATGCCAGCCTCCTGTTTGAGCGGGGCAGCCAGTGTGCGCCGGATCGCTGGTTAAGGCACGTGTATGGAACTTCAGTGCATTTGGTCCGTTGACGTTCCGAGATGGCCGAAAGTTGCCTACAAACAGCCCCCTAGCTTTTACTACGGCATTGCCGTATCATTGGCAAATGCGAACCGTTGCCGAGACCGCAATCTTTAGGCGCTACGCCGACGAAATTTGGAGCGAGGAAGAGCGGCTTGAGTTCATCACTTGGATCGCGCTAAACTCGAGTGCAGGCGCCCTAATACCTGGGTCTGGCGGTTGCCGGAAAGTGCGATGGTCACGTGCGGGCCAAGGTAAGCGCGGCGGCGTCCGTGTCATTTACTTCAATCCGACCGAGACAAAGCTTTGGCTCCTGATCGTCTACATGAAAGCCAAGTTTGATAACTTACCGGCAGCATTTTTTGCGCAGCTAAGACAGGAGATAGAAAATGCCAAATGACATGAAGAATTTCCAGAAAGATTTGCTGGAATCAGTGCGCCAGATGCGGCGCGGCGAGGCATCGCGTGTCACCAAGGTTGAACTTCCGGCCGCAGCGGTGGCTCGTCATCAGATGGGACTGTCGCAAGTTGAGTTCGCCGAATTACTTGGCGTCTCGCCGCGAACCTTGCAGGACTGGGAACAAGGTCGGCGCGAGCCTACGGGCGCAGCGAGAATGCTGTTGAAGGTCGCCACCAAGCATCCGGCGATTCTGCGTAAGATTGCAGCGTAGCGCCATCCAAATCGGCAAGCAGCGGTTCCCGGTCACCGTGCAGTTCAGCGGGCGCTTTCTCGCATGACGTAAAACTTGATTCTGTTGTAGGTCTGTATAACTGATTGCGTTTGCGCAAGGATCTGATTCCAAAATTTTTTTCGATTTTTTCAAACAAGTTGTGCGGCAGCCCGAAAAGTTGTGCGGACTCAGGGTTGATGCACAAATTAAGTCCAACGAGGTTTATCCGCCGCTATGACCATCAACGATCTCTCCGGCTGCCTCAAGCGGCGGATAAACGCTATTCGTTGGGCCGCAGAACCAAAACCAGCACAATCGGACGGTCCGAATGAATGCAGCCGCAACAACAGCTACGTCGATAGTCACGAGCGCGGAGCCGCTCGAACCGGGCGCGCATCCGCAGCTGCAGGCATGGCACCGAGGCAGCCAGAGTCTGGCTTTCGTGTACTCAAGGTCTATGGGCAGCTTCATCGCGACCGGCTGGGCCACGGTCTCAGGTGTGGACTCGAAGTTTCTGCGCCTTCGCACTTCAGACGGTCACATGCTCATCACTATTGTCGGCACCACATTCAGCCCCGAGCCACAACGCTTCTTTTCTGCCGATCTACTTCGCTCGCACCTCGTGCCAGGTCTCTCGCTTCAGCTGGCCTCACACGACTGGCTGTTCTTGTCTTCCTCGGCATCTCCGGAGGTCCTGAGCCTCCCTCAGGGCGGCTCAATCTGAGCGTTGAGCATCGCGTGCATGCCTGCGCTGCGGCCTAACGTTAAATGACCGCTTCGGGCAATCGCCATGTCGGCTATGGGTCAACTGCGGCGGTTCCCACCAGAAGGTCAACTGCGGCGGTTCCCACCAGAAAAAAACGGTCATTCATTGCGGCTGTAGCGGCCGCGATCCTCGTGATGGAGCTATTTGCGCTCTCGAGCCGCTGGCAAAAATATCTCCAACAAATCGTTCAAGAACAAACGACCTTTCACCGTTGGTGTGATGTGCAAATGGTCGCGGTTGATCAAGCCCTTCGCCTCCGCCGCATCCAGTTCGCATGAGATTTTGTTGATCGGCAATCCAGTACGCTCCGTAAAGAGTGCAACAGGAAACCCCGCTGTCAGCCGGAGGGCGTTGAGCATAAACTCAAAGGGTAGTTCGGCAGGGCCAATTGTTGATGCGTCTTGAATCGCGTCACCCAACATCGCCTTTTCCATGAACGCGTTGGGTTGTTTGTATCGCGCTTCGCGCGTGATTCGATCCGGGAATGAAATCTTGCCGTGTGCGCCCGCACCGATGCCGATGTAGTCGCCAAAGCGCCAGTAGTTAAGGTTGTGTCGGCACTGTTTGCCGGGCTTGGCATAAGCCGACGTTTCGTAGTGCTGAAATCCACCAGCCGAAAGCTTCGCTACGATCATTTCTTGCATATCGGCGGCGAGTTCATCGTCTGGCAGCGTCGGCGGAAAGCGGTGGAAGAGTGTATTGGGTTCTAGCGTTAGGCGATAAATCGACAAATGATTAGTGCCAAACGCGAGCGCGGTCTCTATATCTTGCTCGCAATCAGCAAAGGTTTGTGATGGCAATGCAAACATAATGTCGAGATTGATATTGTCGAAGTTCGCTTGGGCGATTTCAATGGCGCGTTTGGCCTCAGTATCGTTATGTACCCGACCGAGTGCCGTGAGATGTTTGGCGCTGAAACTTTGAATGCCAATCGAGAGGCGATTCACACCAGCATCGCGATAGCCCTTAAATTTGTCCGCTTCAAATGTGCCGGGGTTGGCTTCGAGCGTGATCTCGGCGTCGGCCTCGACTGGTAGACGCGCCCGCACTGCGGACAAGATGGCGTCGATGCCCGCAGAAGAAAATAGGCTAGGGGTGCCGCCGCCAAAAAAGATGGTGTGTACACGCCGCCCCCATACCTTCGGCAGGGTGATATCGAGATCGGCGATGAGGGCGTCGATATAGCGTTGCTCCTCTTCGCGGCTGAGCGCGTTTCCCGGTTTGCCCAGCCCCTCTCCCGCGATGGGGAATCGCGTGCCAAGTGGGTGCAATGCCGTAACGCCTATCGGCGCTTGGGTGGCCGACGCCACCGTGCTCTTGACTTGATGCGAATTGAAATCACAGTAGGGACACTTGCGAACGCACCACGGCATGTGGATGTAGAGTGATAGCGGCGGCAGCGTGGCAAGCAACGATGGATTAGACGACTTGCCAAACCCTAAGATTGGCGGGCGAATTGAGGCCATTTAGCCGGAAAAGCCCCGCTGCGACTTGAGTTTTGCAGCAAGCTCGCGCATCGCGAGCCCGCGATGGCTGATGCGATTTTTCTCCTCGTCGGTTAACTCGGCGGCCGTTTTGCCGTATTGGCGCAAGAAGAAGTGAGGGTCATAGCCGAAGCCGCCCTGGCCGCGCGGTGTTTCGACAATTTCACCCCAGCACTCACCATCGGCGATAAGGGGATGCGGGTCGTCTGCATGCCTCACCAACACCAATGAGCAGTAGTAGAAGGCGCGTCTGTCATCTTTGTCGGCCAAATCGCGGATGAGTTTCTCGTTATTGCGTGCATCACTTTTTGGCTCACCCGCGCCGTGGTTGGCGTAGCGAGCTGACCAAACGCCCGGTGCCCCGCCGAGTGCCGGTACGCAAATACCGGAATCGTCCGCAAGTGCCGACAGTTGCGCCGCGCGGGAAGCATGACGCGCCTTGGCGAGGGCGTTTTCAACAAACGTCGCGAACGGCTCGTCTGCCTCACAAATGCCCAACGCCGCTTGGGGGATGGCTTCGAAGGAAAATGGTGCGAGTAGCGTCGCAAATTCGCGCAGCTTCCCCGGGTTATTCGAGGCGATGACAATTTTTCTCATGCGCAAATTGTACGTGTAAGTGATCCACCAACGCCAAGCCACGCCCTGCAACTGGGTGGCTTACGCTAAAATAGCAGGCTGTTAGCTTCAATCACATCCTAAAGACTCTCGGAAAACGCCATCATGACGATCAAAGTCGCAATTAACGGTTATGGCCGCATCGGTCGCAACATCCTCCGCGCTCATTATGAGTCTGGAAAGACGCATGATATTCAGATCGTCGCGATCAACGATTTGGGCCCGGTTGAAACCAATGCCCACTTGACGCGCCACGACACGGCGCATGGCAAATTTCCCGGCACTGTCAAAGTTGAGGGTGAGTTTTTGATTGTCAACGGTGACAAGATCAAAGTTTTCGCCCAACGCGACCCGGCGCAAATTCCTTGGGGCGAGTTGGGTGTTGATGTGGTTCTTGAATGTACGGGCTTCTTCACCAGTAAAGAAAAGGCCGGCGCGCACCTAAAGGGTGGTGCTAAGAAAGTCATCATTTCCGCGCCGGGCGGCAAAGACGTGGATGCGACTGTTGTTTATGGCGTAAACCATAATGTGCTCACCTCTGCGATGACGGTCATCTCTAACGCATCGTGCACAACAAACTGCTTGGCACCGCTGGTGAAGCCATTAAACGACAAACTTGGCGTTGTCACCGGCCTCATGACGACCGTACACGCTTACACCAATGACCAAGTATTGACCGACGTGATGCACGAGGATTTGCGTCGCGCACGTTCGGCCACAATGTCGATGATTCCGACCAAAACTGGTGCCGCTGCCGCTGTCGGTCTGGTGTTGCCTGAGTTAAACGGCAAGCTTGACGGTTACGCGGTTCGTGTGCCAACGATCAACGTATCGTTGGTCGATTTGTCGTTTATCGCAAGGCGGGACACAACGGTGGACGAAGTGAATGCGATCATGAAGGAGGCGGCTTCTTCACCCGGCATGAAAGGCATTCTTGCCTACAACACCGCGCCGCTGGTATCGATCGATTTCAACCACGACGGTCACTCGTCGACGTTTGACTCCACGCTGACAAAAGTGTCCGGCAATCTGGTCAAGGTCTCGAGCTGGTATGACAATGAGTGGGGCTTTTCCAATCGTATGTTGGACACCACGGTCGCCTTGATGTCGGCGAAGTGATTGATGGGCGCGTGGTGACCATGAAACGCGCCGTGAACGAAAAGCGCCATTGATGACAACCATGTTTATACGACTGGCGGATTTAGCCGCAAGCGGACAACTCGACGGCAAACGGGTATTCATTCGCGCTGACTTGAATGTGCCGCAAGATGAGGCGGGCAATATCACCGACGACACACGCATTCGCGCTTCGATTCCCGCGATTGAGCTTGCGCTTAATGCCGGTGCGGCGGTTATGGTCACATCACATCTTGGTCGTCCGACCGAAGGTGAGTTAAAGCCACAGGATTCGCTGGCACCGATCGCCAAGCGTTTGGCCGCTCTCATGCAGCGTGCTGTTTCGCTAAAAGCCGACTGGGTAAACGGCGTGGTCGTCGCAGCGGGGCAAGTGGTACTACTCGAAAACTGTCGCGGCAACAAAGGTGAAAAAAAGAACAACGATGAACTTGCACAGAAGTTGGCCGCTCTGTGCGACGTGTACGTCAATGACGCGTTTGGCACTGCCCACCGGGCGGAGGCGACAACCCACGGCATCGCCAGGTACGCGAAGGTGGCGTGTGCCGGCCCGCTGCTCGCAGCGGAGCTCGATGCGCTCGGCCGCGCACTGGCTATACCAAAACGCCCGTTAGTAGCGATTGTGGCGGGGTCCAAGGTGTCCACCAAACTGACCATCTTGAAATCGCTGGCGGAGAAGGTCGATCAGTTGGTGGTGGGTGGTGGTATTGCCAATACCTTCTTGCTGGCGCAGGGCCTGCCGATTGGCAAATCGCTCGCCGAGCCGGATTTGATGGGAGACGCCAAACACATCATCAACATGATGGCCGCACGTGGTGCTTCGGTGCCGATCCCCACCGATGTTGTATGCGGCAAAGTATTCGCGGCCAATGAGCCAGCGGTTACGAAACCAGTCACCGACGTCACGGCTGACGACATGATCCTTGATATCGGGCCAAATACGGCGGCCGCGCTCGCTGCAATCATGCAACAAGCCGGTACTATTGTCTGGAATGGACCGGTCGGTGTGTTTGAGTTTGATCAATTCAGCGGCGGTACCAAGGCGTTGGCCGAGGCGATCGCGGCTTCTCGCGCATTCTCGATCGCCGGCGGCGGCGATACCCTTGCGGCGATTGCAAAATTCGGCATCACCAATAAAGTGAGTTACATCTCAACAGGTGGTGGGGCATTCTTGGAGTTTCTTGAGGGCAAGTCATTGCCCGCCGTTGAGATTCTCCAGCAGCGTGCAGCAAACGCAGCAATTCGACAGTCACGCAGATGAACGCGGATGGACGCAAATGTGGCCAACGGCTAATCGGGCAAAACGGCTAGTTTTGCGCAACGTTGTGCGGTGAGGGCGTGACACCGAAGCGTCAGCCCCGGATTAGTTTGGTCGGCGTTCATCTGCGCCTAGTTGCTTGTTCGTAATTAACTGAAAGAACACCATGCCAAGAGCTACCAAGATCGTCGCAACACTAGGTCCCGCTTCAACCTCTGCCGAGGTGCTCGAGAGGCTGATCGTCGCCGGTGTCGACGTCGTGCGGATGAATTTTTCCCATGGTGTTGCCGAGGACCACATCAATCGCGCCACGCTAGTCCGCCAACTGTCCGCAAAACACAATCGTCCGGTCGGTATCCTCGCCGACCTACAGGGGCCGAAAATTCGTGTGGGTAAGTTTGCCGAAAACAAGATCACCCTGAAGACTGGTGACAGATTTATTCTTGACGCCAACTGTGAGCGGGGCAATCAGGAGCGTGTCGGCATCGACTATAAAGAGTTGCCGCGCGACGTTAAGTCGGGCGATTTGCTGTTGCTCAATGATGGACTGCTGGTGTTTGAAGTTGACGTTGTGCGCGGCAACGAAATCCATTGTTTGGTACGGCAAGGCGGTGTCCTATCCAACAACAAAGGGATCAATCGCAAGGGCGGCGGCCTGACTGCACCGCCGCTAACCGCCAAGGACATGGACGATATTAAGACTGCCTCAATGCTAGAGGCGGATTTCCTCGCGGTATCGTTTCCAAAAAGTGGTGCCGATATGTATATGGCCCGCGAGTTGATGCGCGCCGCCGGTGGCAATGCCATGCTGATCGCCAAAATTGAGCGTACCGAGGCGGTAACCAATGAGGCCTTAGTAGACATCATGAAAGCGTGTGACGGCATCATGGTCGCCCGCGGCGACTTGGCTGTGGAAGTCGGCGACGCGGCGGTGCCGGCGCTGCAAAAGCGCATGATTCGCATGGCGCGTGAAATGAACAAACTCACTATCACGGCCACGCAAATGATGGAGTCAATGGTGTCCTCGCCCATCCCGACACGCGCGGAGGTGTCGGATGTCGCCAACGCGGTGCTCGATGGCACCGACGCAGTGATGCTTTCCGCCGAGTCCGCTTCCGGCCAGTATCCGGTCGAGACGGTTGAGGCGATGGTACGGATTTGTCGTGAAGCGGAAAAGAGCGCTGAAGTCAAACTTGATCGAGAGTTTTTGGACCGTGTTTTCACCCGCGTTGATCAATCAATTGCGATGGCCGCCTTATTCACCGCACACCATCTCAAGGTGAAGTGCATTGCCTCCCTGACGCAGTCGGGCTCAACCGCGCTGTGGATGTCCCGCTTGAATTCCGGTGTACCGATTTATGCACTGACTCCAGAACCAGCCACCCATACCAAGTGTGCGCTAATGCGCGATGTTCGGCCATTTGCGCTGGCCTACGAAGGACATGATCGAGAAAAGCTCATGCTTGAGGCTGAAGAAGCGCTGCTGAAGAACAAAGTTGTGGAACGCGGTGACTTGGTGGTGTTGACAATGGGCGAACCCATTGGGCAATCTGGTGGTACCAACACCATGAAGATTCTGCGCATCGGCGAACACCGCAAGGCCTAGCCGTCGATGTCCGTCAGTATTCGCCCGCTTGCGGATGCCAACGCGGATATTGAATCGGTGCGCCAAATCGCCTACGCGACCTGGCCGGATACGTTTCGCGACATCCTGACCGCAGCGCAAATCGATTACATGCTGGCGTGGTTGTATGCCCCTGATCGCTTGCGCGCCCAAGTGCGTAGCCAAGAGCACGTTATCCATATTGCCGAGGCGAATGGCGTACCGGTCGGGTTTGTTGCCCATCAACTCGATCATCCAAGCCCAGGAACGGCGAAAATCCACAAGCTCTACCTGCTCCCCAGTCAGCACGGCAAGGGGATCGGCAAAATGTTGCTAGAAACGGTACGCCACGCGGCGCGTGCGGCCGGCCAGCGGATGTTGGTGCTTAACGTCAACAAATACAATCGCGCGGTCGATTTTTACCTCGCCAATGGCCTTGCGCGGGTCGGCGAAGAGGTGATCGATATCGGCGGTGGATACGTGATGGATGACTACATCATGGGATCCGCGCTGTAGGCTCGGCCGCCCGCGTTGTTGCGACCCGAATAGGCTGGGAAGCACGTAAAATAGGTGTTCTTGTAATCCCCTCTCGGAGAACTTCATGGCACTCGTTTCCATGCGCCAATTGCTCGACCACGCAGCAGAAAACAACTACGGCCTGCCGGCATTTAATGTTAATAATCTGGAGCAGGTGCAGGCGATCATGGACGCGGCCGCCGAAACAGATTCGCCAGTGATCATGCAAGCCAGTGCCGGTGCTAGAAAGTACGCTGGTGAAACCTTTCTCAAGTACCTGATCGAGGCAGCGGTCGAGACGTATCCGAATATCCCGGTGGCGATGCACCAAGACCATGGCCAAAGCCCGGCAGTGTGCCAGCAGGCGATGCGGCTTGGATTTTCGAGCGTGATGATGGATGGCTCGCTGCAAGCCGACGGGAAAACGATTGCCAGCTACGCGTACAACGTAGACGTTACGCGCCGTGTGGTCGATATGGCGCACATGATCGGTGTATCGGTCGAGGGCGAGTTGGGTTGCCTGGGGTCGCTGGAGACGATGAAGGGCGACAAAGAGGACGGGCACGGCACTGACTCGACCATGACGCGCGAGCAGCTGCTGACCGACCCCAATGAGGCCGCTGACTTTGTGAAGCAAACCGGCGTGGACGCGCTGGCGATTGCGATCGGTACCTCCCACGGTGCCTATAAGTTCACACGCAAGCCCACTGGCGACATTCTGGCGATTGATCGTATCAAGGCGATCCACGCCAGAATTCCCAACACCCACCTTGTGATGCATGGCTCGTCCAGTGTTCCGCAGGAGCTACTCGAAATCATTCGTGCTAACGGCGGCGAGATGAAAGAAACTTACGGCGTGCCGGTTGAGGAAATTCAAGAAGGCATCAAGCATGGTGTGCGCAAGGTCAATATCGACACCGATATCCGCTTGGCAATGACGGCCGCCATTCGCAAGTTCCTGAACGAAAACAAGTCGCACTTTGATCCCCGCGATTATTTAAAACCAGCACGAGCGGCGGCCAAAGCAATCTGCAAGCTGCGTTATGAACAGTTCAGCTGCGCGGGGCAGGCGTCGAAAATCAAGCCGATAGATCTCACCAAGATGGCCGAG
Organism: Rhodocyclaceae bacterium; assembly: GCA_020247395.1. Lineage (GTDB taxonomy): Bacteria > Pseudomonadota > Gammaproteobacteria > Burkholderiales > Usitatibacteraceae > UKL13-2. The sequence goes on from JADCJC010000120.1 coordinate 9,291, forward strand.
AAGTACGCGAAGGGTGAGTTAAAACAACTCGTCAACTGACGATGACCGAGACCGTTGCGGCATCGGCTGACCCTGCCGCGGCGACGCACTGTTGCCGCAATTGCGGTTTTTCGTTTGAGCCAATTTCTCCGGCGCCGAAGTATTGTCCGCAGTGTGGGCAAGATACGCATCTACATGCGCCATCGGCTTGGGAATTCATTCATGAATTCATCACGCACTACGTCGCGCTGGAGGGAAAACTTTGGAAGACGTTGATCTTGTTGTTTTGCCTTCCGGGTGAACTCAGCAGGCGATTTCGCGATGGCAAGAAGGTTGCGTACGTTCATCCACTCAGGCTTTACCTGACCGCGAGTTTCATCTTCTTTCTGGTCGTGAAGGTTGCTGGCTTCGGCAATCTTGTGCAATTAAACCAATTGGCTGAGACAAAGGGTCAACAGGTTTTTGCATCCGGCAAGACATCGAATGTGCCCCCGGACGAAGCATTGAAAGGCCGGGCAAAGGTTGAGATGGACTGTGAGCCAGGTGCCCGGTTTTGTCAGATGTGGCAGAGCCATGTCAAAGAGAAATGGGAAGGAAAAACGGTTGGCGATGTATTCGAGACCATAAAGAAAAGTGTAATCAGTAACTTGCCCTACGCGATGTTCTTCATGCTGCCGGTTTTTGCGACGCTGACGTTTTGGTCATACCGACGAAGGAACCTCGCTTTTGGCGAGCACATGGTTTACGCCATGCACGTACATGCCTTTGCCTACTTCGCGCTGCTTGGTAAAGCACTGCTGCCACCCAAAATAGGGGACATTTTGTTGCTCGTTTTTGTGATCTATTTTTTTATTGCCATGCAACGCTATTTTGGTGGGCGCTGGTGGGCGACTGCGCTGCGCTGCGCAGTCATCAGCACTTTTTATCCGCTTCTGTTAGTGGCGCTCACCGGCGGCATCATTATTTTTTCTATTCTGACTTGACATGTACCAATCCTCCATCACATCGCTTCCTCTCATCGCGCGCGGCAAGGTGCGCGACATTTACGCCGTTGGTGATGACAAACTTTTGCTTGTAACCTGCGATCGGCTCTCGGCCTACGACGTAATCCTGCCGACGCCCATCCCGCATAAGGGTGAGATTTTGGTGGAGCTTGCAAACTTCTGGTTCGCGAAGTTGCAGCACATCGTGCCGAACCAACTCACCGGCATCGACCCAGCATCGGTAGTCGCGCAAGATGAACGTGATCAAGTGCGCGGCCGGGCGATTGTGGTGAACAAATACAAAGTGCTGCCAATCGAGGCCGTCGTGCGTGGCTACTTGGAAGGATCTGGCTGGTCCGAGTATCAGCAAACGCAAAGTGTTTGCGGCGTGAAATTGCCTGCGGGCTTGCAACGCGCATCGAAACTCCCAGAGCCGATTTTTACCCCGGCGACCAAAGCCTTGGCCGGTGAACACGATGAAAACATCGACTTCGCGACGACCGAGAAGATCATCGGTGCGGCGCGTGCAGCGCAAGTGCGTGAAGTTGCGATCCGGCTGTACACGGAAGCGGCGGAATACGCGCTGACCAAGGGCATCATTATTGCCGATACCAAGTTTGAATTTGGCTTGGATGCCAAGGGCCAACTGCATTTGATTGATGAGGTGCTCACACCGGACTCGTCACGCTTTTGGCCGCTCGCCACCTACAAGGTTGGTTCGTCGCCCGAGAGCTTTGACAAGCAATACATCCGCAATTGGTTGGATTCGATTGGCTTCAATCGGCGACCGCCGGCACCGGATGTACCGGCTGATATTGCGCAGCGGACGAGCGACAAATACCGCGAGGCGTTGGATCGGCTGACAGCAAAAAATTAAACCGCCCGACTGGCGGGCAGTTTCAAGCATTATTGTTTGGAAACACCCGTGGTGATTAGAGTTTTACTTGCGGTGCGTGATCAGCGCGTACGCGGTGTGATTGTGAATCGACTCGAAGTTTTCGGCTTCGAGCGTGTAGGCTGTGATGCGTTCGTCACGGTTCAGCGCAGCTGCAATATCGCGTACCAAGTCTTCAACAAACTTCGGGTTGTCGTATGCCCGCTCGGTGACGAATTTTTCATCCACGCGCTTCAATACGCCATACAGTTCACTAGACGCTTGTTCCTCGGCGATGCGTACGATTTCGTCTATCGTAATCGGCTTGGCCGCCTCGATGGTCATGGTGATGTGTGAGCGTTGATTGTGTGCGCCGTAATCCGATATCTCTTTTGAGCACGGACACAAGCTCGTCACCGGCGCAACCACCTTGGTGGTGGAAGAAAACCGCCCTGAGCGCAGTCTCCCCGTCAACGTCACTTGGTAATCGAGCAGTGACGTAACACCTGAAACAGGTGCCGACTTTTCGATGAAGTATGGAAATTCGATTGAGATCACGCCCTCGTCCACCTCAAGCTTCGCTACCATGCGCTGCAAAAGCGAATGAAGCCCTGCCGGGTCAAGCGCGGCCTTGCCAGCGCGTTCGGCTTCCAGAAGTTCGACAAAACGCGACATGTGTGTACCCTTCAAATCCCCGCGCAAGTTAACCGTCATCGAGAACATGCCAACCGTATGTTGTACCGAGCCGTCTGCAGATTGGACGCGGAGTGGATGCCGAATTCCGCGGATGCCGACTTGGTCGATAGCGATGTGGCGTGCGTCGGCGCGGCCCTGCACGTCTGGAACGCCGTCCCGGAGAGCGTCAGATTCAGGGTTAAAAGGTAGGTGGGGGTCGCGTTGATTCATGTGGTGTTTTGAGAAGCCAAGGCGGACATTCTACCTGCCGGGCAAAAACAAGGCAAAACAACGACTTAGGTAGGGCTGGGGGATTGGAGCGCGGTTAGTGTGGTCAAGTCGTTACTACAAACAAAAGGGGCATCCAACGTTGGATGCCCCTCGTGCTTCTAACCTGACGCAAGATGCAGCGGGTTACCCCGTCAGATATGCTACTTGTTGTACGCGGTCTCACCGTGTGAAGCGATATCTAGCCCTTCACGCTCATCGTCTTCCGAGACGCGCAAACCAACAACCATCTTCACAATAAACAGAACGGCAGCGGTGACAACGCCGGACCAGACAACGGCTAAACCAACCGCCTTGGCTTGGATTAGCACTTGTTCGCCGATAGAGGTGAAGCCGGTCGACGCCTTCACCCAATCGGTGACAAAGCCTGGGCCGCCCAGATCAGGTGAGACAAACACGCCGGTGAGTAATGCGCCCAGGATGCCGCCGACGGCGTGTACACCGAACACGTCGAGAGAATCGTCCGCCTTCAGCAGTCGCTTCAAACCGGTAACCCCCCACAAACAAACCAGGCCCGCCAAGGTGCCGATGACAAACGCGCCAGGGATGCCGACGTTGCCCGCGGCTGGTGTAATGGCGACCAAGCCTGCTACCGCACCCGAAGCCGCGCCCAGCATGGACGGCTTGCCCTTAAGCAGCCACTCGGCGAAGGTCCATGACAACACTGCGCATGCGGTGGCTAAGAAGGTGTTCATAAACGCCAGCACTGCGGAGTTACCGGCTTCGAGGGCGGAGCCCGCGTTGAAGCCGAACCAGCCGAACCAGAGCATGGAAGCGCCGATCATGGTCATCGTCAGGTTGTGCGGCGTAAGCGCTTCTTTGCCGTAACCAATACGCTTACCCAACATATATGCCGCAACCAAGCCTGCAACACCGGCGTTGATGTGGACAACGGTACCACCCGCGAAGTCGAGCGCGCCCCACTGCCACAATAGGCCGGCTTTTTCGGTCAGGCCGTCGACCAGTTTCGGATCGGTGTACGCATCAGGTCCCATCCAGAACCAGACCATGTGTGCGATTGGCGCATAGCTAAACGTGAACCAGAGTGTGACGAACAGGAGCACTGCGGCGAACTTCATTCGCTCAGCCACCGAACCCAAGATCAGACAGCAGGTGATCGCGGCGAAGGTGCACTGGAATGCCGCGAACAGCATTTCAGGAATCACCACACCTTTGCTGAACGTCGCCGCCATGGCGAATTCGCCTTTCGGCACATCCGCGATGCCTTTAAGGAACAGCCGGTCGAAGCCACCAATAAACGCATTGCCCTCGGTGAATGCCAGACTGTAACCGTAGACCACCCAAAGTACGGTGATCAGCGAGAACGTTACGAACACCTGCATCAGCACCGACAGCATGTTCTTGGAGCGAACCAATCCGCCATAGAAGAGTGCCAGCGCTGGAACGCTCATCAGCAACACGAGCGCGGTTGACACCAGCATCCAGGAAACATCGCCTTTGTGTGGAACCGGTGCCGGGGCCGCTGCTGCTGCGGGTGCCGCTGCGGTCGCTGCTGCGGGTGCCGCTGTGGTCGCTGCTGCGGGTGCCGCCGGCGTCGGAGCGGCGGGAGTGGCTGCTGCTGACGCCGCTGCTGGGGTCGGCGTTTCAGCTTTCTTGTCTTGCGCACTTGCCAGGCCAACACTGCCGACCGTGACCATCAGCGCGATGGCGACTGAAGCAAATAAGGTTTTCATGTGATGGGGCTCCCTGGGTTACAACGCATCCGCGCCGGTTTCACCGGTGCGAATACGAACAACTTGTTGTAGGTCGAACACGAAAATCTTGCCATCACCAATCTTGCCGGTGTTGGCGGATTTTTCGATGGCCTCCATGACTTGGTCGAGCAAATCGTCTTTGATCGCGGCTTCGATCTTTACCTTTGGCAGAAAGTCGACCACGTACTCCGCGCCGCGATACAGCTCGGTGTGTCCCTTTTGACGTCCGAAGCCTTTGACTTCCGTGACAGTGATGCCTTGCACGCCGATGGCGGACAGGGCCTCACGCACTTCATCGAGCTTGAACGGCTTGATGATTGCGGTAACCAATTTCATGTTTTGTGCTCCCGGTAATTGAAAATCAATGCCGACGCCGACCTGTATCGGTAGCCGGCACTTTTGATGGCATGCGTGGTTTAGAGGCGCTGCGAATTAGAAGGCTTTGGAGATGAATGCCACCAGGCGACCTTTGCTCCAGTCTTTGCCGAGGTAGGTGTAGTTGGCGTGTTTGGCATTGGTCGACTTATAGTACCCGCCGATACTCCAGCCATCGCCCAAGTCATAGGTTGGGCCAAGCTTGAAGACGTTGTAGGTCAGCTCTTTGTTGTTGTCGAAGCCGGCGAATGTTCCCTTGAACTTCTGCTGCGCAATCGTTCCATTGAGGGTCAGCTTTGGTGCGACTTCCTGTGAGAAGTTCAGCTCGATATAGGTGGAGCCCTTGCTCTTTGGCGTCCCGAAGATATCACCGGTGCTGTAAGAATACTTGGCGTTGAACGGGCCATAGGCAGCGCCAATGTAGATCTCATCGGTATTGGCTTTTGGCAAACCAGCCAGCGGCTTCATACCGGAATACTCATAGTGCAGGTAGCCGATGTCGATCGTCACGTCTTTGACAATCTCAAATTTGTAGCCACCAAAAAGATCCACCTCGGCAGCGGCTGAATCTTTGGCTAAACCGAGTTTCTTGTAGTCTTTCAGCCAAGAAATGTTCGATGCGAACAGCCCGAGGTAAAAGCCGGAAGAATGCGAGTAGTCCAAGTTGAGCTGGACGGCCGGCTTTTCTGAGGTCTGCGAAATGCCGCGATATTCGTATTCGCTGAACAGCGAAATTTTTGGAACAAATGTATGTTCTGGCGTTGGCTCCGGCGTTGCCGGTGCCGCAGGCGCTGCCTGTGCCATCGCGTTGCTCATCGAGAATGCGCTGCTGGCTGCCACTGCGGCAACAAGTGCTTTTAAGGCGGATTTGCCTAGTTGAGATGCTTGTTTCATGAAATTTCCCTCTGCGGTTGTAATCGATCTTGTAATGTCACCCGACTGACATTGAGCATATTGTGTGCCATCTGCTGCGACGCGGTAAGTGGTTGAAAAAAATTAAGTTATTCGATATTTCTGGTTTTGCTGCACCAGTAAATTGCCTTAAATGACCTAAATGCACCTACTTGGTGCAATCGCCATTGTGGGTGCGCTGGATGGCGTCAACGGCGGGGCAGCCCCTGCGCGTTACAATGCAGCCATGAGCAATTACACGCCCAATCCCACGTTTGACAAGTTAACCAGCTTGGCCCAGCGCGTCGGCGAAGCGATCGCCGCGTCTCCGGCGGGTGAGCTGGAAAAAAATGCCCGCCAACACTTTGTCTCGCAGTTGGCAAAGCAGGGCTTGGTGACTCGCGAGGAATTCGACGCGCAGCGCGCGTTGCTGGAGAAGACCCGCGCTAAGTTGCGAGCTCTCGAGGACAGGATCGCCGCACTCGAACACAAGTCGGCCTAATGTCTTTAGCGGTACTCACCAGCCGAGCGTTGACAGGCATGGAGGCACCGCCCGTTACTGTCGAAGTGCATCTGGCAAACGGCCTGCCGTCGTTCACCATCGTTGGCCTGCCGGAACTCGAAGTCAAAGAGAGTAAGGATCGGGTGCGTGCCTCGCTGCAAAACGCGCGCTTCGAGTTTCCCGCCCGGCGCATTACCGTCAACCTCGCACCTGCTGATCTGCCCAAAGATAGCGGGCGATTTGATTTGCCGATCGCCATTGGCATTCTGGTCGCAACCGGGCAGATACCGGGCGACAAACTGGATCAGTATGAATTCGCCGGCGAACTTGCCTTGACCGGCGAATTACGCCCGATCCGCGGGGCTTTGGCAATGGCTTTGAAAGCGCATCGCGATGGCCGAGCGTTTATCTTGCCAAAAGCCTCGGCGTTTGAGGCGGCATTGGTTCGTGATGCGACGGTACTTCCTGCGGATTCGCTGTTGCAAGTCTGCTCACATCTGGCCGGTCGCGATGCCATCGTGCCGTATGTGGCCGACAAACAAGCGCCGCAATCGGCGCGCGATGTTGCCGACTTCGCCGATGTCAAAGGACAATCTGGCGCAAAACGTGCGCTGGAAATTGCCGCAGCCGGTGGCCACAGTATTCTGATGATGGGCCCGCCTGGAACCGGCAAGACGATGTTGGCTCAACGTTTCATCGGTGTACTACCAACCATGACAGATGACGAGGCGCTGGAGACGGCTGCTGTGCAAAGCTTAACGGGGGTGTTCAAGCTGGAATATTGGAAACAGCGCCCCTTCCGTAGCCCCCATCACACCGCCTCTGGTGTTGCGCTCGTCGGTGGTGGCTCGAATCCGAGGCCCGGCGAAATTTCACTTTCACACCACGGCGTGTTGTTTTTGGACGAGCTGCCGGAATTTGACCGCAACGTACTTGAGGTTCTGCGCGAGCCATTGGAGTCTGGCCGTATCACCATCTCCCGCGCGGCACGACAAGCCGATTTCCCCGCGCAGTTTCAATTAGTCGCCGCGATGAATCCGTGCCCGTGTGGGTATTTGGGGCACTACAGCAACAAGTGTCGTTGCACTCCTGACCAAGTGGCGCGTTATCGCGGTAAGATTTCCGGTCCGTTGCTGGATCGAATTGATTTGCAAATCGAAGTCCCCGCAGTGCCGCAACTTGAGTTGGTCAAGGTCGGGCGTGGAGAGGCGAGCGGGGTAATCCGGCAGAGAGTCGATCTGGCTCATCAACGCCAACTTGAGCGCCAACAAAAACCGAACGCAAAACTTGAAGTGAAAGATATTGACCAGTTTTGCGCTCCGTCAGAGACCGGCGAAGCCCTGCTAAAAAACGCCATCTCGCGGATGGGGCTGTCGGCACGCGCGTATCATCGTGTGCTGAAAGTAGCACGTACCATCGCCGACTTGGCTGCAAGCGACACAATTGAATCCGCGCACATCGCCGAGGCGATTCAGTATCGGCGCATGGACAAGACCAACGCTTAGAGCCAGATAGTCACCGCAAATATCGCCGGTCGTTTTCAAGCAAAAACGCCTGAAAGTGACCGACAGTCAAAGACTTTGTGAATTCATCCCACGATTCTCCGAAGCGTCCACCCCACGGGCCCCGCGCGCACCATGACACCCCTCGCTGGCTGCTGGCCTTGTTGCTTGCCGCGCTCGGCATGTTGGGTCCATTCGCGGTTGACACCTACATCCCGGCGTTCCCAAGCATCGCAGCCGACTTAGGCGCAAGTACGCTGCAAATGCAGCAGACGTTTTCAGCGTACCTGTTTGCCTTTGCGTTTATGTTCTTGTTTCACGGTGCCCTGTCGGATAGCTTCGGCAGGAAACCCGTGATCATGGGCGGGTTGATCATTTTTCTCATCGCCAGTATTGGTTGCGCGATGTCTACCACGATTGGTCAGTTACTCTTTTGGCGAATGCTGCAGGGGCTTTCCGTCGGTGCCGGCATGGTGGTAGGCCGCGCAATGGTGCGCGATCTTTATTCCGATATCGACTCACAACGTATTATGGCCATGACCACACTGTGGTTTGGCATCGCACCGGCTATTGCGCCCATCATCGGCGGGTATCTTTACAGTGGCTTGGGCTGGCAAGCCATTTTTTGGTTCCTCGCCTTGTTTACGCTCTGTTTGCTGGTGATGAGCTACACGGTCTTCCACGAAACGCTGCCGATTGAAAAACGCCATGCGTTTAAGCCCGGGCCGCTGCTTGAGGGCTACCGGCAGGTTGGGGCGAGTGCGCCGATGATCCTGTTGTCGTTAGCGGCGGGTTTTAACTTCAACGGTTTTTTCCTCTATATCCTCTCTTCGCCCGTCTACCTTCCCCAACAACTTGGGCTAGGGCCAACCGAATACGCGTGGTTGTTTGCGCCGGGTATTGGCGGCATCATGACCGGTGCGTTTATCTCGGGGCGCGTTGCTGGTCGATGGTCGCTAGAAAAAACGGTACGCGTCGGTTACATGATCATGTTAACGGCGGTCGTGTCGAATTTGGTCTATCTGTCTTTTTTTAGACCTGCAATCCCGTGGGCGATTATTCCTATTGGCTTCTACGCGATTGGTTCTGCGTTGGCCTTCCCCTCCATCTCATTGATGGTGATGAATCTTTTTCCAGCGCGGCGCGGCATGGCGGCCTCGCTTTCCGGGTTTGTCACCGGGATGGTTAACGTGCTGGTCGCGGGGATCATCTCACCGGCGGTTTCCCATTCAGCGATGTGGATGGCGGTCGCCGCGATGGCGTTGATGTTTACCGGCTGGTCCTGCTGGTTTGGGTATCGGCGCTTGGTGACAGGTGGTCGCTCGGCACACTAGCCTGCATGTTTCTTGGGGACGCGTTCGAACGCCGGTGAGCCAGCGAGCGATGACGTATTCAGGCGAGATTCAGGCGAGATTCAGGCTAGGTCTGCTGGCGGCAGTTTGTCTCGCGGGTAAACGCAAGCAGCACAATCGATAGCGCGCCCCACACCAGCATCATGCTGAACGCATGGCTGTAGGCGCTAAATTCGAAGACACGTTTGCCGGCAAAGGCACCGGTTCCCAACGTCCCCTGCCAGGAACGATCCAGCACCACGCCGACCAACGGTTGCAGCAACATCGGGCCGGCGATCACCCCCATATTGGCCACGCCTGAGGCGGTCCCCGCCAGACGCGCCGGTACACTCTCCTTGGCAAACGCAAAGCTGATGATGAAACTTCCTGCACAAAAACCGATGCCCGCGACGAGCGTGGCGAGCATGGGGGTCGAGGGAAGTTTTGTATAGATCAATGCCGACCACAGCGCCAGAGCTGGAATCACACCGCCGATATACAGAGGCCGTCGCTTGCCGATGCGATCCGATAGAGTGCTAAACACCAATGTACCCAACGCCCATGCGACCATCATCGTGGAACACAGTCCGGCGGCAAAGGTTTGCGTTAAACCATATTGGGTGGTGAGAAACGGTACGCCCCACAGCCCGGCAAATGTTAGTACCAGCCCCGTCATGGAGCCCGACAAGAAAAACAGCAGCACGGTGTTGCGGTAGCTGAGGACTTCCACCAGGCCCGCCCACACGCTTTGGCCATTGTCTCGGGTGTGGTGGCTTGAGTAGGAAACGTATTGACGATCGGCTGGGTCGTCGCGCACAACGAGCCACGCCGCACAAGCAATCAGCAGTGTGCAAACCGCGCTTGCCCACATGATATTGCGCCAGCCAAACGCGTCCACCAGCAGTCGCAGCGGCGCGCCGGCGGCAACCGCACCAAACACGCCGACCGCTAGAGCGACGGCGGATGCCAGCGCGAATTGCCGCGCCGGCATCCAATGTGCGGAGAGTTTCAACATCGCGACAAAAGCAACCCCAACCGAGCCGCCGATCATCAATCGACCGGTGTTCGCCAAAAACACATCTTGGGCCATCGCAAAAACCGCAGTGCCACAGGCGGCAATCGCCGCGCCGCACGTGAGCAGGATCCTCGGGCCATAGCGATCCGCAAGCAGCCCGGTTGGAATCTGCATCGCCACGTAACTGTAAAAATAGAACGCAGACAGATTGCCCAGCCCGGCGGCGGTGAGATTAAAGGCTTGGGATAACTCTGCCGTGATGACCGCTGGCGCGACACGTTGGTAGAAACCAATGAAATAGAGTGCCGCGCCAATACCCCACACCAGCCACGCAAGCGAAATCGGCGGCGATGTCATTGCTGCTGCGACAGCTTTGCTTCGCGCACGTACAAAAAGGCCGGTAAGGCAAAGGATAAGCCGATGATGAGATTGGCAGGGATTAAGGCCCACCAGTAACGGATTCCAAGGCGTTTAGATTCCGCATATAAGAACGGCCAGAACACGATACAAGAAATGGTGAAGTCAGCGAGTGTGGCAGCGGCAATCGGGCTGCCCCAAGCAAGGGAAAGCGCACCGGAGGCACCCGGCGCATAGGCGAGATAACCGAAGTAGACCGCGTAGGGGGTGATGCCGCCGACGATGGCGGCTGCGAGATAGAAGCGTTTCATCCTATTGATCCGGCAAGTAAATATGGTGAATCTCCACGCTGCGGCGAAGGCGGGAGCCCGATATCGGAATCACCTGTGCTGAATAAAATTGACGGGTCCCCGTCCGGCGCAACCCTTGTGGTTGTGCGCGGGCAGGTCAACTTGGGTCCCCGCCTGCGCGGGCAGGTCAACTTGGGTCCCCGCCTGCGCGGGGACGGGGTTAGATGAACGACCACCAAACCAATACTCCCCTGCTCCCGCGAAGGCGGGAGCCTAATGTCGGAATCACCCGCGCTGAACAAAATTAATGGGTCCCCGTCCGG
>JADCJC010000121.1 GCA_020247395.1 Rhodocyclaceae bacterium
GCCAGCCGAGGTCGCAAAGTACGCTACGGAGCTTCTACAGACGCCGAGTCGCAGTTTTTGCCGAGGATTTACAATTGCGATTGCCGCGCGGGAGCGCCGATAGACTATTCTCAGAATAGCGTTAGCTTGAAGCTGACAAACAAGTACACGAACGCCAGCACTAACACCGCAAGGACAGCGTATGAAACCGCCAAAGGCGTTACATTCGAGCGCGATGTGAAAGCTTCTGCTTTATCGACGATTGACTGCGACGTCGCTAAAAGGGATTCAAACGCATCCTCGGCAGCGTAGAACGGACGCTTCCATGGCGCTGGCCGAAAGTGAGCGAATGGGTCGCGCTCCTCTTTTGATAGAACGAAGGTGGCTTTCTTGACTGGCTTCATTGCGGTCTCCTTGACGTACATGCGGTTAGTGTTCCACAAAACACGAATAACGCAAGCGCTTACAAGTTATGCAGTTTTGGCCGCTCGTTCCAGAGCGGTTCTTTCCAAGCCCATTTTCGACCGCAAATATGCGGCGGCCATAGCGGTTGCCCCGATTAGTGACGCCATGCGCGCCAGATTCATTTCGGTATTCTCTGGAGTTGTAATCTTAACGCCGACAGTAATGATTCCAGCCTCGTCGACTTTTAGCGCGTTTAGCCCGATCCACTGCATCGCGTTTTCTCGCCATTGGGCCGACCGTTCATACCAGCCGGGCACGCGCACTTCAAGTTGCCATTGATCGCCGAGATCGAGCGCTTGAACTACTATTGCACCGTGGTCTGTAAGCCCCTGCGGTCGCCAGCTCATCAACTTGCCGCCGCCGCCTTCATTTTTCCAGATCACCACACTCAACCCTCCATTAACTTGAGTGCCCAAGTGTCATGCCTGGAGTCGGCTGCATTGGTGAGAGGGGTTGATTCTGTAGTCATTGGCACTTCGACCGACTGATTGCTTCGGCTGTTTAGCGGAATAGGGCCAACCTGAGAAAGGGTCTGAACCACTGTCCCGACTAAGCGAAGCAGGTCTGCGCTTTGGCGCAGTTGCTCCTGTAGTGCCATGTTGTGAGGCGAGTTGTTTGTTTCGCGCGTTTCGGCCGCTAAACCGCTCGCAAGTAAAGCGAGCACGCGTCGAGATTGGTTTCGACCGGTGCTTGCCATCAAGTTTGCATACAACTCAGGAAAGTCGGATTCATACACACAAAGTCGAAGACGGACAACACCTTGCGCGGCGGGTGCGCGTTGTTCTGAGGCGTCCTGCTTTCTAGGCATACACGTCTTGTCGCGCAACGACCGACCCGAGAAAGTGCAAACCGAGGGCGATTGCATCCTGAGATTGGTCAAGTACGACGAGACCTTCCGGGCCCAATTGGTTGAGGACGTGCCGCTTCATGAAAGAGGCTCCACCGCCGCAGATCACAATCTTGCGAACGTCTTGGACGCTACCGACTTTAGAAGAAACCGCGTTGAGAAAACTCTTCACGTGAGTGTCTGTCGCGAGAATGTGTTTTTGGAAGTTATGCATGGTGTCCCGCACACGTACCTCAACCTTGCCCTCAGACATTGCGGTGTCGATCGCACCCAGGATCGACGGCGGCAGTGTCCGCCCCAGTTCTTTGGCAAGTCCTTCGAAGATAGTGGATACCACCTTGTTCATTCCGCCTGTCTCAGCGCCTGATCGGTCGAGGACGATGTCCATATTCGAATCCATCACGACCCAATCGGTTGTGAAGTAACCAAAATCAATCAACAACACGCGGTCATTGCCGTGAAGTTCGGGAGCGTCGGGCTGCGACATATAGTGTGAAATTGCCGCGACCGGCTGTCCGACAACAACAACTTTCTTCACATTGCAGGTATAAACCTCGCCGTTTTGCGCAATCAGATGATGCTCGCCTGTCATCTTGCGTTGCAGGGCGGCACGATGGTTGCCAATCGTGGTCATCGGAAGCCCTAACTGCAACACTTGGACTTGCGTCGTATTCATGTATGTCAGTGCGCCGCGCACGAAGGCCAGGTAGTTGTCGCTTAGGCAATACTCGTCACTTAGCTCGCGGGCGTTCGAGTTTCCGCTTAGTCGACTGATGACTGCAGGCCCGACCCACACTGGTGGCTTGTCAGAGCTAACTTTTACTTTGCGCAGGTCGCTCTTAGTGGATAGATAGCCTAGCGCCTCTTCTTCAGCGTTCACGCTTAGCGCGAGAGAGGGGAAACGACGTACTGCATTCTTACCGTCCTGGATAACAACGAATTTTGTGTGGCCGTAGCCGACATCGATGGCACCAACCTTAATGTGTCGTGGATTATTCATTCGCTCACCTGTTGTAGTTGTGCCAATTATTCGTGGTTGGTGTCGCGGCTCATCATCGAAGAACACTAAAAAACTATCGGATTAATGCGTCCATACGAGGACCGTACGGCGCAAGTGGGCGAACTCTGGCCACAAGTGGGCGAAAAATGGCCACAAGTGGGCGAAATTGGGCAAAGGCAAACTGTTGTCGTACTCGGCTTCGCCGAATAGGCCACAAGTGGGCGAACTCTGGCCACAAGTGGGCGAAAAATGGCCACAAGTGGGCGAATTTTGGCCAGAAGTGGGCTTGCAACAAAGTGCCGTGTACAGAAGAGAAGAAACGCGAGGAATTACGCACATTTATTCGCAAAAAAGCTTGACCACTTGTTTTTTTTCCTGCAAGATTCGTTGCAGTTTCATGTGGTTTAACCCTCCGGGACACAACCACTGCATTGCCACTAGGCAATCTTTTCATAAAGTCGCGATCACATCGCGCCTCAAAGCCAAGCGAAAAACTTTCGCTACGCCAAGAGAAAGCACCCAAGGTGCGTCCACAAGTAATCATGCGAAACGAAGCGCTCCGGCGTTTTCGTTTTTTTTGTTGCCCATTGGGCAGTCGCGCTCCTTAGCGCGTAACGAAAAGGCGATGGTTCAAAGGAGAGTGATTCAAACTCTCAAGCAAATCAACGAGATAAGCCCGCGGTTCAGAAGCGAACGGCTGAATTTCAAAGTTAATTTTCCAGCGAAACGGGGATTCTGGGCAGCAATGCCCTCGAACCACGATGCCTAGCGCAGACGTGGCCGTACGCACAAACCCCCTTGCCAAACACAGGGCAGGGCGTTTTCGTGGAACAAATTCGTTAGCAACCTAGCAGCCCACGCATTGCGCGTGGGTTCGGTTGATCGCGTCCGTACAACGGACTAACTCGGGGCGAACGCCGAGGATCCTGCAGTTGATGCTTTCGCTCATTAGCGAAATCAGCTGCGCAACCCTACTGAGAGATGGGTTGCTGGTTGCACACTTTCGAGTGTGTGTCGCCAAGAAAGTACGTTTTTACGAGACCACTCGAACCAACTGTGTACCCCTGCAATGCGGAGCGCACCGCGCGATGGCTTCCTCAGTCGAGGCCAGCGGACGGTGTGTTCTTTGTTATTCCCATCGCGACAGAACCCTAGGAGATATTTATGGCATCCCGAACAAATCCGCAGAACCCAAAGTTAGCGCCGCGTGGCGCGCAGGTCATGATTGAAGACGTACCGAGCCAGTTCGACGCCCAAGCCCGTTACGAATGGATGGCCAAGCGCGTCGGTCTGGAAGCGGGCAACGAGAAGTCCAGCCACAGTTGGCAACACCGACTTGCCGTCCTCGTGAAGTTCTACGGCGCCTATCGGTCGGACAGGTCGAAGGGCGTCCGGCTGGTATCGCACGCGACAATGCAGGCAACCCACGACCGGCTGTTTCAGTCCTTCCAGTTGCTTTGGGATATTGGGTACGCGATCAAGGACCCGGCGAACCTACAGCGTCGGCACGTCGAGGCGCTGGTAACGGAGATGATCAAGCGCGGCTTGTCGGACAGCGTCATCCAGAACCGGTTGTCGATGCTGCGGAAGATGTGTCGCTGGTTGGGGAAGCACGACGTTGTCCAGCCTACATCGGCGTATGCCACCGAAGAGCGCGACTTGAAGCGTACTGGGATTGCCGACCGCGACAAGTCGGTTGACGGCGCCGGCATTGACCCAACCGAGGTTGTGGAAAAGGCGCTCGCAATCGACCCCGTGTTCGGTCTTCAGTTGACGGTGCAGGCGACATTCGGGCTCCGCGTAAAGGAGTCCATCATGTTTTCCGTCTACAACAGCGACCGGGGGAAGCACCTATTGCTAGATCGCGGGACGAAAGGCGGCTTGACGCGCGTAGTCCCCATTGAGACGACACAGCAGCGCGAAGTTTTAATTATGGTTCGCGAGTTTATGGATGGCCGCCCACATTTGCATTACTTGGGTTGGCCCGACCGGACGCTCGAGCAGGCGCAGGCGCACTTTTACTACCTTGCCGACAAGATCGGTTTAACCAGGAAAGGGCTGGGCGCCACGGCGCACGGATTTCGTCACGGGTATGTCCATGACCTGATGATCTCGAAGGGATTGGTCCCGGCGGTGAAGGGGGGGCGTGCGGACCAGCTGCCGGTCAAAGAGCGCAATGCGGTGATGTTGCAAGCGTCCCGCGCACTGGGCCATTCGCGCGTATCTATCACGCCGGCCTATTCTGGATCCTTTGCGATATCGGTTAACCCGCGGATTGTGACCGTCCCGACCCCACTTCCGGGAACGGCGAGCGGGTAATCGTGCGGTTTTTGTCAGTTTTCCGGTGTTCGATGGGCGAAAGGTACATCCACAATACGTTTAACGAAGAGAAGGGATTGCGATCATGTTATCGATTTTGGGAAAAGGCATTTCGAAAGGCAGCATGTTGAGTCACCCGATGGAAGAACGCGCGGCGAGTATGCGTGTGACGACGATGGCGCTATGCGCTCCGACCGTCATACCGGCCACGGAAGGGGATGAGGACAAAAGTTATGTTGTCCCACAAGGAACGCCAACATCGCTGCGTTCGGCTTTGACGCAAGTGTTATCCCTGCAACCTGATGTTCGAGCGGCTTACTTGACGCAAGCCGTCAACGAGAACGGTGGTCTGGTGAATCTGGTGTTGGTCGTCAATGGCGAGGGAGCTTCCGACATTCTCTTCGACACCCTACGTCGAACAATGAAGGATCATCTCGGCGAAGGCCAGCCGTTCGATGTCGTACATATAGAACATGCGCCAAAGGCTGTTGTCTATCACCTTGCCAACCGTGCACTCCCGGTCTACCACAAGTCTTTTGACGGCCGCAGATGTCTGTAGACTGATAGTGCGGCGCTGCTGACGCAGGCAGACAACGACGGTTCTCGCGGCGACGGATTGGTAGGTGCTCTTGACAGCGGCAATGTTTATGCGACGCTAGGTCGATAGAAGTTTCGATCAAAGCGAGGGCACCTATATGTATACCTTAGTTCGTTGGTTTAGACGGTTAATGTTGTTGCGCAAGGCCATGGTGGTATTCGGTTTGTTGGGTGCCGGCGGTGGTGCATACGTCGGTATCCCTCATATCCAGCAGGCGTTAGCGCAACCTGGCGAAGCCAAGGTACAGGCTAGCGGCGAGATGACCGTGGGATTTTCGCCAGGCAACGCTGAAGCACTCGTTGTCGATGTCATCAAGCGCGCGGCAAAGGGCGGTTCGCTGGAGGTGGCGGCTTATGAGTTCACGAGCAAGCCGGTAGCCGAGGCCATTTTGGCGGCGCATCGCAGGGGTGTTCGTGTGCGGGTTGTGGTTGATCAAGAGCGATTGTCGGGTAAGTACAACGCCGGCACCTATCTCGCAAATAACCATGTGCCGTTGAGGGCGTCGAACCCGAGGTACAAGATTTTCCATCACAAGTTTGTGATTGTGGATGGCAAGACTTTGCAGACGGGCAGTTTCAACTACACGACGGCGGCGGCCAAGAGCAACGCAGAAAACGTGCTTGTCATGTGGGATGCCCCTGCGGTGGCAGCGGTATATGCGAAAGAGTTCGAGCGGATCTGGATGGAAAGCCAAGATGCCAAACAGAAGTATTAATGGCAGTTACATTCCGCGGCTGGTCAAGGTGGCGTCTCCACAAGGATCAATCATGTCGATGGCGATGATTGAGTTTTCAAAGCCTGAGGCGAACGCGGCTCGCCGGAAGTATTTTTCTGACGAGGAAGTCATTCTTGCGATGCAGAGGGTTGGCAAGCGGGTGACTGCCGAGAAACTGGCCGAGCAGCTCGATGCCGACCTTACCCGAATTCAAAAGAGATTACGACAGTACGTTCAGGCAGGCGCGGCAAGTCCAAAGGCGGTTGGCAGCCGTGCCGGTGCCACGATTGAATATCGGCTCAATTCTGCGGTTGCGGTGGTTGACATGGCCAACGCACGCGCGGCAGCGCAATTGATTCCGGGACGTGGCGGTAGTCCTGATCGGCAGGTGGGATTTGGCGACATTGCGACGCTACTGGGGAAACCGGAGGAAATAACCGACCGGGCGACCAAATGAAGGTATCGACCGTCTATGTGACAGACCGTATGCCGGTGTTGGGTCAAGACGGCGTGGAGCTAGTGACGTTTCACTTTACGGCAGCCAAGAAGAAATTTGTGTGCCTTGTTGAATTGGCTGCAGATGGCCGCGACCTTGTGGTGAACTTGTTGAGCGTAACGACAATGGATGGCGCACGGACAATGTTGAGTGCGGACGACTTCAATAAATGCTTTGACGCCGCAATCGATCGATTCGACGATGCGCTCGAAGCGTACGATCTTGAAATGGAAAAGTGCGAATTCCGACGGCAAGACACCATTCGCGAAGTCTACGCGAAAACTGGCCTGCAGTTATTGGTGGCGCTAACAGCACTGGTCAATGCAGCGCGTCCGGACACGGATCTGCTCGTCGATAAGCAGGTGGTGGCGGATATGAAAAAACTGGTGGGCTCTGTGCACCGCCGAGTCGCGTTCGTCCCGCCATACGAACCATGCGACCCCGGGGATCGTCTGGTGCCCAGTACGCTCTATGTGAGTCCCAATATGTCTGCTGGGGATATTCTTAGCCACATCGAGGGTGAGTTTCCTGGGGCGTTTATCCCGACTTAATTTATCCCATCGGATTATGGATGACCCGTGGACTTCCCAAGAATCGAAGTGGCAACCAAGACCAAGAGTTGCTCAACGATGCCGGTATTAAATTTGGTGTTGCGGCTGGAGGTGACGCGCTGCTCTTTCGCAGCCCGCATCGACCAACGCGTAAATTTCCGACGAAGTGTGGAATTGGGCTTCCGGCATGTCCGCTTTGCGGCGGCGGGAACCAGCCATATTGGTAGAGTCGGGATGTGGCGCGGTAGCAGTAGGTTTTGCATAGCGGTTGCCGTCCCTTTCGTCTGACGGTGCCTCAATAGCCAACCATAACCCCGTTTCCACATCCCTCTCATCGAACCGGACTTGCAGATCTCCCGCATCCGGCTCTCGGACAAGAGCTCACGCCTACGCCCACGCCACGCTGCGCCCTCGTGCTGCCAGACGTACGAGACCGTAGTACCCGTAAAGGAGCGAGAGTGGATACGTCCCGCCCTTGCGTCGCCTGACCTTGTACTTGCTGCGCAACCACCGACGCAACCGTGTCGCCGTGTAGTTGTCGAGCGCTCGATAGGCGCGGCTGACCGTCCCTACACTGAAGTCGTTCGCCCAGCCGCCTAGCGTGCGGTTCAACTTCCGCACCAGCTCCTCGGTATGCTGCCAGCCCCTGTTCAGCTCGGTCAGCGCATGGACCTTCTCGACCATGCGCCGGATGCTTTTCTTCGACGGCCACTGAGCCACGCGTGGCTTTCCCGTTGTCGCCGAATACCGCCTGCCAAACGTGTATCCCAGAAAGTCGAACGTCTCTTCCGGTACCTTACAGAGTCGTGTCTTGTCCTCATTCACCGTCAGCTTCAGTTTCCCCATGATCGCCCGCAACCATTGCAGGGCTTCTTCCGCCTTGCCGTGTTTGCACAAAATCACTAGGTCGTCCGCGTAGGTGACGATACAGCTGCCCAGACGTCGCTCCAGCCCCAGCTTCTTCCACATCAACACAAACCGTCGCATATACAAATTCGACAGCAGTGGCGAGATGGGGGAGCCTTGCGGAATACCCCGACCCTTGTCCTTGGCCTCAGTGGTTCGTGTCTTCCGCCCGCGCTGGTCGGTTTCTTCAACAGCGCACACAAGCCACATCTTGATCAGATGCATCACACGCCGATCCACAATGCGTCGCGCAAGCGAATGCATCAGTTCGGCGTGCGGAATGCTGCCAAAGTAGTCCGCGAGGTCGGCGTCCACGACTTCCGTCTGGCCGCGGTGCAGCCGTTCCCCCACGTCATTGACTGCCTGCTGGGCATTGCGGCCCGGCCGGTAGGCATACTGCTCGGCGGGAAGGTCGGCTTCGAAGATCGGCTCCAGCACAAGCATTGCTGCTGTCATGCAGGTGCGATCCTTCAGGGTCGAGATACCCAGCGGCCGAAGCTTGCCATTGGGTTTCGGTATAAACCTATTTCCGGCAGTTGACATTGCGTTAACCGGCTGCAAGCTAGACTGGACGCCAGTTTCAATGGATTTATTGGA
>JADCJC010000122.1 GCA_020247395.1 Rhodocyclaceae bacterium
GGGCTTCTTTGCGGGCTTCTTAGCTACTTTTTTTTTTGCAGCAGGCTTCTTAGCCGCTTTTTTCGCAGCCGGCTTCTTAGCGACTTTCTTCGCTGCTGGCTTCTTAGCCGCTTTTTTTGCTGCTGGCTTCTTAGCGACTTTCTTCGCTGCTGGCTTCTTAGCTACTTTTTTTGCTGCTGGCTTCTTCGCTGCTGGTTTCTTGGCCGCTTTTTTTGCTGCCGGCTTTTTCTTGGCTGTTGCCATGATCAACTCCTTTCGATGGTTGGACCGAATTGCTTGTTTGGACTCGACTCTACTGAATCGAGTCACCAAGACATCAGTTCAGACGAACGATTGAGATTGGCAGTTGCCGAGAACGCTAGAGACGGCGAAACAACCTCACTCCACTCGCGGTTGCCTGCCTAAAAGAATCCAAATGCGAGGAATTCAATAAACTTTCGCCGCGAGCACTTGGTGAAGCGGATTCTATTTAAGAAATTTTTTGAACACCAGTTATTCACGCTGTCGACGCTGATTATTTGTGATTGAGTTTGCTACAATGGTATTGACCCCATACCATTCAGAAGCGCCTCGTCGAGTCATTTGACTTTTCACCTCGTGCGTCTCAATGGTGGAGACGCAGCTATCTTACAAACTCCAATTATGGAAGCAGATGTTCCCCGGACAGCAAGTTATCAACTGTCTCGCGCTCGCGCACAATATGAACCCCATCTCCGTCGACCATCACTTCGGCGGAACGTGGGCGGGTATTGTAGTTTGAGGACATCACAAAGCCGTATGCCCCGGCTGAAAGCACGGCGATCAAATCGCCGGCAGATGCGCTGAGCTTTCTTGAATAACCGAGGACATCCGCGCTTTCACAAACCGGCCCAACAACGTCAAACTCCGTTCCTCCACGGCTGCTGTTTTGGCGGACCGCAACGATCTCATGGTGCGCTTGGTATAGCGCGGGACGAATCAAGTCGTTCATTGCAGCGTCGATGATCAGGAAGTTCTTGTGGTCCCCGAGCTTGACGTACTCCACTCGGCTTAGCAACAAGCCCGCGTTGCCAACGATCGCGCGTCCCGGCTCTAGAAGGAGCTCAGCGCTTCGCCCGCCTATCGCGCGTTCCAACGCCGCGGCATAAGTCGTCAGGTCGATTGGGGTTTCATTTTCATACGTAACTCCAATACCACCTCCCGGGCATATGTGATGTATCTCAATGCCGTCTGCGGCCAACTGATCAGCCAGCGCGACTATCTTTCCCATCGCCTCAACCAGCGGCGTGGCGTCGGTCAGTTGCGAACCGATATGGCAATCTACGCCCACAACCTTGACTCCTAGCATCGCTGCAGCGCTTCTATAGATTGCGCGCGCGCGGTCGAAGGCAATCCCAAATTTATTGTTCTTTAGTCCGGTTGAAATGTACGGATGGGTCTTTGCATCGACATCCGGGTTAACGCGGAGAGCGACCGGCGCACGTAGCCCCAACGATATTGCGATTTCGTTAAGCCGCAATAACTCGGATTCTGATTCGACATTGAAGCACTTAATGCCGGCTTTCAGGGCGAAGGCGATCTCACGCGCTGTTTTTCCTAGGCCGGAGAAAACCACCTTACTTGCCTCGCCGCCCGCGCGGAGGACTCTCGTTAGCTCGCCGCCAGAGACGATATCAAATCCGGCCCCAAGTCGCGCCAGTGTATTCAGCACGGCAAGGTTTGAATTTGCCTTTACCGCGTAACAAATCGTGTAGGGACGACCCGAGCGCGCATGACCGACCGCCTCATCAAGCTGGCGATAGGCCTTGGTCAGTGCCGCCCGTGAGTAGACAAAGGTTGGCGTGCCAAATTTCTCTGCAACCTCACCTAATCTCACCCCCTCAACCCACAGCTCTCCCGACCGGTAGTGTGCACCAAAAACTTCTATAGGGGCCATTTACTTCCCCCTGAGCTCGCGGCGGGTTTTGGCGTATCGGGAAGACGTAGCGGTCCTTTTTGGCCACAGCCTACAATCGCCGCGACAAGTACCACCAGCGACAATATGCGTAAAATCTGACGTAATTGCATGATGCACATTTCGGAGTTATTTGGCCGATGGTATCACGCGATGACAGCACCCAAAACGAAAAACTCGCGCCGAAAGCCCACTATGTCCGCCGCTGTTTTGATGCCGGAAACGGAGTTTCACCTGCTTGTTGACGCGTTGTTCTTGCGCCTGCAAACATTATTGGACGAGGCGCCAACAAACATCGACAGCGAACTCTCTAGCGGGATTTTGACGCTTTCGTTCGAAAATGGCAGCAAGATCATCATCAATCGGCAAACCCCCAACCGCGAAATTTGGGTTGCCGCAAAATCGGGGGGGTTTCACTTTCGTTCTGCTTCTGTTGGTTGGGTTGATACTCGTAGCGGGGAAACGCTTTGCAGCCTCTTGAGCAAGGTTGTTTCGCAGCAAGCGGGTAGCCAAATATTGATCTCCTTGGATTAGACGTTGACGTAGCTGGGATTGCCTAGGCGACATTAATAAATTCCTACAAGCGGTGTCATAGAAATTGTGAAACGCTGTTGCAAGAGTCAGAACGATAGTTATGTATCGACCCCATACTAAAAATACGGGGCTTAAATTCGACCAGTCTTGGTATCGATTCGCTACTTTATTTGGCCAGACGGGCTAGAATTGATTTTGTGGCGTTTGTTTAGATGGCGTCATACCGATCTATTTCCTCGTCGCGAATTTTTAACCTTGGGCTTTTGCATGGATAAAAACCCACTTGTGCTGCTGGAACTCGTTGAGCGGCTTGGTAACTTGATGCGAGCAGAAGCGCGACGCGCTGGCTCGGATGAGCAACTCGCACCCGTGCACGTTGAAGCGCTAGTCTATTTGGCCAATGCAAACCGCTACTCAAACACGCCACAGGCGCTCAGCGAATACCTCGGACTAACCAAGGGCACCATCTCACAAAGCCTGCTGCTGCTTGATCGACGCGGCCTGATTGAGCGATACCAAGATGACATTGACCGGCGGGTTGTTCGGCTTCGCCTGTCGGCCACCGGTGAGCAGTTCTTATACGATACCCAACCGCAGCTTGCCTGGATTCACGCTACACGTGAGATCAGCCCAAACCGGATACGCAACGCCGTCTCGGCTCTTCGTGAGACGCTCACCACGTTCCAATCCGACCGCGATGGCTCGCCTTTCGGCAAATGCCCGGGATGTCGGCATTTCGAGCGCTTGTCCGCGCGCGCATATAGATGTGGATTGATGGGCGATCGATTGTCGGGGCCAGATACTAGGAAGATATGTTGGCTGTATGCGGCCAAAGGTGGCGTGGTCGACGACGACGATTTGTAAGCGGCGAAATTGCGGCGGAGCACGAAAATTGCCACCGTGATGGTGTCCGGCCTGAACGTCTCTTGGCGACATTTGCAAGCGGGTGAGGAAACGATGGTTTCGTCAGATCGACCACGTCATGGCGGCCGGTATTTGCCAAATGCGTTCGGTCGTAAGGCAGGTATTTGTCAAAAGGGGCCGTCTTCTCGCCCAGCGAACATGCGGCTGCGGGTCCATCAAAACAGAGGAATGCTCCAAATTGGGTTGCCAATCATCCAGCGGCACGTCCTTTGAAGCGCCGGACGATTCATAAAACACTTTTTTTGCCAGACCTCGGCGCAACTTCTGGTCGGTTTCGGCCAATTTGCATGATGGGCTAAAATCGCGACATGATTGGACTATTAATCGTTGCCCACGGCACATTGGGCGAAAGCCTCATTCACTGCGCGTCCCATGTCGTCGGGAAGCGCCCCCTGTATCTCCGTCAGCTCGGTGTGACCGTTCACGATGATCCGGATGCCATCTTGCCGCAAGGCCGGGATCTGATTCGTTTCCTGGATCAAGGCGACGGAGTAATGGTGATGACCGACATTTTTGGCGCAACGCCTTCTAACATTGCCTGCAAACTGCTGGAGTCCGGGCGTATCGAAGGAATTTCCGGCGTAAACTTGCCCATGCTGATACGTGCACTCACATATCGGGAACGCCCAATGGCAGAGTTAATCGAAAAGGCACGTGCAGGCGGCACCGAAGGCATTATTCAAATGTCTGCAAGCCGTTGTGAAGCGCTGGGAAAAACCATCTAAGCGTCATGCAAAAGCAACACATTGAAATCACCAATAAACTGGGTCTGCATGCACGAGCCTCCGCCAAGCTCACGCAAACTGCCGCCCGCTTTCAGAGCGACGTATTCATTAGCAAGGCCGGACGACGCGTGAACGCAAAGTCCATCATGGGTGTCATGATGCTGGCGGCGGGGAAGGGTACGCTAGTAGAACTAGAAACCTCCGGTGCCGACGAAACTGAGGCACTTGCGGCGGTCGCAGAGCTAATCAGCAACAAGTTTGGTGAGGGCGAGTGACTTGGTGCGGGGGTAGGCATGAGGCTTCAAGCCTTGTCAGAGGTGTTGATCGTCAAACTTGTCAACAATCCAAATCCGAGTAGGCTTTTGCATGGCTTGCCGACACAAATTGGCGTTAAGACTTCCTGGTGCAGGCAAGTGGATCAACATACCGAGGCTGGCAAATGAGTTTTACCATGCACGGATTGGGGGTTTCTGGCGGAATTGCCATCGGCCATGCCCATCTGGTAACGCTTGCGTCGCTCGAAGTTGACCACTATTCTATTCCGGTCGAGTTTGTGGCCAAGGAAATCAAACGATTTGACCGCGCGGTTAAGTTGGTTCGCGCCGAGTTAGACGAGCTCGAAGTTGGTCTAAAGACAGCGCACAAACTGGACACCCACTCTGGCGATATCGCTGCGTTCGTAACGATTCATCGTATGTTGTTGGAGGATCCCGCTATTTCGGTCGAACCTCGCGCAATGATCGAGCGCGAAAACTGCAACGCCGAATGGGCTTTAAAGTTACGCGTTGACGAACTACTCGCACAGTTTGCGGACGTCCAAGATGAATACTTACGAGAGCGCAAAACCGATGTACGCCAGGTTGCCGAGCGGATCGTATCAGCGCTTACCGGCCAGGGCGGCGCAGTTCCGGAGAAGCTTCGAGAGCGCGCCGAGGACACCATTCTTGTCGCCCACGACCTCTCGCCGGCAGACGTCATCCTGTTTAAGGATCATCAGGTCGCCGCCTTCATCACCGATCTTGGTGGCCGAACTTCACACACGGCGATTCTTGCGCGCAGCCTCGGAATCCCGGCGCTTGTTGCACTACACACGGCCCGCGAGTTGGTGCGGGAAGATGAACTAGTCATCGTTGACGGCACGCAAGGTGTCGTAATTGTTGCCCCGGAGGAGACGGTGCTGGCGGAGTATCGCCTAAAGCAGCACCAATGGAAGCTCGAAAAGCAAAAGCTTGGACGTTTGAAGGCGGCTACGACCACCACCCTCGACGGTGTCAAGGTAGAGCTGCATGCCAATATTGAGCTGCCTTCCGATCTGGATGCAGTCCGCCAGTCTGGCGCAACCGGCGTGGGATTGTTCCGCAGCGAGTTCTTGTTTATGAATCGCCGCGACCTGCCTGACGAAGACGAGCAGTTCGAGGCCTACAAAGCGGTTGCAGAAGGACTAAAAGCGATGCCGGTCGTGATTAGGACGCTGGACATCGGTGCCGATAAGTCACTTGATCCTGCTCTGGCAACTGGCGGTCATTCGGCGCTCGGCCTCAGGGCGATTCGATACTGCCTCGCTGAGCCGCAGTTATTCAATACCCAGCTACGCGCCATCTTGCGGGCGTCACGTTACGGCGACGTCCGCATTCTCATCCCAATGCTGGCCTCATCGGTAGAGATCCGCCAAGCCCTCCTTGCCATCGACATGGCCAAAGAGCAGCTGAAGGTGGAGGGCAAAAAATTCAACGACAACATTCTGGTCGGTGGCATGATCGAAGTCCCGGCAGCCGCAATCGCATTGCCGATGTTCCTCGCCAAGCTCGACTTCTTGTCCATTGGCACTAATGACTTGATTCAGTACACCCTTGCCATTGACAGAACCGATGATACGGTCGCCCACCTTTACGACCCCTTGCACCCGGCGGTACTGCATCTGATCGCTAGTGTCATCGAACAAGCGAATCTTGCGAAAGTGCCGGTAGCCGTCTGCGGCGAGATGGCGGGCGATGTTGTTTTAACCCGATTGTTACTGGGGTTTGGATTGCGCGATTTCTCGATGCACCCGGCCAATTTATTGTTGGTTAAACAACGCGTGCTGATGACAAGTGTTTCGCAGATTGCAGAACTTGTCGCCGCCATTATGCGTTCCTGCGACCCGGAACAAACACGTGAGCTGCTCGATCAGCTCAACGCGCTATAGATGCCTTGCACGTTCGCCGAGCGACTTATCCTGCTTGACTTGGCTCGATAGGAAGTCTCTTGAATCCACTTTTGTTTTCGCCGGGCCACCTTTGCCGTTGGTTCGCCCTCTTCGCATTTCTTGCGCTCACAGGATGCGCATTGGTGCCGTTTTTCGGCCGCCAACTCAGCGTACCGTATACTGACCTCAATGAACGAATCGCCCAGCGGTTTCCGATGGAGCGCAATATTGCCGATCTGCTGACGGTAACGCTGATGCGGCCTGTGGTGACGCCAGTACTGGCAAATGTGGCTCGCGGACAGGAGGCCGCAGCAGCGCGATTGTCAGTCATGGTCGATGTACAGGTAAAACTACCGTCTCTGCTGAACAATTCCCAGCGCTATCTTTGGGGGAGCATGACACTCTCCGGCAAGCCACGTTACGACTCAAAGTCAAAGGCAGTGATGTTGGTTGAGGCGAATCTAGATCGGGTTCGCGTGGACAATATGCCCGACGCTTTATCCGCCTTGTTGGCAAAAGCGGCTTCACAGCTCGCCAAAGAGTACCTCGACGACAAACCGATCTATGCCCTGAATGCCGCGCAAGTGGGTCGGCTTGGGCTGGATGCTGGAACATCTTCACTTTCGTTTACGGTGCTCGCAGATCGCCTCATTGTTGCCAGGCAGTAGTCGGCACGACCCATTGGCGCAAGATTTTTATCATCACCCCCACCTATAATCGCCCATGTTAACTGCGGGAGCACGGCGTTGGATTTAGCCCTATTGGTAAAAGCCATCATCCTTGGCGTTGTAGAGGGGTTGACCGAATTCTTGCCAATCTCGTCAACCGGTCACTTGATATTGGTGGGCCATCTGCTCAATTTCAATGACGAAAAAGGACAAGTCTTCGAAATCTTCATTCAGGCTGGTGCCATCCTTGCAGTCTGTTGGGAATATCGTGCGCGGCTGGTTTTTGCCTTTAGAGGCATTACCAATGAGCCGCGGGCGCAACGATTTGTACTGAATCTGTTCATCGCCTTCCTGCCGCTGGCGATCTTGGGGCTGTTGTTCAGTAAACAAATCAAGGCCGTACTATTTCATCCTTTACCGGTCGCATTGGCGTTTATTGTCGGCGGATTTGTTATCCTGTTTGCGGAGCGCTGGTACAAGGCTCGAACCAAGCAAGAGCTGTTGTTGCTACGCGATAAAGCCCCGGGAATTGTTGCCCGCCCTATGATCGCAAGTGTCGACGACTTGACTTGGCGCGATGCCATGAAACTTGGGCTGGCGCAGTGCGCGGCACTTATTCCGGGGACATCGCGATCTGGCGCAACCATCATCGGCGGCTTGTTCTTTGGCCTGTCGCGAAAGTGTTCAACCGAGTTTTCGTTCTTCCTCGCTATTCCAACCCTGTTTGCCGCTACCGCCTACACGCTATGGAAAGCGCGCGCCCTGTTATCGAACAGCGACATTCCCTTGTTCACTGTGGGATTTGTCGCTGCCTTTGTCACCGCCTTTATCGTGGTGCGTTGGCTGATCCGTTACGTGTCAACACACGACTTTACGGTTTTCGGTTGGTATCGCATTGTCTTCGGCTTTGTTGTTCTCGCAACCGCCTACTCGGGCGCGGTCGATTGGCGGCCGCACTAACGTGATTACAAAACAGAACCCCTAATAAACAGGGGCTTTTTCAGCCGAATTTGCTTCAAGATGCCCGTCATTAGACGAGTTTGGGCTTAAGGGAACTTCTCGAAACCCACTATCGCTCCGCTCGCGCGTCGTGATCGCGATTTTTTTGCGTTGCCATGAGTGTCAGTTAGTTTGTCGTGTTGATTTGTTCGCTTTTGCTTGGATTGATCGTGGTTCCCTACCTGTTTAGCCGCTGACCAAGCGGCTAAACAGGGTGTTTCTCATGCGCTAGACGCACCTCTCCCCTCTATCCTTGCATCCAAGGTTACCCA
>JADCJC010000123.1 GCA_020247395.1 Rhodocyclaceae bacterium
ACAGATTCGCCCGCGCAGTAGGTTTTTAGAAGTTCCCTTTTCTCAGTACGTTTTGTACGGCAGGAACTTGCCACTCAGCACGACCTTTACACGATCTCCCTTCGGGTCCGGCTGGCGCTCAATATCCATGGAGAAGTCGATCGCACTCATGATGCCATCACCAAACTCTTCGTGAATAAGCTCTTTGATTGTCGTGCCGTACACATTCACAATTTCGTACCAGCGATAGATTAGCGGGTCGGTCGGCACTGCGCTTGGCAGTGAGCCCTTGTAAGGCACCTCCTGCAAGATCTGCACGGCTTCCTTATCCAAGCCAAACAACTTCCCTGCCTTCTCAGCTTCTGCCTTGGTCAACGTCATCTGACCCAACATCGCCGCTGTCACCCATTCCTTGCTGTGGCCGATTTTCTTGGCGATATCCGCCCACTTCAGTCCCTTCTTTCGTTTGGCGGTAATGATCATTTCGGTGACGTCTTGGCGATTCATGTTGCTCTCCTAGGTTGGCTTGATTTGCGACGATAATCGACACGCTGCTGGCGTCTACTTGATTTTCTTCAGGCTCGGCTTCTGGGACTTGTCTGAAGAATCCTCTTCGCTGGTTAGTCCCGGAAAAATCTCAGGCGGATAGCCGATGCCACCAATACTGTTCATCACCGTTGGAGCGCTGGAACGATTGACCAGAAAATCGACAAGGTGATTACGAATCTTGTAGAACTGTGGATGGTGGTGAATATCTGCCCGGGTACGTGTCTTGGGCAGCGTGTTGACAACAACTTCGGCGATGCGAGCCGCAGGGCCAGTCGAGGTATTCGATGACATCAGCATGATCTTGTCGGCAAGCAAAATGGCTTCGTCAACGTCGTGCGTAATCATGAATACGGTCTGCTGGGTTTGTGAACAGATGCTCAACAGCTCGTCTTGAATGGTGCCGCGGGTGAGTGCGTCAAGCGCGCCGAATGGCTCATCCAGCAACAACATTTTCGGCTGGATGGCGAAAGCCCGTGCAATGCCCACCCGTTGTTTCATACCACCTGAAAGCTCTGAGGGCTTTTTGCTCTCGTTTCCGGTGAGGCGCACCAGATCGATGTACTTTTGGCCGTGTTGCTGAATCCGCTCGCGGCTCCAGTCCGGCCACCGCGACTTGACAGCGAATGCGATGTTGGCCGCCACGGTAAGCCATGGCATCAACGCATGCCCCTGGAACACGACGCCGCGGTCCAAGCTGGGGCCCGATACTTCCCGACCATCCATCACGACGTTGCCACCGCTGGCTGAATCCAAACCGGAAAGAATATTCAAGATGGTGGTTTTGCCGCAGCCGGAGTGGCCGATGATGCAAACAAATTCACCACGCTCAATATCAACGTTGATACCCTCGAACACCGGCTTAGGCGCGCCGCCGTAGCGTTTGCTCAGTTCGCGAATCTGCAAGAATGAGTGGCTGCTCATGCTACCGCCGTCGTCGAAAGGTCATTCAACATACGTGGCCGCCTGCTGTAACAATCCAAACAACATGTCGAGCAACATACCCACCACGCCGATCATCAAGATGGCAAAGATCACATTGGTCAGCGACAGGTTGTTCCATTCGTTCCAAACGAAGTAGCCGATACCGGTGCCACCGACCAACATCTCGGCGGCAACAATCACCAGCCAGGCGATGCCCATCGAGATACGCATGCCGGTCAGAATCGTCGGAGCGGCCGCGGGCAAGACGACATAGAAAGCTTTGCGCAGCACGCCAACCTCCAAGGTCTTGGCGACGTTCAACCACTCGCGTCTGACGCTGGCCACACCGTGTGCCGTATTGATCAACATCGGCCAGATCGAGCAGATGAAGATGACAAAAATGGATGACGTTGCCGAATCCTTGATGGTGTAAAGGGCGAGTGGCATCCACGCCAACGGCGAAATCGGTTTCAAAACCTGGATGAACGGGTTCAACGCGCGATAGATTAACGGTGACATGCCGATGAAAAACCCCAGCGGTAGCGCCACGGCAGCGGCAAGCAAGAAGCCCGCCGTCACACGCGCCAACGAAAACGCGACCTGAATGCCAATGCCCTTGTCGTTGGGTCCGTTGTCGTAGAAAGGGTCGGACGCATGTTTGATCACCGCCTCGCCAATCTGCAATGGCGTTGGCAGTCCGGTTGACTTCGGCGCGCCGCCCCCCATCAGTTTCGCGTACTCCGAATCGACCGCTGCCACTGTTTGCTTTGGCAATGTGGCGATGTGCCAGACGAGCAAAAAACACCCCAACAGCAGCACTGACAACAGCGCCGCCTTTAGCGCAATTGATTTCAGCATCGTCTACTACGCCGACAGTTTCTTGATCTTGAAGCTATTCAGGTAGGCGTCGGGCTTGGTTTCATCAAACGCCTTGCCCATCACGATGATTTTCTTCACTTGTTTCTCCGGGACCGGTATGCCGGCTTCCTTCATGCGTTTCTTCGCGTCTGTCAGCAAATAAACCTGATCGACGATTTCTTTGTACTTCACATCGCCCTTGATGTATCCCCAGCGTTTCATCTGCGTGAGGATCCAAATGCCCATGGCAGCCCACGGCACCGGATCAAAGTCCACACGACCGGGCACATCCTTCACGTTGCCCAAGCCGTCGGCGAACTTGCCGGTCAATACTTGTTCGAGCACGGTAACAGGCTGATTCAAGTAGGCGGTCGGCGCGATGGCGTTGGCGATGGTGCTGCGGTTAGCGGGGTTCATTGCCATTTGTGCAGCATTCAGCACTGCACGATACAACGCCGCGAACGTATTAGGGTTTTCTTTGACCCATTCGGTGCGCACGCCGAACGAGCAACAAGGATGACCATCCCAGATATCTTTGGTGAGAATGTGGATAAAGCCCACCTGATCAAATACCGCACGCTGGTTAAACGGATCGGGCCCCAAGAAACCATCGATATTGCCGGCGCGCAGATTGGCGACCATCTCGGGCGGAGGCGTGACGCGAATTTGAATGTCTTTGTCCGGATCGAGGCCATTCTCGGCAACGTAGTAGCGCAACAAAAAATTGTGGATCGAGTATTCAAACGGCACGGCGAACACCATGCCCTTCCACATTTTTGGATCGCGCTTGTCTTTGTGTTTCATGGCGAGCGTGATTGCTTGGCCATTGACGTTTTGAATCGTCGCCACATTCATTGGCAACGGGTTGGAACCGATGCCCATGGAAATGGCGAGCGGCATCGGTGCCAGCATGTGGGAAGCGTCGTATTCCTTGTTGATCACCTTATCACGAATAAGCGCCCAGCCAGCGGTTTTGACGACCGAAACATTGAGCCCCTGCTTTTCATAAAAGCCGAGCGGCGCGGCCATAATCAGCGGCGTTGCGCACGTGATCGGGATAAATCCAATCTTCAAATCCTTCTTTTCCAGCGGCGCTTTTTCTTGCGCCATTGCGGTTAACGCACCGATGGGAAACAAACTGCCAATCGCGCCCAGCGCGGTACTCGCGCCGACACCACGGATGAAGTCGCGCCGACGCTGGTCGTCTGGAAACAATCCTGTGAGGATACCCCCCTCAATTGATCGGGCAACCAATGCTTCAGCCTCAATGGTGTTCGCGGCGTCGTGTTCCGACTGTGATGCGTGCCGACCGCAGGCACAGCCTTTGAAACTGGTTGAGGGGTTGAATGGATCGTTGGTGAATATCGACATGGCGCGGCCTCCGGGTTGGATACATGGCAATTGCACGTAGCGTGCCAACCCATCTTTGCGCCGCGCAATGGCCATTGCAAAGGTGCGGGGCCCGGTCAAAACACAACAATCGTGCCAAAAGGCGTGTGAGCTAGCCATCGCCAGCACCAGTTGGGTGCACCAATCAACGCCATCGCACCAATGTAGACGGACAAACGCCTGAGAGCGGGCGCGAGGCTACCCCCTAAAACTCATTTACTGGCGGGCGTTCGTGAGCAAAATGATTTGAAAACGCGCTTTGACTGGCGAGTTTGCAGCTTGCGAGCGGGCAGTCTAAGCCGGGGGCTACTTGCGCCGCCATTGCGTAATGCCGCCGGGTTTGTCTTCGAGCACAATGCCGGCCGCATCGAGTTGCTTGCGAATCTCATCGGCACGTGCGAAGTTCTTTGCCGCTTTCGATGTATTGCGCTCTGCAACTAGCGCATCAACGTCCAACCCTGCCGACGTGGCGGCTCCTTGGACAAACTCTTCCGGTGCGTCTTGCAACAAGCCGATGGTTCCGCCCAACGCCTTGAGTAACCCTGCCATTTCCGCCGACGCGCCGCGATTAATCTCTCGACGTAATTCATGCAAGACGGCAAATGCAGCCGGTGTATCGAAATCGTCTTCCAACGCCGCACGAAAACGTGCCGCATATGGGTTCGACCAATCAAGCGTCGTCTGCGCGGGGGGTACATCCTTTAGCGCGATATAAAAGCCGAGCAGGGTTTGCCGCGCATCTTCGAGCGTATCCCACGAGTAGTTGATCTCGCTGCGATAGTGGCCACGCATCAGAAAGAAGCGCACTGTCTCGCCACCCTGCACCGCGTCGAGTTTATCGAGCACATCACGCAGGGTGAAAAAATTCCCCAGCGACTTCGACATCTTTTCTTGGTCAACATTGAGAAACGCCGCGTGCATCCAGTAGCGCGCAAATTTTTTGCCCGAGCCCCTCTCAAAGACACCTTCACTTTGCGCGATTTCATTTTCGTGATGGGGAAACTGCAAATCCCAGCCACCGCCGTGAATGTCGATCTCTTCACCCAACACTTCGCGGCACATGGCGGAACATTCGATGTGCCAGCCGGGTCGGCCATCACCAAAAATCGACGGCCACTTAGGTTCATTCGGTTTTGCCGCTTTCCACAACACAAAGTCCAATGGGTCGCGCTTGGCGCTCGCAACGGCGACGCGCTCGCCGGCTTGCAGGTCGTCCAGATTCTTGCGCGACAACTTGCCGTACTCCGGAAAAGCCCGCACCGAATAATAGACATCACCACTGTTGTTAACGGGATCGGCACGATAGGCAATGCCCTTGGCTTCGAGCATGCGAATAATATCGAGCATGGCATCCACATACTGCGTGGCGCGCGGGCTATGTGTCGGGCGCAGCAATTTGAGTCGATCGGAATCTTCAAACATCGCCGCCGTCATGCGCTCGGTGAGCGCTTCCATCGGCTCGCCGTTTTCATTCGCACGTTCGATGATCTTGTCATCAATGTCGGTGATGTTGCGCACATAGTTGACCTCGTAGCCGGTCGCCGTCAACCAGCGATACACCATGTCGAATGTGGTGAAGGTGCGCGCGTTACCGATGTGATAGAAGTCGTAAACCGTCGGGCCGCACGAATACATACGCACCTTGCCGGGCTCAATCGTGTTGAGGACTTCTTTTTGTCGTGAAAGTGTGTTGTATAGAGTCTGCATATGTGCTGCTCAATGATTGGAACATACGGCATGCTACGGGGGAACCGGCGCACTGCGAAGCAGGTGGAAGCAAATACTTGTTGCGAAACGCTCTACGCGTCAGCGAAACCTTGCCACCGGCTACCGGTCTATATTTTGTGGGGCACTAACAGTGCCACGGGGCAGGTGGCGGACAACAATGCGTGTGACGCGCCAGTTCGGGCTTGACCACCAGACAACCGAACGCCGCATAACAGCTCAGACACCAGATTTGAGCTCTCACAGCGACGAAAAAAACTGGCGTGGGCGTCATTGTTCGCATTCTCGGTGGCATTCTTGTTACAATAGCGAGCGCGCTTTTCAAAAATTACCCTTTCAATTCAATGAATTATATCATTGCCGCGCTAACAGCATCGCTAATTATTCGAAATACAGCACGGCGGCACCTATAGACGTATCGCGATGCACCCGCCGCAGACGCTGTGCCGACCGCTCGCTTTTTATCAGAAGAGGAATGTCATGAACAGATTCAGCATCAATCGCAGCGCTGCACTTTTGGCCACGCTAATGGTTACCTGTCTCATGAACGCAGTCGCCTACGCCCAGACATCGGCAACCGCGCCCGCTGCAGCCGCAAAACCGGTATCAGCCAAGCCGGAGCAAAAAAAGGCGGCCGAAAAAGCCAAAGCGAGTTTTTGTAAACCTGAAATCAAAGGAACCCCTGTGAAAGTCAAACTCACCACCTCAATGGGCGCACTCACCCTCGAACTCGACGCAGAAAAAGCCCCGATCTCCGTCGAAAATTTCGTCAAGTATGTTCAAAGTGGCCACTATGCCGGCACCATTTTTCATCGTGTCATTGACGGCTTCATGATTCAAGGCGGCGGCTTCACCAAAGACATGCAGCAAAAACCAACCAACGCGCAGATCAAAAATGAATCTACCAACGGCCTGAAGAACGACATCTATACCGTCGCGATGGCGCGTACCGGTGTGCGTGACTCCGCAACCTCACAGTTCTTTATCAATGTAAAGGGTAACGACTTCTTGAATTACTCTGGCGAAAACCCCCAAGGCTGGGGTTACGCCGTATTTGGCAAGGTGGTGGAAGGCACGGAGATTGTCGACAAAATGCGCACCGTGAAGACGGCGAACGCCGGCCCTCATCAAAACGTACCCGTCGAGCCAATCGTCATCGAAAAGGCGGAATGTATTCAGTAAACGAACGGCCGGAAAAAATGATTGGCCAGGGCCATTCATTCAAGAATGTCGCCTAGCCTTTTCATTTCGGATCTGCACTTGCACCAAACGCGGTCGGAGACTTCGGCCGCGTTTTTTCATTTCTTGAGCAACGATGCAGCACAAGCCGGGGCGCTCTACATCCTCGGTGATTTGTTTGAGTATTGGGTCGGCGACGATCAACTCGACCACGACCGTTTTTCGCGAAAGGTTTGTGACGCTATTCGCATACTGTCTGATCGAGGCGTCAACGTCTTCTTTATGCACGGCAATCGCGATTTCCTGATTGGCGATCGTTTTGCCACCGAGGCAAATCTGACAATACTCACCGACCCTGCGCAGATTCGCCAGGGCGACAGATCTTTCTTGCTGCTTCACGGTGACACGCTTTGCACGGACGACCGCGCCTACCAGCAGTTTCGACGCCAAACTCGTGCTCCCGCATGGCAGGCAGGCATCCTCGCCAAGCCGTATGACGAGCGTGTGGCCCTTGCGGCATCTATTCGTGAACGCAGTGATACCGAGAAGGCCACCAAGGCGGCAGACATCATGGATGTTTCGCCCGCCACGGTAGAAGCCGTGTTTCGTCAATATGGTTATGTCGACATGATTCACGGCCATACCCATCGGCCCGCCACACACGTGCACATGGTAGATGGCCACCCCTGCACTCGCCAGGTATTAGCGGACTGGCATAAACAAGCCGAATTCATCCGCATCGACGAACTCGGCCAGAGAAAAGCGAGCACATGAGTCCTGTTCAAAGCGTGAAGCGCTTTTTTGGCCTTGCCCCTAAACACTCGGGATTGGCCATAACCCGCATCGGCAGCCTCCCGGCATATGAGACTCACGTGCGGAACATGGCCAAGACCCATCATGAGCGTTGGGCGATGGAACTTGAATTGAGCCAGTCTGGGATGGAGTTTTCCACTCCCGGGCGATGTTTCCCGTGCCAGAAAGAGGTCGAATTCAAAACAGATTTTCAATACAGCACGACACGAGTCAATGGTCAAATCGTACCGAACTGGCGCGAACGTGTGCTTTGCCCGTGTCAATTGAACAACAGGACACGTGCCTCAATTCAGTTGCTTGAGGAAACCTTGGGTGCAACAAAACGGGATACCGTCTATATCGCCGAACAAGTCACGCCGCTGTACGAAATGTTGAGGAAACGTTTTCCAAAACTGGTGGGAAGTGAATACCTAGCTGACGCAGTCGAATACGGTCAGGTAAATGAACGGGGTCTACGCAATGAGAGCATCACCAAGCTGACGTTCAGCGACAACTCGTTCCAGTTTGTACTCAACTTTGATGTGCTTGAACACATCCCCAATCCCGAGGATGGTCTCAAAGAGATTTACCGAGTGCTGGCGAAGGGTGGCAAACTTCTGATGTCCGTCCCGTTCCTGCCGATGCAGCAAGAAACCGTGGTTCGCGCGCGCCTCGACTCCGACGGCAAAGTTGAACACATACTAGAAGCGCAATACCACGGCGACCCTGTCTCGACCGCTGGCTGCTTGTGCTTTCAGGATTTTGGCTGGGATCTGCTTGACCGCATGCGCGCGATAGGCTTTGTCGACGTCAACATGTTGCTCTACTGGTCAGCCGAGTACGGCTATTACGGCGTCGAACAAATGATGATAGTCGGAAGTAAGCATCGCTAGCCGCTCTGGCCAGAACGAAACTGCCGGAAGCAAGATAAGTGTTGCCGGAGATTCTGGCGTCAGTCCGCACCCCATCGGTAAAATCATATGGGCCGCAACTCTCGTGCCGGTAACTCAAGTAGCAACTCAAGGGTCCGCGATCATGATTCTCACAGCCCAGAACATATCGAGGCCCCTTTAATTTCGGCCCCTTTTATCTTTCTGAATTTCCCGAACCAAATCCAATGTGCAAAAATTACCCGCCGACCAAGAACACGGGGATGAAAAGCGCATTCCGTTCATATTACCTGGCACAGGATTGGCCGTATCAGTTGGTCTGCAGAAATTTCACTGACAAATTCCATGAGGCTGAGGCCGCCGCTTGATTGGCGTCAACACCCAGCTGCCGCTCAAAACTGTGTCCTGCGCCAACGAAATAGTGCGCAGCAACGGGCGCACCTTCTTTTCGGTACAGGCCTTCCAGCATCATTGCGAACTGGTTGTTGACAACCGCATCACTTGTGCCGTGAAGAATCAAAAGCGGATGGCTTTTGCCATTGACCGCCTCGCGGAATGTTCGAAGGTTTTTGTCCGTGCCTCCTTCGGTAAAGGCGCCATAGTAGGACACACCCGCCTTGACATCAGCCCGCGCTGCCAACAACGCTGACCAATGTCCTCCATTGGAGAATCCAACCGCATAAAAACCATCTTTGCCAATCTTGGTTTCCTGGCCCACCGCTGCAATGATGGCCAGAAAGTCTGCATAAATTTTCTTCCCGAAGAGGGTCCAAGTTTGTTGACGTGTTGACTCGGTAATGTCATACGCCTTCATGAACGCGGGCACTGCAACGACAAAACCTTCTTCGGCCAGCTTTTGGGCGAATCTGTGATCCCCCTCGCGCAAGCCGCTACTAGTGTGAAGCACAAGAGCGGCTTTTGTTGGCGAAACTGAAGCTGGCATGTAAACCGTGGTCTCCATATTTCCTGCAACACCCATCATTCGCACTGCTGATGGCTCAATGGGTTGTGCCAGCAAACTGTTGGCACACAGTGCACACACGATGCTGACCAGGATTCTTGTAACTGCTCTCATATCGCCATCCTCACCATGTCAGTTAGCGCGTCAAGTCGCCCAGCAGTGATAAAAGGGGTTCGATATATTCACAGCTCAAACGCCCCCTGCCCTTCGATCTTACCGCCCTCAGTCGTCTCCAGCCGTAGCCGCCCGCGCGGTCTCGCTTCCCGCCGTACGCCGGTCATGCTTTCAATCTTCGCATAGAAACGCGCATTGCCCAACGGCTGGCTTTGGTTGAGAGTCAAGCGAATGTCGTCAATTGCCACGCCATCCAGCTGCGCACGGAACAGCGCGCGATACGACGCCTGCCGGTCTTGATCGTTGCGACCCAGCGCCAGATAGAGCGAATGCGGCGTCAGCCTTGCATCGGGCTGTCCAAGCCCATTGGCGCGGTAGCTGATCCAGCGGTAGTGGGCCGGATCATCGACCATCGCCGCGCGAACGGGGTTGAGCTCAATATAGCGCTGGCAAGTCAGCAGGTAGGTTTCGGCCTGCACCACGGATGACTTGTAGCGGCTATCCCACAGTGTGCCGGTACGCCGATAGGTGCGATTGATGTATTGGACGTAACGGCGACCCAGCGAGATGATGAGCTTTTGTACCGCCTCTGCCTTCTTTGGCGTAAGCAGGAGATGAACGTGATTGCTCATC
>JADCJC010000124.1 GCA_020247395.1 Rhodocyclaceae bacterium
ACAGGCATTTTCCGTGAACGACTGGCGTTTGATGCCTGGGGTAAGCGCCGCACCTTAACCGGTGATTTGAGCGCCACCACGCCCGCACCCGCCGGTGCCATAGCCGTCACCACGCCCACACCTGACACGATCGATGGCGTGATCGACAACCGTGGCTATACCGGTCACGAGATGTTGGACCAGCTCGATCTGGTGCACATGAACGGACGCATCTACGACCCGCTCACAGCGCGCTTCATGAGTGCTGACCCGATCCTGCAAGACCCCATGAATGCGCAGAGCTATAACCGCTATTCATACGTGCTCAACAATCCGACGAATCTGACGGATCCGACGGGGTTTGAATCGCAGATCACAGTAGCGGGTAGTCGACTGATTGATCCGAGCATCATCTGTGCGGGTGGGGGTTGTAGAGAGTGGCTACGCGGTGCGATGGCCGAAGCTAGTGCTACGGCCAACGCAGCGAGCGTACAAAACACAGCAAAGAGTGGCGGGCATTCTCCTAGTCAGCTTCGCGAGAATGCGCGGATTCTTCGCG
The DNA here is from genome assembly GCA_020247395.1 of Rhodocyclaceae bacterium. Taxonomy (GTDB): domain Bacteria; phylum Pseudomonadota; class Gammaproteobacteria; order Burkholderiales; family Usitatibacteraceae; genus UKL13-2. The sequence continues at coordinate 539 of JADCJC010000124.1, forward strand.
AGAGCGCACTGAATCCGCAAGGAAACTGGCTCGAAAAAATTCTTGCAAGGCTGAGCCAGATCGAGACACTTGCCGTCGCCGAGTACTACGATGCGTGGGCAAACAATCTTGAAAACCCTTCTCCAGAGAACATGGCGCTACAAATGGCGGCGGCCTATGGAGTTGTTGGAAGCGTTGACCCTAAATCGGGCGGCACAAGTGTATCCTCAGCGGGACCTGCCGTTTCCAATATGGTCAAGCGAAAAGGCGATGGTACGGAACCGCATGGAAATTCTCGCAACAGTACAAAACCACAGCATCGTTACGAGATTGTAGATGAGAAGAACATTAACCCGAAAACACAGAAACCAGATGTAGTGAAACCGGGCATTAGTGGTGGAGAATTGAATCAAGATGGAAGCTCTAGAAGAGCCAACAGCCAAGTGAACAAGCTAAATAGGGAAGCAGGAGAACATCGGTATGCAGCGACGGTAACTGAGAAAAACATTCCTGGTCGTGCCGCGGCGCTTGAGTCTGAGCGAGCCGCAGCAAATCAATTAAGGAAGGATGGCAATACCCTGTCACAACACGTGCGTCCCAAACCAGAGTAGTTGGAGCTGATTGATGATTAAGCAGTTCGGTCTTGAGTACAACGAAGGCGCGGCTTGGAACCTCAGCTTTAGTCTGGAGACTAGACGGGTTACCTCACTTTACGAACAGTGTTTCGATTCAAAGCGCCTGAACGTGAAGCCTTGGAAGATACTAGTGTGTTTATGCGCATCAACTCCCCGGAGCGATTGCATCATTGTTGGGGGCGTTGTCGAGGCGTGGGTGCAAGTTGATGTTAAAGACTATTGGTCAAGTAATGAACATCGCAAGGCTGAGCTGGCACTTGAGTATTTGATGATGGGCATTCGCCGAGTCGCTGAACAAATGATGTGGGACATTGCACCTTTTGAAGAAGCCCGAGCGAAGGTGCTTGATGCCAAGTTCATGAATCATCGCATCTGGAAAAAGCCAGTTTCAAACGAGGAACGCACTCTTACGGCTGAGGTTGTCGTTGATCACCAAATCTCACGCGCGCTTATTTCGATTGTCATTCGCGACAAGAAGTCGAAGGATGTTCTGAGTATCCATCCGGTCGTCGAGGACTTGCCAGACGAATTCATTTACGCGAGCCACATAGGAAAGCTGCATTGGGTAGGAAAATCAAGAGTCGAACTGTACGCGCGCGATGATCCGAATCGCAAGATTGCAGTGGATATTCATTTAAGAGACCAACAGTAACTAAGTAGTGGGGGCTCGGGCCATCATTTAATGCGTATTTGGGGACAGCCCACGAGTGAATTCCCGATTGCCTGAAACTCCGCCCCCAGAGCCGAGTTCCCGGGAATTTTCCTTTCTTATCATCGCTCTTTAAGAACCCGCTTTTAGCTGAAGGCGGGGTAGGTGAGTGCGCCGGGCCGCACGGCGAGTTGGACGAGTTTTGATATGCCGTTGACGCTCACCAAAGGTGGTGTCAGTGCGAGCTTCACCTATGGTCCCGAACACCAGCGCACACGACAAACCAGGGGTGACGGCAGCAGTGTGATCTATGCCGGTGCGCAGGAAGTCGAGATCAGCGGCGGAATGGCGCTTGGTGGATCGATCACGAGTGGTCTTGTTTGGCTTGGTACCAAATTGACGGGTAACCAGACACTCAATGAAGCGGCAGTCGAGGATCTGGAAAAGCACCAGAGGGAGTACGTGGCTGGCGCAGTGACAAGTCTTCCTGTTGTAGGCACTCCTGCAGGCCCGCTGGAATATTTGGGAATATTTGGGGACAGACCACCAATAATTCCTACAACAAGATACACGCGGTGAGACCTCGCAGGTGTTCACCTACGACGCGGTCGGCAACCTCACCAGCAAGACGGGTGTTGGCACCGCCGGCGGTAATCTAGGGGCCACTTACCTTTATCCTGCCCAAGGCAGCAGTGCCATTCGCCCCCATGCGGTCGATAGCATCCCTGGCATTGGAAGCTTTGCCTACGACGATAACGGCAATCTACTCAGTGGTGCGGGTCGCAGCCTGACCTGGACCAGCTTTCAACTGAAGGGGCCCGACTTTTCGCCTCGCCGCAGCGAGCACTGGGGTTCTCAGTATGTCCAGCCCGGCCCATTCTTCGCTTCACCAAACCCTAGCATCGGCGGGATTTTTCGAGCGCTTTTGCCCCAAACTGCCCGCCAATAGGCGAGTTTGCTAATCAGTCGACACCGTCGCCCAGCAGGTGGACGACACGGCGCGATTGAGGGAGTCGTACCTCTACGACGCAATCGGCAACGTCAACACCCGCACTGTCGCTTGGGACAACAGCACCACCTTCACTGAGAC
>JADCJC010000125.1 GCA_020247395.1 Rhodocyclaceae bacterium
AAGTGAAATACTCCGAGGATCTTTAGATAGGTCCCCAGTGTTACAGCCGGGTCGCCCTGCTCCGCGCGATACAATGTTTTTCGTGCAATACCAGCCCTCTCTGCAACCGTCTCGGCAGAAAATTTTCTGCGCAGGCGCGCGAGGCGCAGCCGCTCACCCAAACCCGACAAAAGAGTCTGCTCTGAGGAAAATGTTGGCTGGGCTTTAGCTGGCATAATGTGTCACATTATACACACAATTGCTTTATTATGAGCATAATATGACACGTTATAGATTCTTGCGCCCCCTACCCTGAACCGCTCATGCGTAGTTGGATAGTAAACAATACAAACATAGGTCTTGCAGCCCACGACAACCGTAGCCAAAACGTAGCTACGATAGGTGCCGCTAGGTGATCAATTCGCTACGTTATCGCTACGTTTGCAGTTGGCGTGTGCTGCAAGAGCTTGATTGTTAATGAAAAAATCTAGCGGCTTTGATTCTTTTAATCCGTTGGTCGGCAGTTCGAATCTGCCACACCCTACCAATTCAGCGGCTCACGAGAAATCGTGGGCCGTTTTTCTTTTTGCGTGATGTGAAGCGAGCTGCTAGCCCCACCGCAGCTTCATCACGACGACTGATATTGCGAGCAGAAGTGTCGCGCAGTTGGCGATGATGATTGGCATTGCCCCGAGCAGCAGGCCGTACACTAGCCACATGGCGACGCCGATCACAAAAACGACATACATCGGCAGCGAGATGTCTTTGGCGCTGCGGCTGCGCCAGATCTTGACCACTTGCGGTACGAAGGCGACCGTGGTGAGAAACGCGGCAGCGGATCCGATTGCGTCAATCATGTTTTCAGCGAAAACGGCGTGAACTTGGTGTCACGATCATAGTAGTCCTCACTCTCGGCTTTTTTCAGCGCGCGCACGATACGCAGCGTCAGCGGCAGAAACAGGATTTCGACTGCCACCTTAAGCCCCCATTGTGCGGCCATGACTTTGAGCAGCAAGTCGTTGCCCCAAATACCGTAAAACGCCACGGGGTAGAAGATCAACGAATCCACGCCCTCGCCGCAAATGGTAGAGACCACAAATCGCCATCCCATTCGTTTACCGTTGTCGGCAAGTTTCATTTTTGCGAGGACAAAAGAATTCACAAACTCGCCGCAGAAATAGGCGATCAACGATGCCAGCACAATGCGCGGCGTTTGCCCGAAGATGAGTTCGTAGGCGGCCTGATTGGGCCAACTTGGCGAAGGCGGTAGTGCCACCACAACTGTTGCCATCAGCGCGGCAAAACACATCGCGCCAAACCCCGCCCAAATGACCTTGCGCGCACGCGCATAGCCGTACACTTCGGTCAATATGTCGCCGAACACATACGACAGCGGAAAAAACAACACGCCCGCACCGAACGTAAATGCGCCAATCAACGGCAGATCAACTTGGGCGGCTTTGGCCGGCCCAATCAAATTCGAGCACAGGTAGACAGTAACGAATCCGACCATCACGAGATCGAAATACCGATAATTTCGCTGGGGGGCGTGTGTGCTGCTTAGGGGGGGTGCTTCCATCTTCTCTCGTTCCTGGTTGATTACTTCTGGGCGGTGCCTATCGTCTTGGATTGGCGGTATCACGTTGACGACATAACTCGTACATCGCAATCGCGCCACAGGAAGCCGCATTGAGTGACTCCACCGTACCGCGCATTGGAATGGTCACCCGCGTCGAGGCGGCGGCTAGCACTTCAGGCGATAACCCGGCTCCTTCGTTACCCACGAGTATTGCACTCATCTTGCATAAATCGACATTCGCTAACGGCTGCGCAGCGTCAGCGTTCGGCACCAACGCGAGCGTCTGCCCTTGGTACGCCGAAACAAAATCAATCACCGATGCACCCTCTACCATGTTCAATACAAAGTGAGCGCCCTGTGCCGCACGTAAGACCTTTGGCGACCATGCAAAAGCCGTCCCCGCACCCAACAATACATGCTGAACACCAAAGGCCGCTGCACAACGCAACATTGCGCCGACGTTGCCGGGGTCTTGTACGCCGTCCAGCACCAGCACCGCCGGCGCATCGACCGGGATGGGGCTCGCGGTGGGTGTCGCCACGATCGCCATCACCCTTGCCGGTGACTCCAACTGTGAGGCTTCCGTTACCAGTACGTCGGCGGCTAACGTGACGGCAAATTGAGACCGCGAGAGGTGCTCCTGAATTTGCCGAGCGTCCGGCGACTCCGCGGCTGACTCAGCCACAATGACCAAATGTGGCCGTTGTCCGGTTCGCAAAAAGGCATCGACAAGGTGCGCGCCATCGAGCACGGTCAGCCCGGTTTTTTTTCGCTCGCGTGACGAATGGACCAGCCCAGTCAATAACTTCACCGTGGCGTTGTCGCGAGAGCGGATAACAACCGGTGTTGACGGCATGTTTTATCAAACTCTAGGAAAGACGGGCGTCTTCAGACATTCTTGCTTCAAGACGCCCATCAATTGGCGACTCTCAAGAACGTGCGGCGTTCGCCAGCCAATCGAACCGGCGCAAAACTCATCCGATGAATGGGGCAGGGGCCATGTTGTTGCAACGCCAGCATGTGTGCCTTGGTGCCATAACCCTTGTGTTGCGCAAAACCGTACTCCGGATATTGCTCACTGAGTCTTACCATTTCACGATCTCGCGCATTCTTGGCAAGGATTGATGCGGCGGAAATTTCTTCGACAAGCTGGTCACCATCAACCACCGCCGTTGCAGAAATGCAGATATCCGGGACGTGCAGGCCGTCAACAATGACTTCATCCGGTGCCGCTGAAAGCGCCTCAACCGCGCGTTTCATCGCCAACAACGATGCTTGGAGAATATTGATTTGATCGATTTCCTCAACGCTTGCCCACGCGACGGCATAACTGATCGCATCACGAACAATGTTTTCTTCGAGTAAGAAACGCTTCCGCTCCGAAAGCGTTTTCGAGTCTGCCAAACCGGCTACTTTTCTCTCGGGATTGAGGATCACCGCCGCCGCATAGACCGCCCCCGCCAATGGCCCCCTTCCAGCCTCGTCGACGCCGCAGCGCAGCGTGCCGCATGCCGTCACACTTGACCGCAACACGGCGCTACGCAGCAACACGGGTTGCCTCGGCAAACGCCGCGCCCTGCGCGGCGTGTTGCCCGACGGAATTGTTCCCGCCAAGCAATGGGGTCAGCAACGGTCGCAGCGCCTCGACTACGCGGACGGAATTGCAAACCGCCAGCGTTTGGTGGATTTCACCGAACCGGGTACGCGCGCGATTGGCAAGGTCGCGGTGCCGGATCCAATTACCCATTGCTTGCGCAAGGTTGTCGGGTGTGGCGTCGTCTTGCAGCAACTCAGGCACCAGCCATTCGCCGGCCAGGATGTTGGGCAACCCAACGTAGGGCAGGTAGGCTTTACGTTTCATCATACGAAATGTGGTGGGCGCCATGCGATATGCAACCACATGCGGGCAGCGCAGCATCGCCGCCTCCAGTGTCGCGGTTCCGCTGGCGACCAACGCGACATCGGCTGCAGCGAGCGCCAGATTGGCATGACCGAACAGGATTTGCAGCGGCAAGTCTTGCGCGCCCATCTTCCATTTCATCGCATCAAATTGCTCGCGCGTTTCACGCGTCGCGAGCGGCACGAGGAAAGTTGCGTCTGGGAACTGCTTTAGCAGAACACGCGCAGTGTCGATGAACAATGCCGCGTGATAGTCTAATTCTGTTTGGCGACTGCCGGGCAATAACGACACGACCAGTTGTGCCGGCTTCAAGCGAAGCTGCGTCCGCGCGGCGTCACGTGGGTTCGTCTTTGGAAACTCATCGGCAAATGGATGGCCCACATAAGTCGAGGCAATCCCCGCCTTGTCGTAAATTGCCTGCTCAAACGGGAAGATGGTCAACATATGGTCGACCGCCGCCTTGATTTTGTGAATGCGCTCCCCGCGCCATGCCCAGATCGATGGACTCACATAGTGCACGGTTATGATGCCGGCTCGCTTCAAGTCTCGTTCCAGTCCAAGATTGAAGTCGGGAGCGTCCACACCGATGAACAGCCGCACTTTTTCCCGCTCTAGGCGGGAACGTAACTCGCGACGCATGGCGTATATCTTGCGAAAGCGGCGCAACACCTCCACATATCCGCGTACCGACAACATCTCCATGTCGAACCAAGACTTGGCACCGGCTGACTGCATCTTGGGGCCAGCGATACCGACAAATTCAAGCTGCGGAAACTCGGCTTTCAAGGCACGGATGAGCGATGCGGCAATCGCGTCGCCGGAAGGCTCACCTGCGACGATTCCAACCTTGATCAGTGGCTGTGCGACGCTCATCAGCGAACGATTCCGCGGGTGGATTCATTCAAGAAACTCGACAGCACCGCAACCTCTGGCGAAGGCTCAGCCAAAAGCGCCGCTTTCGCCTCGGCAAAGGTAAGGCCGCTACGGTAGAGCGTCTTGTAGGCGCGCTTGATATTGCTGATCTGATCCTGCGTATAGCCGCGCCGTTTGAGTCCCTCTGAATTAACGCCGACAGCAGCCAGCGGATTGCCGCCACATGTTACATATGGGGGAACATCCATCAGGACCACGCTGGAAACACCACACATGACATGCGCGCCGATTTTCACAAACTGATGAACGCCGGTGAACCCGCCAAGCGTCGCCCAATCCCCGACCCGCACGTGGCCCGCAAGTTGTGTGCAATTTGCAATCGTTGTGTGGTTGCCAACAATGCAATCGTGGGCCACGTGTACATAGGCCATCAGCCAATTATCATTGCCGACCTTGGTCACACCTTGATCTTGTACCGTCCCGCGGTTCAACGAACAAAATTCGCGAATGGTATTCCCGTCGCCAATCACTAGGCGGGTCGGCTCTCCCCGATACTTCTTGTCTTGGTTGGCTTCACCAATCGAAACAAAATGGTAAATACGATTATCAGAACCAATCTTTGTGTGCCCCGTCACAACACAGTGATGGCCAATGCTGGTGTTGTCACCGATTTCAACATCACCATCCACAATCGTGTACGCGCCGATCGATACGCCGGCACCGATTCTGGCGCGTGAATCAACGATGGCGGTAGGGTGTATTTGCGACATACTCGCGCCGTTATTGGGGGTTTTGTGGAACGCTGCGCATCGTACAAAGCAGATCGGCTTCGCAGGCAAGTTGATCGCCAACCAGCGCCCTTACCGCAAACTTATAGATGCCGCGCTTCTCGCCCGTTACTTGCGATTCAAGCATAAGCGTATCTCCAGGGGTGATTGGCCGCTTGAAGCGTGCACCATCAATGCCTGCAAAGTAATAGACGGTTTTGTCATCGGGCTTGATACCCATCAGCTTGAATGACAAGATCGCAGAAGCCTGCGCGAGCGCCTCAATGATCAGCACACCGGGCATGACATGGTAATAGGAAAAATGTCCGGGAAAGTGCGGCTCATTGACGCTGACATTCTTCAGCGCCCGAATTTTTTTGTGCTCAAGATCGAGTTCCAATACACGGTCGACCAACAAAAATGGATAACGGTGTGGTAGATACGTCTTGATTTCTTCGACATCCATAACTGCCTGCAGGCTCATGACGCGTCTCCCTTGTGGTTCGCTTTTCGCGCAACATTTTTAACCTTATCCGCCAGTTCGTCGAGATGACGCAGCTGCGCCGTATTTTTCAGCCAGTCTCGATGAGCCATTAGCGGCAACCCCGAACTGTACATACCCGGCTTGCTGATTGACTTCGTCACGAACGCGTTTGCCGATAGCACCGCGTCGTCACAGATCGACAGATGACCGGTGATCGACACAGCCCCGCCAATCATCACCCGTTTACCAATCAATGTACTGCCGGCGACTCCCGTGCAACCGGCGATGATGGTGTGGTCACCGATTACGCAGTTGTGGCCGATCTGAATTTGGTTGTCGAGCTTTACGTCGTCGCCAAGAACCGTATCCTCTATTGCGCCACGGTCGATCGTGGTGTTGGCACCGATCTCACAATCATTGCCGATCACGACACGCCCGGTCTGCGGAATTTTGATCCAAACCCCGTTATCGTTGGCAAAGCCGAATCCGTCTGCGCCAATGACGACACCCGCGTGGATCATGGCCCGCTCGCCAATTTGACAATCCGAATACACTACCACCCGAGCCGTTAACTCGCTGGACGCGCCAATCCGAACGTTGTTACCAATGACTGTGCCCGGACCTAGTCGGACATGCTCACCGATGACGCTGTTGTCACCAATCGAGACAAATTCGGCAATCGACGCCGAGGCAGAAACAACGGCGTTCGACCCAACCACGGCACTGGGATGAACGCCCGCCCGATGGATATGGCGCGGCGCAAACAACTGGGCCACCCTGGCAAAGTACGCGTAAGGATTGTCTACTATGATGCGCGGTTTATCACTCGCGTCGCGCTCGCTCGGCGCAACAATGACCGCCGCAGCATTCGTCTCGGCCAAGGCGCTACGATACTTTGGGTTAGCAAGGAACGATATCTCGCCAGCGTCTGCTTTTTCGAGCGTGCCGACTCCCGTCAACGCTGCACTGACCTCTCCCACCGCTTCGCCGCCCAACTTTGAGATTAAGTCACGCAAATACATTTGCACATTTTCGCATGCCGGCAAACTTATCGCGAATCATGCTGCGGCTCACCCCGCACCATGCAGGCTATGCCAAAAAACAAAACCCGCCATTCGGCGGGCTACTTAAGGCAAAAAACGCTGAAAATTCCCGTCAATCAAGGACTTTTAGCTGTGGGAACTTCTATTGATCCGGCAAGTAAATATGGTGAATCTCCACGCTGCGGCGAAGGCGGGAGCCCGATATCGGAATCACCTGTGCTGAATAAAGTTGACGGGTCCCCGTCCGGAGCAACCCTTGTGGTTGTGCGCGGGGACGGGAATGGCTGAAATGGTTTTCCATATTTGCTTGCCGGATCAATAAAAACCGTCGCGAGCGGGTGAAGTTGGCAGTG